>NZ_AP022672.1:867500-1467500 GCF_013374095.1 Sphingomonas sp. HMP6 | reverse complement strand
TGTGCCCGCCGCCCACCGTTATGCCGAGGCGACGCGGCGCGCGGCGACGCGCGGTGATCTGTCGATGGCGACCGCTGAGATTGCCGAACAGGCCGACCGCGACAAGCAGGTGCTGCTCCTGCAAAGCGAGCAGGACATTGCCGAACAGATGATTGCGCTGGAATTGCTCACCGGCACGCTGAGGGAGGCCTGGACGTGACCCGGAAGTCCACGGTTCTGCTGATGGCGTTTCTGCTCGGTGCCTGTTCGGGTGCCGTCGAAGAGGAAGAGGCTGCGACCGCGCCGGTCGCACTCGTCACGCTCGGTCGGGCGGAACCGGGTACGCTGGCCGAGCAGGTGACGCTCTACGGCGCGGCCGAGGCGGGGCCCAGTGGCAAATTGACGGTGTCGGCGCCGGCGGAGGCGACCGTCGTCGCGATCGTCGCCCCGGTCGGATCGCGCGTTGCCGCCGGCGCTGTGATCGCGCAGCTCGCCGCCTCGCCGACAACGCGTGTCGATCTCGTCAAGGCGTCGAGCGACGCGCAGGCTGCCAACGCCGCACTGGCGCGCGCGGAGCGGCTGAAGACCGATGGTCTGGGCAGCAATGCCGAAGTGGAAGCAGGGCGCGCGGCCGCGACCAGCGCCAACGCTACGCGCGCGGCGATGGCCGCGCGCACCGGCGGCCTGACGCTCCGCGCGCCCGCCGCCGGAATCGTGGAGACGGTGACGGCGGCACCGGGCGACCTCGTCCAGCCAGGCGCGTCGATCGCGTCGATCACACGCGCGTCCGATCTGCGCGCCCGCTTCGGGGTCGATCCCGCGCTCGCCCGCAGCTTGCGTCCGGGCACGGTGCTGCACATCACCGCCAGCGGCGGCGCAGCGGCATTCGATGTGCCCGTCGAGACGGTCAATCCGGCCGCCGACGCGCAGACTCGGCTCGCATCGGTGTTCGCGCGCCTTCCCGCCGCCACAGGAATCGGCTCTGGCCAGACGCTTAGCGCAACCACCGACGGAACCCCGCGCAGAGCGGGCAGCGCGCAGCTGACCATTCCCTACGCCGCTTTGCTCGACGACGGCGGACAGTCCTACGTCTATGTCGTGGCCGGCGGGGTTGCGCATCGCCGTGACATCACCGTCGGAGCGGCGCGCGGCGACCGGGTCGCAGTGTCGGGTGCGGTGCGGGCGGGGGAGGCGGTGGTCGTCGCTGGGGGAACCGCGGTCGAAGATGGCATGAAGGTGCGGACCAAGTGATCTCGGCGATCGAGCGGCACGCGCGCGCCTTGTGGCTGGCGGCGGTGCTGGTCGTGCTCGGCGGGGTGTTTGCGGCGACGCATCTCCCGGTCAGCCTGTTCCCGCATATCGATTTTCCGCGCGTCGTCGTCTCGATCGATGCAGGCGAGCGCGACGCGACGCAAATGGCGGCGGAGATCACGCGCCCGATCGAGACCGCGCTGCGGAGCGTTCCCGGCGTCACCCGGATCCGCTCAACGACTAGCCGCGGCACCGCCGAGGTTGCGCTCGATTTTCCGTGGAAGCAGGATATGGTCACCGCGATGCTCGCGACGCAGGGTGCATTGGCATCCGCGCTGCCCGATTTGCCTGCGGCCACCCGCTTCGAAGTGCGCCGCTCCGATCCGACGATCTTTCCGGTCTTGGGGATCGCGCTCACCTCACCCTCGCTGGACCAGAATGCGCTGCGCCAGATCGCCGAGTTGCAAGTCCGCCCGGCACTCGGCGCGGTGGAGGGTGTGGCGGGCATCGACATCCTCGGCGGTGCGCCGCGCGAGCTTGCCGTCGATGTCGACCCAGCCAAGGCGCAAGCGCTCGGACTTTCGCTGGATGCGATTGCTGCCGCATTGGGCAAGGCAAACAGCGTCACCGGCGTGGGGCGGCTGGAGGACCGCCACCGGCTCTACCTTGTCCTGGCGGAAAATCGCCTGAGAGGGATCGCCGATATCGCCGCGACTCCGGTAAAGGCCGGTGGCGCCGCGAGCGCCGGGCTCGTGACGCTGGGGCAGATCGCCGAGATTCACCCGTCGGTTACGCCAGGTTTCACCAAAGTCTCGTCGGGCGGGCGCGATGCGGTGCTCGTCAATATCCGCCAATCGCCAAACGGCGATAGCGTGCGGATCGTGCAGGAGGTCGATGCGCGGCTGAAAGCCTTGGGGTTGCCGCCCAGCGTCATGGTCACGCCCTTTTACGATCAGTCCGAACTCGTCTCCGCCGCCGCCGGTGCGGTGCGCGATGCGATCCTGCTCGGCGCGGTGCTGGCGGGCGTTGTGTTGTTCGTGTTCCTGCGCTCGGCGCGGCTGATGCTGATTACCGGGCTGATGCTGCCCGCCGTGCTCGCGGGGACATGCCTGTTGCTGTTCGCGTTCGGCATGAGCTTCAACATGATGACGCTGGGCGGGATGGCGGCGGCGGTCGGGCTGGTGGTCGACGATGCCGTGGTCATGCTCGAACATATCATGCGGCGCTTGCAGGAGGGGGCAGCCAAGGTCTCCGACGCCGCCGCCGAGATGGCGCGTCCCTTGTTCGGATCGACCGCCGCTACGATCGTCGTGTTCACGCCGCTCGCCTTCGTCAGCGGCCTGACCGGCGGGTTCTTCAAGGCGCTGGCGCTGACGATGGTCGCGGCGCTCGGACTGTCGTTGCTCTTCGCCCGCTATCTCCTGCCGCTGGTCGCCGCGCGCTGGGTCCGTGCAGCGGACATTGCGGCGGCGGACCGCGCGGGGGCTTCGCTCCAGCGGCTCGACCGGATCAATGCCCGCGCCGCCGAACGCGCACTCGCGCGACCGGGATTGTTCGTCGGCCTGCTCGGGATAGGCATGGCCTTGCTCGGCGTTGCGGCGTGGAGCCATGTGCCGTCGGGTTTCATGCCCGCGATGGATGAAGGCGGGTTCATCCTCGACTATAAAGCGCAATCGGGTGCTGCGCTGTCGGACACCGACCGGCTGCTGCGCCAGGTCGAGCAGATCATCACCGCCACGCCCGAGGTCGCGAGCTATTCGCGGCGGACTGGCGTGCAATTGGGCGGGGGCCTGACCGAGGCCGATGAAGGTGATTATTTCATCCGCCTGAAAGGCGGGTCGCGCCGCCCGATCGAAGCGGTGATGGCCGGTATCCGCCAGCAGGTGCAGGCGAGGGTCCCTGGCCTCGAAATCGAGACCGCACAGTTGATGGAAGATCTGATCGGCGATTTGACCGCGGTGCCGCAACCGGTCGAGGTCAAGCTGTTCGGCGACGATCCTGCCGCGCTGAAGGATGCCGCCAAGCGCGTCGGCGTGGCAATCGGCAAGGTTTCGGGCATCGTCGAAGTGGTCGATGGATTGCGCGTCGCGGGCGATGCGTTGGTGGTGAAGGTCGATCCGGCGGCTGCGCTCCAGCACGGGCTCGATCCGGCAGCGGTGTCGAGCCAGCTCGATGCGCTGATCGGCGGCGCGACCGCGACCAATTTGCGGATCGGCGAGCAACTCGTCACCGCGCGGGTCCGCGCGCCGCTTGCGCTGCGAAGCCGCGCAAGCGATTTGGCGCAGCTACCTTTGGTCGCGCCCGACGGGCATGTCGTGCGCGTCGGGCAGGTCGCCAGCGTAACGGTCGCCGCCGGGCAGGAACAAATTACGCGCGAAGATCTCGCACCCTTCATCGGCGTGACGGCGCGGCTCGAGGGGCGCGATCTGGGCTCGGGGATGCGGGATGTGCGCCGCGCAGTGGCCGCGCTGCACCTGCCCGCCGCGATCCGTGTCTCCTATGGCGGGCTCTACGCGCAGCAGCAGCAGAGTTTTGCCGATTTGACGATCGTGTTCGTCGCGGCGCTGCTGCTGACCGCGCTGCTGCTGACCTTTCTTTTCGAACGGCTGACCTGGACGCTGGCAGCGATCACGACGGTGTTGCTCTCGGCGGCGGCGGTGCTGTGCGGGTTGTGGCTTACCGGGATCGAGCTCGACATCTCCGCGCTGATGGGGCTGACGATGGTGATTGGGATGGTGAGCGAGCTCGTCATCTTCTTCCTCGCCGAATTGCCGCGCGACGGGGCGATCGATCTCGCCGAATTGCGCGAAGCGGGGGAGAAGCGGCTGCGCCCGATCCTGATGTCGGCGCTGATCGCAATCTTGACGCTTGCGCCGCTTGCGCTGGGGGTCAGTCGCGGGGCCGGGCTGCAAAAGCCGCTGGCGACCGCGATCATCTTCGGGCTCAGCGCGGCGGTGCCGTTGGTGCTGCTGTTCCTCCCCGCGATGATCGCGGTGCTGACGCGGCGGCGGGCCTAGCGCTGCGCGATGCCGGCCGCGACGAGTTCTCGGCGCGCCTTGCCGAACGCGGTGCGGAACGCCGGCTTCGCCATCAACCGTTCGGCGATCAGCAGACCGAGCATTTGCCCGGCGCTCACGTCGCTGCGGAAATGCTGTTCGCACACGATCCGGCTCTGGGCGTAGCGCGCCGCACGCGCGAGCAGCGCTTCGGCCTTTTCCGGGACCAGCCGCGCCAGCGTCTCGCCCATCGAGAAGGCCATCGACGTGTGGCCACTGGGATAGCTCGACAGCGGATCCTCGTTGCGTTTGCACGCCTTGAGCGTCGGATCCGACACATAGGGCCGCGCGCGGCGGAAATGATCCTTGCCGCGATCGATCGTCTCCTTCTCGCTCGCCCGCACCAGCGCCATCAGCGCGGCGGTTGCGGGTAAATGCGCGAGATCGAATTTGGGGCCGAGCACGACCGCGAAGATCGAGGCATTCTTGGTATCGCCGTCCAGCCGCGCATCGGCCTCGGTCGCCGCCGTGCGGTTTTCAAACGCGCGCAACTCGACCAATTCGGCGGCTGCCTGGACGCTGTCGGCGGCGGGCGGCGGGGGCAACACGAGCGCTGGATCGAGATCCCGCGCGGTGAGCAGCGATTGGGTCTTCGGCGCAGGGGCCGCAGCGAGGCAGAGCAACGCTGCGGCGATCAATCCCCGCTGCATCAGAATTTGTACGTCACCTGGCCGGTGATCGCACGGCCCGGCTGGTAATAGATTTGCGACGTGTTGGCGTTGAGCGGCGTGCCCGAGATCTGGTTGATCTTCTGCGAATCGAGCAAGTCGGTCACGTCAAGCCCGACACGGAATGGCCCGATGTCGTAGCTCGCGGCCAGATTGACCGTATTGTACGGGCTGATCCGCGTGACGTTCGCCAGATCGGCATATTGCGCGCCGGTCCATTTGTCGGTGACCGAGAAACGGTAGGGGCCGTGCTTGAACAAGACGCCGCCCGCGGCGGTCGACAGCGGTGCCTTGGCGATCGTAGTGCGCGGTACGATCAGATTGGTGACCGGGTTGGTGTAGACCACCGTCTTGGCATAGTTGCGCGAGGCGTTGGCGAAGACCGCGAGGCCATTGCTGAACGCATAGGTTACTTGACCCTCGACACCCTTATACAGCGCGCCGCCGATATTGGTAAAAATCGTCCCCAACCCCTGACCCGAGGTATCGGTATAGCTGAAGAATTTGTTGGTGAAATTGATGACGTAGACGTCCGCATCGATCGACAAATGGCTGCCGTGATAGACCGCGCCGACTTGATAATTGGTCGATTTCTGCGGCTCGACGTTCGAGAAATTGGTGTTTGCGACATAGAGCTGGCTGAGCGGCGGGGCGAGGAAGCCCTTGGCATATTGGCCGTAGACCGACAGGTTCGAGGTCGGCTGATAATTGATCGTCACGAACGGCAGATCGGCGGTGTAATCGTTGGAATTCCGCTGCGCATAGCGTGTCGTCTGATTGTACGCCGCATCGATCTTCCGGCCGAAATCGACATGCTTGAAGCCAGGCGTAATCTTCAGCCCCGCGATCGGGCGCAGCTCGAGCTCGGCGAATTCCTCGGTATGGTTGCCCTGCGAATTCTGATCGAACTTGATGTAGAGCGGTGTGACCTGGCCTGGATTCAGCCCGGTCGCCGGTGCCGTCACAGCCTTCTCGACATAGTTGAAGGCGCCGGTCGTCAGATCGACGTCGCGCTGCTGGCGATACGTGTTGCTGAATTCGAGCCATGCGCCGACGGTCAGCGTCGCGAAGCTGGTCAGGTCGGCGCGCAGCTTGATGATGTCGCCGAATACACGGTATTTGTTGGTCTTGGTGTAGCCCGGGATATTGCCGATGATCTTCGTTTTTCCATCAGCGGCAACGGTGTTGTAGATCGCGCCGGGAAGCGTTGTCACATCGTTCGCGGACAGCGTCTCGTTGTCGTAATAATAGGTGAACGCGCGGTTTTCTAGCACGATGCCGGGGGCGAGATTGGCCTCCAGCTTGATGAGCTCGAAATCGGTCGTCTTTACCGTGCGGTTATAGCCGTAATATTGCGACGTCTTGGGATCGTTGTTCAGCGCGTAATATTTGCCGAACAAGGCCTGCTGCGCGAGCGTCGATCCGTCGTTATCGGCCTGGTTGAAATGGTTTTTGTTATAGGTGCCGAGCAGCGTCAGCGTCACGTCGGGGCCGATCGGAACGATAACCTTCCCGAACAAATTGTAATTCTCATATTTCGAAAAGCTCGAACGGCCATCGCTATGGACATATTGGCCGGTGAACACCGCGCTGGCGCCACCGAGTTTGTCGATCTTGCCGGTCTGCACGATCGCGCGGCCAAGATAGGTGTTGAAGCTGCCGTAGGTCGCTTCGAGCGAACCGCCGAACGTGTCCCGCGTCGCGCGGCTGAACAGGTTGAAGGTGCCGCCGAACGTCGCCTGACCCAATTGGCTGGCATTGCCGGGGCCGCGATCGACGACCAGCGTCTCGATCGTGTTCGATGGGAAGAAGGTCGTCGAATGGTGGGTCGGGTCGTTGGTGTCGCCGAACGGCACGCCGTCATAGGTGATGTTATATTCGCCGTCCTGGAAGCCGCGGATCTGCGCCTTGGATTCGGACAGGCCGATGCCATTATTGCCGCCATAGTTGGACACGCTCGGCGTGATCAGCGCGATCTGGTTGAAATCGGCGGTCGCCGGCAGCGAATCCTCGATGAACGAGCGCGACACGATCGCTTGCGGTTGCGTCGTCTTGAGCGAGGCCGTGACGGGCGCGAGCTCGTTGGCCTTGGTCGCGGTCACGACAATGTCGGAGCCTTCGGCGATGGCGTCCTGTTGCGTCTGATCTGCGGTAATTGGCGCGGGAGCGGATGGCGCGGCAGGCGCGGTCGCGGCGTGGGCGGCACTGGCGGTCAGCGCAGCAACAAGCGCGAGCGCACTGCTGCCCCGGCGCATGCGCGCCGTGGTGAGGTTCAACATGATGATTTCCCTTTGGCGGCGTCTGTCCCGGTGCCACCTGCGCTATGAGCCGCCCGTGACAGTTTCGTTGCGAAACCGTGTCAATTGCGAGATTGGGAAATTGTAACGTCGAGGTGCCGACACGGTCGTCATGACGAGCGGTCTGAGTCGAGCGCAGGAGATCAGTTACGTCGTCGAGCCACCGCGGTGCCCCGAGATCGCCGTCCAAATTCGGTAGCCGGTGACGCTAAAAGCCTATCGTGAATCCGAGCCGGACATTTCGTGGTGGCAGTGGAGTCGTTTGTTGTCGTGTGGCCAGGATTGTAGGATTGCCCAGCGCGAAGCGGTTCGCGCTCGCATTGGCAAGATTGTCACCGCTCAAACTGACATCAAGCCCCTGCCAACGCCAACCCAACTGCGCGTCGATGACTGCATATTTGCCTTGGCTGACGTCGAGAAAATCCCCCGTGCCTAAGACCGAACGGCCGACATAGCGGCCGAACAGGCTAATGCTAAACCGGGATTCGCTATCATGCGTCCAGCTATAGGCCAGGCCCGCATTTCCGGAAAAGGCCGGCGTCTCGGGCAAGCGACGGTTTTCCCGGACGGATGACTGCGCGATCGGACCGTCAACAACGTTATAGCTGTAAAACAGCGCGAAACTAGCATGCAGCCCTCGGACCGGCGCCCAATCGCCGGTGGCCTCAAACCCGGCAATTTCGGCGTTGCCGACGTTTGCAGTATAGGGCTGACCGCGCCGATTGTAGAGATCGGCCTGAATATCCCGCCACCGCGCATAGGATATTGCGGCGCTCAGTTCGAGACCGGTCTCGCCACAGCGTTGCTTGCGCAGCCCTAATTCCCCCACGATTATCGAGTCCGAGCGAAAGTCGAGCACCCGGCCAACCCCGGTTGCGACCGCCAGCCCGCCGGTGCGATATCCAGTCTGAAAGCGTGCGAAAACTGCAGTGCGCTTTGCGACCAGCCACGAGACAGCGAGGGTCGGGTCGATACGGCGTGTGGCGCGCCCGCGGATAAAACTGTCGTTGCGCGGGCGCGTCGAAGGCTCGCCATCGGTGCGCGCTGCGGTCGCGCGTGCGCCGAGCGTGATCGACAAGCGATTGCTCGCTGGCCACGTTGCTTCCCCAAAGGCCGACACGCTGTCGGTCACATTGGTCACCCCGATAACGTCAAGAGGTTCGTTGGGAGGCCCCAGAGTGCGTGCCTGAATGTCGCGGTTATGAAGGAGCGACACGCCTAGCAGCCAACCGACTTTTCCCGGCATGGCGCGCGATAGCCGGGTTTCCTGGACAAAGAGTGCCGCCGATTGCGCATTTGTATAGAGGCTCGGCCCGATGCTGCCGATTGCCCGTGTCGCGTCGAACACATCTGCGGTTTGCAGATCCACATATCCACCCGCCGACAGGAGCTCGAGCCCACTGTCCCAACGTTTGCGCACGATCCCGCGAAGCAGGGTGATGTCGCTGCTATAGGGCTGCGCGAGGCGCGCCCGACGATCGAGCGCGCCTACCGTGCGTTCGGCATATTGGGCATCGGTGGCAACGATACGTTGCTGTACCGCGCCCGCTTCGATGCTCCAGCCATCGCCCGGATCAATCGCCAGCGTTGCTCGGCCACCGAACGTATCGGTGCGGTTGACGTTCGAGAGCTTGCGCAATCGGTCGCCGATGAAGCCCCCGTCGCGGTTACGATAACCGATCACGCGCAGGCCGACCCGGTCGCGCAGGACTGGGACATTTGCGACACCTGCCGCATCGAACCCGGCTGCACCGCCTTGCGTTGCTGTAACACCGCTGCTGAACGAGGCGCTGAAGCGCGACAGATCGACCGGGTTGGGGGTCAGTCGGATGATCCCGCCGATCGCGCCTGCCCCATAAAGCGTCCCTTGCGGCCCTTCGAGGACTTCGACGCGCTTCATGTCGTACAAATTCAGGCCTGGCTCAGGGCCTGAATAGCCCAGCGGGACTTCGTCGAAATACAGGCTCGCAGTCGATTGCGTCGCCCCGTTGAAGCTGCTGTCGGCGATGCCGCGGATGAAGATTTTGTTGCGGCCAATGCCCAATTCGGTGTTCTGCAGGACCGGGGTCGCGCGTGCCACGTCATCGATCGTGAGTGGCCGCGTGGTGAGAGCGCCCGGCGAAAACCCGCCGATCATGATCGCGCTGCCGGGGAACCGCAGCAGTGTTGAGTTTTGCTTGCTGGCGGTCACGATGATGTCGCTGCCGATTGTCGGTTCCAGATTGCGGCGCGCAACGATGCGTGGCGCCAACGGCGTGCGTGGGAGACGTTCGATCCGATAGCTGCGCGCATCGATCGCGACGGCGCGGAAGCCCGTGCCCTTTAACAGCCGCCGCAAGGCGTCGCGCGGGGCCATCCGGCCGGTCAGGCCCTTGGTGCGGACTCGGTCCAGGTCGGATTCGGTGCTGACGATATCGAAGCCACTTTGTCGGGCCAGATCGTTCAGCGCTCGGTCGAGCGGTTCGGGCGGGATCGCGATCCGCGGGTCGTCGGCGCGGGCCGCGACCGGGAGCGCGACGAGCATCAGAAAGGGACACAGCCCCCGGATCAGGACCGGGCGAAACGCAGATCGTCTATCGTGGCGAGATGACCCACCGCTCGCCATCGTGATGCCACTCAGCCCCAACCAAAGCCGCGAGATGCGGCACGTCCTGCCCCGCCTTGCCAGACAGACGAACCATGCCGGTAAACGGGCGCTGCGACAAGCTGGGGTGGACAAAAAGCGTGGCGCCGTCGATCCGCCGGATTGCGGTGGAGACGCGCCCGAACGGTTCGCCTGAGAATGACACCGCGCGATCACGCCAGAGGCCGACCTTGGCAACATCGATATTGGTCACCGCGATTTGTCCCAAATCCTCGCGCGCGGTGATCGCACCGCCAGCGTGTAGCGTGACGGCGTCGCGCTTCGGCTGGAACAGCACCGAGCCTTCGGCAACTTGCACGTCGAGCCGTGCGCCGTCGCGCGCGACATTGAAGACGGTGCCGAGATCCTGCACCGTCATGCGTCCCGAATGCACCGTGAAGGGGTCGCGCGGATCGTGGCGGACGTGAAAGGTCGCCTCGCCCGCCTCAAGCGTCGCAACACGCGGATTGGAATGGTCCAGCAGCAACCGGGTCGCGCCGTTGAGTTCGATCCGCGTGCCATCGGTCAGCGCGATATCCCGTCGCTGACCCGGTTTGGTTTCCACCGCATAAGGTGCGCTGCCGCTATTCAAACCGGTCGGTACAAGGATGAGAGTCAGGCTGGCCGCCGCCGCGACCACCACGCCGCCGCCCACCCATGCCCAAGCGCGACGCGACGGCAGCATTGATCTTTGCGGAAGGTGCGGCTGGCGCGCGACCGGCGCGGCCGGAGCCGGATAGAGGTCGGGGTGTTCGGCCAGCAAGGACATATCGAGCGTGATCGCGTCGAACGCCTCCGCATGGGCGGGATCAGCCTCCAGCCACGCAACGAAAGCACGCCAGTCGACATCATCCATACTGGCCTGGCGCAAATGCCAGTCGATAGCGCGATCGACAATAGTGGCGGCCTCACTTGCCAAGATGTGATTTCCCTTCATCTGGTAGACGATGCAGATCGACCAATTCCGCCTTGTCCGCGACCTCATGCATGTGAATCTCGTTGGCGGCGCGTCGCAATAGTTTTTCGATTCCGCTGACCGTCATGCCCAGCCTCTCCGCAATCTGCTTTTGCGGCACACCCTCGACGCGGTACAGGCGCAGCGCGGCACTCATCCGTGGAGGCATTGCGGCCAGTGCGGCCTCGATCCGTGCCAGCCGCTCGCGCCCGAGCAAGGTGCGCTCGGCGGTCGGCTGCTCCTCGGCACCGGGTTGCACATTGAGCCACGCGGTGTCGCGCGCTCCAGCGCGGACCGCTGCAATCCTACGATCGGCGGCGAGGTTTGCGGCCATTCGGTAGAGATAGGCGGCCGGCTGCGCGATCGGCTGTACAGGGGATTGGGGCGTATTTTGGTCGAGCTTCAGCCACATGTCCTGCAGCGCGTCCTCTGCATCCGCGCGATTGCCGAGCCGCGCGATAAGCAGTCGCAGCAGCATTGGCTGCTCTGCCAGAAAAACTGCCTTGAGCCCCGCTTCGCTCACCGAAATGCAAGACTGTGCTGCATCGTCAATGGTAAAGCGCCGAATGGTCGTCCCCGCAAGCCCTTCCGGAACCCTGTCCACAAACCGTTGGTTTCACTCTTGTACGACGTCATCATTCGCCACGTCACGTCGGTTGCGGAATCCCGTCCGAAAAGTCGGATTGTGCGTAAAATTGGCGCTCGCGAATGCGGTCGCTGGTCAAGCGGCGGGCGGCTAGCCGCCGCGCCAGAAAATCGTAGAAAAACCAGTCGCGCGCCGGGCCGGGTGTCGTATGATACAGAATACGCTCGATCAGCGTCCAGCGGATCGAATCACGATCACGCTCGCGATGCGACGGTGCGCACCACAATGTGTCACCATAAGCGAGCGGTCCAAGCTTTGCCATGCGGTGCATGATCTCATGATCTTCAAGCACATAGCCCCAAAGCGCGGCATCGAACCCCCCCACCTGCCGAAGCGCGTCGGTATGGAAAACCTGCCCCGCGCCGCCGGTATGGCATTGTCCAGGCAACAGGCTTGCCGCGCGCGCGATGCGAGCGGACGCCGCTTTATGGTCGTCGGCCGTTGCGTCGGATGCGACGAAATACGCACCTCCGGCAATTGCGCCCTTGGCTTCGAGCAAAAGCTCCGCCTGCCGTAGATAGTCTGTCGGGTAGATCGTGTCGGCGTCGCACGTCGCAACGAAACGCGTGCGTGTTCGCGCCACGCCGCTCTGCAACGCATTCACCTTGCCGGGTCGGTGATCGATCACCAGCGTGAAGGCGAGGCCGAGCCGCCGGCACGTGGCCGCAGCGACATCCGCACTGCCGTCGGTAGAGGCATTGTCGATGAGGACCAGCTCGAACGGCACGTCTTGGGCAGCGAGGCTTACGATCGTTGCATCAAGCAGGGCCCGCTCGTTGAAGAACGGGATCAGGACGGTCCAGCGCGGGACGGGTTTGGACGCCGCAACCATCTCCCAAGGCGAGTTCCAGGCCACAACATCAATCGATTGGTGCAACATCCGCGTATTCCCGTGGTGCCCCCCTGAGGGCGAGTGGCAACGTAAGGAGTGCGCGCCGCCAGAAGCGCAAACTTGGGTCGCGACCGGAGTGGTCGACACGGACTCCTCGCTTTTACGACGACGCGGCCGAGCGAAAACCGGACAGAAATTTATGCTTCTGGAACTATTCTATATTTCGCGCGCGCCGTCGCGGTGGACGCTCGTGCGGCCGCTGACGCCGACCGGGCAGGTTCTCTGGCAAATAGCTGTGCCAGTAACAGCAGGACCAGTTCTGCCACCAGCGTCAGCAGCGCCACGCCGGCAATCACTGCGGCGATTTTTTCATCCGGCCCCAGGAACAAGGCAACGCATCCCGCGAAGGCGAGGTCCTTGTTCGGAATGATCGGAAGCCGACACACCACCATTCGCGCGGTCGTCAGCAGTAGCAACGAACGCATCGGCACCTCCGGCATCGCGAAATGCCAGGTTGCCGCGACGAGCAGGCTATAGGCAATCGTCCGAAAACCGAGCGCAGCGACGATCGTCGGTATGCCCGAGCTGCGCATCATCTGGCGGCGCAATCCGATCATCAGCAACGGGAAGGCGGCGAAGGCGACAGCAAGGAGCACAACCTCGCCGTCAAGCTTTGCACCGGCAAGCGCTTGCAACCGGTCGCGCATTACAAACAACAGGGCGAGCGTCGCGGCATTGTTGACCAGCGCCGACACGATCGCCACGTCGAAAACGAGCGCGACTGCGGCTCGCGCGTTGCCGATGTGCCGTCCGAGCCAGGCGAGGAACAACGTATCGCCCGCATAGCCGAACAGCAGCGTATTGAGAGCCTGTTTCCGCAGCAGCGGCGGCAGCGTTTCGGGGCCGGTCCCGAGCAGACGGCGCATCATCCAGCAAAGTGCCAGCGGTTCGACAAACATGCACGCAACGAACGTCGTCCAGAAGCCGAAACCGCTCGTAGCAATGGCCAAGACCGGGGCGAGCCCCTGCTGACGCAAGGCAGCCCCGACGAACGCCAAAGACGCAAGCGTCGCCGCAAGCCCCAGGATGGCGATGATGGTCGGCTGCAGACGTCGAAAATCAACCAGCAACCGTTGATACCACCTCGTCATGCTGCGCAAATCCCCGTCATCTGCCGGTATGACGGTGCCGAAGGGGCCAACCCGCACAGACGGGTCAACGGTCGCCGTCATATTCTCCACCCAGGCAACTGCGCGCGCAGAACGATCGCTTGAAAATAGCCAGTGCGGAAAAGGAGCGGCGGCACCGTCTTGGAACATTAGGTCAAACTGGGACGAGCCAATGTTAAAACGAATTTCGCAGGGGTTGGATCGATGGTCGGTTCGGCGGCGCCAGTTCGACGGCACGGCCGAGACACTCGATTCGCTTTACACCAAGCCCGATCCCTGGAAGCTCGGTAGCCGCGAGCAGGCGCGCTTTGAGGGAACCAACGCCCTGATCGCTCAATTTTGTCCGCCGCTCGCGTCGATCCTCGAGGTCGGCTGCGGGGAGGGGTATCAGACCCGCTACTTCAGAGGAATCGCCGACCAAGTAACCGGGATCGATATCTCTGCAACCGCGCTGGCGCGCGCGCGCGTCGCCGTTCCCAAGGCGGTTTTTCTGGAAGGCACTCTGCCGTCATTTCTGCCGCTCCTCCGACATCGAAACTACGACCTCGTCACGCTGTGCGAAGTGCTGATCTATGGGAACGATCCAGCGACGCTTATCGCTGCGGCGCAAAGTTGTGGTGCCGCAGTCATCATCACGAGTTACGAGCCGCAATCCCACAGCCTTTCCCAACTATGCTCCGGCAGTGACTGGTCCGAACTCCCGGAAATCAGTTCAGGCCGGAAACGATGGAAGGCGTATCTCTGGAGATCGAACGCTTCGACAAAGCTAACCTGACGTCCAGCTCCCGGTGGCTCAATCTACATCTCATTCTGAGATGCCAGCGCACGCTCGCGATGGGCGTTCTCATCTATGTGTGGTTTCGCCGAAAAACGAATTTTCGCGTGTGTCCCGAAAATCAACGTCTGAACGAGCGTGCAGATTCGGGTGGCGATTACGCTCAAATAAAGGTCCGGGTTTGGGTCGTCGCCGCTCTTAATCTCCCGGGCAATAAGCGTAGCTTATAAAGTCCGAAATCGTCGAAGTATTCGATCAGCGCGGTGCCCGAAGGTCCGACAAATACTCCGACGCCGGCTGCACCCCAGGGACAAGTACGTGCTCGCGCGCTCTCGTGCACGCGACCTACAACAGGCGCCGCTCGGTTTCGTAGATATCGTCCACTTCCGCCTCATCGGCCGCGTCAGCGCCGCGTTCATCGAGCGGCAGAACACCCTCGTCGCAAGCGATCACCGCGACGGCCCTGAATTCCAAGGCCTTGGCCAAGCTCCTTTGCGCTGTGGTGATCTGATCTCCGCCATCCAGCGCGGCGACCGCAGCACGGGATGATCGGGGCGGCCGTGGTTAAGGCGGGCGAACAGCAGGAAATTGCCGAACGCGGGCTCGTCGCCGAAATGTGCCTGTGACCCTCGACGATCGCTTGGCCTCGCCCGTTCATACCTCCATTCGTCAGAGGGTGGTGAGGCGATCTTCGTCCCGATGGACCGCGCGGCCGATCACCGCTCGATCTTTCTCGACCGGCGGATTTCCCGGGCGGCCGAGCAAAGCATGGCGCTGCCGGTCGCCAGCTTTCCCGCGCCAACAGACAGTACCGGCTGCATTTGACAATCCTATCATTCGCATCGCCGTGGCGGATGATGGGAACCGCCGTGGACTTGGTTCGGGGCACGAAATCGAGTGATCCCGGTGTGATGCGCTGGCCGTGCAGGACCGGGGTGTGCCAACGCCGCCGATCCGCAGCACCTGCGCGGAGCAGGATCGATAGACGTCGTGGCTGGATCACTGTCAACATCAGGCAAACTCTATTAAATCTTTTTAAAACATATATATAATGGCGGAACCATCGGCTGACCGGTGTGGCTCTTTTGTTACAAGGCGCGGATAAAGAGGCCATACCGGCCAAAAATCCCGCCCCCTCCCTTTACAAAAATGCGGCTACTCAATTAGGACAACACAGCATAAAGTTTAAGCTGCAGGGTTTGAGCTATGGTCCACAACGTTGGGCCATCTGTGGGGTGCCGGACGGGTCAAGTGATTGATCTCGTGCCGGTTGATCAAATAAGGGGATTTTTATGAAAAAGACTGCAACCTCGCTCGCGCGTTTGAGCGTCGGCTCGGCTATCTCGGTCTTGGCGTTCGCTAGCTTTGCGTCATCGGCTTCCGCGCAAGTCGCGCCAGCCCCGGCCGCGACCGCGGAAGAAGATACGCCGAACGTCGACATCGTCGTGACCGGTACGTTGATCCGTAACCCCAATCTGACCTCATCGTCGCCGATCAAGATTTTGAACGACAGTGAAATCACGAAGCGCGCGCCGAACACGGTGGAAGAATTGCTTCGTGGCCTGCCGGGCGTTTCGCCGGGCGTTGGTTCGCAGGTCAACAATGGCTCGAACGGCACGAACACCGTCGATCTTCGCGGCCTCGGCGTGCAGCGCAACCTGGTCTTGCTCGATGGCAGCCGCATTGTTCCGTCGCTTGCCAATGGCGCCACCGATCTCAACGTCATTCCGCTGGCGCTGATCGAGCGTGTCGACCTGCTGACCGGCGGCGCGTCGACCACCTATGGCGCGGATGCCGTATCCGGCGTCGTGAACTTCATCACCAAGCGTAACTTCACCGGTGTCGACGTTCGGTTCGCGAACAAGATCCTGGAAACCGGCGATGGCTATTCGTTCCGCGGCGACATCACCGTCGGTGCCAACTTCGCCGACGATCGCGGCAACGCCGTTCTGAGCTTTGGTTACACCAAGGTTGACCCGGTCTATCAGATCCAGCCCTTCTCGCTTTTCGGCATCAGCAGCACCACCGGTCGCGCCTCGGGTGCGTCGTTCACGTCGGTGCCGACCACGATTTCATTCCCCACGCAGGATCTCCAGGTGTCGGGCGGAACGTTGGTCCCGCAGTATCAGGGCTTCAACTTCAATCCGTACAACATTTTTCAGACTCCGCTCATCCGCAAGAGCATTTACGCAGCGACCCATTATGATGTCGCCGATGGCGTGGAATTCTACGCGCGCGGCATGTTCTCGCAGAACACTATCCAGTCGATTATCGCGCCGTCGGGCATCTTTGGCAACGCACTGACGATCCCGGCTAATAACCCGTATCTGAACTCGACGATCCGCGACCAGCTCTGCACGGCGAACGGCATTGCACTTGGCGCAACCTGCAACACGAATACGGCGATCCCACTGCCGGGCGTGTATCGCCGCCTTGTTGAACTCGGGCCGCGCGTTAGCACGTACCAGAACAATTTGTACGATGCGCGGATCGGCACGAAAATCGACATCTCGAAATCCACGAGCCTCGATATCTCGGCATCCTATGGTCGCAGCGAACAGACATCCACCCAGTCGGGCTATGTCATTACGCAGCGCGTCCAGCAGGCGCTGAACGCCACCAATACAACGACGTGCATCGATACGACGGGCAATTGCGTCCCGGTCAATCTGTTCGGAGCAGCTGGTTCCATCACTCCGGCACAGGTCGCCTATCTACAGGCGCAGAGCACGATCCGCATTAATACCGAACTGTATCAGGCACGTGCGGTTCTGTCCGGTGACTTCGGCAGCCTCCTGCCGACGTCGGATAAGGCGATCAGCTATGCGGTCGGTGCGGAATATCGTAAGTATAAGTATGATCGCATCCCGGATGCGTTCGCGCAGGATCCTTCGGCACTCGGTGGTGCCGGCGGCGCAACGCTTCCCTTCACGGGCGGATACGACGTCAAGGAAGCGTTCGCCGAGTTGATCGCGCCGCTCGTGACGGACAAGCCGTTTTTCAACGACCTAACGCTTGAAGCTGGCATCCGCTATTCGTCGTACAGCGTCCAAGCGGCTGGCAGCCCGAAGTTCAACACGACGACCTATAAGGGCGGCGCGACGTGGGAACCGGTCAAGGGCGTTCGCTTCCGCGGCAACTATCAGCGTGCCGTGCGTGCGCCGAACATTGGTGAATTGTTCGCGCCGACGGTTACGGGTCTCACTAACGTGACGACCGAACCCTGCGTCGGTGCTGCACCTTTGACCAACGCGAATCTCCGGGCAATCTGCCTCGCGCAGGGTGCGCCGGTGGCTTCGATCGGGTCGATCCAGGATCCGTCCGCCGGTCAGGCAAACGCAACGGGTGGCGGCAATCCGGCGATCAGGCCTGAAAAGGCCGATACGTTCACGGTCGGCGCAGTTTTCACCCCGAGCCAGATCGTCCCTGGCCTGTCGATCGGCGTGGATTATTTCAATATCAAGGTGAACCAGGCGATCACCTCGGCACTGCCTAGCGATGTGCTCGGCGCTTGCTTTAATAATATTACGGCAGCGTCCGCGACCTCGGCCGCATGTACCTCGATCCGACGTAACCCAGCCAACGGTCGTTTGAGTGGGCCGACCGCGACGACCTTCGGTCTGCCGACCCCGTTGACCAACAATGGTCGCTATGCGACCGACGGGATCGACCTGACCGCCGATTACGGGCATAAGTTCGGTGAGTTCGGGCTCGACCTCAGCTTCCGCGGAACTTGGACCGATAACCTGAAGTTTGCCGCTTCGCCGACCTCGGTAACGCGTGACTGCGTCGGGTATTTCAGCGTCAATTGCGGGCCAAGCCTGGGCCAGATCATGCCGGAGCTGTCGTGGCAGCAACGCACGACCCTGTCCGCTCGCGGCGTCAGCCTGTCGGTGTTGTGGCGGCATCTCGACTCGGTCCAATATGAGGGCCAAGCTGCTGATTTCGTTGCTCGCGGGTATACGGCCGCAAACCGCAATCTGTTCAGAGGTGTCGTAACCAATGCCGCAGGTGCGAACTCGGCACTTGCCGGTCAGACGGTCGATTTCAACCGCATTCCGGCATACAACTATATCGACCTGACCGTGCAGTTCGAGGTCGCCAAGGAGTTCGTTTTGACGCTTGGGGTGCAAAACGCATTCAACAAGCAGCCTCCAGTCGTTGGTGGCCAGGCCGGTTCGACGGCGGCGGGATCGGGCAACATCTTCCCATCGACGTACGACCCGCTCGGTCGCTCGTTCAACGCGGCGGTGCGCGTCAAGTTCTGATCGGCTAGTATACCGGTCAGCAGGATCAGGGGCGGCTTTCGGGCCGCCCCTTTTTTGTGCCGGTTTATTGGGTCGAAAGCAGGGGGTTTGGCGCGATCAAGGCGATTCCCGCACTGTGCGCGACCTTGTCCGCCCAGGCGACGACCATTGCCAGTTCCTCGGCATAGTTTTGCGCGGCTGCGCGTTGGTCCGCCTTGCGCGCCTCGGCATCGAAATCTCCACCCGATTTCGCGTGCCGCGTGAAAACCGCTTGAACAACTGCCTCGCGTTCGGCGGCTGTGGCCCTCACCCCAAACAGGGTGTCCACGGCTGTCAGTGCCTCCATCGGGCGCGCCAGCAGTACCTCGCTTTCCAGCGTACGGACGCGCATCGGCCACCGTTCGACGAGCTTGGCAAACACCGCATGTTGCGCCAGCCATCCCGTGGCGGCGACTTGCAGGTCGGATTGCAGGAAGATGTCCTCCGGCGCGAAGCCCAGATCGACCAGCCCTTCCTTCATGAATTTTGCGAGCAGATCGCGCACCCACAATCGGCCCCACAGCCCTTTGCCGGCGATCGAACCGAGATACGCCTCAAGCGGCGCGTAGAGCAGGAGCGCGGCGGCGTCGGGGCGGTCAGCCAGCATGGCCAGTGCCAGTCCATTGACGACGTTGGACGGCTTGATGACGCATACCTCGCCGGCCTCGAACGGTCGTGCGAGCGTTGCCAGGCCGTCTTGCAGAACGGTGCGAATCTGTGCGGGGGCGCCGCCCCGATGTCGCCAGCCGACAAGATCGTTCAACAGGACCGGCTCCTTCAAGCTGAACGCGCGCCCCGGCCGATCATACGCATTCGCGACAAGCGTCGAGCAGCAATAGGCGGAGTGAAAAATGAAATTCACCCGCTGATCAGGTAATGCGGGAGCGAGATCGACGCGCCGAATGATCAGCGGATCGCCGAGATCGGGCAGTTCGGCATCGGTCAAAAAGGCGGCGCGACGCCGACGGTCGCGGTCGACCGAGATGAAATGGATCGCATCGTGACCCGGATCATAACGATGCGCCAGCCATTCTGCGGGAAGCCGGACTTGCTCGGGCACTGTCGTCATTCCACCATCCTCGTAGCGCAGCGGCGCGAGATCAAGCACGCTTGCCCGCCTTGGACCATTATGCTTTGATCGCGTCATGGCACACCCTGACGCGGCGATTGAGGCAATATTGCGAGAGGCGTCAAGGTTGCGGCAACAGGGCCAGACGCACCGCGAACGCGCCTTGCTGGAAGACGCACTGGCCGCGCATCCGGCGGACCCTGCGATCCACAACGCCCGTGGTCTGCGTGCGCTAGCCGATCAGGCGTTCGACGCTGCGGTCACCAGTTTTGCCAATGCGGTAGCAGCCGACCCGACCGAGCCTGCGCTACGCCTCAACCTCGCCGCTGCATACCGGGCCAAGGGCGACGTGGTTGGCGAGCGCCAAAGTCTTCAGGACACGCTTGATCTCGACCAGTTGCATTTCATGGCACGCCTTCGTCTTGCCGAGTTGTTGCAGCGCGAAGGCGATCTCTCCCATGCAGCGCCGCACTGGAGCGCGGTCCTGCAAATCGTCCGCAATCTTGCCGAGCGCACCGATGCGATCCTTGAGATCGAGCGTCGTGCGACCCGTTTCTTGGATGAGCATAACGCGGCGTATGCACGGGCGCTGGAGGTTGAGCTCGGTGGCCCGCTGGCCGATACAGAAACGTCCTATCGTTTCAAAGCGTGTGCCGAACACACGCTTGGTCGGCGCAAGATCTATCATAATGAATGCGCGGGAGTGCATTTCCCCTTTCTGCCTGCCGACGAGTTCTTCGACCGTGCGCATTTCCCATGGCTCGCGGAACTGGAAGCTGCGGCGCCGCAGATCCGCGCTGAAGCTCTTGCGCTGATCGCGAACGGCACATCCGCGATCCGGCCCTATGTCCGGCTGGACGCCGGGACGCCCCAGAACAAATGGAGTTCTCTGGACGATTCGCTTGAGTGGAGCGCTTGCTTTTTATGGGAGCAGGGGGCGCAGAACGAGGCGATATGTGCCCTCTGCCCCGCAACCGCGGCGGCGCTTGCGCGCGTGCCGCAGACGGAGATTCCGGGCAAAGCGCCGTCGGCGTTCTTTTCGATCCTGCAGGCAAAGGGCAAAATTCCACCGCATACCGGCGTTACGAATACGCGCGCCATCGTACATCTTCCGCTCGTCGTGCCCGAAGGATGCGGGTTCCGGGTCGGCGGGGAAACGCGGGCATGGCGCGAAGGCGAGGCCTTCATCTTCGACGATACGATCGAACATGAGGCATGGAATCACAGCAGCGAACCCCGCGTCGTGTTGATTTTTGACGTCTGGAATCCGCATTTGACGGTGGCGGAACAGGAACACCTTAAAAAGCTCTTCGCCGTTGCCGATCTGCGCAATGCGCCCAAAGCGTTTGGTTCGTAGCTCCGCGATCGGTGCTGCCTAGCAATCCCGCAAGCCGGTCGGTAGGAGGTGTGATGTCCGGCGCATCATCGAGCGAATTGTTAAAAATCGCGGACGCTCATGTCCGCTGCGGTGAGTGGCAGCAGGCAATTCCGTTTTTTCAGGCAAGCCTGGCGATCGACGGTGCCCAGCCCGATGCCTGGTTCAATCTGGCATGGGCGCAGCGCGCCGTCCGCTCGTTCGACGACGCCTTGCAGTCATATCAGCAAGCGATCGACCGTGGTGTGTCGCATCCGGAGGAAGCGCATGTAAATCGCGCGGCAATCCTCTCGGACCATCTCGATAGCCCACAGCGCGCACTTGCCGAGCTTGAGGCAGCATCCCGCGCTAATCCGTTTTTTGTCCCGGCGCTGCTCAATCTCGGGAATCTTTATGAAGATCTAGGCGAGTCCGATCTCGCGGGCGCGGCCTATGGCCGCGCGTTGGACGTTCACCCCGGCAATGGTCGCGCGCACGCACGGATCGCGATGATCGACCTCGCTGTTGATCAATCAGCGGGCGTCGTCGATCGACTGCGCAAGGCGCTCGACCGCACAACCACGCTGGAGGACCGCGCAGAGGTGCTCTTTGCGCTCGGCACAGCACTTGATAACGCAGCAGATTATGATGACGCATTCCAAGCTTTTGAAGCGGCTAACTGGATTGCCCGGTCGATTGCTCCGCAGCGGTATGACCCGATCGCACAGGAAGATCTCGTTGATCGGCTGATCGCGGCGTATCCTGCCGATCGACCGCTTTCTGTGGGGGGCTCGTCCCTCAACGCCCCAATTTTTGTCTGCGGCATGTTCCGGTCTGGTTCTACTTTGCTGGAGCAGATTCTCGGACGCCACAGCGCGGTTCGTTGTGGCGGTGAGTTAGAGGCAATTCCAGCGCTCGCCGGCAGGCTTCTCCCGTATCCCGAGGCAGCGGCTGCGCTCTCCGCCGAACAGGCGTCCGCGTTGCGCGCCGAATATCTGAAAATAGTCCCCGCTACTGGTATAATGACGGACAAGCGGTGCGACAATTTTCTGCACATTGGCCTGATAAAGACACTCTTTCCGGAATCTAAAATCGTTCATGCGCGCCGTAATGCGCTCGATACATTTCTATCAATTTACTTTCTTCATTTCGGTGAAGCCATTACCTACGGTAACGACCTTTCTGAAATACTACATTTCTACCGCCAATATCTTCGGCTTATGGCCCATTGGCACAGAGTTTTTTCAGTTGATATTATCGATTTTGACTATGACCATCTTGTTGCCGAACCAGATAAGGCGATATTCGACCTGATCGGGGCGCTCGGTCTTCCGTGGGAGGATCGTTGTTTGGTCGCCGGTAGCTCGGCCAATGTGGTACGGACCGCCAGTGCATGGCAAGTTAGGTATCCCGTACATCGCCGGTCATCCGGCCGGTGGCAGCGTTACCGGCACCATTTGGAAGGGGTCGTCACGGCACTTGCACAAATGGAAGAAGACTTCGCGTCGCGGCCTACGAACGCCTGCTAGGGGCGATCAACCCACAACCGCACCCGGGCGACGTCATCGGCGTATAGACTTCATACCGTTGTTTCGGGGTGCTGCGCGTGCGGCCTTCGCGCTTTGCATCTGCTGCGCGATCCGAATTTCGGCTCGCGCGGGGTTTCCACGATCGGGCGTCGCGCGCTAAGCCCGTTCGCGAACGGCGCAGATGCCGAGCGGGGGACGCATGGCCGATTTGTTGCGCAGGAAAATCATCGCCTTGGGTGACGACCGTCCGGTCGAGCACCGGCTGGCGCGGACCTTGTCCTGGCCGCATCTCGTCGCGCTGGGTGTCGGCGCGATCGTCGGCACCGGCATCCTGACGCTGATCGGCGTCGGGGCCGATCGTGCTGGGCCGGCGGTGCTGGTCAGCTTCGCGGTGGCAGGCGCGATCTGCGCGTGCGCGGCGCTCTGCTATGCCGAAATGGCGACGCTGATCCCGGCTTCGGGCAGCGCCTATACCTATAGCTATGCGGTGCTGGGCGAGGTCATCGCCTGGGTCGTCGGGTGGAGCCTGATCCTCGAATATTCGCTGGTCGTCTCGGCGGTCGCTGTCGGCTGGTCGGGCTATGCCGTCGGGTTCCTGCACGGCTTTGGTGAGCGGATCGGCGTGCCGCTCGATCTGCCGTGCGCGCTGACGCATGGGCCGGTGCTTTCGGGGTCGGTGTGCGGGCATGTCGTCACCGCGACCGAATATGGCATCAACCTGCCCGCGATCTTCATCATCGCGGTCGTTGCCGCATTGCTGATGCGCGGCACGCACGAGAGTGCGCGGATCAATTCGGTGCTGGTCGTGATCAAGATCATCACGCTGATCCTATTCGTCGCGGTCGCCTTGCCGCATTTCGATGTTGCCAATTTCCACCCGTTCGCGTCGCACGGCTTCGGATCGACCCCGGGGGAGGGCGGGGTGAAATATGGCGTGATGGGTGCGGCTGCGATCATCTTCTTCGCCTTCTACGGCTTCGATGCGATTTCGACCGCAGCGGAGGAGGCCAAGAACCCCGAGCGCGATCTGGCGATCGGCATCGTCGGGTCGATGGTGGTGTGTACGGTGATCTATATGGTCGTCGCTGCCGCCGCGATCGGCGCCGCGCGGCCCGATGTGTTCGGCAAGAGCGCCGAGCCGCTCGCCTTGATCCTGCGCCAGATCGGGCAGGGGACGATCGCCGAGATCGTCGGCGCGGCGGCGGCGATCGCGCTGCCGACGGTGATTCTCGGCTTCCTCTACGGGCAGAGCCGCATCTTCCTGGTGATGGCGCGCGACGGCTTCCTGCCGCAGAGCCTCGCCAAGGTATCGACGCGCGGCACGCCCGCGCGGATCACGCTGGTGACCGCGGTGTTCGTCAGCGTCATCGCCGCGCTGACCCCGCTCGACGTCATCGCCAGCCTCGCCAATGCCGGGACGTTGTGCGCGTTCGTCGCGGTCGCGGCCTGCGTGATGGTCTCGCGCCGCCGCGACCCCGCGATCCGCCGCCCGTTCCGCACGCCAATCGTATGGGTGATCGCCCCCGCCGCGATCCTCGGCTGCTTGTATCTGTTCACCAGTTTGCAGGAAGTGACGCAGGTCTCGTTCCTGGTGTGGAACGCGATCGGGCTGGCGGTGTATTTCGTCTACGGTCGCGCGCGGGCGGTGGCGGCGGACTAAGCCGCCACGATGTGCGCGCGGAACCAGGCGGTGAGGGCGTCGACCGTCAGTTCCCCTGCTGCCAACGCGAGAAAGGTCGTGACGAGTTCCACGTCGCTGCAATCGAGCTGGAATCCGTTCAGCACGAGAAAGGTTTCGCTGACCACCGCCGCCGTGCGCTTGTTGCCATCGACAAAGGGATGGTTGCGCGCGATCCCGAAGGCGTAGCTTGCCGCGAGATCGGCCACGTCGGGTTCGCCATAGGCGACTAGATTGAGCGGGCGCGCCATTGCGCTGTCGAGCACATTGGGGTCGCGCACGCCGATCGCCCCGCCATGCTCGGCAAGCTGCTCTTCATGCGCGGCGAGCGCGACCGCGCGGTCGACCCAGATCCAATCCGCGGCCACGCCTTACTTGGCCAATTCCCGCAGCGCATTGCGGCGACGCTTCATCACATCGCGCGCGGCCTCCATCTGAGCGGCGAAGCCATCGTCGTGGCGGCGCAAGCCGATACCCTCGGGGCTATCGGTCACATCCACCAGATCGCCGAGTGCCACGCCCATCTTGGCGAGCGTCTCCTTCGGCAGGATAACCCCAACCGAGTTTCCGATCTTGATGAGTTTCAGCGGTTTGGCAGGTGTGAAGGGTGCGTTCATACGCATGTTATAACACCCAGCGTCTGAAAGACAAAGGGTGACACGGAACACCCCTGCCGCATACAGCACCCCGACAGGGAGCCTCCACCATGTCCGCGTCCAAGCAAGACGGTTCAAACATCGTCGTCATCGCCGCGTTGCTCGCCAATCTCGGCATCGCGGTCGCCAAGTTCGTCGCGGCGTCGATCACCGGATCGTCGTCGATGCTGACCGAGGGGTTCCACTCGGTCGTCGACAGCTTCAACCAACTGCTGCTGCTCTACGGCCAGCATCGCGGGCGGCGCCCGCCGGACGAGGCACATCCCTTCGGCTATGGTCGCGAGCTGTATTTCTGGAGCTTTGTGGTCGCAATCCTGATCTTCGGGGTCGGCGCGGGTGTGTCGATCTACGAAGGCTGGGCGCATTGGAAAGACCCGGAAGACCTGCGCAATCCGCTGGTCAATTACATCGTGCTCGGCGTCGCGTTCGCGCTGGAGGGCGGGTCGTGGTTTCTCGCCGTGCGCGAATTCTCCGCCGCCAATCGCGGGCGCGGCTGGTGGGCGGCGGTGCGTCAGTCGAAGGATCCGGCGGGCTTCATCGTCCTGTTCGAGGATTCCGCCGCGCTCGCCGGACTGCTCGTCGCGGGCGTGGGCGTCTGGGCGAGCCATGCATGGAACGATCCGCGCATCGACGGCCTCGCCTCGATCGTAATCGGCCTCATCCTCGGCGTCGTCGCGGCGTTGCTGGCGCGCGAAGCGAAGGGCTTGCTGATCGGCGAAGCAGCCGATCCGGCCGTCGTTGCCCAAGTCCGCGCGATCGTCTCAGCGCGCCCGGAAATCACGGCGGTCAACCACGTCCGTACGCTCCACACCGCCCCGCAAAGCATCTTCGTCGCGATCAGCGCCGATTTTCGCGACACGCTGACAATGGGCGACGCCGAGACGCTGATCGAGGAGATCGAGACCGAACTGAAAGCCGCCGAGCCGCGGCTCTCGTCGATCTACATCCGCCCCGAAAAGCAGGAAAATGCGGCGCTCCTGCCGACCACGCCGCGCGCATAGCGAGACTGACGGCGCGCCGGCTACGGCGATTGGACTGTGGCTGAGCAGCTTTTGTCAGCTGGTTGCCGCTCACGCGGATTATGATTGCTTCCGCCCCATCTGCGGACGTTCCCAAGCGCGGAAGCATGCCGCATGAAACCGATGCGCTTCGATCCGCTATTTACCCTGCTCACCCTTGACGTGACCCCCGTTTTTTCCTCCAGTTGGAGCTAGAGTCCGACCCCGGAAGAAGGGACGGACAGATGAAGCGGAAGCAGTTTTCGGAAGAGCAGATCATCGGCATCCTGAAAGAGGCCGAGGCTGGCGCGGTGGTGACGGATCTGTGCCGGCGCTACGGGATGTCCAGCGCGACCTATTATGCGTGGAAGGCCAAGTTCGGCGGTCTGGAGGTGTCCGATGCGAAGCGGTTGCGGGCGCTCGAGGAGGAGAACGCCCGTCTCAAGCGGTTGCTGGCGGACACGATGCTCGACAACGCGGGTCTGAAGGACCTGCTATCAAAAAAATGGTAACGCCTGCCGCGAAGCGGGAAGCGGTCGCGCATCTCCAGACGGCGCTGGGGATGAGCGAGCGGCGGGCGTGTGCTGTCGTCGGGGCGGATCGCAAAAGCATGCGGTATCGCTCGTGCCGGGCGGATGATGGCGACCTGCGGTCGCGTCTGCGCGAGTTGGCGCAGCAGCGCCGGCGGTTCGGCTATCGGCGGCTGCATATCCTGCTGCGGCGCGACGGCATGACGATCAACCGCAAGAAGACCCAGCGGCTCTACCGCGAGGAAGGTCTGACGGTGCGACGCCGAAAGGGCCGCAAGCGCGCCGTCGGTGCGCGGGCACCGGCACCCGTGTTGGCGCTGCCCAACCAGCGCTGGAGCCTGGACTTCGTCCACGACCAGATGGCCACGGGGCGGCGGTTCCGCATCCTCAACATCGTCGACGACGTGACGCGCGAGTGTTTGCGAGCGGTGCTCGACACGTCGATCTCGGGCAAGCGGGTGGTGCGCGAGCTGGGTGATCTGATCGCCGAGCGCGGTGCGCCCAGGATGATCGTCAGCGACAACGGGACCGAACTGACCTCGAACGCGGTTCTCGCGTGGTCGGGCGATGCTTGCGTCGAGTGGCACTATATCGCCCCGGGAAAGCCGACGCAGAACGGGTTCGTCGAGAGCTTCAACGGTCGCATGCGCGACGAGCTGCTCAACGAGACGCTGTTCTTCACGGTCCGCCAGGCGCGCTCGATCCTCGCGCGCTGGGTCGATGACTACAACACCGAGCGGCCACATTCCTCGCTCGGCTACGCCACACCGGCGGCCTTTGCCGCCGACCTCGAAAAGCAACGGGCGGGTTTAAACCCGCCCGTTGCTTCGCCCGCGCTCCTGCGCGACAAAAACGGTCGGTCTCTGGCTGCCGCTGGATGAAAGACGGGGGTCACGTCACCCTCGGCGTGGCATCGTACGTCGTGTACGATGGCCATCGTGGCGGCGACCCAACGATCGTGATGCTTTGCTACATCCTGACCACCGCAGCCGTCATGGTTCTGGACCTCCTAACCCGTCTGTTTAGGCGCTTCGTGCCTAACCGGAGAGGCGTTCGCGTCCGCTAGCGCTCAGAAGCAGACCTTGCCCGCCTAACGGCTTGCTCCTTGCTTCCGATCGGATCACGGTGGGGATTGATGAAATACGTGACCGTTTTCGATGCTGCCGCCCAGCCCATGCGGAACTGGGGCTTTCCAGCATTTGGTCTTATTTTCGTGGTCATAGGTCTTGTGCTGGTCTTTAGGCCAGTATGGGTGCCGTTCGGTCATAGATGGCTACGACGAGGACTGTTCCCGTGGCTGTATCTCTTGTTCGCCACTGGCTGGACCATCGTTTCAGGCTTGACCGTGGGCCTCGATAGCTACCGGGCCGTTCAAGCGCTCAAAACGGGGGACTACAATGTGGTTGAAGGCCCCGTTGTGAATTTCACGCCGATGCCCATGGAGGGACACGCAGACGAGCAGTTCGACGTTGGCGGGGTGCACTTCGCCTACTCGGATTATGGCGTGACCGCTGGCTTTAACAACTCAGCTTCGCATGGCGGGCCAATCCGCTCGGGCTTGTTGGTGCGGATCGCTTACAAGGATGGCGAGATACTACGTTTGCAGGTGCAGCGCTGAAGTCCGCTTTCCACCACCGTCAGCCAATCGTCAGAGGGAGGCCACATTTGGGAACGCATTGCCAGACTTACGGGCGTCTACTCAGCGTGGAAGCCGATCCCCTTTCCGCCGATTGTGGCGGCGATTGCTGGGGCTGCGTTGGTGAACTCGAAGCCGATGGTTGGCCTCCATCCGCGAGGAAGGTGGCGAAGGAGGTGGCCGAGGGCTGGCGCAACCCAGATGGATCACCCAAGCCACCTCAGGAATGACGAACGGCAGCTTGCCACCACGTCCCGACATCACCGCCCGACCGCTACGGCTTAGGCACAATCTCCACCACATCGAGCAGCGATTCAAACCGCGGCTGCGGCAGCACCAGCCGCCAGCGGCGTGGGCCGATCCGCTCGACGTAGCCGGCCAGGTCGCGATTGGCGTCCTGCCCGTAATTGAGCGGCTTGGTCTCGTCGCCCAATACCATCGTGCCGAGAAACACTGCGCGGGACCCCGAATCCGGGAAGATCAGCCCGACCGGCCGCTGCGCGCCCGAGACCTTATAAAGGCTTGAAACATCGCCTTCGTCCCGCACCATGCAATCGACCGCGGGGTAGGTCGTGAGATTGCGCATCGCGGTGCCGTTGGCGCCCAGCTTGAACACGCGGCAGCGATATGCCCCAGCGGGCGGGGCTGCGGTCGGCAAAACACGATCGGGGTCGAACAGCGACGGATCGGCGCGCAGCACCGCCAGCCCGTCCGCCGACGTGACCTTCCCCAGCGCAACGACCCACGCCTGCCGCCACCCGCGTAGCCGGGCGCGGTCCGCCGCGGTGGCAACCCGGCGCCAGTCGGCCACGGTTTCGCCTCCCGGCGGCACGGCGCGCGACGGCGCGATGCGGACCTCGATCTTCTTGTCGCTGTCGCCGCCACAGCCCACGATGAGGGGGGCGGACAGGGCACACAGGGCAGTTCCGAAAATTCGGGTCAAGGGGTTCAAGGCGCTGATTCTTTCGTTGCGACCGTAATCCAACACACCACGGCCATGGAAAGTTGCCAAGCAGCACTTTGGTCTTAGGCGGCGGTCCACCCGCCATCCACGGACAGGTTCGCCCCGGTGATCGACTTCGCCTCGTCGCGGCACAGGAACAACGCGAGCGCCGCCACCTGATCCACCGTTACGAATTCCTTGGTCGGCTGCGCCTCGAGCAGCAAGTCATTGATGACTTGCTCGCGCGTCAGCCCGCGTGCCTTCATCGTGTCGGGGATTTGCCCCTCGACCAGCGGCGTCCAGACATAGCCGGGCGAAATGCAATTGACCGTAATGCCATGCGTCGCCGTCTCCAGCGCAATCGTCTTGGTCAGGCCCGCAATGCCGTGCTTGGCCATCACGTACGCCGATTTGTTGGGCGAGGCGACGAGCGAATGTGCCGAGGCGGTCGAGATGATCCGGCCCCATTTCGCCGCCTTCATGTGCGGCACCGCCGCCTGGATCAGATACCAGGCCGAGGTCAGGTTGATCTTGATGATCGCCTCGAACTTGTCCGCCGGGAAATCCTCGATCGGCGCGACATGCTGGATGCCGGCATTGTTGACGATGATGTCCGGACCGCCGAGCTCGGCATGGCAGCGCGCGACCATCGCCGCGATCTGGTCGGGCTTGGTCATGTCGGCGGAATCGTACAGCGCCTTGGCACCGCTCGCCGCTTCGAGCTTGGCGCGCTCGGTTTCGATCGCCGCGGCATCGCCAAAGCCGTTGATGACGACGTTCGCGCCCTCGGCGGCGAATCCCTTGGCATATTCAAGCCCGATGCCCGAGGTTGAGCCGGTGATGATGGCGGTCTTGCCCTTAAGGAACATGCGAAATCTCCGTGGGGTCGGTCAGGGGATGGGAAGAGGAGTCGGCTTCACCGTCAGATCGAACGCCGCGCTGGTGCCGGTTTCGATGTTGTGCGCCACCAATTGCGCGTTTGCCATCGTCTCGGCCACAGCTTGCTGCCCCGCCTCCCAATGTTCGCGCATCGTGCGGGCGGAAAATTCGAAGTCGCGGCTGCCGCCCTCCCACGCATTGGCGCGGTAGATCAGGTGGACGAGGTTGACCGGATCCTCGTTCGATTGCGCGCGCAGCGCCACCACGTCGGGGTCGTCATGGAGCTCTGCGGGCAGTTTCGCGATCACCTTGCGCGCGAGCTCGCGGTCCTTGCGGACGCGCATCACCTGGTCGGACACTTGCCGCGTGCGGCTGGAGAAGCGGATTTCCTTTTCGCGCGCCATCACGTCCATGATCGTGCGCGGGCGCTCGGTCGCGGCGGAGAACAGATCGATCTGGAACGCGAGCAGCGCCCCGGTCTGATGATCGAGCACATGCGTCAGCGGCGTGTTCGACACCAGCCCACCGTCCCACCACAGCCGCCCGTCGATCTCGACCGGCGGCAACCCGGGCGGCAACGCGCCCGACGCCATGATGTGGCGCGCATCGATCTTCGTGTCGGTCGTGTCGAAATAATGGAAATTGCCGCTCTCGACGTCGACCGCGCCGACCGACAGGCGGACCGGACCGTTATTGAGCAAATCCCAATCGATCAACGAGTCGAGCGTCGCCTTAAGCGGCGCGGAATCGTAGAAGCTCATCGCTTCGGGCGTTCCGGGCACGGCGAACATTGGCGAAACGAAGCGCGGGCTGAAGAACCCCGGCACGCCCGCCGCCAGCACGAACCCTGCCGACCATTCGTGCAGGAATTCGCGCATCTGGTCGTTCATGAAAATCGGGAAGCTGGGCAGCGCGGAACTCATCTTGTCCCAGAACGCGCCGAGCCGCTCGACCCGGCGCTCGGGCGGGTTGCCCGCCACGATTGCCGCGTTGATCGCACCGATCGAAATTCCAGCTACCCAGTCGATTTCGATCCCGCTCGACGCGAGGCCTTCGATTACGCCCGCCTGATACGATCCGAGCGCGCCGCCGCCCTGCAGCACCAGCGCGACACAGTCGGGGAGGGGCAGGGGGGCCTTTACGCCCTTCGCCAGCCGCTTCGGTTTGATCGGGTTTATATCGGCCATAGAGTTTTCATGCCTGTGTTGCAGTGCGGGATCAACGTTCGTTTTGCGCTTTGGCTGCGTCATCGCAAAAGCCGTTGCAACTCCACGCCGCCCCACGCATTCATGCCGCAGCGGAAACGACCCTGGGACTATCGACCATGCGCCTCGACGATTTCGATCCGAACATTAATGTAGAGGATCAGCGCGGTCAGGGGGGCGGCGGCTTCGGATTTGGCGGCGGCGGCGGTGGCGGCGGCTTGCTCTTTGGCCTGTTGCCCCTGGTGTTCAGCCGCTTCGGCTGCGGCGGGGTCGCGGTGTTGCTGGCCGTGATCTTCTTCTTCGGTGGCGGTCTCGGCATGCTTGGTGGCGGTGGCGGGAGTCAGCAATCCGCGCCGAGCGCGCAAGTCGGGCAGCAGCAAGCCGGGACCGACGCCGCCTCAAGCTGTGCGATCAACCCCGCGAGCAAGGCGGCGTGCAATGCCTTCAGTTCGGCCGACCGCACCTGGGCGAAGCTGCTCGGCCCGCGTTTCGAGGCACCGAAGCTGGTCTTCTACGGCGGCAGCGGCCGCTCCGGTTGCGGGGCCGCGCAAAGCGCGATGGGGCCGTTCTATTGCCCGCGCGACCAGGGGATCTATCTCGACACGACGTTCTTCGACGAACTCGCCAACCGCTTCGGCGCGAAGGGCGATTTCGCGCAATATTACGTGATCGCACACGAATTCGGCCATCATATCCAGCATTTGACCGGAGCCGCCGATCAGGTCGCGCAAATCCAGCAGCGCGGCAGCGAAATCGAGGGCAATCGCGCCTCGGTGAAGCTTGAGCTGCAAGCCGATTGCTACGCTGGCGTCTGGGCCGCACAGAATAAGGATCGGCTCGATCCGGGCGATATCGAAGAAGGCATGACCGCCGCCCAGGCGATCGGCGACGACACGCTGCAAAAGGAAACGCAAGGCCGCGTCGTCCCCGACAGCTTTACGCATGGGACTTCTGCGCAGCGCATGACATGGCTGCGCAAGGGCCTCGACACTGGTGACCCGAACCAGTGCGACACGTTCTCGGGCGCGATTTGAGCGAACAGTCTGCTGAGTGCGGGGGGAGTGTGGTGCTATGCTGGTTTCGACGATGATGTCTATGCTGCTGTCGGGCGCTTCGCCGACTGAACCTGCCCCAGCTTCATCACCATGCACTGCGGCGCTTGCAACCGAATGGCCCGCTCTGGTTGCAGAATTGCGTCAGCCGTGGCGTCTGATCTCGTTAAGCGAGTTCGATGTGCCACCTGCTGGTACGCCATTTGAGGACGGTTTGGGACCTTTGAGCGAACGCCAGCAAGACAGCCTCGCTCGCGCCCTTTCCCTAAGGACTATCTGTGCCACCGCCTCCGAAGCGGCGACGCCGACAAGGTTGCTAGACGCCGAACTATCGCTCGCTTTAGGAGAGTTGGCGCGCGCTTCGACGGCCTTGGATGGCGTAACCGTGCCGATTGGGAGTTCATATTTCACGCTGTTTCAAGTTCTGAAATTGCGGGCCGCAGTGGGCGGCAAGAATGTTGCGCGCTCGTCGGCTGCGCGTGCGGAGGCAATGGCCGCGCATGATGCGGTAATGCGTACCGCGCCCGGCTGGGTCGCATTACCGCGTATTGTCTTGAAGGGCACCACGATCGATATGTACCGCGCGCCCGCATCGAGGCAGGCAGAATTGATCGCGTGGCCCGTCAAATCGACATTCCCGAACCGTGTGTCGTTGACTGGGCTGGGGGATGATGAGCCTGATCGGTTGGACGCGAGGATTTTTGGTTGCGGCGTTTCGAACGGCGTGGATAGGGATTTCCTTGAGCCTGTTCGAACGGACTCGAGCGACAGCGCTCTGATAACATTGGCGACCGGGATCTTTTCCGATCAAACGATGATATCGCAGCTCGCCGAGGATGAAGACACCTTTGGTTTTGGGGACGATTGCACTGCGCTGGATCAGGTCCTTCCAGGCTTTGCCGGATCATACAGCTTCGTCGGCAATGAATTTTCCGGCATGAGTCCGAACGAAGCTCAGCTTGAAATCATGCAGCGGGGATCGGTTGCGCAACGTGCGGCTGCACGACGATTCATTGTTGCGCATCCGGGCGACGTCCATCCGTCCGCGCTGATTCAGGTGATTAGCGAGTTGGTAGCGCTCGGTGATTTTGAACGCGCGGCGTTTTGGTATTACGTTTGGCAAATTAGGAGCGAACCCTGGGCGCGGCTCGGATCGCGCGACGGCGATGCCGCGCTGCGCGGCGCAATCCGCGCTACGCTTGGCCCTGCGATCAATGGTTGGGCTGGGAGCGATATGATCGCGATGACAAACCTAATGAAACAGGCGAGCACGTTTGAAGCGCGCGCGCCCGTCTATTCTGGTCGTCCGGCCGGTGTTTCCGCAGCGGCCTGGGCGGCGGCAATCGCGCGGTCACGCGCCGACCATTCGGCGCGTACACTCGATCGAGCTATGCCCAACGATCCAAAGTTTATTGACGATGCGGATAAGGCTCGACGCCAGAACGGTCTCTCTGTCGGCCCCTGGAAAAACCGTGGCCAGCCGCTCGACCCGTCCTGGCGCTAGGCATCAAACCTTGACCAGCATCTTCCCGGTATTCCCACCCGTGAACAGCCCAAGGAACGCCTCCGGCGTCGCCTCCAGCCCGTCGAACACCGTCTCCGAATTGTGCAATTTGCCCTCGGTCAGCCAGCCGCCCATCACGCGGTAGAATTCCGCCGCATGGCCCATATGGTCGCTCACCAGTAGGCCGGTCATGCGGATGCGCATCCCGATCAGCCGCGCGAGATAGCGCAGCTCGGTCGGCTTGGCCGAATTGTAGATGTCGATCATCCCGCAAATCGCAAAGCGCGCGTGCAAATTGCCGGTCGCCAGCGCGGCATCGAGATGCTCACCGCCGACATTGTCGAAATAGACGTCGATGCCGTCCTTGCCGATCTCGCCCAGCGCCGCCATCAGCTTCTTCACCAGCGGTCCGTCGCTCTTGTAATCGATCACCGCATCGGCACCGAGCGACTTGACCAGCGCGCATTTCTCCGCCCCGCCCGCGCTGCCGATCACCGTCATCCCGCTCGCCTTGGCGACTTGCACCACGGTCGATCCGACTGCGCCCGCCGCGGCCGACACGAACACGACATCGCCTGCCTTGGCCTCGGCGACGCGCAGCAGACCGAAATACGCCGTCATCCCCGGCATCCCCAGCAACCCCAGGAATTGTTGCGGCGGTACGCCCAGATCGGGCAGCTTCTGCACGCTCGCACCCGGCAGCACGGCTTCGTCGCGCCAGCCCAGCATGTGCTGCACCATGTCGCCGACCGCGATGCCCTCGGCTTTGCTCTCCACCACTTCGCCGATCGCGCCGCCCTGCATCGGTTCGCCCAAGGCGAAGGGCGGAACGTAGGATTTCACGTCGTTCATCCGCCCGCGCATGTATGGATCAACCGACAGCCAGCGGTTCGCGATGCGCACTTCGCCATCTTTCAGCGCGGCACTAGCAACGTCGATCAGCTCGAAATCGGTTGTTACCGGCATGCCGTTCGGGCGCGATTTCAGGGTCCAGGCACGGGTCATCGATGACATCCTCTTGGTGATTTTCGAAAGCTGGGTATGCCGATGCCGCTACATTGGCAATGGCCAATCGCCGATCGAGAACGCCGAGCGGAGCGCAATCCGCGGCGCGTGGTTGCATCGGGTAAAAAGCGTCGCTAAATCTGCGCCGCAGCCCGTTTGAGGGCGCGAAGGCGTGGTGCGGGGCTGTAGCTCAGATGGGAGAGCGCTGCAATCGCACTGCAGAGGCCAGCGGTTCGATTCCGCTCAGCTCCACCACGCTTAACCTATTAAAAAACAATGATAAAATCCTCTACCTTTGGATTGCCAATCGCAAGCGCGGCGCTGTTGGGGATCACCATGGGATCATCAACCACCTGAGGGTAGGTTGAACGGGACGCGATTTCGATCTAGCTGCCATTCGTTCAGCGCGACCGTAATCACGAAACGACCCACAGTCGGACGTTCGTTCACCTCATTTTGGGAAGGCAGTGTTCGACCTGCCGCGTCGGCAGGAAGATCGCCGCTTGCCCCACGCAAAACCGGTCGAGATCCGACTCCCACGCAGCGAAGGGCATTATTTTGCATCGCCAGCGCTCCAGAGTCATACACGACAAGCGGTAGGAAGCCGCGGCATGTCGCCGGTACTTTTGGTGAATGCCTCTGGACAAGCGGATCAGAAGCGCTTTGAGAGCGTCCGCACCGTCGCAAGCAGGAACGTATCGTGCCCAGTAAAACGCCCGCCACCCTCGAAATTCGCGTAGCCGTGCCCCAGGACGTGTCGGGGATTCTCGCGCTGATCAGTCGCGCCTATCCCGGCATCGAGAATTACAGTTCGGGCCAGATCAGTGGGCAGATCAACAATTTCCCGCAAGGCCAGTTCGTTGCGGTTTTTGAAGGGGCAATCGTCGGATATTGCGCGTCCTCGCGGATTGACGAAGCCATTGCCCTCACGCCGCATGACTGGGCCACGATCAGCGGCAACGGCTTTGGCAGCCGTCACGATCCGACCGGCGACTGGCTTTACGGTATCGAGATGGCCGTCGATGAACGCCATCGCGGATTGCGGATCGGCAAGCGCCTTTACGAGGCCCGGCGTGTCCTCGCCGAACGGCTGGAATTGCGTGGGATCGTGTTCGGCGGTCGCATGCCGGGATATGCGCGTGCCAAATCCAAAATTGGCGATCCGACGGAGTATTTAAAGCAGGTCGTCGCAGGCGAGCAGCGCGACCAGGTCATCGGCTTTCAGCTCGCCAATGGCTTCACCCCCATCGGCGTGCTCCCCAAATATCTACCCTTCGATAAGGCGTCGGGCGGCTTTGCGGCGCACATGGTGTGGCGCAATCCCTATGTCGATCCAAACGAGCCGCCGGCGTTTCGCGTGCCGCGCGACGTGGAGAGCGTCCGCCTGGCGACAGTCCAGTTTCAGGCCCGCGCCGTCGAGGATTTCGCGGCGTTCGTGAAGAACGTCGAATATTTCGTCGATGTCGCGGCCGACTATCGCTCGGATTTCGTCGTCTTTCCCGAGCTCTTCACGATTCCGCTGTTATCATATGAGCCGAAGACGCTGTCGCCGATGGAAGCGATCGACCGCATGACCGAGCATCGCGAGCCGATCGTCGCGGAGCTTTCGCGCATGGCGCTGCGCTACAATATCAACATCATCGGCGGGTCGCATCCAACGCGTGTGGCGGATGGCAGCATCCAGAACGTCGCGTACGTCTGCCTGCGCGACGGGTCGATCCACTCACAGGAGAAGATCCACCCGACGCCGAACGAAGCCTATTGGTGGAAGATCAAGGGTGGCAGTTCGGTCGATGTCATTCAGACCGACGTCGGACCGATCGGCGTTCTGATCTGCTACGATAGCGAGTTCCCCGAACTTGCCCGGCGGTTGGTCGACGAAGGCGCGCGGATCATTTTCGTGCCGTTTTGTACCGACAACCGCCAGGGATACATGCGCGTGCGCTATTGTTCCCAAGCGCGCGCCATTGAAAATCAGTGTTTCGTGGTGCTGTCTGGCAATGTCGGCAATCTGCCCGGCGTGGACAATATGGACATCCAATACGCCCAGTCCTGCATCCTGACGCCGTGCGACTTTCCGTTCGCGCGCGACGGCATCGCGGCAGAGGCGAGCGAGAATATCGAAACGCTGACCATTGCCGACGTGAACATGGCCGATCTGACCTGGGCGCGGGCGGAAGGAACCGTCCGCAATTTGGCCGACCGCCGCTTCGACTTGTACCGGATCGACTGGAAGATCGGGAGCCCGGGCAATTCGCCATCACCCGAAACGCCGCCACGCGGACTCAAGGCACCGGGGGGAGGCTGACGGGCGACGGATTGTTCACGAGAGCCGGTCCCGTCGACACGCTGAGACTTTCGCGCCGCGCGCCTCGCAATATAGCGAGCGCGCGAAAACGGGCGTGTGCGCGGACTCTACCTGAAGGGCCTATGGCTGCAACGCCGCATTGGCCCGCAAAATCGTCGATGCCACTGGAAAAAGCCAGAAGCCTCTCTACGAGATACGCGCCGCGGCCTCTGCATTTGGCGTTACTGCCTGCAAGTTACCGCAACGCGCTGTCCCGGAAGGTAGCCGCCGCGAGATCAAAGAGTTTCTGCGCGACGATGACGGCGGCGGGCGCATTTGGCGCCGTGGCGTCAGCGCCGACGTCATGCGCCAGCGCTGGGTTCGCCGTGAACATTGGTCCCCCGACCATGATGCCGACCGCCTGATTACGCGACTCCCGGCGTATCTGCGCGATCGTGGTCCTCATGCTATCGAGCTGGCGCTCCGACCCGGCCGTTAATCCGACGACCGCAAACCAGGTGCTCTTCGCAACGTCGGCGATGTCTTCGGATGTACCCTCAAGCTCTGTCCGGACCTGCCATCCTGCCGCCAGCAGGAACCGCTCAACCATTGTGACTCCGAAGGAATGTTGGTTGCCCGGCGTCATTGCCATCAGAATATGGCGACGCTCGTCCAGCGCCGCTAAGGTGTAGGTGTCGTTAAAGATCGCCAGCAGCTTCTGCAGCCGGGCAATACCCAAGGTGACATCGATGAAGTCGCACTCGTCGCGGTCCCACATCTCGCCGAGCAGCCGCGCGGTCGGCTCTAACAGGTCGAGGAATAACGTATCGGTTGAGAGCCCACGGTCGCGAAGCACGAGCACGTAGGCGGCCGCCGCCTCCAGATCGCTGCCCAGAACGATGTCGGCGAGGCCCGTGATGTCGGCGCCGGTCGGGGCCAGCGTCTCGATGACCAACGCTACCGGCGGTGCAGCGGGAATGACCTCGGTGTGCAGCCGGAGCAGCCGTGGTACGATCTCGTTCGCGACGATGCGCGCCAGCTTCGCCTGGCGCTCGGCCACGTCGTCCCGCAGGTAAATCTCCGGCGAGATGAAGTGCGTTTCAAGGCGGTTCAGGCTGCGACGGTCGATTGTCGATTTTGCTAACGCCCTACTCGCCTGCCCCACGAACGTCCTCCTCGCCTCGCCATTGTGACGATCGTAATGTCTGAAATCAGCACATTACGGCGCAAGTGTCGATACCTGAGATTGGCGCAACGGTCGGAATGGGAATGCCGATGCAGCCGGTTTATTGGTCGGGCCAGAAGCGCTAGACCAGCTCAAGCCGACTCTAATTCCCGGCAAGCTCCTCCCTTTTGGCGAGGCGCTTACCAGGTTTTGCTGGCGGCGTTGATCCAGTCTCGGACGATCAGGGTGCTCAAGGCCGCTCCACACGCCGGACACCTGTTTGTTCCGAAAGGGCGCCGGTCCGTTCGTCGGCAAGCTCGGTTCGGAATGGCGCGCGGTGGACCTTACCAGTCGGGCCAACGATCAAATCCGGTCGGTCGGCACTCGGCCATGATCAAACCTTTGTCTTCGGCAGGATCATCCGCTGGAAGAGCTATGCCGATGCAAAGTCGACGATCATCTTGTCGAGGCGATCAATTTTCTGTTCGTCCACGTTTAGCCCATGGCCGAATACGTCAGCAATGTTTTGCGCCGTATAATTCCACTCTCCTGCGTAGGCCATCGACCAACCGCCAAGCCGACGGGTGTTTTGAGGCCTCACCCGCAATATCGTGACGTCGGCATGGCGCGTATCGCGCGCGATGCTTTGCATCAGCGTGTCGACCGCGTCAGTGGATCCCTCAAGCAATTGTGCGAACCAGTTCTTCGCCCGCACCAGGCCGCCGGTGATTCCCACCGTCGGATTGTAAGCATGCGCGTGCGCTATAATTGCCGCGAATTCGGCGTCCCGCCGCACTGGATCAATGGTTACGCGGCTCACGTATAGGAGTGAGCATTCCCTGGTCATAGTCTGTGGGCCTTAAACGAAGTCGACCAAGCGGCCATGCGGCGGGGGATCGTCAAACCCCGGCTTTTGGCAAAAGGCAACGCCTCTGCGTCCGGGCGATGCTGCCCATGAGACGGGGCGGTCGCGAAGGCGGGCGCGACGACTGAGCAATTCGTAGCGATACGAGGTGAAGCGTGTCACTGCAGTTCCCCGGCTTCGAGGGCGCCGCGCCGGAACCGCCCGGGGGGCCTGATCGACGGCGATGTCCGGGCATTGACCCCCGAACGGGAGGACGATCCGATCGAGCCACATGACTTGATGCCGGGCGCGGGGCGATTTGGACGGGGCCGCGACTTGCGATAGGGGGCGGGCGATGTCGCTGCCTGGATTTCAGCTCGCCTATTTGGTGCCGGCCCTGGCAGTCCTTCTGGCCGCGTTCGCCCCGCGTACGCCGCTCCCGGCCACGGTCCGCCGCGCCGCAGCAGGTGTCGCACTGGCGACACTCGCCGTGGCGATCGGCCTGCGGCTGGGGGTGATTGCAGCCGCGCTACGCGGTGCTGTGCCGTCCGCCTGGGATTCGGGGCTTCAGGCGATTGCCGGGGCGTGGCTGAACGGCCAGCCGATCCAGCCGGCACTGCGAGACGGATTGTTCTATCGCTGGGCCTATGGGCCGTTGCATTACGAGATCCTCGGCGTGACCCAAAGCTGGTTCGGCATCGGGGATCCGCTGGTCGGTTTGCCAATGGCGCTTGCGGAGCTCGCTGCGGCGATTGTTACCTGGCGGCTGGCGCGGGCGATGGGCACCTCCCGCCTCGCGTCGACTGCGGCCACCGGCCTCATGGTTGCAGAACTCGGCTTGCTCGATGTCGGTGGCGTCCGGTCCGATCAGATGCTCGTGCTGCTCGCGGCGCTGGCATTGGCCGCAGCGCGCGCGGCCGATCGCAATCGCGGCGCTGCGGTTCTGCTCGGCCTGTGCGGCGGGCTCGGCATGGCGCTGAAATTTACCGCGTTTCTCTACGTCCTCCCTGCCTTGCTCCCGATGTTGATGCAGCGAGGCACAGCGCGCGGTTCTAAGCTCGGGCTTGTGGCGATCGGCGCCGTACTCGGTGCGGTTGTGCCCTATCTGGTACCCGCGGCAGGGATCACGCCGCAGATCTTTTACGAGGAAACCAGTCATTACCGGCCGATGCTCAAGGCGTTCGGCCACAATCTGCTGTTCACGATCATCGCATTGCTGCCGCCGCTCTTATGGTCCCGCAGCGAAAACCGCCGCGACCGCGCGGCGGAGTTGGGTTGGATCGCGCTGCCATGGGTGCCGATTTTCGTCATCGCCTGCAATGGTGCGGCCGGGCCGTGGCACCTGGCACCGTTCCTGCCCGCCGTCACATTATGCTTGGCGCGGTCGCTGGATGATCGCGGCGGTATCGCCGCGCGTCAGCTGGCCCTGATCGGCGCGTTGATAGCGCTGGTGCTTATCGACGCGCGCCAGCGCACCCCGCGCCTGTTCGACAGGCGGGAGGCTGCGCACAACGCGCAACTGCAAGGCAATATCCGACGCTTTCTGGACGCGCATCCGGGCGAATCCGTCGCGATCGGCAGCGGTTCTGGCCGTCGCGCAAACGGTCGCTCCGGCGATGCCGACGTTGCCTATTTCCAGGCCGAAATCCCCCGCGCCAAGCGCCCCTTGCGTTTCATGGAGCAGAGCTTTGTGCTGGTCAGCAGCGCGGCGACGGCCGATATCGTCACGCGAAAGCTCTTCGACCATTGCGCTGTTACATATTGGATCACCGGGCGCGGCGCGCCCTTTGCCGGGCGGCTCTACGATCCCAGCCTCGAACCGGCCTTCCGCGCACGCTACCGGATGACGCAAGCCTATCCCGACATGGCGATCTGGACGTGCGCGGACGCGGCGATGGGGCTGGCAGACGTGCCACGTCGTGTTAGGTAGGGCTGGCACATAAGGGGGCGCGAGATGGAGCATGACGTGACGGCAAACGCGACCGACGTCTGTCTGGTCGTTCCACCGTTCGATTCGATGCATTACCCCCAGCTTGGCACCGCCATCCTCAAAAGCGCTTGCGTGGCACGGGGGCTTCGCACGCGCATCGTGTATGCCGGCATTGCCTTGGCCAAGCGGGTCGGGCTCGAGGCCTATGACGCCATCAGCCACGGCGAAATGAATCAGATGGTGGGGGAGCGGCTGTTCCGCGCCCATGCCTATCCCGCGGCGACGGTGGCAGGTTTGCCGCCGCTCGATCCGCTGCCCGACGCGCGCCGTGCCGAGTCCGATCGCGTCGAGCCTGCGATCGCCCCCATGCTCGCTGAAGTGACCGCACAGATCCTGGCCCTGCGCCCGCGCATCGTGGGCGTCTCCTCGACCTTCGAGTAGAATCTGGCGGCGGCGACGATCGCCCGCTTGGTCAAGGAAGCCGACCCCACGATCGTGACGGTGATGGGCGGCGCCAATGCCGCGTGGCCGCTAAGTCTCGGCTTGGCCAAGGCATTTCCGTGGATCGATCATTTCTTCGCCGGGGAAGCCGATGTGGATTTTCCCGAATTTTGCGAGGACTATCTCCGCCGCGGCATCCGACCCGAGGCGCGCGTAATTCGGTCGGAACCGGTGCGCGACATGCGCACGGTCTTCCCACCCGATTACACCGATTTCTTCGCCGACCTGCGCCCGGTTCAGGCATCGGGCGCGCTGCCGGATTGGCTACCGCGCTATTTGATGATGGAAACCTCGCGCGGTTGCTGGTGGGGGGCAAAGAACCATTGTACCTTTTGCGGCTTGAACGGTGAGGGCATGGCGTTCCGGGAAAAACCGGTTGCCACCGTAAAGGCGGAGCTCGACGCGCTGCAGCCCTGGGGCGTGGAAAGGGTCTGGATGACCGATAACATCATGCCGGTCCGATATTTACGCGACTTGTTGCCGGATCTGGCCGCGGCCGGCGCGCCGATGAAATTATTCTACGAAGTGAAAGCGAACCTGACCGAAGCGCAAGTCGACACGATGGCGATGGGCGGGGTCGTGGCGATTCAGCCGGGGATCGAATCATTGTCCAGTCCAGTGCTCAAATTGATGCGCAAGGGCGTGTCGGCGCATCAAAACATCGCCTTGTTGCGCCACGGCCGCGGGATCGGCATGCAATTCTATTGGGGCATCATCTACGGTTTCCCGGGTGAGGAGGTGGAGCATTATGAGGCGATGGTCCGCCTGATGCCAAAGCTCGAGCATCTGCACGCGCCGACCGGCGGCAATAAGATTTTGATCGATCGCTACAGCCCCTATTACTTCGATCCGATCGGCCTCGGCATTGGGGAAATTACGCCCGCGCCAGGCTATCGCCAACTCTATCCGCTGCATGTCGGCGCCGATGAGGTCGGCTATCATTTCGGCGGCACCTACACCACGCCGCTGCTCGATGATGCCGATCTTCGGTCACGGCTCACCGCAGCGATCGAATCGTGGAAAGCGGCGTGGCGGCAGGAGCCGCCCCCCGCGCTCGAACTTTTCCAGATCGGCGCGACCGAAGCGGTGCTCGATACGCGCAAAGTGGCGCGCGCACCGATGACGCCGTTGACGCCAGCGCAGGCGGCGCTGCTGCGGGCGCTCGACAAGCCGACCTCACGTCGTTCGATCCCACCGGAGAAACACGCCGACGTCGCTTGGCTGGTCGCCCGCGATTTCGTGATCGATCACGAAGACATGCTGATGAATATCGTGGTGCGCGCGCGTCCCGCTGTGATCGCCCGCCGGGCTGCCGCCGGTGCGACGGCGCTGGAGGCTGCAGCCTAGCATAGGCGGGCAGAGCGGGGTGTGCGCGATTGTCGTGCCTCGAAAAGCTGGTACTACCCCGTGGCAGTACGTTGAACGAGGGACGGAATGGGAGCGATCGCCGGCGCCGTTCATTGCGATGGCCGTGACATGACCGAGGGATTGCTCTCGTCGATCGTACGGGCTGCCGTGCCGCGCGGCTTCGACGGGGTGTCGCACTGGCGCGATGGTCCGGCCGGGCTGATCCGCTTCGCCCACGCAACCACGCCCGAAGCGGTTGGCGAGCTACAGCCGTTCGTCAGCGCAAATTCTGGCGCAGTAATGGTGTTCGACGGTCGGCTCGACAATCGCGGCGACCTGCTCCGCCAACTCGGCGCACACGGCGACCAGCTGGCAACCGCGCCGGATGGCGAAATCGCGCTCGCCCTGTTCGACCGGCGCGGCGATAATTACGTTACCGCGTTGGTCGGCGACTTCGTCATCGCAGTGTGGCAGCCGCGCGACCGGCGCTTGTTATTGGTGCGCTCGCCTTATGGCTGGCGTCCGATCGTCTGGACCTTCGATGGCACGACCTTCGGTTTTGCGACCGAACCGCGCTCGCTGGTCGTCGGGATGGGCATGGAGCGCAAGCTCAACGAAGCGGCGATCGGCGAATTCCTCTCCGCGCGTTTCGTCAGCCAGACCGAGACGTTCTGGCAGGGCCTAAACCGCTTGCCACAGGGCGCGGCGCTTGCACTGGAAAAGGGCCGGGTGCGCGAATGGCATTGGCATGTCGGCCCGTTCGAGGACGTGTCGCGGATGAGCGATGCCGATCATGTCGCGCGCTTTCAGGAATTGTTCGATCAGGCACTGATCGCGGTCACCCGCAGCGCGACGCCGCTCTCGTCGCAGCTTTCGGGCGGGCTCGATTCCTCCTCAGTGGTATGCCGCGCGACCCAGCTTCACCGCGCCGGGCGGATCGATCGGCAGATCGGCGCGATCACCGCGCGCTTTCCGGGCGAACCGCATGATGAGACCGAATGGAGCAGCGCGGTCGAGGCGCATCTCGGCATCACCGCGAAAGTCGTCGGCTCGCATCCGTTCGATCCCGACGCCGCGCGGCAATGGTGCGCCGATACGCTGCAACTCCCGCTGCGGCCCAACGTGCTCGATACGATGGCAGAGGTCTGTATCCGTCAGCAAGCCGACGGCGAACGCGTCTTGCTGACCGGCGAAGGCGGCGATGATTGGCTTGCCGGGTCGCTAGCCTATTGGCCCGATCTGGTTCGCTCCGGGCGCTGGGCGACGCTGGTCAAGGCGGGGTTCCAGCATTTTCCCGGTGCGCCGGCGCATGTTTCGGCCCGCCGCATCCTGTATCACGGCGTCGGGCCGCTGGTGCGCAAGAGCCAGCGCGAGCGGCTGTTGCGGCCGCATCTCGATTTCGCGACCGCCGCCCCGCCGTGGCTCAATCCCGACTGGGCGCGGCGCATTGGACTGTCGGACCGCTGGTATGCCGATGCGTTGCCGCTCGATTTGCCCGGAATGGCGCAAAAGCAGCGCTACGGCGTGTTCGCGCTCGCGCGGCGGCATGTGAATGTCGAACCGGCAATGGCCTATGCCGCCAGCTTCGGCATCGAACACCGCCATCCCTTTCACGATCAGCGCTTGGCCAGCTTCCTGATGGGCGCGTCGGGGTCGATGCTGAACCGCTTCGGACAAAAGAAATATCTGCTGCGCCAGGCGATGAAGGGAGTCCTGCCCGAAAAGGTCCGCACGCGGCAAAGCAAGGCGACCTTCGTCGCGCACACCGTCGATGCGATCTCCGAATTGCTGCGTCAGCGCCCGGCCGATCAATTGCTGTGCGCCCAGCTTGGCTGGGTCGATGGCCCGAAGATTGGGGAAATGCACGCCGCGTTTCAGCACTGGCGTGACGCCGGGTCGACCGGCGTCGTGCCGGATCAGCCGTGGGGGCCGGTGTGGTTCACGCTGGCGATGGACATGTGGCTCGAAAACGCCTTCAAGATTTGAAACGGTACGGGCTGGGAAGGGGCAGGCATGTCAGCAATTGAAATCGACGACACGATGACGGTGAGCCGGCACCATGAGATGATCGCGGCCGATATCGGCGACGAAGCGGTGATACTGAACGTGCAGAACGGATACTTCTTTCAACTCAATCGCACCGCTGCGTTGATCTGGGGGGCGTTGGAAACACCGGTCTCGGTCGGGACGCTCTGCACCATGATCGCCGACGCGCATTCGGTCGATCCCGATACGTGCCGCCAGGACGTCATCGCGTTCATCGCCGACATGCACGACCGGGAGATCGTAACCATCGCCTAGGGTTGGCGCGCGCGATAGACCCAGCAATTGATGGCGAAGCGCGAATCCCCGAATGCTCCGGAGGGGCAGCGCACCGGCAAGACTTCATGCAGTGCCCAGGACGGAAAGACGACCAGGCTGTTGCGCTCGGGCGTAACATCCACGCCCGCATCCCCGGGTTTCGCGCCGATCCGGTGCAGACGGAGGCACCCCCCCGAAAAGCCCTTGGGCGTGCGGTGAAAATAATAGACCGCGCTGAGCATACGATCGCCCAGTCCGTTGCTGCGTCCGGTGACAAGATCACCATGCAAGGCGAAATGCGCGCCGTCATTATGCGCGACGACTTCCAGCTCGATCCGGCTTGGCGCGAACGGTGTCATGCGAAGCTGAGCAATCAGTTCGGGCAGCCGCGCGCGGATGTAGCCGTCGAACAGGTCGGTGAACGGCCCCAAATCACGCAAGCTTACCGAACGGCGGAACGCTGGATCGATCAACCCCTGGTCGAGCGCGGAGGGGGAGAAGCGCGCCGCATTGGCCAGCGTCCACTCCAGCAGGGCATCGTGCTGTGTAGCGGCGAGCACGTCCCGCTGCACCAGCCAGGGTGGCATCGGCCCGGGCGGTGCTCCGGTCACGTCGTCGTCACAAGTGCCGCACGCGCATTATGCTCCTGCAGAAAACGCAGAACCAACGCCTCGCTGCGCGCGTCGGACTGTCGGCGCATCCGCACCGGACCCGGTTCCGCATTGCTGCCCAGATGATCGAACACCGCGCGCATGGTCGCTGCGTAATCGCGCGAAAGATCTTCATAGGCGATGGGGAAGGGGGCCGCGCCGATCGCCGCGAAGAAGCCGCGCCAGTGCCGGTGGCAGAAATCCACATAGGCGATCAGGCGCTCGATCGTCGCCAGATCATAAGCGGGCGGTGCGGCTTCGGCACGTTCGCCCATGCCGGGGATTTGCCGCCAGATGCCGGTGCGGGTCACGGCTGCGCTGGATACCGCCTGCCGCACGCGGTCGCGGCGGATCAGATGAAGGTAGGTCGGGGCCGGAAACAGCGGTGCCAGCAACCCGGCGATCTCGCGATAGGTTTCGGGCGATATCGTTTCGGGCGGACGGCTGTGAAGATCGGGGAAACGGTCGGGTGCCAGTTCCAGCGCCAATTCGGCGATATCACGCCAGAACAGCTTTACCGCCAGCGTACCGTTCGGATCGGTTCGGCGTCGGTGCACCGCGCTGGCATAATCCGAGATCGTGGCACATCCCCATCGCGCCGCGATGCCCGGGCGGAAGCCCGCGTGGAAATATTCAAGCGGGCAGCCCAGCCCTCCCGCAAAATACAGCGCCTCGCCCAGCAAGGTGCTGCCCGATCGCGGATGCGTGCACAGCAGGATCGTCCGCCGTGGCGGATCGGTCGCGATCGGATAATCATGTTCGGCGGTCGCGAGATCGTAGATCATGCGGGATGATCGCACGGTCTATGCCCCATCGTGTCAATTACGCCATCAATTACGAATGCGCTGCCGACGCGGCAAATTTCGCGCACACTTCAGTCCGTCTCGAACGGATCAACTAAGGTTGCTGAGGCCGTCGTTGGGACGATACGAAATGCCTTCGGCGGCTTGAACTGGCGCATAGGCGGTCAGTTCGGGCTTCACCCACTCCGGCTTTGCGGCCGCTTCGATTACACCAGCCTGAACCGTCTTTTTGATATCGTCCATGGTCGTGTTCCCTGAAGTCGGCGTTACGACCCTACCCATCCCGGAAATCGGCGAAAATGTCAATGTTTGGGGTGTAGTTCGCGCCACAGCCTGACGCGGTTCCCCTCATGGCAAGCGGCAATCGCAACGGCCTCGCCCGGCACGGTCGCAAGCGGCTCGACAAACGGCCAAAATATCGCCGCCCAGCACGAGCTTGCACTGGGCGCGGGCATGTTTTCGTAGAGCGTTTCGTCGTCGAGGTCGAGCGCGATCCATTGCACCACCCCACGCACGCGCCCACCGCGGGAGCGCAAAAGCATGTGCGTCCGCGCGCCATGCCACGGCCCGCGCGCGAAATCGAAAGCGAACAGATCGGCCGCGTCGCTGCGCAGCGTGATCGATGCGTTACCGACGGGAATCTCCCGATACGGCCGCCGCAGCCGGTTGAACGGGCTGAGATCGAACGAGTCGATTTCGGTCAGGTCCGGTTGAACCGAGCCGCCATCGTCCATCAGCGCGATCCGCATCCGGCCGCGCACCGGTATGACCGTGCCACCCGGCTTCAGCAGCCGCGGCACCGCATCGGCATGGGCCGGCAGCGCGCCTTCGCTGACCATGTCGTTGCTGACGATTTCGGAGACCAAAATGTCCGCCGGACCACAAATCTCGCTGGGATCGAGCGCGGTCGAATGCGCGGTGAGCACGGTGATTCGATCGGCGAAACCGTTGCGGCCGATCGTGGCGCGCGCTGCGGCGGCGACTGCGGGATCGGCCTCGCACGTCACGACTCGCCCCGCGCCAGCCCGCGCCGCCATCATCGCGAGCAGCCCCGAACCGGTCCCGATTTCGAGCACGGTGCAGCCCGGAAAGACCGCGCGGCGCAACGCGGCGTCATAGGCGGCATTGCGCACCTGATCGCGCACAATCGAAAAGTGCCACAGGGGCACGCCGTCGCTCAACACCTCAGTGGCGAGCGCGCGGACCTCCCCGTCCCCCGGCGCGAGTGCCAAGGCGCGCGCGGCCAGGTCGAGCGCGCGGTCGCGGTGGCCGGCACCCGCCAATTGCCGGGCCAGCGCCATCATTGCCATCGGCTGCCCCTCGACCAGAGCGCACAGCCCCAATAATTCCTGAGCGCGATCGCGCATCGTAATCCCCCGTCGCGCGGCGCAAAGACCGTGGAAAGTGTTGGGTACAAGGCTCGGGCCGCAAATGCCAAGCGGCGCGGTGCGTGGCTTCCCACGCCCGTCCGACTTTGCAAGCGCGCGTCTTCGTTCTAGATATTCCCTGGCACCACGTCCCGGCGCGGGTGGTGATGAGCAAGGGGGCGTAATGCACGATTTCGCCGCGCAGACGGGCTCCTGCCGCCGCGCGCAATCCTTCGTCATACTGGATATCTTGCGGGGCGTGGCCGCGATCAGCGTCGTCGTGCTGCACTTCCGCCCGATCTTCGCACCGATCCGGGCGGCGGGGGGCTATCGCGCGGTTGATCTGTTTTTTGTGATCAGCGGCTTCGTCCTGGCGCACGCTTACGACGGCAGGCTGGCAGCCGGGATGCCCGTCGCGTCTTTCTTGCGAGCGCGGTTCGTGCGGCTGTTTCCGTTTTACCTGCTCGCGCTGCTATTGGGGGTAGCGGAACTGGCCTATCTGAGCCGCCATCTCGGGATGACCGACATCATCGCGGCGTCCACGATCTTCGGCCTGTTCATGCTGCCGACTCCGCCGATCGGCTTTGCTTACGATCCGCTTTTCCCGGCGAACGTCGTATGCTGGACGCTGTTCTGTGAACTTTGCGTCAACGCGCTCTATGCCGCCTCGCGCAAATGGCAGTCGATCCCGGCGCTCGTTAGCACGGTCGCAGCGGCGGCCTGCGCGCTTGTGGCGATAGCCGTCTTTCGCGGCACGCTGAACGGCGGCGGGTTTTGGGGTGACACCTATGTGGCGTGCGGTCGAACGCTGTTCTCGTTCTTTGCCGGCGTCCTGCTCTTCCGGCTAGGTCGCCCACGGCGTGCGCCGGATCGCCGCATGGCGACCGGCATCGCGGTCGCGGTCGTCGGCCTGGCGCTGTTCTGGCCTTTCCCGGCGGCCGCGCGCGGCCTGATCGATGTTGGGGTAGTGCTGTTCGTTTTCCCCGCAGTGGTGCTGCTGGCGACGGCGCGCGCGCCCGAGCCATGCGGATCGCTCGACCGGCTGCTGGGGGAAATATCGTATCCGATTTACGTCCTGCAAATGCCGCTGCTCACGACAATGATCATGGCGCTCGACCGGTTGTTTCCCACCCTAATCGCACGGACCTCGCCGTGGATTGGCATTGGCGCGCTGATCGCGCTGGCTACCGCGTCGCTGCTTCTTGTGCGCTGGTGGGACCAGCCACTTCGCCGGTGGATCGCGCGCTGGGGGGCACCGCGGGGTTCCTGACGGTCGCCTCCGCCCGTCTGCCACCCTGCGGGATAAATCGGGTGTCATCCCGCCCGCGCCTTGGTATGATCGGCGCAATGCACAGGATTCAACGCTAGATGGTGCCCGCCGCCGATCCTCTCGTCGTCAACGACCGCCACATGCGGCTCGTCACCGATAGCCCGGTGCCGTCGGTGATCAGCGATCCGCGGTTGCCCGACAACCCGATCGTCGCCTGCAATCAGCCATTCTGCGATTTGACCGGCTATCCGCGCGAAGAGGTGATCGGGCGTAATTGCCGCTTTCTGTCGGGCCCGGCGACCGAGCCGTGGCTGACCGAGGAAATCCGCCGCGGGGTGCGGGAACATCGCCCGGTGCTGGTCGAAATCCTCAATTACAAGCGCAACGGCCAGCCGTTTCGCAACGCCGTGCTCGTCGCGCCGATTTATGACGAGGACGACGCGTTGCTCTATTTCCTGGGCTCGCAGCTCGAAATCGATGCCGATGCCGCAGCCCCGACCAGTATGCGCCGGATCCGCGCTGCCGAAATGGTCAAATCTCTCTCGCGGCGGCAGGGGCAAGTGCTCAAGCTGGTGGCGAGCGGCTTGCTCAACAAACAGATCGCCGCCGAGCTCGAGCTCGCCGAAAAGACCGTCAAGATGCACCGGGCGATCCTGATGGAGCGACTGGGGCTGAACACGACCGCGGACTTGATCCGGCTGGCGGTCGAAGCCGGACTGTAATCGCGTCTCGCCGCGGTACGGCACAAGGTCTGTATCGCGGGATCGGCACTGCTCCGCTATCTCTTGGTCGTCGTCACAACGGCATTTGATGCGTCTTCCGCCATTAGACGTATCCGCCGACAGTCCCTCCCATCGTCGGTGCCGTTGTGACGACGCTGCCTGGCTTCGTCTTCCCCCGCACCGGCATCGCCCACCGTCGTTGCAATTTGACGGTTCAGGTGCTTCGGTTACTGGCAGCTATAGTGGCGTTAGCCCTCCGTCGCGGGGGCAGTGCCGCAACCCGCATTCCGGCGCACCCGCGCCCCATCAGGACCAGCCCCGTTATGACTCGCCAGACTGCCATCGTGATCGGCTCCGGGATCGGCGGCATCGCCTGCGCGATCCGGTTGCAGAGCCTGGGGTTCGACACGCGCATCGTCGAACAGCTCGATGCGCCGGGCGGCCGCGCCTATGTCCGCCGCGCGGAGGGCTTCACCTTCGACATGGGGCCGACCGTGCTGACCGTGCCGCACTTCATCGAAGAGCTGTTCTCGCTCGAACGCGACGCCGCGATGCTCGGCGAGCCCGATTTTCCGGCCGACGTGCTGGCCGAAAAGCGCATCCTGTCGGGCATCAGCGGCGGCTCGAACACCAGCCGCTATCTTGAGATCGTCCCGGTCCTGCCCTTCTACCGCATCTATTTCGATGACGGCACCTTCTTCGATTACGACGCCGATCCGGTCAACGTCCGCGCCCAGATCGCAAAGCTCGCTCCCGAGGATCTGGAGGGCTATGAGCGTTTCCACGAGGCCGCCCGTGCAATCTTCCAACGCGGCTTCCTCGAACTCGGCTACACCTATTTCGGCAGCCTCGGCTCGATGCTCGGCGTCGTGCCCGATCTGCTCAAGTTGGGCGCGGTACAGCCGCTGTTTTCGCTCATCAGCAAATATTTCAAGAGCGACAAGATGCGGCAGGTGTTCAGCTTCGAACCGCTGCTGGTTGGCGGCAACCCGCTGAAGGTGCCCGCTATCTATGCGATGATCCATTTCGTCGAAAAGACCTGGGGCGTGCATTTCGCGATGGGCGGCACCGGTGCGCTCGTCACTGCAATGATCCGCAAGTTCGAGGAGCTCGGCGGCACGCTGCAGCTCAACGCCAAGGTCGATCGGATCGACGTCGAGAAGCGCGGTGGCAAGCGCGTTGCAACCGGCGTGACGCTCGCCTCGGGCGAGACGATCGCGGCCGATCTCGTGGTCTCGAACGGCGATTACGCGAATACCTATCTCAAGTTGGTCGACAAGACGCATCGCAAGATCAATCGCGACGCGCTGGTCAAGTTCCGCAAGCAAAGCATGTCGCTGATGGTGATCTATTTCGGCTATCAGATGCGCGACGGCGATCCCGATCTGCGCCACCACAACATCATCCTCGGGCCGCGCTATGAGGAATTGCTGACCGACATTTTTGAACGCAAAGTGCTCGCCGAGGATTTCTCGCAATATCTCCACATTCCGACGATCACCGATGCGAGCCTGGCGCCGCCGGGGCATCATGCGGCGTACACGCTGATCCCGGTGCCCAACACGCTCGGCGATGTCGATTGGGACGTAGAGGGGGAGCGTTTCGCCGACACGGTGATGCAGTTCCTGGAGGAGCGCGGTTACATTCCCAATCTCGGGGAACGGCTGGTTTATCGCAGCTTCGTCACCCCGAAATATTTTGAGGAAGTCCTCGGGTCCTATGCTGGCAACGGTTTCGGGGTCGAACCGCGCCTGACCCAGACCGCCTTTTTCCGCCCGCACAATCGCAGCGAGGATATCACGAACCTGTATCTGGTCGGGCAGGGGACTCAGCCCGGCGGCGGGACGCCTTCGGTGATGATGTCGGCTAAGATGACCGCGCGGGAGATTGCGCGGGATTATGCGATCGATCCGGCGGTGGTGAACGGCGTGCCTGCGTAAGCGCGTCGTTCAATCCTTTGGACGCAACAGTGCCGCGAAAAATCGTCGTAAGAAATCGGGATGCTTAGGAACCGGCACCCGGATCGGCGATACCGGCTCGGTTTCGGGGTGAGCGGGATCATCGTGCCGCGATTTCATCTCTGGAGTGGGATCAGCATCATTGGAAGACTGAGACATTTCGCGTCTTTCAAGCGCCCTGACGCCGCGCCACCGGGGCTGCGCGCGGTGCAAACCGAGCTGGTTGAAGGGTCGACGAGTGCCCCAAACTGCAGCAAATGTCGCGCGCGCGCGATACGGGCTTTTGTGCATCGTCTGTTGGTAGCATCCCGCTTGGTCGAGGACGGGAACCCTATCCCCGCCTCAAACCTTCAGGCACCATGACCGCAATGACTCCCGCCGACCGCTTTGCCCGCCCGTTGAAGGGTCTGATCATCGGACAGGTCCGCGCGCTGTTCAACGACAAGGCGCGCGGCGAAACGCCCGTGCAGCGCAGCAATGATGCGCTGTTCCCGCCGAACTCGGTCGCATGGCGCGTGCATGGCGATGTCACGTCGATGCTGGTCGGCGGGATAGCCGCCTTGTTGCTGCAGATGCTCCACCCAAAGGTGCTGGCGGGCGTGTGGGACCATTCGGGCTTTCGCGACGACATGCAGGGCCGCTTGCGCCGCACCGCACGCTTCATCGCCGTCACCACCTTCGGCGCACCCGACGATGCGCGGGCAACGCTCGCCAAGGTCCGCCGCATCCACGATCATATCGGCGGCACCTTGCCCGATGGCACAGACTATCGTGCGGGCGACCCGGCGCTGCTCGCTTGGGTGCATGTCTGTGAGGTGTTGAGCTTCCTTGACGGCTGGATCCGCTATGGCGAGCCCACTATGAGCCGCGCCGATCAGGACCGCTACGTCGCCGAAATGGTGCGCATTGCCGAACCCCTCGGCGTCGATCCGATCCCGCACACCCGGGCAGAGGCGGAGGCGATCATGACCGCGATGCGCGGCGAACTCGTTGTCGATGCGCGCACCCGTGATGTTGCGCACGTGCTGCTTGATCAGCGCGCGCCCTCGCTCGTCGCAGGACCGTTCCAGGCGATCACCTTGCAGGCTGGGGTCGACCTGCTCCCCGGCTGGGCACGGGCGATGCACGGCCTCACGCAGCCGAGCGTCGGCTTGCCGCTGCTCCGCGCCAGCACGTACAGCGTTGCGTCGACCTTGCGCTGGGCGTTTCGACCATGAGCGACACGATATCCGAGGCGATCCCCGCCGCCACGCTGGTGCTGTTCCGTGAGCGCGGGGCGGTGCCCGAACTGCTGTTCGTCGAACGCTCGAAGGCGATGGTGTTTGCCGGCGGCGCATTGGTCTTTCCGGGCGGGCGGATCGATCCGGGCGACCGCGCGCTCGCGCTCGAGCTCGGCGGCGACCCCGACGACATGGCCGCCCGCATCGGCGCAATCCGCGAGACGATCGAGGAAGTTGGGGTCGGCGTCGGCCTGTCCGACCTGTCGCCCGAAACCCTGGCGAAGCTCCGCGCCGGGCTTCACCGCGGCGAAGCGATCGGCGCGGTGCTCCGCGATCTGTCGCTGACGCTTGATCCTTCCGCGCTCACCCCGTTCGCCCGCTGGCTCCCCGCGCACGCCAACATGCGCATCTTCGACACGCGCTTCTATCTCGCGCGGCTCCCCGCCGATGCGCCCGCGCCGGTCGTCGACGATACCGAAAACGTCCGCGTCTTTTGGTCCACCGCGCAATCCGTGCTCGACGATGCCGATGCCGGACGCGTGCGGATCATCTTCCCGACCCGCCGCAATCTCGAACGCCTCGCGCAATTCAGCAGCTTCGCCGACGCCGCGGCCCATGCCGCCGATTACGAAATCCGTGCCGTAACCCCCTGGATCGAACGCCGCGACGGCGTCGATCACCTCTGCATCCCGCACGATCTCGGCTATCCCGTGACGTCGGAGGCGATCAGCGCGGCGCAGCGCGGCTGATGCGCACCGTCCGGCAAGCGATAGCGGCGATGCTGATCGCCGCGCTGGTCCTCGTCGTCGTGCTCACCGTAATCGCCGGGGTGCGCCAGCATCCGCAGGATATGCCGTGGACCAAGCTCGATCTCGCCGATCCGGTGGGGATGTTCACCGCGCGGAAGTTGGCGGCGTTGACCAATGATTTCCCGGGGTGCCGCGCACTGCTCGGTCGCGCCGGCGTGCGCTACACCGTCCTGCCGCCGGTAAAGGCCGAGCATTGCGGCTATGCCGACGGCGTCGCGTTCGATCCCGGCGGCGCACGCCGCGCGTCGTATCGGCCCGCGCTTGGCACTGCTTGTCCCGTCGCTGCGAGCCTCACGTTGTGGGAATGGCACTCGGTCCAGCCCGAGGCGCGCACTTTGCTCGGCAGCCCGGTTGTGGCGATCGAGCAGCTCGGCAGTTACAATTGTCGCCGAATTGGTGGCAGCGAAAGCTGGAGCCAGCATTCCACCGCCGACGCGGTCGATATCGCCGCGTTTGTGCTCGCCGATGGTCGCCGGATCAGCGTGCTCGACGATTGGCAGGGCAACGGCCCGGAGGCGACGTTCCTCCACCGCGTCCGCAACGGCGCGTGCCGCCTGTTTGCAACCACGCTTTCGCCTGATTACAACGCCGCCCATGCCAACCACTTCCATCTCGATCAGGCAAATCGCGGCGGGATGGGCTGGACGGTGTGTCGTTAAGCTCGATCTCCGATAGCGACGATCACCCAAACACCGGTCGGGCTGAGCCTGTCTAAGCCCTGCTCTCCGCACGCGCGGCGATCGCTCGCTGAGACAGCCCTTCGACAAGCTCAGGGCGAACGGGGAGGGGCCGTTTGCTAGGCAAAGGGAGTTTAACCCACATGCTCCTGCGAAGGCAGGAGCCCTGGATTACAGGTGCTGCGCTTCGTTACCCAACGCTCCTGCCTGCGCAGGAGCACGGGTAGCGATCAGTTCGGCAACGCGCCAACCTCGACCTTCTCCACCCATTTCGGGAAGAAGGCCGGCTGCCGGTTCGACCAGCCCGATGCCGTCGCCGCCGCTTCGCTGATCGACTGGAGCAGCTTGCGCCGCAAATCGGGGTGCAGATGCGGCAGCGCCGCCGCCGAGCAGAACGCCGCTGGCAACCACGGCCGCACTTCGGCCCCGACCAGCCGCTCGTACAGGAAGCGATACGCCGAGAAGGTCGTCAACCGCCCCTGGCCGAGATCGAACGCGGTCACCGTGGTGAGGGGTGCGAGGAACGGCTCCACCGCATCGAGCCCGCTATCGTCGGGGATCGTCTCGCGGATGTTGGGGAGGCGCGAATAGAGCTTTGCTTGGGCGCGGATGCTCGCGGCTTCCACCACGTCGCGCGACCAGCGCGTCATCGCATCGTCCCGGTCGAGCCCGATGTCGAGCGAGCGGCGGACATAGCGCTGCGTGGCGGAGGGGAAGGTCGCGAACTCCTTCATTTCGGCCAGCGTCATCGCGCCATTCGCCGGTTTCTTCATCCGAGCAGCCATACCGTCACCTCGCCTTAAAGTGTCGACGGGAAAGATGCGCCACCAAGCGTTGCACTGTGGTTAACGCTTCGTCGCCCGCCGTTAACAAAGCGACCATAAAATGTGGTGCGACGCAATATGAACTGCGTAAAATCGGCTGAAGGTTTGTAAAATTGCCGAAAAGTGCGGCGATTGCGCAACATTCTCATGTCCGCCATCGCCGCGTTAAGGAGAAATCCCTACTTACGTTCCGCCTGGATTGCCGCCTCGGCCTCGGCATCGAAGCCCGATGATTTGGCCGGCGCGCCGGTGTGGCCCGGTTGCGTCGATGATGCGGGGTCGGATGCGTCCATCGATTCGTCGAGCCCATTGTCGAGCGCCGCGTCGGCGCTCCCGGGGTCGCGCTCCATCCGCTTGGCGATCGATTCGTCCTGCCCGGCATTCTGGCGCGGGTCGTGGATGTCGGCCGCTGCGTCCGCCGGGTCGCCCGGCGCAACCGACAGCCCGTCCAGCGCCGTGTCGTCGATCAATTTGTCCTGTTCGCTCACTGTCGCTCTCCTGTCCGTAACGCAACTAGAACGATGCGAGCAGGAGCCTGTTCCCTCAGAGCTGTTTGACCGAGACCGACTGCCATTGCAGCGTCGCACTGCCGAACACCGTCATGAACGCGATGTCGGTGGCGTCACGCCCGACCGCGACGCGGGCCAGATTGCCGCACGACGCCATTCCCGTTGCATCGACCAGATGCCAGCCGCCGCCGATCCAGAGCTCCGCGACCGCGTGGAAATCGGGCGGATCGACGCCGGGGGCATAAGCCGAGACGCAGCGTGCCGGAATCCCCCCGGCGCGCGCGAGGGCCACCAGCAGGTGCGCATAATCGCGGCACACGCCGCGCCGCTCGGCAAAGGTCATCATCGCGGTTGTCGTGCCGCTCGATATGCCCGACGCATAGGTCAAATGCTCCCCCACCCACGCGGTCAGCGCAGTGGCGAGTGGCCCCGCCGCCATCCCGCCGAACTCCTGCTCGACAAAGCCCTCCAGCCGGTCGGACTCGCAATAGCGGCTGGGCAGCAAGTACGGGATCGTCTCGGGCGGCATCTGCCGGATCGGCGTGTCGCCGAGCGTGGAGAAATCGATCGGATCACGCAGGATCTCGACGACCGCCTTGTAATCGGCCCGGAACGCCCCCTTGCCGCGCGCCCAACAACGCTGGCCGATCCCATCCTCGCCCGGCACCGCGCGCAGCGGCTCGGGCGAATGGACGCGCAGATCCTGGAGTTCCAGCCGCTGGTCCGGTCCCTTCGCCGCTTCGATCAGCAGCAGCACGTCGGCCTCACCATCAATCGTGTAGTCGAGCGTGACGTCGATCGAGAGGCGCATGGTCTATCCGTCGGTTAGGGAGGGGGCTGGGGAGGGCAAAGGGCAAAGAAAAGGGCCCGACAGGTCTCCCCGTCGGGCCCCAAAGCCGGAGCGATCCGGTCTTTGATTAGTTCCGGCTGCTACCAAAAAGCCGCAGGATGAACAGGAACATGTTGATGAAGTCGAGATACAGCGTCAGCGCCGACATGATCACCGTGCGATGCTCGTCCTCGGTCCCCGCGACATGCGCGTACATGCTCATGGTCCGCTGCGTGTCATAGGCGGTGAGCCCTGCGAACAGCAGCACGCCGACGATGCTGATCACCAGCGTCATCACGCCCGACTGGAAGAACAGGTTCAGCAGGCTGGCGACGATCAGGCCGACCAGGCCCATCACCAGGAACGTGCCGAACGCCGAAAGGTCACGCTTGGTGGTGTAGCCGTAGAGGCTCAAACCGCCGAACGCCGCCGCCGTTGCGAAGAACGCCTGTGCGACAGACGCGCCGTCATAGCGGAGAAAGATCGTCGAGATCGACAGGCCCATTACGATCGAAAATCCCCAGAACATCGCCTGCAAGGTCGCGGACGACATGCGGCCCTGACCGAAGCTCATGCCTAACACGAAACCGAGCGGCGCCAGAGTGATGATCCATTTCAGGATGCCAGGGCCGGCGAAAACCTGCTCAGCCATGCCGCTGGCGTAAAAGCCAAGCGACACGATTCCGGTCAGCAGTACCGCCGACGCCATGTAATTGTAAACCGACAGCATATAGCTGCGCAGACCGGCGTCGAACGCATCGGTACCGACTGCCCCGGCCGTCTGGAATGCCGCGGCATTCGGACGTGGATCAGACCAGTTTGCCATTGTAAAAAGCTCCTCAATCCCGGCGCTATGCCGGTTAGTTCGGAATATCGGCCCTTCGACCTCGGTTTTCAAGCGAATCCGGTCGCGACACAATCGGGAAACACGTTAATCCCGCGGCATGCCCCGTCTGTTCGCCGCATTGCGCCCACCCCCGGAAATCCGCGACAGCCTGCGCGCTGTTATGACCGGCGTGTCCGCCGCACGCTGGCAATCCGATGCGCAGCTCCATCTGACGTTGCGCTATCTCGGCGAGGTCGATGCTGGCACCGCGCAAGACGTCACCACTGCGCTCGCGGCGGTCTGTGCCCGGCCGATCACCGTGCAGCTCGCTGGGGTCGGGGCATTCGAGCGGCGTGGGCGCGTCGACACGCTCTGGGTCGGCCTCACCCCGCATGACGCCCTTCGCCGGTTGCACCATGCGGTCGATCGCGCACTGGCGGCGGTCGTGGCGTGGCCCGCGGCGCGCACGTTCGTGCCGCACATTACCGTCGCGCGTCTCGCCCACGGCGCAAAGGTCGCCGACGAGATTGCGCAATGGCAGCGCTTCCATGCCGCAGTCGCGAGCACCGCCTTCGACTTCACGCATGTCTCGCTGTTCGAGAGCGAGCTGGCGCCCGGGGGCGCGGAGTATCGCGAAGTCTCGCGTCGTCCGTTGCAAGATTAGCGCGCAAAGTAACACGCTTTTCATTCGCCATTTCGGCCAAAATGGTGCATGGCAGCATAGTATCGCGCCATTCCGGGAAGTCGGATAATGATAGCGTTGGGTATCTTCACGGCCCTTGTGGCAATTGCTGTGGCGGCAGCGCTCGTCTTTAGGCGCAATCGCCGCTTGCGTACGCGCAGCCGCAAGGGCTCGCGCTATTTCTCGGTCAGCCTCACTAATCCAGACGCGCCCGCGCGCCCCGACGATCACGTGCCCTGACGCAATCCTGCGTGCGGCGAAATCGCTTTCGTATTTTCGGTATGCTCTGCTAGGCCGCTTGGAAGAACAGAAACTTCCCGGGAGGAATGACAGATGGCGACCGAACCGGCCCCACAACCGGCAACCCCGCAAACGCGCGCGAGCGGCTATGCATGGTACGTTCTGGCCGTCCTGTTCGTCGTGTACGTCCTCAATTTCGTCGATCGCCAGATTATCTCGATCCTTGCCGAGGACATCAAACGCGACTTGCATTTGAAGGATGAGGACCTCGGTTTCCTGTATGGCACCGCGTTCGGTGTGTTCTATTCCTTGTTCGGGATTCCGCTGGGCCGTCTCGCCGACAATTGGAATCGCGTCCGGCTGATGACGCTGGGGCTGGTGCTATGGTCGAGCATGACCGCGCTTTCAGGCTTCGCACGCAGTGGCGGCATGTTGGTCGGCGCGCGAATCGGCGTCGGCATCGGTGAGGCGACGGCAAGTCCCTCGGCCTATTCGCTCATCTCCGATTATTTCCCCAAGAAACTCCGCGCCACCGCGCTCGCGATCTATTCGTCAGGCCTTTACGTCGGCGGCGGCGTGTCGCTCAGCATCGCCGGGATGATCGTCCACCGCTGGAACCAGGCTTACCCGCAAGGCGGCCCGCTCGGGCTGCACGGCTGGCAGGCGGCGTTCATCGCGGTTGGCCTCCCCGGCTTGCTCATCGCCATCCTCGTCGCCACCCTGCGCGAACCCAAGCGCGGCGCGGTCGAGGGCCTGCCCGAGCCCGAACGCCACCCCGCGCCGTTCCAGGCGCTGCTCGCCGATCTCGTCACGATCGTCCCGCCCTTCACGCTGATCGGCGCGGCGCGCGGCGGCGCGAAGGCGCTGGCGGTCAATCTGCTCGCGCTCGGCATCGTGTCGGGCGTCATTGCGATCCTGCTGGCCTATGGCGAACCGTGGCCGCAATGGACTGCGGTCGGGCTCGGCGCTTATGCCGTCTTTTCCTGGGCGACCGCGCTCAAGCGCCGCGATCTGCCGACGTACACGCTCGTCATCGCTAACCCGGCGTTCATCGCGATCGTGATCGCCTACGGCCTCAACGCCTTTGTCGCCTACGGGGTCAGCCTGTGGTCGGCACCGTTCGCGATGCGCAACCTCGGCGTCACGATCCAGCAAGCCGGCGGGACGATCGGCGGGACGCTCGCGTTCGGCGGTTTCGTCGGCGTGATGGTCGGCGGGGTCATCGCCGATCGCTTGCGCCGCTGGCATCCCGCGGGCCGGATCATGGTGATCCTGTTCGGCGCGATCGTGCCGGTGCCCTTCATCATCCTCGCGTTTCGTGCCACCGAGGTCGCGGTGTTCGTGCCGTGCCTGCTCGTCGCCGCCACCTGCGCCAGCACCGCGCTGGGCGCGGCAGGCGCGACGATGCAGGATCTGGTGCTTCCCCGCATGCGCGGCACTGCAACGGGTGCCTTCTTCATCGGCACGACGTTGCTGGGATTGGCGATGGGACCGTATATCGCAGGCCGCGTCTCGACGCTGACCGGGAGCCTGTCGACCGGCGTCCTCTCGCTGCTACTCACCGCCCCGATCACGATCGCGGCGGGCATCGCCGCCTACCGCCTCGTCCCCAAGGCCGAAGCCAATCGCGAAGCCCGCGCGCGCGCGGCGGGGGAGCCGATCTAGCGGCTGGTTTGCGCCGAGCCTACGCCGGCTTAATCCAATTCCGTTCGTGCTGAGCTTGTCGAAGCAAACCTCGCCGCAACCGAGACCTGCGTGTGTGGCACAGGCCCTTCGACAAGCTCAGGGCGAACGGATCAGCCCTCAATTCGCCCCGAATACCCCGCACGCGATCCGCGCGCCGCTATTGCCCGACGGGTCGGTCATCAGATCATCGGCCTTGTCATGCACCACGATCGCCGATCCATCGGCGTCGAGCAGCCCGGCCATCGTCGCCGCTGGAATGACCATCCCGATCGTGCCGTGACCGTTCGAGGCGATGACCAGATTGGGCAGATCGCCTTCGTGCGGCCCTTGCGGGTTCATCGAGCCGTGCTTTGCGCCAAGCGGGTTCCAATGCCCGCCCGCCGTCTGGAAATCGGGCGCATCGCAATGCCCGACGGTATGGACGTGCGCGCCGTGCGTGCCCGGCGTCAGGCCATGGACGTCGAGCGTGAAGCGCAGACCGCCCGCCACTTCGGTCGCGACCGCGCGGCCGACATCGGCGCCATCGGGGGTGCGCAGCATCGCGACGGCTTGCGCGCCCTGCGCGATCGGCGATCCCGTCGCCATCGAATCCTTGTCGCAGGCCGAGAGCATGAGGGCCGTCGTCAAAACGGTCGTTGCGAGGGCGAATCGACGCATGCTGGTCTCCTGTGGTCGTGTCGCGCGCCTTGCTGCGCGTATCACGCCAAACGCGCAACCGATGCGATCGCTCCGCTCCGAAAAAAAGGGCCGCGCGACATGGTCGCACGGCCCCGAAGTCCAAGGGAGGACGCAAGTGGGGTATGTCAGGCGCTGTTGGCGCTCGTCCGGATATTTCCGTTGATGCCGGATGGGAAGAAACCGCCGCCGATCAGCGCCGATTTCGACAGATAGACGATGTTGAGCACTTGGCCGGTCGTGCGGCTGTACGCGATGCCGTCCGCATCGGTCGGCACGATGTTCGAAACGCTCGCATCCGCGCCGAGGATGCCCTGATCGAGATCGGTCGGTCCGTCGAGGCTGTCGCGCGCATCGCTGATCTTTCCAGCATTTTGTGTCAGCGACAGGGCCGGCGTCTGCAAACCCTTGACGTACAAAACCGTGCGGATCAGCCCGGCATGATACGCCTCTGCCGCAAGGATGCCGGCGGCGGCCTCCAGATACGTCTTGTTGGTGATCAGCGGCGACGCGCCTTTATACGCCGATACGCCGACATCTTCGAAGATGAACGCGCCGAGCAGGAAATTCTCGTCGCTCGCGTAAGGGTCGAACGTGTCGGTTGGCCCCACCACACCGGCCGCGCGCGCCGCCGCGGTAAAGGCACCGCCCGCGCCGCCATCGATGTTGATCAGCGGTTGCGCGACAGCAGCCGATCCGAGCACCGATCGCAGGAAGGTGACGTGCGCCGCCTCGTCTGCGGCGATTTCGCGCGCATATTGCGCCACCACCGGATCGGTGAAGGTGACCTGGCGACCGCCGATGACGCTGCCACCCGCTGCGCCATCGCCACCCGCCGTGGCAGCGGCCGGCAGGCCCGTGCCATACACCGCGCGGACGTAGAATTGCGCCTCGAGATATTCGAGGTTCAGCGCAAAGTTCAGTACGTCCAGATCCTGCTGGACGCTCGCCGAATTGGTCGGGGTTGGCGTCGGCGTCGGGCTCGGCGTCGGTGCCGGAGTCAGGACGTCGGTATTGCCGCATGCGGCGAGCAGCGACAGGCCACCTGCCGCGATCGAGGCACTGGCGGCGGTCTTCATAAAGCGGCGGCGCTCGTCGCGGCGGCGGTCGCCGGCTTCGAGCACTTGGGCAAGGACGGATTGGTCGGTCATGTCGAAATCTCCCGAAAGGGGGGGCAAGCGGCTCAATTCGCCGCGCTGGTCCGAAGGCTGGTGTTGTTCGGCAGGTTGATGCCCGCCGGGAAGAACCCGCCCATCGAGACCGCCTTATTGTTAAGGTACACGACGTTGAGCACCTGTCCGGTCGACCGGCTGTAGGCGAGGCCCTGCGCGTCGAGCGGCACGATATTCGAGGCGAGCCCGCCGTTGATCGTCGTCGGCGAAATGCCCTGGTCGAGATCGGTCGCGGTCCCATCGACGCTGTCGCGCGCGTTGGAGATCGCATCGGCCGAGGTCCGCAGCGACGGCGTTGCGACGCCCTTGGCATACAGCACCGTCCGCACCAGGCCCGCATGATAGGCCTCGACCGCAAGGATCCCGGCGGCCGCCTCCAGATAGGTCTTGTTGCTGATCAGGGGCGACGCGCCTTTATAGGCGGTCACGCCGACATCCTCGAACACGAACGCGCCGAGCAGGAAGTTGTTGTCGCTGGCATAAGGATCGAACGTGCCGTTGGTGGCATCGATCGCGCCCGCGCCGTTGGTCGCGATGCCTGCTGCCCGCCCAAGCGCGGTGAACGCGCCGGTAGGCCCGCCATCGATGTTGAGCGCGGGCTGGGCCGCCCCACTCGTCCCGAGCACCTTGCGCAGAAAGGCGACGTGCGTGACTTCGTCCTGCGCGATTTCCTTGGCATAAGCCGCGACGATCGGATCGGTGAAGACGACCTTGCGCCCCCCGGTCACCGCACCCTGCGTGCCCGTGCCGGTCTGCATATTGGCCGGAAGCCCCGTGCCGAACACCGCGACATTATAGAATTGCGCCTCGAGATATTCGAGGTTGAGCGCGAAGTTGAGCACATCGAAATCGCTCGGCGCGGCCTGCGCTTCGGCGCGCGCGCCCAGCGAAATCGCACCGAGCCCCGCCCCGGCGACCGCAGCCGCCCCGAACGCCGTCCTGAAGAAATCGCGCCGCTCATTCCGTCGCTCGACCCGGTGGTCGAGAACATCGATAAACTGTTGCGTGTCGTCGGTCATCGGTTGGACCTCCCTTTGTGGCTGGTAAAGGGCGAAACACGCGCGCAGGCGATTGGTTCCAAGCTATTGAAACTAAAGGATTATTTTAGCTTTTCTGGCGGCGCGAGGCGACGCTCTCGCAGTCCAACGGACGCGAAGCGCTGTGCGGGGGAATGTACGGGGTGAGGTGGCGCGCGGATGCAAACAGCGAAATTTTTCTGTGAGTTCAGCGTCGCTTGTTAAGCGCAGCGCCGATACTCGCGGCGGAAAAGCGGGACGGACCGTGCAGGAACGTTGCCACCCGGCGTAAAGGTGCGATTGACAGTCTCGACCGCCTCTTGCGCCGAATCCGGCAAGCTCCGAGCCGGAAAAGTGGTCGGGCTGCTTCCGCCCATTTACGGTCATTCAGGGTAGCTCGCACGTCATCCCCTTGCGGACAATCAGTCAGGTGTTAGCTTCGCGAATGGATGATCGATATCTGCCTGCGTCAGAATTTCTGAATTACGTTCTAGCCGACGAAGTCCGCTTCGACGACGACGTTATCGGTCAAGCTAACCTACAGCGGCTAATTAAACTCGTCGATGACGAGGATAGATCAAATCGAGACTGGGCTACCTTCCTAATTTCTGGCCTCCCACTCGACAGCCTCCGAATACGCGCAGCGCTGGAAAGGGCGGCAGACGACCCCGATCCCGATACGCGAGATGAAGCGATTGTCGGCCTCGCTCGTCGGGACCGCGAAGAAGCCCTTCAACGGCTACGGCCACTCCTTCCCGACGATTTTAGCAAAGTTTTATTAGAAGCGGCTGCGATTTTGGGAGAACAAAGTCTCGTTCCAGCCTTACGAGCAATTGAAGCGTGGGAAGGCGTTAGCGACAGTGTTCGAGAAAAGCTGAACATGGCATTGGCGGCATGCGAAGCTGGGGTTGGACGTGACGTATCAAAAAGCGACCTGACCTCGCAGCATCGGCTCTCTTAAGGCCCACCGCCCTCGACGTTGGTTTGTGTTAAGAGCATCCGAAAGCCGCCGTTCCGCTCTCCACCACCTATCGCCGTTCGGATCGCTCCCGCCGCGTCGTCTCGCGTGAAACCGGAACAGCAGGTATCGGACGGAAAAGCGAATTCGCGACCACCGCCCAGCCTCGGTCGTCGGACCGACCAGAGGTGCCGGAGCGCTTCCCCGCATCGCACCCGCCACCCCCTCAAACAAACCCCAAATTCCAAGTCGAGCTGTTATAATTCCCAATATTCGGCAACACGGTCGGCATATCCCCCGCCGACACCCCGAACCAGCTCGCCAGCGTCGAGGCGTACTGATCCACCGACATCGTCGGCAGCAACCGGCCCTGGCCGACATCGTCGGGGGTATTGTTGCCCACCGCCGGCGGCGTGCCGTAGAAGCGCTGGCCGCGCACCGCGTCGCCCATCACGAAATGCATGCTGCCCCAGCCGTGATCGGATCCGTCGTCGTTCGATTGCAGCGTCCGCCCGAAATCGGAGGCGGTAAAGGTCGTCACCTTGTCGGCCACGCCCAGCGTCTTGGTCGTCTCGTAGAAAGCGCGCATCGCATTCGCCAGCAACCCGGTCTGGGTCGGATGGTTGGCTACGAGCGCGTCGTGCATGTCCCATCCGCCGATCGACACGAAGAACACTTGCCGCCGCGCGCCGAGTTCCGACGATACCGAGATCAGCCGCGCCACGATCTTCAACTGGTCGGCCAGGCTGTTCGGCGTCGGGAAACCGGGGAAATTTGCGATCGGCGCTCCGGCGAGCGCGGTGTTGACCTGCGCATAGGTATCGATCGCGCGCTTGCTCACCCGGGCATGTTCGTTCTGGAAGATGTTGGCCTGTCCCGCCGTCATCAGCGTGCGCAGCGTGCTCGCCGCCGTGGTCGATCCGAACAGCGAAGCGTTATTGCCGAGCAGCGCGATCGGCCCGCCCGTGCCGACCGAATATTGGATTGCGGTCTTGCCAGTCAGGAACACCGCATTGCCCGTCGCATTGATGCAGGTGAGCGTGGACGAGCCATTGCCGCTCTGGAACAGATCGCCGATCCGCCCGCCCCAGCCCGATGTCGCGCCCTCCGGGTTGCTCGCCTGCCAGAAGCTTTGCTGATCGTTATGGCTGAACAATTTCGGCGGCAGCGGCACGGAATTGGCGCTGTACTGCGCCTTGGTCGTCGGCTGGATCAGCGATCCGACGTTGAGCGCGACCGCCATCTTGCCCGCATTGAACAGCGGCAGCAGCGGCGTCATCGTCGGCGCCAGCGCATATTGCCGCCCCCCGGCCAGCGCCGTCACCGGATTGAGCACCGTCGCATCGAGCGTATTCCGCGCCAGCGCAATGTTGCTCCGCGCCGCCTGATACAGAGTGTAGCTCGCCTGGTCATACGGCGGCAGCGTGTTGGCGTAATCGTTCCCGCCGTACAGGAACACGCAGACGAGCGCCTTGTAGTCGGTCGTCACCGCCGCGGCCGCCTCGCCGATCGCGGCGAGGCTGGTGACGAACGGCATCGCGCTCCCCGCCAGCCCCAAGGCGGCGGAACGTTTCAGGAAGGCGCGGCGCGATTGATAGCCGGTGTCGCTGGGGTTCATCGGTCCGGTCCTTATCGGAAGGTCAGATAATCGGGGGCGGCCATCGTCAGCAGGATCGCGGTCATCACGCGGTTGCTGGGGCCGGTCGCGCCGCTATTGGCGATGCTGTCGACCGCACCCTTGATCGCGGCGATCGTCGCGGCGGAAAGCTGCCCGTTCGCCAGCACCAGATTGACCTCGTCGATCAGCGCCTGAGCGTCGCCCGCAAGGGTCAGGATCGCCGAGTAATCCGCCTTGAAATCGCCCGTCCCATTGGCGATCAGCGCCTGCATGTAATTGATATAGGCAACGACGCTCAGCTCGTTGGTGATCTGAAACTCCGGCGCGACCAGCCCCGCGGTCGAGATCGCGGTGTTCGCCGGCGTGTATCCGGGGCGGAAGAAGTTGAACACCGTCGCGCTATGCCCGATCGACTGCGCCAGCCTGGTGCTCGAACTCGACGTATCGCCGATCGTCCAGGCGTTGGACGGCGAACTCGCCGAAAACGCCCGCGCCCAGCCGGTCAGCCGCAGCACCGGCTCGCGCAATTTGCCCGCATTGCTAGAGGTCACCGCGGTCCCGTCGCGCGCCTCGGCATCCAGCAAAATCGCGCGGATCACTGCCTTCATGTCGCCGCGCACGCCCGATCCGTTGTTCGCGAACACCGCCGCCACCCGCCCGACATAAGCGGGGGAGGGGTTCGACGTCACCATCCGCTGGATCAACTGCTTCGACACGAACGGCGGCACGTTGGGATGCGCGAAGATCGCATCGAGCGCGAGGCTCACCGCCGCCATCCCCTCGGTCCCCATCGGGATGCTCGTGCCAAGGAAGCTCGACGCGCCGCTCTCATGCTGCGCCGCCGTCATCACCAGCGGCACGCGGTAGCGGTCCGGCGTGGTGCTGACCGACGACGCCAGGTTCAGCCCGGTAAACACCCGCGCCAGCCCCGATACATCCGCCGGGGTATAGGTCTCGAGCGGCTTGCCCCCGCTCGTCTTCACGCTCCCGTCGGGGTTGAGCTGATACAGCCCGAGCGTGAACAACTGCATCAATTCGCGCGCATAATTCTCGTCCGGCTGCGCGCCCGTGGTCGTGTTCGCCTTCTTGTTGCCCAGAAAGGTGAGGAACGATGCCATCGCGGCATTGGTCGTGATCGCCCCCATCAGGTTACGGAAATTGCCGAACGCATTGTCGAGCAGCACGTCGAAATACGCCGCCCCCGCAAACTGCTTCCAGTTCAGCGTCAGCCCGTCGACGCCCACCACCAGCATCTCCGACAGCGCGATCCCGACGCGCTGCCGCAACTGGTCGGGCTCGGCGATCATCTGGCGCCAGATCGTCGGGTCGAACCCGGTCGTATTGTTGATGTTCGCCGCGACATTATAGCCATTGGCGACCAGCCAGTCCCAATGGCTCGTCGCGCGCGGCTGTGCGAATTGCGCGGTGATCCACCCGTCGAAGCCGAGCGACTGCACGCTCGCAATCTCGCCCTTCGTCGCCCCCATCGTCGCCTGGCCGAGCAAGCGGCTCGCGGCCGCCGCGGCGATCGGCGTCGGGGTCGGCGTGGCAGGCGGCGTCGGCGTGGGCGATCCGCCCGCCGTCGTCCCCGCGCCGCCGCCACCGCCCGAACACGCCGCCAGCGCCAGCCCGCCCGCCAGCGTCGTCGCCAGCGTCGTCAGCGAAGCACCCGAAAGCCCCAGCGGCACCGCCGGATCGGGCGCGTCGGCCGAAACCACCTTCGCCTCGATCGTGTCGAGAATCGTGTCCGCCAAAGTCCGTCCCCCCAAACCCCGCGCCCAAACCCAGCGCCCAAACCCCGCGTGCCGCGCCGCCACGGCATCCTCCGCCCGACCAGACCTATCAGGGCCGTCCGCGCACGCCAATGGAAGCGCTCCGGCAAACTGTGTCAATCCGGGGTTCACCGTACGCGCGGGCGGCGGGGCAGGGGAGCACGCTCACGGCACCAGCCCGTCGGCCAGCAAGCGCTCCGCCCGCAGCCGCTCCTCGCGCAGCGTCCGCCGCCGCATCCCGTCGAGCTTCTTCAGCAGCGACGCATTGACCGCCTCGTCGTCGGCCGGCAGCGAGAAGAACCCGCCCGCCAGCCGCGCCGCCGCCTTCGCTTCCTCGACCAGGTCGCGCTTGCTCTTGTGCGTGCCCATCCGCGCGTCCTCGCGCTTCAACGCATCGCGCATCAACGCGTCCGAATAGCGCCGCTTGTGCCCCACCACTTGCCCGGCATGATAGACCGGCTCGGCCACGCCGTTGATCGCGCGGTCGACCGCAATCTGCTCCAGCGTCGGCTCGGCCTTGGCGATCGCCCGCTCGCACGCCGCCGCAAAGCTCGGATAGGCCGCGCGCGCTTTCCGCACCGCCGTATTGGAGATGCGCGCGAGCTTGCACGCCGTCTCGATCTCCCCCGTCGCCGTCAGCGCACGCAGGAACGCGCGCTGCCGCAGCGGCGTCCACCCATCGACCCGCGCGCGGTTGCACATTTCGCCCGTGTCGGGTTCCAGATCGACCGGATCGATCGCCGCCAGCTTCGCTTTCTCAGCGGCGATTGTCGCCCAGGGCTTCGCATCGAGCACCGCCTGCCACCGCGCGGCAAAGTCCGGCTTGCGCTTCCGCCGAAACGCCACGCTGCTGAACGGCCGCCCAATCTCCCGACACGCCGCCTTCGCCGTGCCGTGCATCCGCAGCGCGAGCAAAAACGCAATTTCGGTGTCGGCCGTCCAGCGCGGCTTGGTCTGGCGATCCCCGGTGCTGCCCATTGTCCTGCTCCTTCAGTTACGAAAAGGAGCGGGGTATTTATCGCAAGGGCGGGGCTGTAGGACAGGGCGCAAGAACACGCGCCTCCGCGTCTGGTCGTGATAGCACTGTCGCTGTGTCATACGACTTACTCAGATGCAGAGGCTGATAGCTGTTTGTCCGAATGGCTGAACGTTAAGACGCAAGGGATCGGCGATAAAACCTTTAGCTAATCAAACCGTCGGCTGTAAGTCGACGGTAAGCGCCGCGTATTGATGGCTCGTCGAACAAATTTTTATGTTCGCTCCATTCGCGTAGTGCCTCAATTACCTTTTCAACTGGGTAACGCTTCTCATTGACCGCAAGCCAGTGGACCGACGATAGCAATTCCATACCATATGGGCCTTCGTATCCCTCGATCAATCGAGCCAGCTTTTGGACAATTTCATCGATAACGATGTCGTTGCTGCGGAGAAAATCATCTGCAGCAGCGCATCCCGCAGGGGTTACGTGCGCACGTTTATCCCCGTTGAAAAATCCTGAGATCATACCGTGACGCTCTAAAGCGCCAAAGGCCTTTTTTAGTGGTTCAGAATACGGCCCGTACAAATTACGCTCGAAGCTCAAATTAAAATTTACTCCAAGAGTCTGCAGAAAATAGACAATCTTTTGCAACGAGAGGCGATCAAAAGCGCCCTCAAACTGGACTTCTAATTCAGACAGCGTCTTCAATAAGGTGGCCCGCGTACGGTTCATCAATAAGTTGGCTCTTTCTGAAAATTCTGGTTCGTCCACAGTTTCCCTTGGAGAAAAAACAACGACTTTTACGCCGTCCAAGTTCGATAACTTTTGTAAAATCAACGGCTTTACCTCGGACCATTCGAGGCCCCCATTGCCGCAACCGAGCGGCGGCAATGCGATTGATTTTATACCAAAGTGTCGGATTTCATCAACCAACGCATCTAAACCATCGGCAATGTAAGACAGCTTTGAGGGCGCGCGCCAATGCGCTTTAGTAGGAAAGTTTACAAGAAAACGTGGCCCATCGGAGCCAAGTAACCCGCCAATCTGGTATACAAAAATACGGCCAGGCACTAGCTGCTTGGTGTCGCATGCCGTTTTGTAAGCTTTAAAGTTATCAGGCCATCTCTGCTTGAACTCCAAAGCAACGCCTTTGCCCATAACGCCAACACAATTTACCGTGTTAACCAGAGCGTCCACGGGCTCTACGAACATATCGCCAGTTTTGAAGGTGACGCTCATTAGAAAAAGCACCCTGGTTTATCTAGGATAGGAATATTCCATTGCGACGCATCCATCAGTAGCTGCAACTGATGCTTCATTCCTTGATCTTTCGTGACGATACAGTCGACTAGAGATAGTGGCACTGCATCTTTTACTAAAAACTCTGCCATCCGTTGTTTCGATCGATTCTGGTATTTCTGGGGTGAGGCACGACTGGCGAAATATTCGCAAACTCCGCCATATTCGATCTCCGGAATCTGCGCCTTCATCGGTACGTCATCGAACATGGGCCAAGCGACGTGTGTTTCAAGATTTGCGATGCTAGCTTCGAGTTTCGGCATAGGCGCCGCAGTGTTTAAGGCGAGATCGCTGAAGCAGTATTGCAGGTTCGTGTTTGCAAATGCCTCCACCGCGCAAACGAAAAAGATTCGCTCATCGTCGGAAGCCTTTCCCAATACGGTATTCGCCGGGTCTCTGAGGTCCACGTTGCCGCGACTGATTGTGAATGTGAAACCGGTTAGCGGAGAGAAATAGAACGGAACATAATCATTAACCACCCCTCCGTGGGGGAGTAAAAACATGGGCGTTCCGCGGGAGGCGACGATATTTTCATATGACGTTTGGTGAAGGCGCTGGGGGTGACAATGATTTTTCGCCCTGATCTCCCCATCCGTGAGGAAGGTCTGAAGGTCCCGACTGCAAACCTGACGGAACACGAATCTTTTCGGCACGTGCCACTCCCAACCACGACCTCTGTCGCCCCAGACTCCGTCACTTCCTGAGCGCCCTCGCACCGATATGCAAGCTATGGGAAAGCAGGGGCGGCCCATCTAACTGATTACGCGGTAAAAAACCTTGAGAGAAAAGATCGCAGCGTTTTTTTAGTCAAATGGCCGACGAGAACTCAAAGCTCGTTGCTGTGCCTATTAAAGCCTACTCTCAAAAGTGCGAACAGGCCGCTCTCGCAACGATACCCCCCACTTCCCCCAAACCCCCACCCGCGCTAAGGCCGCTCCGACTCTCGCTTCCGCCCAGCCCGGGCGCGCCCGCGCGGCATTCTGCCGCCTCCCCGCCGCGCCCGCGTCAGGCACCATCAGGGAAAGGACCCGCATGACTGCCATCGGCCAGGATACGCTCGGCACCCGCACCACGCTCGACGTGAACGGCGCGCGCTATGATTATTACAGCCTCGCCACCGCGGCGGAAAAGCTGGGGGATATCAGCCGCTTGCCCTTCTCGATGAAGGTGCTGCTCGAAAACCTGCTGCGGTTCGAGGATGGCGTCACCGTCACCACCGCGGACGTGCAGGCGATCATCGACTGGCAGCAGGAGCGCAAGTCCGACCGCGAAGTGCAATATCGCCCCGCGCGCGTGCTGATGCAGGATTTCACCGGCGTCCCCTGCGTGGTCGATCTGGCGGCGATGCGCGATGCCATCACCAAGCTTGGCGGCGATGCCGCGAAGATCAATCCGCTCGTCCCCGTCCACCTCGTGATCGATCACTCGGTGATGGTCGACGAATTCGGCACGCCGCAGGCGTTCGCCGATAATGTCGAGCTCGAATATCAACGCAACAACGAGCGCTACGAGTTCCTGAAATGGGGCTCGAAGGCGCTCGACAATTTCAAGGTCGTGCCCCCCGGCACCGGCATCTGCCACCAGGTCAACCTCGAGAACCTCGCGCAGACGGTGTGGTCCTCGGTTGCGCCCGACGGCAGCAAGATCGCCTATCCCGACACCTGCGTCGGCACCGACAGCCACACCACGATGGTCAACGGCCTCGGCGTGCTCGGCTGGGGCGTCGGCGGGATCGAGGCCGAGGCCGCGATGCTCGGGCAGCCGGTGTCGATGCTGATCCCCGAAGTCGTCGGCTTCAAGCTCCACGGCAGCCTCGCCGAGGGCATCACCGCGACCGATCTCGTGCTCACCGTCACGCAGATGCTGCGCGCGAAAGGCGTGGTCGGGCGCTTCGTCGAGTTTTACGGCCCCGGCCTCGACGCGCTGGCGCTCGCGGATCGCGCGACGATCGCCAACATGGCGCCCGAATATGGCGCGACCTGCGGCTTCTTCCCGATCGACGACGCCACGCTCACCTATCTGCGCCTCACCGGCCGCAGCGAGGAGAACATCGCGCTGGTCGAGGCTTATGCCCGCGCGCAGGGCATGTGGCGGCTGGCCGATGCGCCCGATCCCGTCTTCACCGACACGCTGTCGCTCGACATGGCCAATGTCGTCCCCTCGCTCGCCGGACCCAAGCGCCCGCAGGACAAGGTCATCCTCACCGAAGTCGACGACACCTTCAACGCCGATCTGGCAAAGGTCTATGGCCACGCCTCGGCCAAGCGCGTCGCGGTCGAGGGCCGCGATCATGACATTGGCGACGGCGACGTGGTGATCGCCGCGATCACGAGCTGCACCAACACGTCGAACCCCTCGGTCCTCGTCGCCGCCGGTCTGGTCGCGCGGAAAGCCAATGCGTTCGGGCTCAAGCCCAAGCCGTGGGTGAAGACCTCGCTCGCGCCGGGTTCGCAGGTGGTCACCGACTATCTCGACAAGGCCGGCCTCACGTCGGACCTCAACGCGGTCGGCTTCAACCTCGTCGGCTACGGCTGCACCACCTGCATCGGTAACTCGGGGCCGTTGGCCGCGCCGATCTCCGCCGCGATCAACGAAAACGACATCGTCGCGGCCTCGGTTTTGTCGGGGAATCGGAATTTTGAGGGCCGCGTATCGCCAGACGTCCGCGCCAACTTCCTGGCCTCGCCGCCCTTGGTCGTGGCCTATGCTTTGAAGGGCACCGTCACCGAAGATTTCACGACCACCCCGATCGGTCAGGCGACCGATGGCACCGACGTGTATCTGAAGGACATCTGGCCGACCAATGCGGAGATCCGCGAGGTCATGGATTCGAACATCGACCGCGAAATGTTCCAATCGCGCTATTCCAGCGTCTTCCTCGGCGACGCCAAATGGCAGGCAATCGCGATCGAAGGATCGGACACCTACGCCTGGCCGCCGGCCTCGACCTACATCGCCAACCCGCCCTATTTCGACGGCATGTCGATGACGCCTGCGCCGGTGCAAGACATTGTAGAAGCACGACCTTTGGCGATCCTGGGCGATTCGATCACGACCGATCACATCTCGCCGGCAGGCTCGATCAAAGCCGATTCGCCCGCAGGCGCGTGGCTGATGGACCGCCAGGTAAATCGTGCCGATTTCAACAGCTACGGTGCTCGCCGCGGTAACGACAACGTCATGGTCCGTGGTACTTTCGCGAATATTCGCATTAAAAATGAGATGGTTCCGGGCGTCGAAGGCGGCATGTCGTCGTACAAGGGCGAGACCATGCCGATCTACGATGCGGCGATGCGCTTCAAGGCCGACGGCACTCCGCTGGTGGTCATCGCGGGCAAGGAATACGGTACCGGTTCGTCGCGCGATTGGGCGGCGAAGGGCACCAACCTCCTCGGCGTGCGCGCGGTCATCACCGAAAGTTTCGAGCGAATCCATCGCTCTAACCTGGTCGGCATGGGCGTCCTGCCGCTGCAGTTCGCGGAAGGCGTCGACCGCAAAACCTTGAACTTGGACGGTTCGGAAACCTTCACGATCATGAAGGTCGCCGAAATCCGCCCGCGTCAGGATGTCGAGGTCGTCCTCACCCGCGCCGACGGCACCGTCGAAACCTTCCTCACGCGCTGCCGGATCGATACCGTCAACGAGCTGGAATATTTCCTCAACGGCGGCATCCTGCAGTACGTATTGCGCAAGCTGGCCGCATGATGCTGGCGATCGAGGTCGTGGGATGGGCAGCAGCGCTGCTCATCCTCGCCTCGTACCTACTTGTTTCGACAGGGAAACTTTCTGGCCAATCGACGACATTCCAGTGGATGAACGTCGTCGGGGCTGCAGGCTTTATCGTCAATAGCGGCTGGCATGGCGCATGGCCGTCGACCTCGCTCAATGTGGCGTGGGCGGCGATCGGACTGGTGACGCTATGGCGGATCGGGCGCGGTCGGATCGGGCCGACGGTGTAACAGGAAATGCCCGCCGCGAGGGTGAGTCGCGGCGGGCATCCTTTCCTCCCCAGGAAACTCTCAAAGCCTGTTTGTCGGTCGCATCTTTACAAACGTTGCGCCGAAACAAATCCGGTACGCAGGCAATTCCTCGATATTTTGGGCGGCTGCCACACAATTCACCATCCTCGCAAAGTCGCGTTGTACGACCCGTGCCTTGCCAGTGTGTGATCTTGTAAAGACATCACAAGCTAGGGCATGATGTCGCTCTGGCTCCCGTAGCGGGAGCCGACGTATTTGAGGTGCCGCATATGGCCGATCGCAAGCTCTTCGCCGGACACGCCATTCGCCGGATGCGGCGGCAGGCGGGATTGACGCAAGCCGCTATGGCCGAGGTGCTGACGATCAGCCCGAGCTACCTGAACCTTGTCGAGAAAAACCAGCGCCCGCTCTCGGCCTCGCTGATCGTCCGGCTAGCAGAGAGTTTCGACTTCGATCCGCGCGCGCTGGCGGCCGGCGAGCCGGGCGGGGGCGAGGCTGCACTGCGGCGGCGGCTGGCCGATCCGATGTTTGCCGATCTAGAAATCGACCGCAACGAACTCGAGGAATGGCTGGCAGGCGCACCGGGCGGTGCCGAGGCCTTTGCGCGCGCGTTCGACCGGATCGGGGCAGGGGGCATCGATACGGCCATCGCGAGCGACCCGGTGAGCGAAGTGCGCCGCGAAATCGAGCGCTGGCGCGGGCATTTCGCCGATCTCGACGCGATGGCTGAGACGCTCGCCGACGAACTGCGGCTGGGCGCGGGCGATCTCTACGGCGCGATCGCCGAGCGCTTGCGCGTCAAGCACCAACTGACGATCCGCGTCCTGCCGGTCGATGTCATGCCCGACATGCTCCGCCGCACCGATCTCCACGCGCGACAATTGCAACTTTCGGAGACGCTCGATCCCGCCTCGCGCACCTTCGCGGTCGCGTTCCAGCTTGCCCAGATCGAGGCACGCGGGGAGATAGACGGGCTGGCCAAAGGCGCTGGCTTCACGGATCGCGCCGCCGAACGGCTCTATCGCCGCCACCTTGCCAGCTATTTCGCCGCCGCGGTGATGATGCCCTACGCCCGCTTCCTGCGTGCATGCGAGGCGACGGGGTATGACATAGAATTGCTCCAGCGCCGCTTCGGCGCGGGGTTTGAACAGGTCGCGCATCGGCTGACAACGCTGCAGCGGATCGGCGCGCGCGGGCTGCCCTTCTTTCTGGTGCGGATCGACCGGGCCGGGCAAGCGTCGAAGCGCTTTTCGGGCGCGAGCGGATCGCCGCTCGCCGAGGCCGACGGGCGCTGCCCGCTGTGGCGGCTGCACACCGCGTTCGACCGGCCCGGCGCGCTTGCCGTGCAGGTCGTTGAGCTCGAAGACGAGACGCGCTGGTTGACCATTGCGCGCACGGTGACCCCGCAAGGGCGGCGCTATGGTGCGGTGCCGGCGGAGTTCGCGGTCGGGCTTGGTGTCGCGGCTGCATTAGGGGGCACGATGGCGGTGGCGCGCGGGCTAGATCTGAAGGGCGAGGCAACGCCGATCGGCCTCGGCTGCCGTGCCTGCGGACGCGGCCATTGCCCGCAACGCTCGCTGCCGCCGGTTGGCCGGGCGCTGGTGCTCAACGAACGCGAGCGCGGGGTCAGCGCGTTTACGTTTGGCGGGGATTGAGGCGTGGGGAGGGCAGTGATCCGTGAAAAAACGGCCGCTATCGCCCAGGTGTGGGTCTTCCAACTGTGATCACGAGCGACCGATCTCTGCCCTTATAGCCATATGTTGGCGTTGGCAGCTGGCTCTTCATCAATTAGGCGGAGGCCTTAAGACCGTAAACCGTTGTTAACCACGCGAACCCCAGGCTTTCCAAAATTAGGGGGCTTTAGATGGCGGGATTATTTAAGCGGTTTTTTGCAAAGCGCGAATTATTGCTGACCGAAGTTGCGTCTGACCATGTGGAACGAATTCGCGAGATGATGACCTTCCTCCGTGAGGAATGTCCTGGTGGCTGGGAAAATGCGGAAAGCCGCTATGTGAGTGAACACGAGAGTTTCCGCGGGCGTCATAGCGAGGTGATTAGTTAAGAGCGGACGAGTGGCTCACCACCACTTTGGGAACCTCCGCTGTACGAGCGCGCAACCTAAGGCACCACCGCTGCCCGCGGTGCATGCAGCCCCTGGAGCGACCCGCCAATCATGCGCTGCCGTTCGATCGCGGCGCGGCGCAGCGTCTCGCGGGGGGAGCGGAAATAGGCGAGCGGTGTCATGCCCATATATTGGCGGAATTCGCGGTTGAAGTGCGACTGGTCGTAATATTCGTCGCCGAAAACCTGACTCAACGGCTGATCGAGATGATCGCTGGTTGCCTCCAGAGCGCGCAGGAAACGCTGCCGCCGCAGCAGCCGCTTCGCCGAAAAGCCAAAGCTGCGCAGACAGGCGCGGTGGAGCGTCCGGTCCGAGGTCTGCAGCGTCTCGGCAAGGGCGGCGACGCTGGTGTAATCGTTGGCAAGCAAGGCTGTATGGATCGCGCGGACCATCGCTTCGTCGTGTGACGGAGGGCCGATGCGGTGCTCCAGCAGATCGGTAAGATAGGCAATGCGTGCGGCTTCGTCGGGGAAAGCCAGCAGGTCGGGCACGATCGTCGCGGCGTCCTCCCCCAGAACGTCGCCGAGGTAGCCGACGCGGTTGGCATAATCGCGCGCGTCTGCACCGATCAGGCGAAACCAGCCGACCGGGGTTAGGCCGATGCCGATCATGATGCCGCCGTCTGCCTCGACCCGGCGCGTCCGATCGGTCGGGCCGTAGATGGTCGCACTGCGGATCGGATCAGCGGGCCCATTGATCGGGCAGGTGCGCCACGTGCCGCTAAGCACCAGCCGAATATTCGCCCATTCGGGGTGTGTATGGTCGAGCAACGGACGCGGGGCTTCGACCACGTAGAACGACGTAACAAAGTCATGCAGCATCGGCGGGGGACGATAGAAGCGCACACTCGGCATGCCTGTGGCGCTCGCGTCATCATCCATAAAACCGCCCCCGGTTATCGATCTCGACCTTCTGTCACCGCGAACGCTGCGTGGCAGAAACGTCCAATGCGGTGCCGATACTGTTCCCTAACACATCGTTTAACAAGCCGAATTCGGCCTGGATTATCGTCAGGGGGATGTATGAAGCTGAAGCCTTTTATCGCGATTTCCGCCGCCGCGTTGGCGCTTGCCCAGCCCAGCTTGATCGCCGCTGCGGGCGACGATGCGCCGCTCAAGATATCGTCGGGGCAGGCAGCAAAGGGCACCCAAGCCGTCGTGATCGGCGCGTTCAACGTCGGCTTCATTTTCTCCTCGATCGACAATGACAAGACAACCGGCGGGATGATCGGCGGGTTTGGCGGCACGACCCGCGCAAAGAGCGTGCTGGAAGGCGTGACGCGCGAGATGATGCAAGCCATCACCGATGCCGCCTATGCCGATTTCAAGGCGCAGTTGGAGGCGAAGGGCTTCACCGTCGGCGACGCCGCTGCCTTGTTCGCGAGCCCAGCCTTTGCGCGCGTAAAGCCAATTGCCTCGCCTTATGATGCCAAGGTCCAGCTCGACAAGAAAAGCACGGGGAAGGCGAGTTATTACAAAGCGGGGGTCTTGCCCGGGCTAGTGATGCTGCCCGGCGATGTCGTTGCCAGCGGCTTCAGCGGAATGGGCATGGCGATGTCGTCCGGCTACACCCAATCCGGCATGAGCGAGCATGCCAAAGCGAGCGGCCAGGCGGTTATCGACGTCACCTATCTGATTGATTTCTCCAATGCCAAGCGACCCGGAGCATTCAGCTTTGGTGGCGTAAAGATAACCTCGGGGATGTCGATTGTGGACGATTATTCGAGGATGAGCGTGGTCGGCGCGGGCGGCAAGATGGCGACGATTACGCTCAATCAGGCCGTCGCGGTCGAGGGCGATTTCGCCGATATGAAGGATGTGACGAAGGATGCAGGCCTTCAGAAAGCCGCCAACATCTTTGGCGGGCTTGCGGCTGCCGGCGGATTTGGCGGACTGAAGTTCGGCAAGAGCAAGACCTTCGCCTTTACCGCCAAGCCGGGGGTTTATGAGCAAGGGGCGATCAAGGCGGCAACGCTGGCCAACGCCCGATTGGTTGAGCAACTCGCGGCACTACGCTGAACGACTGTAAAAATATTACAGTGTTGCAAGGCGTTTCGGCGACGATTGACCGATAAACGTCGTTGTGGGCCAAAGATGGGGTGGTCTGCGTGTAAATTTCGGTACTGAGAAGGCACGCCATTGAGGAATTCGTGCCATGACCTATCAAACCGACATCGCGCAAACCGCCACCCTGATCCAAAGCTATGACGGTACGTGGGACGGCATCGACGCCGAGAGCGTTGCGCGGATGCGGGTGCAGAACCGCTTCCAGAGTGGGCTCGACATCGCGCGGTATACTGCCGCGATCATGCGGCGTGACATGGCGGCCTATGATGCCGATCCGGCGAAATACACGCAATCGTTGGGGTGCTGGCACGGCTTCATCGCGCAGCAGAAAATGATCAGCATCAAGAAGCATTTCGGGTCGACCGAGCGCCGCTATCTTTATCTGTCGGGCTGGATGGTCGCCGCACTTCGCAGTGAATTCGGTCCGCTGCCGGATCAGTCGATGCATGAGAAGACCAGTGTCCCGGCGCTGATCGAGGAACTCTACACCTTCTTGCGGCAGGCGGACGCCCGGGAGCTCGGCATGATGTTTCGCGATCTCGACGCCGCGCGCGCCGCTGGCAACCAGGTTGAAGAGCAGCGCTTGCTCAACGCGATCGACGGCTATCAGACCCACGTCGTGCCGGTCATCGCTGATATCGATGCGGGTTTCGGCAATGCCGAGGCGACCTATCTGCTGGCGAAGAAGATGATTGAGGCGGGTGCGTGTGCGCTTCAGATCGAAAATCAGGTCAGCGACGAAAAGCAATGCGGGCATCAGGACGGCAAGGTGACCGTGCCGCACGAGGACTTTCTGGCGAAGGTCCGCGCCTGCCGCTACGCCTTCCTGGAGTTGGGCGTCGAGGACGGGATTATCGTCACGCGGACCGACTCTTTGGGGGCGGGCTTGACCAAGCAGATCGCGGTTTCGAAGGAAGCGGGCGATCTGGGCGACCAGTACAATGCCTTCCTCGATTGCGAGGAGGTGACCGATCTCTCGACGATCAACGGCGACGTCGTGATCAACCGCGGCGGCAAGTTAATGAAGCCCAAGCGCTTGCCCTCGAACCTTTTCCAGTTCCGCAGCGGCACAGGCGAGGACCGTTGCGTGATGGATTGCATCGCGTCGCTGCAAAATGGGGCCGATCTGTTGTGGATCGAAACCGAGAAGCCGCACATCGATCAGATCGCCGGTATGGTCGACCGCATCCGCGAGGTGATCCCCAACGCCAAGCTGGTCTACAACAATTCGCCGAGCTTCAACTGGACGCTCAACTTCCGTCAGCAGGTTTACGATGCCTTTGTCGCGGCGGGACAGGATGTGTCGGCCTATGACCGCGCGAAACTGATGTCGGTCGATTATGATGGCACGCCGCTGGCCGACGAAGCCGATGAACGCATCCGCACCTTCCAGCGCGATGCAGCGGCGCGAGCGGGGATCTTCCACCACCTCATCACGCTCCCGACCTATCACACCGCGGCGCTGTCGACCGATAATCTCGCCAAGGAGTATTTCGGCGAGGCGGGGATGCTCGGCTATGTTAAGGGCGTTCAGCGCAAGGAAATCCGCGAGGGGATTGCCTGCGTGAAGCACCAGAACATGTCGGGTTCAGACATCGGCGACGATCACAAGGAGTATTTCGCGGGCGAGGCGGCATTGAAGGCCGGCGGCGCGCACAATACGATGAACCAGTTCGCAGCATAGGGCGAACGGCGTTCGCGGCGACACGGCCACGGTCGGTCGGCGGGGCCAGCAGCGCCGTCCGACGGCGCGGCGTCGCCGCGCCGGTTGCCGAGGTTGCACTTCCGGAACAAAACGCTTCCTTCGCGGCTTGTGCGGCGATGCAAGCCGCTCTCCCCACGTTCCCCGCGCGCCTTACTCCAGCGCGTACACGATGGCGGATCAACCTCACGTATTGGTGGCGGCACGGGCGTTGGCCTAAACTCGACGATCCGCGGACGTTTACCGAGCTGATACAGGCACGAAAGCTTGGTGGCGCGAACGCCACGATGGCGCGGATGGCGGACAAGGTGGCTGCGAAGCACATCGTCGCCGCGCAGCTGGGTTCGGACTGGCTGATCCCGACATTGTGGCATGGGGCCGATCTGCCCGAGCGGCCGATTTGGCCGACGCCGTTCGTGGTCAAGGCGCGGCACGGCTGTAATCAGACGGCTTTCGTCCTGGACGACGCTGCCGATTGGACCGCCATTCGTGCGCGGGCGAAACGGTGGATGGAGGCCGACTATGGCTATTGGCTGGACGAGGATGTGTACGCGCGCATCCCGCACGGGCTGATCGTCGAGCCGTTCATGGGGCCACCGCCGATGCTGCCGGTCGATTACAAATTCTACGTGTTCGGTGGGCGGGTCGAGTATGTGCAGGTGCATCTCGGGCGGGGCGGACGGCATCGCTGGATCTTGCTCGATCGACAGTGGCGGCGGGTGTCGGCGGCGAGCGTCGATCCCGACCCTGCCGCGCCCGTGTCGCTCGCGCGGATGGTCGCCGCAGCGGAAGTGCTGGCCGCGGGGCGTGATTTCCTGCGGGTCGATCTATACCAAATTGGCGGGCGACCACTGTTCGGCGAAATGACCTTCTATCCCGGCTCGGGGCTCGACCGGTTCGATCCCATTTCACTCGATCGCGAATTGGGCGAATGCTGGTTGCGTGCGTTGGCGCCGGAGCCGGAGCGAGTCGCAGCCTAGACTCCGGCGACGGTCAGCCGTTCTAGCTGCTCCGCAGTCAACACCAGATCCAACGACCCAAGCAGTTCTTCGACCTGAATTACGCTTGTCGCACTCGCGATCGGCGCGGTGATGGCGGGCTGCGCCATCAGCCAAGCCAAGGCGATCTGCGCCAGAGTTGCGCCGGTTTCCGCGGCCACGCCATCCATTGCGGCGAGCACGGTTGGGCCGGTACCGTCCATGAACGCCTGCATCCGCCCGCCGCGCACGCTCTTGCTGAAATCGGCGGCGCTGCGATATTTCCCGGTGAGATAGCCCGAGGCGATGCCGTAATAGGGAATGGCGCCGATATTGTGCTCGACGCAGTAATTTTGCAGCTCACCTTCGAATTTTTGGCGGCTCACCAGGTTATATTCGGGTTGCAGCACGTGATAATGCGGCAGGCCGTGGGCGCGGGCGGCGTCGTTCGCGGATTTCAGGCGCGCGGCGTGGAAATTGGACGCGCCGAGCGCGCGGATCTTGCCTGCGTCTATCAGCTTCGAAAACGCCGCGAGTGCGTCCTCCTGCGCCACCGCATCGTCATCCTGATGCGCGAAATACAGGTCGATCGTGTCGACGCCGAGCCGTTGCAGCGAGGCGTCGCAAGCCGCCGCGATGCGCGCGGGGGCGAGCTTCTCGCCGCCTTCGCCGGGCAGCATGCCAACCTTGGTGGCGATCTGGACTTGGTCGCGCTTGCCGGACTGCTTGAGCCATGCGCCGATCACGCTTTCGGACTCGCCGCCTTTGTGGCCGGGAACCCACGCGGAATAGACGTCGGCGGTGTCGATCATCGTGCCACCGCCTGCGACGAATGCGTCGAGTATGGCAAAGCTGGTCGCTTCATCCGCGGTCCAGCCGAACACGTTGCCACCCAGCACCAGGGGAGCGATGTGGAGATCGGTCGCGCCGAGGCGGCGTAAAGCGGTCATTGCGGTTGGCTTTCATTGCCGCCGTCGTCTTCATCGACGATTTCGGCGGCGTTGGTGTTAATCGTGTTGGCATCAAGCGAGGCGGCGGCATCGTTGAGCATTTTGTCCTCGCCTGGGGAAGCGCCCGTCGACGATGCGCCGCCGCTGCACGCCGCGATCAGGATTAGCGGCGTCAGGAAAACCGCCCGCTTCATTCCGCTATCTCGTTGCCTAAGTCTTTGGCCGCAGCGTCGGCGGTATCGGCAACGCGGTCGGCCTTGTTGCCGAGCACGTCGGCAACATTATCGATCCGGGTTTCCGCGGCACCCAGCGCGGCGTCGGTATCCGACACCGCCTCCGCCGCGGTCGCATTGGCATCGGCCTCGACCGTGTTGGCGGTGGCGGCGGCCTCGCTCTGCGCCTTCGGGCTACAGGCGGCTAGCGCGAGGCTGGTCAGTGCGATCAGCGGCAGGATGCGAGAAGGCTTCATGGAACGGCTCTCCTGATGGAAGCGGGGACGGTACCCACGCGATGAAACCCGCGCAATCGCTTCCGGGTTCGTAGCAACTGCGTTGACCTCATATAAAGATATCTTTATATGTGCTTCCCAGGATGGAAACGCTGTGACCCTCGCCCTCGATATCTTCCGCGCGCTGGCCGATGCGACGCGGCTGCGCATTCTCGCGCTGCTGCGCACGATGGAGCTGTCGGTTGGCGAACTCGCGCAAGTGCTCGGCCAAAGCCAGCCGCGCGTCAGCCGCCATGTTAAGATCCTATGCGACGCGGGCATTGCCGAACGTCGCAAAGAAGGGAGCTGGGTATTCGTGGCGCTTGGCAGCGGTGCGACGGTGGGGCCGGTGATCGGCGCGCTCGACCAATGGGCTGCGATCGAGCCCGATCATTGGGCGGTGGCCGATGCGGCGCGGCTGGCCGCGGTGCGCGCTGATCGCGCGGCGTCGGCGGCGAGCTGGTTCGAGGCGAATGCCGGGCAATGGGATGCGATTCGCTCGCTCCATATCGCCGAAAGCGAGGTCGAGGCGGCGATCTCGGCAGTGCTGGGCGATACGTCGATCGGACAGTTGATCGATATCGGCACGGGCACCGGGCGGATGCTCGAACTGTTTGCTGGCCGCGCCGAACAGGCTTTGGGGATCGATCGCAGTTCGGAAATGCTCCGTCTGGCGCGCGCGAAACTGTCCGAGCGCGGGGTGGCCAATGCCGAGTTGCGGCAGGCGGATCTCTACGCACTGCCGCTCGGCGATGGCGGTGCGGATGTGGCGATCATCCACCATGTGCTCCATTTCGCGCAACAGCCGGGCGCCGCAATCGCCGAGGCGGCGCGTGTCCTTGGTCCGGGCGGGCGCCTGCTGATTGCCGATTTCGCGGCGCATGACCGGGAGGAACTGCGCACCAAGGACGGCCATACGCGCCTGGGCTTCGCCGATGATCAGATGGCGACGTGGTTCGCGGCGGCGGGTCTTGCCCCGGCGCGGATCGAGACGCTCGGCGGTGGCGAATTGACCGTGAAATTATGGCTTGCGCGTAAAGTAGGCCCGGTAGTGAAAGAAGTGAGGGCGGCATGACGGTTTCAGTGAAGCAGATGGAGGAAGCGCGTCATGCGCTGGCGACGCCGCTGTTCGCGGATCTGGCGGGCGATGCGCGCGTGAGCTTCGAATTCTTCCCGCCCAAGACCGAGAAGATGGAAGAAACGCTGTGGGCTTCGGTGCAAACGCTGTCGCCGCTTGGGCCCCGTTTCGTATCGGTTACGTACGGCGCGGGCGGCACGACGCGCGAGCGGACGCATGCGACCGTGGCGCGGATCGCACGCGAGACGGATATTCCAGCGGCGGCGCATCTGACGTGTGTTGCGGCTACGCGCGACGAGATCGATGCGGTGGCCGATGCCTATTGGCAGGCGGGCGTGCGGCATATCGTGGCACTTCGCGGGGATTCACCGGTGCCGGGGGAGAAGTTCCATTCGCCGGTTGGGGGCTATGCCAATGCGGTCGAGCTGGTCGAGGGGTTGCGCAAGCTCCACCCGTTCGAGATTTCGGTCTCGGCCTATCCCGAATGCCACCCGGATTCAGTCGATGCGGCGGCGGATATCGACAATCTTAAGCGCAAGCTCGATGCCGGCGCGACCCGCGCGATTACGCAATTTTTCCACGAGGCGGAAACCTTTTTCCGCTTTCGCGATGCGGCGACCAAGGCGGGTGTGACGGCGGAGATCGTGCCGGGAATCATGCCGATCATGAATTTCGGCGCGGTGCAGCGGATGTCGGCAATGTGCGGCACGGTGGTGCCGCCGTGGATGGGGACGCTGTTCGAAGGGCTCGACGATCATCCCGCCGCGCGGCAGCTCGTCTCGGCGACGATCGCCGCCGAACTGTGCCGACGGTTGTATGCGGGTGGCGTGCGCGATTTGCATTTCTACACGCTAAACCGCGCGGAACTGAGCTTTGCGATCTGCCATCTGCTGGGCGTTCGCGCGAAGGCTCCGGTTCCTGCGGTGAAGGCGGAGGCCGCATAATTCCTCCCCTCCCGCGTGCGGGAGGGGGTTAGGAGGTGGGCTCGCGCTCGCCTCCGTCGTTTACCGCTCGATGAGGTCGGGCGCCCACCCCTCGGTCCCCTCCCGCAAGCGGGAGGGGAAGAAGGAAAATGTATGACCATCCGCGAAACATTTCTCGCCGAAGCCGCCAAGCGTATCCTCATCACCGATGGTGCGTTCGGGACCGAAATCCAGAATTGGAAGCTGTCCGAGGCCGACTATGCCGGATCGCTCGGCCTGGCCAAGGATCAGAAGGGCAATAATGACATCCTCGCGCTGACCAAGCCGGAGGTGCCGGAGACGATCCACCGCGCCTATTTCGAGGCAGGCGCGGACATTGCCGAGACCAATACCTTCTCCGCCAACCGCATCAGCCAAGCCGATTATGCCGCCGAGGGCCTGGTGCGCGAGATCAATGTCGAAAGTGCTAAGCTCGCGCGGCGGCTAGCCGATGAATATCAGGCGAAGGACGGCCGCCCGCGCTTCGTCGCGGGTGCGGTCGGGCCGACCAACAAGACGCTGTCGCTGTCGCCGGATGTCAACGATCCGGGCTTTCGCGAGATCGATTTTGACTATCTGAAAGACGTGTATCGCGAACAGATCGACGCCTTGCTTGAGGGCGGGGCCGATTTCATCCTGATCGAGACGGTGTTCGACACGCTCAACGCCAAGGCCGGGATCATGGCGGTGCTGGAGGCGGGCGAGGAGTTGGGGCGCGATGTGCCGATCATGCTGTCGATGACGCTCACCGATCTTTCGGGGCGCAATTTGTCGGGCCACACGGTCGAGGCGTTCTGGCACGCGGTGCGGCATGCGCGCCCGGTGACGATTGGGCTGAACTGCTCGTTCGGGGCCGAGCAATTGCGTCCGCATGTGCGTACGCTGTCGCAGATTTGCGATACGTTGATCATGGTCTATCCCAATGCCGGATTACCCAATGAACTCGGCGAATATGACGAAGCGCCTGCCACGACGGCGGGGCTGGTCGGGGAGTGGGCGCAGGCGGGGCAGGTCAACGTGCTTGGCGGCTGCTGCGGTTCGACCCCTGCGCATATCAAGGCGATTGCCGACGGCGTGCAAGGCGTCGCGCCGCGCGGCGTACCGGTGCCGCCTGTGGTCACCCGGCTCGCCGGGCTGGAGCCGATGACGATGGCGGCTTGATTCTTCTACCCCTCCCGCTTGCGGGAGGGGGCAGGGGGTGGGCTCGCGCTTTCCCCAATCGATACCGCTCGTTAGATCGGGCGCCCACCCCCAACCCCTCCCGCAAGCGGGAGGGGAGGAATTGCAGAATGACCACCACCACCGCCCAATTCGTCAACATCGGTGAGCGCACCAACGTCACCGGATCGGCCAAGTTCAAGAAGTTGATCATGGCGGGGGATTATCCCGCCGCGGTCGAGGTCGCGCGCCAGCAAGTGGAATCGGGCGCGCAAGTGCTCGACGTCAACATGGACGAGGGCCTGCTCGACGCGGAATATGCGATGGTCACCTTCCTCAAGCTGATCGCCGCCGAGCCCGACATCGCGCGGATCCCGTTCATGGTCGACAGCTCGAAATGGTCGGTGATCGAGGCTGGGCTCAAGTGCGTCAGCGGCAAGCCGATCGTCAATTCGATCAGCATGAAGGAGGGGGAAGAGCAGTTCCTCGCCCAGGCCAAGAAGGTGATGAACTACGGCGCGGCGGTCGTCGTGATGGCGTTCGATACGGTCGGGCAGGCGGACACGCGCGCGCGGAAAGTCGAGATTTGCGGGCGCGCGTATGACCTGTTGATGGGCATCGGTTTCCCGCCCGAGGACATCATCTTCGATCCCAACATCTTCGCGGTCGCGACGGGGATCGAGGAGCATAACAACTACGCGGTCGACTTTATCGAAGCCTGCCGCGACATCAAGCAACGCTGCCCGCACGCGCATATCTCGGGCGGGCTGTCGAACCTGTCGTTCAGCTTTCGCGGGAACGAGCCGGTGCGTCGCGCGATGCACTCGGTGTTCCTCTATTACGCGATCCCCGCCGGGCTCGACATGGCGATCGTCAATGCGGGTCAACTCGACATCTATGACGCGATCGACCCGAAGTTGCGGCAGGCGTGCGAGGACGTCATCCTCAACAGCGACGAGGGCGCGACCGAGCGGCTGATCGCGATGGCCGAGAGTTTCAAGGGTACCGATGCTGTCGCAGAGAAAGCGGCGGCGGAATGGCGCGGGTTGCCGGTCAACAAGCGGCTCGAATATGCGCTGGTCAAGGGCATCGACATGCATGTCGTCGAGGATACCGAGGAAGCGCGGCGAGCGATCTTCGACAAGGGCGGTCGCCCGATCGAGGTGATCGAGGGGCCGTTAATGGACGGCATGAACGTGGTCGGCGACCTGTTCGGATCGGGCAAGATGTTCCTGCCGCAAGTCGTTAAAAGTGCACGCGTTATGAAGAAGGCGGTGGCGCATCTGCTGCCCTTTATCGAGGCGGCGAAGGAGCCCGGCGCGCGCGGCAAGGGCAAAATCATCATGGCGACCGTCAAGGGCGACGTGCATGACATCGGCAAGAACATCGTCGGCGTCGTGCTCCAGTGCAACGGGTTCGATGTCGTCGACATGGGGGTGATGGTCCCCTGGTCCGATATCCTGAAGGCTGCGAACGAGAATGACGCCGACATGATCGGCCTGTCGGGGCTGATCACGCCGAGCCTCGACGAAATGGTAACGGTGGCCGAGGAGATGCAGCGCGCCGGCATGACGATGCCGCTGCTGATCGGCGGTGCCACGACGTCAAAGGTCCACACCGCGCTGCGCATCGCGCCAGCCTATAAGGGACCGGTCGTGCATGTGCTCGACGCGAGCCGCGCGGTCGGTGTCGCCTCGACGCTGGTCAGCGACACGATCCGCGACGATTTCGTGACCAAGACCGCGGATGAATATGAGGCTGTGCGGATCGCCCGTGCCAATCGGGGGCAGAGCGAGCTGGTGCCGCTCGCCAAGGCCCGCGCCAATCCGTTCGTCGCCGATATGAACCTGAAGCCGGGCGCTCCCGCCAAGCCCGGCGTACACGTGTTCCGCGACTGGGACTTGGCCGATCTGCGCGAATTGATCGACTGGACGCCGTTCTTCCGCGCGTGGGAGCTGGCCGGCAATTACCCCGCGATCCTGACCGATTCCGTGGTTGGGGAAAGCGCAACCTCGCTGTTCGCCGATGCGCAGGCGATGCTTAACAAGATCGTCGGCGAGAAGTGGCTGACGGCGCGGGGTGTTGCTGGCCTGTGGCCGTGCGCACGCTGGGAGGACGATGTCGTCATCGATTTGAAGGGCGATTTTAACGCCGACGAGTTGCGCGGGTTCGACATGCTGAATTTGGTCGACAGCAACGACATTGTTCGTCTGCCCTTCCTGCGTCAGCAGATCGCCAAGCGCGAAGGCCGTGCCAACATGTGCCTCGCCGATTTCATCGATCCCAAGGGCGACTGGATCGGCGGCTTTGCCGTGTCGATCCACGGCATCGAGCCGCACCTCGCCAAGTTCAAAGCGGCGATCGACGATTATAGCGATATCCTGCTCAAGGCGCTGGCCGACCGTCTGGCCGAGGCGTTCGCCGAGCGGCTGCACCAGCATGTCCGGCAAGACCTGTGGGGCTATGCGCCCGACGAACAACTGACCAACGAAGCGCTGATCCGCGAGCAATATCGCGGCATCCGCCCCGCGCCGGGCTATCCTGCCTGCCCCGAGCACAGTCTGAAGACCAAGCTGTTCGAAATGCTCGACGCGCATCATGCGACTGGCGCGACGCTAACCGAAAGTTTCGCGATGCTGCCGACGGCGGCGGTATCGGGCTTCTATTTCGGCCACCCGCAAGCGGAGTATTTCGGCGTCGCGCGCGTAGGGCCGGACCAGCTCGGGGAATATGCGGTCCGCCGCGGGGTCGATCTGGAAACCGCTACACGCTGGCTGCGGCCGAATCTGGATTGATAGCGGGCTTGGGTTAACCCTCAATTCGCCTTCACAAGCCGCGCCATGCGGCGCATTTCGGGTCGTAAAGGAGTTCCCGATGCGCCCGTTCTTGCCATTGTTCGCCCTCGCGCTTGCCGTCCCCGCTGCCGCGCAGCAGGGCCGCGCGCCGTTCACGATCCAGGAAACCGGCCAAGGTTTCCCGACGATCGACGATGCCGTGCAGTCGGTCCGGATGGGCACCGCGACGATCCTGATCGCGCCCGGCGTCTATCGCCAATGCACGGTGCAAGCGGGCGGAGTGATCACCTTCAAGGCGATCCAGCCGGGCACCGCGATCTTCGAGGGCACGACGTGCGAGGGCAAGGCGGCGTTTGTGCTGCGCGGGCAGGGATCGACCGTCGAGGGGCTGGTGTTTCGCGGGATGCGCGTCGCCGACGGCAATGGCGCGGGCATCCGTACCGAGATCGGCGATCTGGTGGTACGCGATTCGACCTTTCTCGATAGCCAGGAGGGCATTCTTGGCGGACATCCGTCGGCGCAGAAAATCACGATCGACCGTTCGACCTTCGCCGGGCTCGGCCAATGCGATGAAAGCCCGAGCTGTTCGCACAGCATCTATCTGTCCAATCAGGGGTCGGTCACGATCACCAATTCGCGCTTCGAACGGGGGACGGGCGGGCATTACGTAAAGCTGCGCGTGCCGCGCGTGACGATCGCCGACAACAGCTTCGACGATACCAAGGGCCGCAAGACCAATTACATGATCGACTTGCCCGAAGGATCGACCGGGCTGATCACGCGCAACACCTTCGTTCAGGGTGCGCACAAGGAAAACCACAGCGGCCTGATCGTCGTCTCGGCCGAGGCGAAGACGTACCGCGCAACCGGGCTGCGCGTCGAAGGCAATGACGCGACGCTCGCGCCGAATGCGCCGACCAACCCCGCCTTCGTCGCCAATATGAGCGGCGATCAACTTGCGGTCGGCGCGAACCGGCTTGGGCCGGGGATCCGCATCTACGAGGTCCGCTAAGGCGCGTTCACAGCCAATCGCGCGGGACGATCGGGGTCGGCGGGTACATCGCCATGTACTGAACCAGGCGGGGCGCGCGCCCATGATTGGCAGTGGCACCGTGTGGCAAGTCCGATCGCCAGATGATCAGATCGCCCGAATTGGCCGCGATCGGCACCGCCTGTCCGGTCAGATCGACCAGGCGCGGATCGCAGTCGCCCATGCTGTCGAGCCAAGCATCGAGTCTGTGGTGGAAACCGGGCACCAGCCTCAACGCACCCTGTTCGGGAGCGGTATCGGTTAGATACAGGATGCCCTGCGTCCCGAACGGGATCGGGCGCACCAAGCTGTCGTCCCAATGCAACGGTTGTCCGGCAAATTTCCAGTCGTGTCGCGCAGGAGGATTGAAACCCAGCCGATCGGTACTGATCCACAAATCCGAGCTGCCCCAAAGCTGTGCAAAGGCCTTGTGAATGCGTGGCGACTGCCGGATCGCATCCTGTTGCGGGCTCTGAAAATGCTGCACCATGATGCCGTTGTGCGACTTGGCGTACCAGCTTTCGGGGTCGTCGGGCGTCGCGCCGACGATGTCCCACACCAGCGCCGCCGTATCGTGCGCCAGCGCCGGATCGATCGCGCCCCGCAGGATGACGAAGCCGTGCGCCTCCCAATGCGCCAAATCCTCCGCCTCGAGCACCGGCGGCATCGCGTCGATTTCCGCCAGGCGCGCGGCGGTGGCGGCGGGCAGCGGCGTGCGGTCGAGCGCGGCGTGATAGCGGGCCACCCGATTCGGATCGGGTGGCCCCGCAGTCGCGATCACCCAATCGGCAAAGCTCGCCGGATCAGGGCGCGTCCGCCCAATATGCTGCATCGCCTGCTCGATCCCGAGGCCGAGCGTGTCCAGCAGCATCCGCCATTGATGCTCAGGCAAGCGTTCCTGCGCGCGTCCGCTCAGCCGATCGAGGTACGTCGCGATGCCGCGGATGTCCGCAAGCGCGTCCCTCACCGGCAGACCGCACCTGCTTTGCTCAGATCGAGGCACTTTCCGTCGATCTTCGGCCCAGTGATCCGCAAGCTGATCTGCCGCGCCAGCGTCGGCATGATGTCGACCGTCTCGATCCCGCCGGAATGTTCGAACCCGGTCATTCCCTTGCGCCAGAACAGGATCGGCACGCGGCGGTCGTAATCATACGGGCTGCCGTGCGTCGCGACATAACCCCGCGTCGGATCGGGGATCGGCGTCACGCGCGGTTTCAGGAAGACGAGCAGATCGCCCGATCGGCCCGCCTTGTACGACGCGCGGGCACGTTCGATCATGCTCCACTTCTCGGGCGGCCCCTTGGGAGCAGGCGCGGCCTGGAGTTGCGCGGCGGTGAACACCTCGGCCACTTGCGGCGCGGCCTTGTAGTACGCGACCGCCGCATCCTGCACGGCTTTGCGCTGCGCCGGCGCCAAGTCGCGCGCGATGTAGATATCGCCATTGGGAATGTCGCCGAACAGCACCGGCGTCGTGATGCCGAGCTTGGTCATAATCTGCTTGCCGACCAAAGACGGCGCTAGGTCGACCTTGACGCGCTGCGCATCGGGCAGACCAGCAGCGACTTCGCGCTCGGGGATATCGTTGCCGCCATGATCTGCGGTCAGCACGACTTCATAATCGACGCCGGTCGCATCGAGTACGGTGAAGAACGAGCCAAGCGTCGCATCGAGTTGCTGGAGCTGGATGCACATCTCGGCACCCTCGGTGCCATAGGTATGGCCGATATAATCGGTTGCCGATGCACCGACATCGATAATGTCGGTCGTCGGCCCGGTACCAAGCTTCATGTCCTGCACCAGCCCCGCCGCCAGCGCGACGATCGCGCCGTCGAACGCAGGAGAGGCGCGGAAGGCGGAGGCGTTGCCGGCTGCACGCTCGAAATGGCCGTCGCCGACGGTCTTGCCAGCGCCGATCGGCGTCGCGCGATCGTGTGGCTTGCAGATTTCCGGTACGTCGAGGGCCGCTTGCGGCGTGGCGATCTTCGCGGCGGTGGCGGCATTGGCGCGCGCGACCACGGCGGGCGTGGCGCGTCCGGCATAGCTGACGAACGCCTTGCCGTTCCACCACCACAGCTCGTCGACATTGTGGCCGCCCATCATCACGGCCGCGCGATCCTTGCCCGCAACCGACACGACGCGCGTCGCCGGGATCGCCGCTTTCATCCGCTCGCCCAGCGTGGGTACGAGCAGATGCTTGTTGGACACGGTATAGTTTGACGAGGTCGATCCGGGGACCGTCTCGTCTTCAGCGCAATAGACTTGCTTGTCGGCGCGCGTGACCGCGAGATCGGTCCAGTTATTGGCGATGATGCCGGTATGTTCGGGGCGGAAGCCGGTTAGGATCGTAGAATGGCCGGGACAGGTCTCCGTCGCGGCATGGCTTTGATATCCGCTCGGAAAGACTCCGCCTTGCTGCAATCGCGCGAGGCCGCCGGTGAAGGATTTGCGATATTCGTCGAACAGATCGGCGGAAAATTGATCGACCGAGATCACGACGATCAACTTCGGCGGAGTCGCGGGGGCTTGCGCGGTCGGGGGAGCGGCCGGTGCGGTATCGGCCCGGACCGGTGTGGAAAGCAACGCCAGCGCCAGAGCACTGACAGACGCGTATCGATTCATTCGACTTCTCCGAATTGGCGGCGGACCGATTGTGCCGCTATGGCGCGTCGAGGCTGGGCCGACAAGCGGACCAACGAGGATGTGCGATGCGCTGGTTTCATGACTTCATGGTGACAATGCTGGCGCTGCTGGCAGCCAGTGGCGCGCACGCACAGGAGGTGACGCCGGACCCCTATGGCAAGGGCCCGCATCTGGCGATCACGCTCGTCGCGGAGACGGAACGCCCCGCTGCGGGATCGACCGTTACGCTCGCGCTGGCGACGGTGCCGCAGCCGGGCTGGCACGGGTATTGGCAGAATCCGGGCGACGCGGGTTTCGCCGCGAAGCTCGACTGGACCCTGTCCAGCGGCGTGACGGCGAGTGAACCGGCCTATCCGGTGCCGGGCCGGCTGATTGTCGCGGATTTGATGAATTATGTCTTCGAAAAGGCGTATGCGCCGCTCGTCACGCTGAAACTCCCGGCCGGTCTGGCGGTGGGGACGCAAGTGCCGGTCAAGCTGCGCACCAATTACCTCGTTTGCTCGGCCGAAGTTTGCGTGCCCGAGTCCGCCGATCTGTCGACCGTGCTGACGATCGGCGACGGCGCAATCTCGAGTGCATCGCAGGGCCGCTTCGATGCCTGGCGGCGCGCAGTGCCAAAACCGCTCGATGCGAAAGGCGTGTTCCAGGCGAGCGGCGGGCGCATCCGCATCGCCATCCCCTATCCGGCCGGCGCGGCGCTGCCGAAGGATGTCTATTTCTATCCGATTACGACGGGCCTTATCGATTACTCCGCGCGGCAGATCGTCTCGCAGGATGGCGACCGGCTGGTGGTGGAGACCAAGGCCGCCGTACCGGGTGTTAGCGGGCCGCTGGTTGGCGTCGTGCAGATCGGCCAGCAGCAGGGCCTTGTGGTGACCGCCGATGCGGGCACGGTCGCGGCAGCAACGCAGACCGGATCGGCAGGGGTGAGCGGCGTGCTACTCGCGACACTGATCGCGTTCGGCGGCGCGATGCTCGGCGGGTTGATCTTGAACATCATGCCGTGCGTTTTCCCGATCCTGAGCCTCAAGGCGCTGAGCCTGGCGCGCGGCCATCTCGACGAGGGTGCGGCGCGGCGCGAGGCGCTCGCCTACACTGCGGGCGTGGTGTCCGTATGCGTCGGACTTGGCGGCGCGATCCTCGCGCTGCGGGCCGGCGGGACTGCGGTCGGCTGGGCGTTCCAGTTGCAAGACCCGCGCGCGATCGTCGTGCTGCTGCTACTGACGGTGGCGCTGTCGCTCAACCTCGGCGGATTGTTCGAAATTCCGACGCCGCAATTCGTCAACCGATCGGGCGGGGCAGGCGGTGCCTTTGCCACCGGTGCGCTCGCGGCGTTCATCGCGACGCCGTGCACCGGACCGTTCATGGGGGCGGCCCTTGGCGCGGCGCTGGTGTTGCCATGGCCCGCCGCGCTCGCGGTTTTCGCAGGGCTAGGACTAGGGCTGGCGATCCCGTTCCTGTTGCTCGGCTTCGTGCCCTCCTTGCGCAAGCGCTTACCCAAGCCAGGGGCGTGGATGGAGACGTTCCGCCATATCCTGTCGGTGCCGATGTGGCTGACGGCGCTCGCGCTCGCGTGGGTGCTGGGGCGGCAAGCGGGGGTCGACGGGCTGACGCTGGGCCTCGCGGCAGCGCTGTTCGCGGGATTCGCCTTACGGATCGGTGGACGCCGCCAGGCGCGCGGCTTGGCCTTCGGCTGGGTCGCGCTCGGTGCGCTGGCGGTGGTGACGGTCGGCGGCGCGGCGCTGGTCAGCCGCGCGCCAGCGGGGGCAGCCGTGGCCGAGGCGGGAAGCGAGGCGTTCACCGAGGCTAAGCTCGACGCCCTGCGTAAGGAGGGCCGCCCGGTGTTCGTGTATTTCACGGCCGATTGGTGCCTGACGTGCAAGGTCAATGAGAAGGTCGCAATCGACACCGATGCGACTCGCAAGAGCTTCGCCGATCACAAGGTTGCGGTGCTGGTGGGGGATTGGACCAATGGCGATCCGGTGATGGGCCGCTTCATTGAAGCGCATAACCGCGCCGGCGTGCCGCTGTACCTCTATTACGCGCCGGGCGCCGCCGAGCCGCAGGTCTTGCCTCAAGTGCTGACCCCGGCGGTCCTGGCCGTATTGGGGGGCTGATCACTCTTGTGAGGATTAACCGATTCCGGTAATTTCATCCAACGCATATCCTTTTAATTTTGCTGGTTATTCGCGCCGCGACCCCCGATGCGACCGCATTCGCTCGCTGCGCGGAGGCGGCGCGCAAAATTAACATCTGTCATGCGGGGCGTGGTGCGCTGATTTCCGTAAGTGGCGGCTATTCGACGCGCCTCGGGTTCAACAATACGCGTGAATACACGTTCGGCGGTGCGGTGTCTCAGCCCGGAACCGGTGGATGCGACTGGACTCCGCATACCCCCAAAGGGGCACCGGAATCCTGGCCGATCGATCAGACCGAGCTTGTAGGAAACTATCGATATTGCCTGACGAACCGCCCGATCCGAGGGAACCTTCCGATTGGTTGCCTCACGCACGCCCGAGATTTGAGATATCGACGTATGAATTTCGAAAACGCTCCGGTTCGTTAAAATCTTCTAGCCCTTGTGCATCGCAGCAATCCGTCGCAGCATGGGACCGACACGGATCTGGGGGCTTTACCGTTTCAATGGCGACAAGACCGGCGTTCGACGAGATTATGGGAAAAGCCGGGTCGAGCGTGGCACGGCCCGAACTCGCCGCGCTCGGGGCGTGGATCGATGATACACCCGATGCCGAGTTGCGCCGCCGTCAGCAATCGGCCGAGGCGACCTTTCGACAGCTCGGTATTACCTTCGCGGTGTATGGTGACAGCGATGCGAGCGAGCGGATCATTCCCTTCGACATCGTGCCGCGCGTGTTCCTTGCGGACGAATGGGCGCGACTGTCTGCCGGACTGGTGCAGCGAGTCGAGGCGATCAACGCTTTCCTGGTCGACATCTATGGTGATCGAAAAATCCTCGATGCGGGGGTGCTGCCGCCCGATCTGATTTTCGGTAACGCGCAATTCCGGCCCGAAATCGCCGGTATCCGGCCACCGCACGACATTTGGGCGCATATCTGCGGGATCGATCTGGTCCGCACCGGCCCCGACGATTTCTTCGTGCTCGAGGATAACGCGCGCACGCCCTCGGGTGTGAGCTACATGCTCGAAAACCGCGAGGCGATGCTGCGGCTGTGCCCCGAACTGTTCCGCGATTTCCGCGTGGCGGCGGTGGACAGCTACCCCGACCGGCTGCTCGAGACGATGAAATCGGTCGCGCCCGAAGGCGTCGCCGCGCCGGTCTGCGTCGTGCTGACGCCGGGGCATTACAATTCAGCCTATTACGAGCACAGCTTCCTCGCGGATTCGATGGGGGTCGAACTGGTCGAGGCGGCCGATTTGGTGGTCGATGACGATGTCGTGTGGATGCGCACGATCGCGGGGCGGGTGAAGGTCGACGTGATCTATCGCCGAATTGATGATGATTATCTCGATCCGCTCGTGTTCCGTCCGGATTCGATGCTCGGCGTGCCTGGGCTGATCTCAGCCTATGCCGCGGGTAACGTCGCGTTGATCAACGCGCCGGGCAACGGGATTGCGGACGACAAGGCGATCTATTCGTACATGCCCGAGATCGTGAAATTCTATTCGGGTGGCGAGCCCAAGCTGCCAAATGTCGAGACGTGGCGCTGCCGGGAACCGCAAGCGCTCAAATACGTCCTCGACAATCTGAAGGACGTGGTGGTCAAGCTCGTCGACGGCTCGGGCGGCTATGGCATGTTGGTCGGGCCGACCGCGACCAAGGCCGAGATCGAGACATTCCGCGCAGCGCTGATCGCCGAGCCGCACCGCTACATCGCGCAACCGACGCTGGCGCTGTCGACCGTCCCGACGCTGGCCGATGCGGGACTTGCCCCGCGGCACGTCGATTTCCGACCGTTCGTGCTGACCGGTTCGAAGGGCGTGCAGGTTGTGCCCGGTGGGCTGACGCGCGTTGCGCTCAAGGAGGGGTCGCTGGTGGTGAATTCGTCGCAAGGCGGCGGCACCAAGGATAGCTTCGTGCTGATGGATAATGGCGCGGCGCCCGGTCAGCGCCAGACTCAGGGGCAGTCGCAGCAGCAAGGGCAGGTCGGCTGATGCTCTCGCGTACCGCCTCCTCGCTGTACTGGCTCGGCCGTTATGTCGAGCGAACCGATTTCATCGCACGCCTGGTTGAGGCGACGGTGCGCCTCGACGTGCTGTCGCCGCGCCCGGCGGGGGAGGCGGCGTGGGCGAGCGCGCTGGCCGTGACCGAGACTGACACTGCCTTCGCCAAGACCGGGCAAAGCGTCACGCAGGCCAATGTCGCGCGCTTCCTGACGGTGGATCCCAGCCATTCCGGCTCGATCGTCCGTTCGCTCGACATGGCGCGCAACAACGCGCGTGCGGTCCGTACCGCGCTGACCAAGGAAGCCTGGACCGGGATCAACCGCGCCTGGTTGTTGTTCGACAATCGCTCCAGCCCCGGCGGCGCAATGGCGACGCTGAACCTGGTGGAGGCGGTCAAGGCCGAGACGCGCGGGTTTGAGGGCGCGGTCCATCGCATGCTCCGCAACCAGACGACGTGGTTCATCCGGCTCGGGCAGGCGATCGAGCGCGCCGACAACACCGCGCGGCTGCTCGACGTGAAATATCACATCCTGCTGCCGGAGGGTGAGCGGGTCGGCGGCGTGGTTGATCGCGACCAGTGGACGACGATTTTGCAGACCGTGTCCGCCGTCACGGCGTATCGCTGGCTCTATTCGGAAGGGTTGAAGCCCGCCAATGTCATCGACTTGCTGATCGCGCGGCCCGAACTGCCGCGCAGTCTGGCCGCATCGGTCGAGGAAGCGGTCGACATCCTCAATCTGCTTGCAAAGCGTACCGGTCTGCATGGTGAGGCCGACCGCATGGCGCGCAATCGCCACATGCGCTTGTCCAAAACACAGTCGGGTGCCGTCATCACGCGCGGTTTGCATCAGTATCTTCAGGGTTTCATTGCCGAAAACGACGAACTGCACGGTGCGGTTGGTCGGCAGTTCAAGTTCACGTGATGCGAGCCGCCCGATGAGATTGATCGTCGATCATCGCACGACCTACCGTTTCACCGCCCCGCAGGCGCGTTTGATCCAATTGCTCCGCGTCAATCCGGAGGACACGCATGATCAATCCGTTGCGAGCTGGAACGTGCATGTCGATTGCGACGCGCGCTTTCGCTACGGGCGCGATGGCTTCGGCAACAGCACGACGATGCTGTATGTCGACGGGCCGGTCGACAGCATTGAAATCACCGTATCGGGTGAGGTGTTGACCAACCCGTCGCGCGGCATCGTGCACGGTGCGCATGAGCCGCTTCCGCCCGAGATGTTCCTCCGCGAGACAGCGCTTACGACGGCAGATCCCGATATGCGTTCGTTCGCGCGCGACGTTGGCGGCGGAGAGCCGTTGGCGGGGTTGCACGCGCTGAATGGCGCGCTGCATCGGCGTTTCGCGCTCGACCGCGGGCGCCCGGTTCCCGGCCAGAGTGCAGCGACAGCGTTTCAGCACGCATCTGCGACACCGCGCGATCTCGCGCAAATCTTCGTTGCCGCCGCACGATCGGTCGAAATCCCGGCGCGCTATGTATCTGGCTACAGCCCGGCCTGTTTCGGTGCGGACAGCAGCCCTGCGCCGCATGGTTGGGCCGAGGCACATGTCGAGGGACTTGGTTGGGTCGCGTTCGATCCCTGCACCGGGCTCAGCGCCGACGAAGCCTATGTGCGCGTGGCGGTCGCCCTGGATTCGGCGGGGGCGGCACCGGTCGCAGGCTCGCGTTTGGGTGAGGGTGAGGAAGAGCTCGACGTCGATCTTCATGTCGACCGGGCAGGGCAGTAGCGGTCCGGAACATCCCTGAAAACCGAGGCATTTCAGGCGCGGCGGCTACCGGGTACTCACCAGCTCCTCGGCCATGATGGCGTATTTTTCGGCCGGCGGCGTGTAACTCGCTTCTTCATCGACCAATAGGCTCCATCCCTTTGGGCCGAGGACCTCAATCGGGCGGTACCGGATCTTATACGCCATGCGCGGCGATCCCTTTACCCAATAGCCGAGGTAGACATAGGGCAGCCCGACGCTGCGGGCGCGCAGGATATGATCCATGATGATCTGGCTGCCCAGACCGCGACGCTGTTCATTGTCGGCGTCAAAGAAGCTGTAAATCATCGACAGCCCGTCGGCTTGCTGATCGGTCAGGCATGCCCCGACGAGCTTGCCGCGCTCGCCATGCTGCGATGGCTCGCGATATTCGACGATGAAGCTGTTGACGGGCGAATGCTCGACCATGTCGGCATAGTCGCTCTCGTCCATCTCGGCCATCCCGCCGCCCGGGTGGCGCGAGGCGAGATAACGGCGGAGCAGCTGAAATTGTTCGTCGGTCGCCCATGGACGGCATGCCGTCACTTCGAGATCGGCGTTGCGTTTCACCTGGCGGCGCTGCGTCGCATTCGGCACGAAATCGGACGTGACGACACGAACCGACACGCACGCCGTACAGCCTGCGCAGCTCGGCCGATACGCCACAGATTGGCTGCGCCGAAACCCGATTCGGCCGAGCGCGTCGTTGAGGTCGGAGGCTTGCTCGCCGCGCAATTCGGTGAACACCTTCCGCTCCTGCCGACCGGGCAGATACGGGCAAGGCGACGGGCTCGTGACGAAGAACCTGGGAAACCGAAAGGGTGCCGTCACCGTGAAAGGTTTCCTCAATTCTGCCCAAGTCGCCCCAGTGCCGACCGCTAAGGCACGTTATGAATCAGCCCGATCGTGATGAAAAGCGGCTTTACCATTAATGGTGGTTAATGTCCGCCAAGGCCGGGTGATTGCTCATACTAAAGGATGATGCGGGGATTGTCGCGCGCGGAAAAGCCGCGCGCGACTCGACTGGCCGCACGCGGGATTCCGCTCGTCACACTTTTGGCGATCAGGCTAGTTCGATGGTGCTCACGTCGTAATCGCTTGCGCGCAAGGCCGCGAGCAAGCGGTCGAGATGCGCCTTGTCGCGCGTCTCGCACTCCACCTCGAGGCTGAGACCCTTGGCCGGCAGATTGGTAAAGATCCGCTGGTGCGCCAGTTCGAGGATATTGACGCGCTGCTGCTCGAAAATGCGCGCGACGTTGAACAACGCGCCCGGCTGGTCCTGCAAGCGGATGCGCAGCCGCGCGAGCCGCCCCGAGCGCGCCAGATCGCGCAGCAGCACGTTGGCGAGCAAGCGCGTGTCGATATTGCCGCCACACAAAACGACGCCGACGGTCTTGCCGGCGAACCGTTCGGGATGTTGCAGCAACGCGGCAAGCCCCGCTGCACCCGCTCCCTCGACGACGGTCTTCTCGATCTGCAGCAACAGGCTGACGGCCTGCTCCAGGCTGCGTTCGCTGACGAGGACGATGTCGTCGACCAGCGCCTCGACCATTTTGGACGTGACCACGCCAGGTTCCTTGACCGCAATGCCCTCGGCGAGCGTGTCGCCCGCGCAGGGCATGGTCGTGCCCTTGATGCGATTGTACATCGACGGGAACAACTCGGCCTCGACTCCGATCACCTCGATCGCATGATCGGAGGCGGCAGCCACTACCGCCATGCCCGAGATCAGCCCACCACCCCCGATCGGCGTCAGGAAGGTGTCGATCGCGGCGACATCCTCCAGCATCTCGATCGCAACCGTGCCTTGTCCAGCGATAACGCGCACGTCGTCGAAGGGATGGACGAAGGTGAGGCCGCCGGTCGCCTCCAACTCGCGGGCATGGGCATAAGCAGCATCGAAGGTATCGCCGTACAGCACGACGGTCGCGCCGTGACCCTCGGTCTGCGTCACCTTCACGGTCGGCGTGTTGGTCGGCATCACGATCGTCGCCGGGATGCCGAGGCGGTTGGCATGATAGGCAAGGCCCTGGGCATGGTTGCCGGCCGATGCGGCGATCACGCCGCTGGTGCCCGCGGGCAATTGCAGCAAGGTGTTGAGCGCGCCGCGTTCCTTATAGGCCGCGGTGAACTGCAGATTCTCGAACTTGAGATAGACCGTCGCGCCGGTCAGCTCGCTCAACGTGCGGCTGATGAAGAACGGCGTGCGCACGATCTGCGGAGAGATTCGCGCGTGCGCCGCCTGTACGTCGGCAAGCGTGACGGGGAGGGTGTCGGGCGCGGGGCGGGTGTGGGTAGCCATGCCGCGCCGCCTAGACCATCTGGCGCGGCGGGGGAACATTGCTTATCGCATCGCCATGCAAAGCTCCTCCTTCGCCCGTCGCGCCGCCTGCCTGCTGGCCGCGCTCCTGCTCCCCACCACCGCTTTTGCCGATGCGCTGGTCGACAATGTCACCGGCATCACGCTCGACAAGGACGGCAAGGTCGTGCGCTTTACCGGGCTGCTGATCTCGCCCGAGGGCAAGGTCGTCAAGCTGTTGGCGGAGAATGAGAAACGCCCGGTCAAGCTTGACTGGCGCTCGGACCAGAAGGGCAAAGTCCTGCTGCCCGGTTTCATCGATGCGCATGGTCATGTGCTGGAACTGGGCTTCCGCGCGATCGAGCTCGATCTGTCGGGGACGAAGACGCTGGAGGAGGCCAAGGCCGCGATCGCTGCGTACGCGGCCGCCAACCCCGAGAAGAAGTGGATCATCGGCGGCGGGTGGAACCAGGAAGTCTGGGCGCTCGGCCGCTTCCCGACCGCAGCCGATCTCGACGCCGTGGTCAGCGATCGCCCGGTGTGGCTGGCGCGCGCGGACGGCCATGCGAGCTGGGGCAACAGCGCGGCGCTGAAGGCGGCTGGCGTCACCGCCAAATCGATCGCTCCCGCCGGGGGGCGGATCGAGAAGGTCGGTGTGGTGCCGAACGGGGTGTTCGTCGATGCCGCGCAGTCGCTGGTCGAGAAGGTCGTGCCGCAACCGCTTCCGAAGGAACGCGACTACGCCTTTCAAAAGGCGCAGGAAATCCTGCTCGCGAACGGCATCACCGCGACCGCCGACATGGGCAGCAGCTTGGACGACTGGCTCGCCTATCGCCGCGCGGGCGATGCCGGAGCGCTGCGCGTGCGGATCATGAGCTACGCCTTCGGGGTCGATACCGCGGTGCGGGTCGGCGGCAGCGGGCCGACGCCGTGGCTCTATGCCGACAAGCTTCGCATGGGCGGCGTGAAGCTGTATGCCGATGGCGCACTCGGATCGCGCGGGGCGTGGCTGAAGAAGCCGTATAGCGATGCGCCGGGCCAGTCGGGCGCGGGCTTCATGTCCGACGACGTGATCCGCAATTTGATGAGCCGCGCCGCGCTCGAGCATTTCCAGGTCGCGGTCCACGCGATCGGCGACCGCGCCAATGCCGAGGTTCTTAATGCCATCGATGACATGGTCGACACCTATAAGGGCGATCGGCGCTGGCGGATCGAACATGCGCAGATCGTCGATCCGGCGGACCTGCCGCGCTTTGGCAAGAACGGCATCATCGCTTCGATGCAGCCGACGCACCAGACCAGCGACCGCACGATGGCGGAGGCGCGGCTGGGGCCGGACCGCTTGGCGGGGGCTTATGCCTGGGCATCGATGTTGAAGAACGGGGCGACGCTGGCGTTCGGATCGGATTATCCGGTCGAGCGGCCCGATCCTTTCGCCGGCTGGGCCGCGGCGTTTACCCGCCAAGGTGCCGATGGCGAGCCCTATGGCGGATGGCGCCCCGAGGAACGCGTAACGCGCGAGCAAGCCTGGTGGGCGTTCACCGGCGCGGCGGCCTATGCCGGGTTCGCCGAGGATAAGTTCGGGCGGCTGGCCGTCGGGCAGCGCGCCGATTTCGTGATCGTCGACCGCGACCCGCTGATGGCCTCCCCGAGCGACCTGCGCGCGACCAAGGTGGAACAGACCTGGGTGGGGGGCGAGAAGGTGTGGGTGCGAAAGTAACGGCTTTCGATACCACCCGTTTTCTCGGCTAAAGTCGCAAAGGTCGCACCATGTGACCGGTTTTGCGCGCGGAAGGTCACGGGAAAGTCACGCGTAATGCGTGCGTTTGGCGCGGCCCCTTGCGGGCGCGGGGCGATTTAGTGGCGCAGCGGTGTCAAAGAGTGACGGGCCGGGGAGCCCGGATCAGGAGTATCGCAGACCGGGGGCGTGTAGGACATCGCGTTCGCACGCTCCACCCATTAACCTTGAACCTGCCGATGGCAATCAGGGGGGGCATCGATCGTGGCACCGGAAAGACGATAGTTGGTGGTTAGCGGACGTTCCCACGGCTAACCGCATACCCCGTGCCAGCAAGCATTCCCCAGATCACAATCGCTGGGAGGATCACTATAAAACCTGCCTCCCACCAAACGAAACTGTTGGGAGGCGAGGGCGGCATCGTGGCCATTAAGATCGTCAGAACCCAAACCGGCGTGAGCAAAAACAACGCTAAGAGTGTCATTCTAACAACGACGTTTTGAACACGTCCCAGCCAATATCCACCGATCGGGGGAACCGTTAGGAGGATCGCCCATATAAGCGCGGTTGTCAGAGACTGGGAGACCATCCGCACCGTGTAAGCTCGCAGGAGAATGTCCGCTATTGGGCGGAAGCGGACATTCCACAATTGAACGCACCGCACCCCCCAGAACAAGAAAGGCCGCGGCACCCCCCGATGCCGCGGCCTGCTCCCGGATACCGGGGAGCGTTAAATCTTGGGAAAATCAGGCGACCTCGGTGGATACCAACATGTCGTCTGGCTCGCGCAGGACATAGCCGCGGCCCCAGACGGTTTCGATGTAATTCTCGCCTTCGCAGGCCATCGACAGCTTCTTGCGGAGCTTGCAGATGAAGACGTCGATGATCTTGAGTTCGGGTTCGTCCATGCCGCCATAGAGGTGGTTGAGGAACATTTCCTTGGTCAGCGTGGTGCCCTTGCGCAGCGACAGCAGCTCGAGCATCGCATATTCCTTGCCGGTCAGATGGACGCGGGCGCCATCGACTTCGACGGTCTTGGCATCGAGATTGACCGCGAGCTTGCCGGTGCGGATGACCGACTGGCTGTGGCCCTTCGAGCGGCGCACCACGGCGTGGATGCGCGCGGTGAGTTCTTCGCGGTGGAACGGCTTGGTGACGTAATCGTCGGCACCAAAGCCGAAGCTACGGACCTTGCTGTCCATCTCGTTGATGCCCGAAAGGATCAGTACCGGGGTCTGGACCCGCGCCACGCGCAGTTTCTTCAGCACGTCATAGCCGTGCATGTCGGGCAAGTTCAGGTCGAGCAGGATGATGTCGTAATCATACAATTTGCCCAGATCGAGGCCCTCTTCGCCGAGATCGGTTTTATAGACATTGAAACCTTCGGTGGTCAGCATCAGTTCGATCGCCTTGGCGGTCGTCGGCTCGTCCTCGATCAGCAATACGCGCATCTGGGCTTTCCCCGTCGTTTCGTCAGGCGTTCGCTGCCCCCTGTGGCGCGACTTGCCTGAACCAATCCATTAACCTCTTCAGTGATGAACGCAAAAGGTTAATTTCGCATTAAACGGCCTCAATCCACGAGTCGCGAGAGGGATTGTACCTAGCTGCGCACCGCACACAATGTTTTCAGATGCTCGCTGAGATACGCGATCAGCGCTTCGACGCGCGCCGGGCGAAGCGTCCCGGGCGGAGTCATCAGGTGCAGCGCGCCGCCATGCGGCACCCAATCCGACAGGATCGGCACCAGCCGTCCTTCGGCGATGTCCGCGCCGGCAATGAAGTCGGGCAACATCGCGATGCCGAGGCCGCGGCGGAGCGCCGGGAGCATCGCCTCACCGCTATTGGTCGAAAGCGGGCCGTGCAGCCGGACCGAGACTTCGGTCCCGTCCGGCCCGACGAAGCGCCACGGCGTGGTGATGTTGGTATAGGTGAAGCAGCGATGCTCGCCGAGTTGCCCGGGATGGGTCGGCGTGCCTGCGCGCGCGAGATATTCCGGCGCGGCGACCAGATGCACCGACATGTCGGCCAGTTTCCGCGCACGCAGCGATGAATCCGGCAGGGTGGCGATCCGCAGCGCCACGTCGAACCCTTCGGCGACGATATCCACGCGCGCATCGGACAGGTGCAGGTCGATCTCGATGCCCGGATGCGCGACCAGAAAATCGGCGATGACGGGCGCGATCGCGATCAGGCCGAGCGACATCGGTGCAGCGACGCGGACCAGACCGGTTGGCGCGGAGGCAGCGTCGAGCGCGGCTTCCTCGGCCGCATTCGCCTCACCCAGGATGCGCGCGGCATGTTCGGCCAGCGCCTTGCCATTTTCGGTGAGGCTGAGGCGACGCGACGTGCGGTGGAACAGCGATTGGCCGAGATGCGTCTCGAGCCGGGTGATCGCCTTGGACACGGTCGCCTTGGAGACACCGATCGCCTCCGCCGCGCCGCTGAACGAGCGGTGTTCGACGACACAGGCGAAAATCGCCCAAGCTTCGAGATCGGGCAGGCGCATGGCGCGTCCTCGCGGAGAAAAGCGGGCGCTGTCAATGGAAACCCGCCGGGATTGGTTGCTGACTCTTCCATTGCCTCATAGAGGGTCCGGATGGCGTTGACCCGCATTCCTCCTCCGAATTTTGCCGATCGGGTGCGCCGCGCGGTGTGGCAGGTCGCCTGGGCGCTGCTGTACCGGACGACGCCCAACCCGCTGCATGGCTGGCGGCGGTTCGTGCTGCGCTGCTTCGGCGCCAAGATCGGGGCGGGCGCACATCCGTATCCCTCGGCGCGGATCTGGGCACCGTGGAATCTGGTGATGGAGGCCGACAGTTGCCTCGCCAACGAATGCGATTGCTACAATGTCGCGCCGGTCATCCTGCGGCGCAACTGCATCGTCAGCCAGAAGGCGTATCTCTGCGCTGCCAGCCATGATGCCGCCGACCCCGGTTTCGCGCTGACCGGCGCGCCGATCGAGATCGGCGCTTATGCGTGGGTCGCAGCGGGCGCGTTTGTCGGACCGGGGGTCACAATCGCGGCAGGCGCGATCGCGGCGGCGCAAGCGGTGGTGATCCGCGATGTCGCGCCGGGCATGGTCGTTGCAGGCAATCCCGCGCGGGAGGTTTCGGATCGCGGGCGGCCAGTTCTCGACTGAATTCGAAACGATCGGTTTCCAGCGTTTCCATTTACGACGTGATCGAAATCCCTATCTTGGCGGCAACAAGAGGAGGTCACCGATGATCGAGAAACGTTCTTTCGAAAGCCTCGGCCATGCCGATCACGGCTGGCTGAATGCCCGCCATCATTTTTCGTTCGCGAATTATCATGAGCCGGCCCGGATGGGTTGGGGCGCGATCCGGGTGTGGAACGATGACGAGATCGCCGCGAACAGCGGTTTCCCGCCGCATCCGCACCGCGACATGGAGATCGTGACGTATGTCCGTAGCGGCGCGATCACGCATCAGGATTCGCTCGGCAACCAGGGCCGTACGGGCGCTGGCGATGTGCAGGTGATGAGTGCCGGCACCGGCGTGCGGCATGCCGAGTATAATCTGGAATCCGAAAAGACGACGCTGTTTCAGATCTGGATCGAACCGACGCGGACCGGTGGTGCGCCATCCTGGGGTGCCAAGCCGTTTCCGAAGGACAATCGGTCGGGCAAGTTCGTGACGCTCGCCAGCGGGTTTGCCGAGGACAAGGATGCGCTGCCGATCCGCGCCGATGCGCGGGTGTTGGCGGCAATGGTGCGCGCGGGCGAGACGATCACGCACGACGTCGCCCTCGGTCGGCACGCCTATCTCGTCCCTGCGACCGGACGGATTGAGATTGCAGGCCAGACCTTCGAGGCGCGCGACGGCGCGGCGATGGATGGCGGGCAGACCATTACGATCACCGCGCTTGAGGATGCCGAATTGGTGCTCGTCGACAGCGAGTAAGCCCCGGACAATCCCCCTCCCGCGGGCGGGAGGGGAGCTTTTAGATGAAGGAGACATCCCATGACCAAGGTTATCGTGCTGTATTATTCGTCCTATGGCCATATCGAGCAGATGGCCGACGCCGTCGCCGAAGGCGCGCGCTCGACCGGTGCGCAGGTCGACATCCGCCGCGTGGCCGAAACCGCCCCGCAAGCCGTGGTCGAGGCCGCTCATTTCAAGACCGACACTGCGCACGAAGAGATTTCCGGTCCCGACGCGCTGGCCGACTATGACGCGATCATCGTCGGCGCGCCGACCCGCTTCGGACGGATGCCGAGCCAGATGGCATCGTTTTGGGACATGACCGGCGGGCTGTGGTTCACCGGCAAGCTGATCGGCAAGGTTGGCGGTGCGTTCACCGCGACCGCGAGCCAGCATGGCGGGCAGGAGACGACGCTGTTCTCGATCATCACCAACCTGCTGCACCACGGGATGACGATCGTCGGGCTGGATTATGGCTTCAAGGGCCAGATGGGCGTCGACAAGGTGCGCGGCGGATCGCCTTACGGCGCGACCACGATCGCGGACGGCGACGGCAGCCGTCAGCCCGATGCCGATGAACTTGCGGGTGCCTTCTATCAGGGCAAGCGCATCGCCGAGACGGCGGCCAAGCTCAGCGCCTGACCTCTGGCACGCGCGGTGGTGCCGGGCCGAGAACCGGCGGCAGCACCGACGGCGGCCGCGTTGCGGGTGGCGGAAGCGTCGGCATGGCCGGGGTCGGGGTAAACGAGGCGTCCGAGACTTCGGCCACCCGCGGGTTGCCTGGATAGGTTGAGCGCGCGCGCGAAAACGTCAGCCGCGCGCGCGCCGCGCCCAGCGCATTGATAGTCATTCCCACCCAGCGCCAATGCCACGGCTCCCACGTCACGCCCTGCGCATTGCCTGTGGGGAACGACATTTCGAAGCCATATTCCGGCCCGTGGGCGAGCAGCCAGCGCCCGGTCGCGGTCGCGGCAATGCAAGCATCGACATCGGCACAGCCCGGTGCCGGCCGCACCCCGAAGTCGATCGCATAGCCCGTCGCATGCTCGCTATAACCGGGCGGCCCGACGAAGCGCGCACGCGGCACTGGATCGTGACAGGTGCCAGGGGTGTAGTTGCGGCAGAACACAGCGCGCTGCCGTGCGATCGTGCGGAAACAGGAGACGCCGTGGAGTGACTTGCCCACTTCCGGTGTCGCCGCGGCGGCGGCGAGCATCCGTGTAAGATCGGGCGCGGCGTCGCGATGGATCAGACAGGGCAGGCCACCCGCAAAACCGGGCGGCGCTACGAGCAGATCGGTGCGCGCCGCCTCGGCGTAGGTCAAATGGCCGAACATGCGCCCGTCGGGCGCGGGCGGCGGCAAATCGTTGGGGGCGGCCTGAACGGCGATCGGCGACCCGGCGAGGAGCAGCGCAGAACAGCCCGCTGCGACCTGAATCGCCCATTTCCATTTCACGCCCACGGGCAAGGGCTCTGGCATGGCGGCGCTTATGGTGGCAAGGGGCGCGTATGCTCGCAAATCATGTTCTTTTCCTCGACGGCGAAGCGCTCGTCATCGACAAGCCCGCCGGGCTCCCGGTCGACCGTCCGCGCGATGGCTCAATCTCCCTTGAAAACCATCTCGATGGGCTCACGTTCGGGTTCAAGCGCTGGCCGCACCCGGTCCATCGGCTCGATCGCGATACGTCGGGATGCCTGTTGCTGTCGCGCAACCCCAAGGCGCACGCCAAGCTGCAGCAGGCGTTCGAACAGGGACTGGTCGAAAAGCGTTACCTTGCGGTGCTGGAGGGCGTGCCCGAGGGCGAGGAAGGGATGATCGACCTGGCGCTGGTCAAGGTCAGCACCGAGGCAGATGGCTGGCGGATGATGGGCGACGCCGATGGCAAGGCGGGCGGCAAGGCCGCGCGCACCGGCTGGCGGGTCTTGGCGGTGAAGGACGGGCGCAGCTTCGTCGAATTCCGCCCGGAGACGGGCCGCACGCACCAAATTCGCGTTCATGCCGCCGAAGTGCTCGGCGCGCCGGTGGTCGGCGATCCGGTCTATGGCGCGGTGCGCGGCGGGGGCGGCGTGCCGACCTTGCTCCACGCCGCCGCGCTCACCGTACCGCGCGCAGGCAAGGAACCGATCATCGCCAAAGCGCCCTTGCCCGAGCGGTTTCTGGCAGCGGGCTTCAGCGAGGCATAAGCGCCTTCGATCGGGCGGGCCGTCACAGCTTGCAGTCGTGCCGTTTCACTCCGGACAGGATCATGCGCTGCCAACTGCCGTTTACGGTCACCGAGGGCTGATCGGGCGCGCGGAAATCGGTGATCGGCACGCCGAGGCTTACGAGCGTGATGACGAAGCCGTCATTGACCTTTTTGCCGCGCCACAGGGCACTGTATTTGCCCGGGTTGGGGGTGGGCCACCGCTCCGACGTGCCGATTAGCTTCTGCTTGGCGGCGATAATCGGGCCGAGCGCGCTGCGCGCCGGGGTGCCGATCCGGCACAAGGCGGCGACGGCGGCGTGCATGCCGTCGGTCGCGCCGTTGCGCGCATAGCCTTTGTCTTCGATCGCGGAAACGCGCTCGGCCCCCCGCGTCATTATTTCGGTCAGCAGCGGCACCGCCGTCGCGCCGCCCGCGTCGAGCTTGGCGATGATCCCTCCGCCTGCGCGGCGATGACCGGATCGCGCAACAGGTCGGTCAGCGTGGACGGGGGGGGAGGCGAACCACAATGCGGGCATCTGCGCGACGATCGTGTTCAGGGCGCGATCGGGAAAGGTTGCCGGATCGCCGGCCGGTAGCCGCGCGAGCCGTGCAATCGCACTGTCGGCGATCATCGCATAGTCTGCGCCCAGCTTCCCGGCGATCTCATGCCGCGGCTCGATCTTCGTGAAGCGATCGTCAGCGATCGCCTTCGCCAGCAAGGCGGCGTCGCACGCTACGGCGTCGTTGCGGGCGATATCGACCATCACCGAATTCGCCAGCAGCAGCCCCGCATCGTCGCGGCCGCGGCGCGGGTCGGCGAGTGCAGCGGCAAGCAAGTCGCGCATCCGCGCTGGCGAGATACCCTCTGGCACGTCGGCCTTGAAGGCCACCAAAGTGCGGAGCGCCGTCACGCTGTCCCAGTCCCAGCGGCTTTCGCCGGCCGTGGTGCGGCTCCAGGTGAAATGGGCATTCTCGAAGCCGCCGATCATGTCGGGCCTGAGCGGAACCGACAGCATCGCGGCATAGGCGTTGGTAAAGCGCCCGACCGCCCGCATCGTCGAACCCTCACGGCGATAGACGGTGATGCGCGTCCCTTGCGCGGGCTGCGGCGCGATCGACCAGCGGGCGAGCTTCGGCCGGGGGGCAATGCCGACGCGCTCGATCGTCCAGTCGGGGCGGATGGTGCCGCGCACCTGTATCAGGCAGTCGCCGCCTGCGATCCGCGCCTCGACGACTTCCTTCAGGCCGGGCGGCGGCGGCCAGCGAAGCCCGCTTTTGCCCGAAGTGCGATCGGGCCATTTATGCCATTTGAGCACGTCCTGCGAGAGCAGGAAGGGCGGGCACACCGCGCGCCGCTCAACCGTGAACGCCGCGCCGGGACGACCGCGCTGCGCGAGGTACACGATCTTCGCGTCGCCGTTGAACAGCAAGCGCAGGCACAGATCGTCGCAGCCATCGTCACGCTGATGCCAACCGCCGGTGGTACCATCGCGCAGTAACGCCACCGTCTCACCGATCGGCAGCGGGCGCACCGGGCGGATGTCGTTGGAAACTGACACCGCCAGCGCCGCGCGGGTTGCGGCATTGCTCCCATCGGGCAGACCGAAGCCGAAAAGAAGCGGGACCGCCAGCGCCGGGAGGACCGCGATCCACCAGCGGAGCCCGAGGGCGCGCAGGACGCCGTAGGGCAATGCGAACAGCCAGCCATAGAGCGCAACCGTGGGTGAAAGGGCGAGGATCAAACCCGGCAAGAGCAGCAGGAAGAAGCCGATAATGACAAGGCTTGGGAACGCCAGCGCGGTCAACGCCAGCCCCGTGACACCGAGGAGCGCGATCAAGCATATTTTCTCGAGCCCGCTCATTGCGGTTGAGCATAGTGCGCGATTGCTAAGCCGACGTTACCGCTGTCATTCCGCGGGCAATTAATCGGTCACGCGTCCCCGCAGCGACTTCACCACCGATCGCTTGGTCTTTCCATCCACCCGCTTCGCCTTCGCCGCCTTGCTCGGTTTGGTCGGGCGGCGGCGTTTGGGGACCACCGTCGCCTCGCGGATCAGGTCGATCAGCCGTTCGCGCACCTCTTGCCGGTTGAGCAATTGCGAGCGCGCGCCTTCGCTGCGCAGCACCAGCACCCCGTCGCGCGTCAGCCGCGATCCCGCCAGCACCGCGAGCCGGTTCTTCACCGCCAGCGGCAAGGACGGCGAATTCCCGACGTCGAAGCGCAGCAGCACCGCGCTGTCGGTGGTGTTGACATGCTGCCCGCCGGGGCCGCCGGCGCGGGTGAAGCTTTCCGTCAGCTCGTCGCTGTCGATGCTGATCGTACGGGTGACGGGGATCGCGGCCATGCCCCGCCCATAAATCAAGCCAGCAGCTTTCGCGAGGGGGCGGGAGCGGATAGAGCAGCCGGCATGTACGACTTCACGATCGACCAAAGCTCCAAGGCGGAACTCTACCGCGACCTCCACGCCGCGCTCGGCGCGCTGACGCACGGGGAGGGCGACGCCATCGCCAACATGGCGAACGCCGCGGCGCTGATCTGGCAATATCTGCCCGACCTCAACTGGGCGGGATTCTACCGCAATGTCGGGGGCGAGTTGGTGGTCGGGCCGTTCCTTGGCAAGCCCGCCTGCATCCGGATTGCGTTCGGCGACGGGGTGTGCGGCGCGGCGGCGGAGACGCTGGAGACGCAATTGGTGGAGGACGTCCACGCTTTCCCCGGTCATATCGCGTGCGATGCGGCGAGCCGGTCGGAACTGGTGGTGCCGATCGTGCATGACGGTCGCTTGATCGGCGTGCTCGATCTCGACAGCCCGACGCCAGCGCGTTTCGACGCCGAAGATGCGGCCGGGTGCGAGGCGCTGGTCGCGCTGCTCGGTCCCCGGCTGACGGGCTGATCCGTTTCGGGACACTCGTTAACCTAGAGTGAAACCGGGCAAAATGGTAACGCGGTCGTTAATGATCTGACGGCCTGCATCCTCGCAACCGTCGCGACGGGAGTGTTTACCATGCGAACCCTAGCTCTTTCGGTCCTGACGATGGTTACCGTTTTTGGGGCCACCGCAGCCGATGCGCAACGACTCGGGGGCGGCAGGACCAATCCCGGCGCGTCCTATCCGATCCCGGGCACGATGCCCCGGATGCAGCAGCCCGGCGGCAACGGGCCGATCAGCCTGCCGCCGCCGCCACAAATCAACACTATGCCGCGTCCGCACCAGGGCCAGATGAACCCGCAGCGCCCCTATCCGGGTCAGTGGGATGCACCGCGCCCAAATCCGGGCCAGGTCGGCCCGCAGCGCCCCTATCCGGGTCAGATGAACCCCGGCCAATCCTATCCCGGCACACGACCGGTGCAGAATGGCGGCGTCTACAATGGCGGCGGGTCGCGCTGGGGCGGCTCCTATAGCGGCCGCTGGTCGGGCGGGTGGAACGCACCGGGCGGCTGGAACGCCTATCGGCGCCCGTCGCGCGGCTTTCGCTTGCCGACGTACTGGATTTCGCCGAATTTCTTCGTCAGCGATTTCGGCGGCTATGGCCTTTATGCCCCACCGCAGGGCTATGGCTGGCAGCGCTATTATGACGACGCCGTGCTCGTCGACCCCCGTGGCCGCGTGCGCGATTCGGTCTATGGCGTCGATTGGGACGGCGCTTATGGCTACGGCTATGGCGATGGCGGCTATGCCCAGGGCGGCTATTCGTCGGTCGATTATGGCTATGCGCAGAGCAGCGCGGGCGCGCAGGGCTATGCCTATCAGACACTGCCACCGGTCGTGCAGAATGGCGGGGTGACGACGTATTCGACATCGAACGGCTATAGCGCCGGCGGCTATGTCAGCGGTGGCTATTACATCCCCGGCGCGACAACGACGGTGGTGACGATTATGGGCGCGCCGAGCGTGACCACGACGACGACCGAATATATCGAGACGACCCGCACCCGCTACGTCGCGCCGCGCAAAGTGTATCGCGCGAAGAAGAAGGTGTACCGCCCGCGCTGCGTCTGCCGCCGCCCGGTCGAGCAGCCGATCTTGGGGAGCTGATCGCGGGGACGCCTCGCATCCCTCCGTTCGTGCTGAGCCTGTCGAAGCACCTCGCGCAACAGGCGTAGCGCTTGCGGACAGATGCCCTTCGACAGGCTCAGGGCGAACGGGTGGGGGTGGCGGCTCTGCTTATCCCCCGCGCGGTTCCGGCCCGGCGAAGGTGACGACGCTCTCCGATCCATCCGCCGCGACCGCGCCGACGCCCACGAAGTGATCGTCGACGCTGATGTCCTTGAGCACAGTGCTGGTCGCGGTGGCCGGGACGTCGAGCGATTTCTGCCAGACTTGCGTGTCGTTTCGGCGCCAGTGGATGCGGTAGGCGGTGGCACCCTCGACCGGCTTCCATTTGACCGTCGTGTCGAAGCTCAAAGCGCCCGCGATCGTCACCCCGTCGGGTGCGGCGGGCGCGGTGGCGAGGCGGCGGATCGTCGCGACGTTGATCGCGGTGACCTTCGCCAGATACGGGAAGTCCATCTTGTCGACCGTGTCGCCGTAAGGGATGCCGTTTTCGACGCGCAAATCCTGATGCTGCTGCGTCCAGTTTTCGGCACCGACCGAAAAGCGCACCGCCGGATAGCCCAATTTCAGGAACGGCTCATGATCGCCCCCGCGCCCGAAGCGATCGGGGCGGCGGTCGAGAAACACGTCGAGCCCGCCGGGAATCGTGCCCGCCACGCCGTCGATCGTCTTGGCGAGCGCGCGGCTCGGCCCGTCATCCTCGCCACCATTGCCGCGCCGCGCGAGTTGCGCGGGCAGGTCCTCGGCCCCGCGAATGCCTTCCGAAAACACGCGGACGCGGTCGGCGACGGGCACGCCGTTCTGCCCCATCGTGTTGCCGACGATATCGTTGTTGAGCATCGCCGAGATCGTCCAGCCGCGCTGCTTCGCGGTTTCCGCCAGCAACGTGCCGCCAAACAGCCCCTGCTCCTCGCCCGAGAAGATCGCGTAGACGATCGTCGCGCGGAATTTCTCCTTCGACAGGATGCGGGCGGCCTCCAGCACCAAAGCGACGCCCGAGCCATCGTCATTCGCGCCAGGGGCGTCGCTCGTCGCGTCCATCGCGTCGCTCACGCGGCTGTCGATATGCGCGCCGACGATGATCACGCGCTTGGGGTCGAGCCCCTGCTGGAAACCGAGCACGTCGACCACATTGACCCCGTTCGGCGCGCGCGCATTGGTGAAGGTGCGCGCGATATTGGCGACGGTGATGCACCCGCCGCACGCATCGGCAATGCGGGTCAGCTCGCCCCCGACCCAGCCCCGCGCCGCCCCGATCCCGCGCGTCGAGTGATCGGGCGAGGATAACGTGTGCCGCGTGCCGAAGCTGACGAGCTTCTCGACGGTTGCTTTCAGGCGGATGGGGTCGGGCGCGGGTTTCGGCGCGTCCTTTGCGAAAGCGGGGGTGGCGAGGAGGGCGAGCGCCAGGGCGGCGGTGGGGAGGGTGCGCATTGCGGCATCGTGGCGGGGAAGGGGCGGCGGTTCAAGGGTTTCGATGGCCTCTTCCGTTTCGGTTAATCCTCCCCCGCCAGGGGGAGGTGGCACGCAAAGCGTGACGGAGGGGGAGGTCGGCGAAGCGCTTGGAAGGGTGGGCAAACGGCAAATGCAACGCGAGTGGTGACACGAGGCTGTGGCAACCGCGCCGCGGAGACACATTGAGAGCTGGCCGCCAACCTCCCCCTCCGTCGCCTTCGGCGCCACCTCCCCCTGGCGGGGGAGGATCGTCGAAGGCTCCGACTACGCCCCAATTCGTCACCCCGGCCTCGTGCCGGGGCCCATCGGGCCACGTACACACCGCCGCCGCACTATCGCTCCCGCGCGTCAAGCCGCCAAGTGGACCCCGGCACATGGCCGGGGTGACGGTTTACCGTTGCGAATTATAGCCCAACAAGCCTCGTCACCCGCCGCAACACAGATGTCCTGCGAACTGGAATGTAGGGTGTGCCGCCAAGGCGTGCGGCGGGCTGGCCGGCGAAGGCAATGTTCAGCATTTTCTTCGTCAAGCCGTCAGGGATCGGGATTTCCGCAGAGCCGGAATCCTGAACCACGCCGTCGATGAAAACCGCCACCGTCGGTCCGGTCGCCCAAATCACAAGGTTGTCCGGACCCCACTCTACCTCGCCCAGTGCGGGCTCCTGAGCGTCGCCTGATGGTTTCATTGTGATGGTCGATCGGACCGGGACCTCGAACTCCTCACACCACGGCTCAAGCCAAACGAGAAGTGTCTCGGGTCCCGGATTGCACAGACTCCATCGGTAATCGGTCGCCGTCATCGAACTCATCATCCTAATCGTCCGAAAGGCCGCGCTTGGCTGATGCCCCCCCTCAACTCAACCGATCAATCGCCTCGCGATCCAGCGACCCCGGCACGATCATCAGCGGGATCGGCAAACACCCCGCATCGGTCCCCGCAAAGTGCGTGACCAAAGGCCCCGGCGCGCCGCTCGCCGCTGCCGCCAGCACGAGAGCGGCAATGTCGGGGTTGGCGGCGATCATGTCGCGGATCACCTTGGGGCCTTCGCCCTGTTTCACGGTGATCGTCGGCTTCAGCCCCGATTCCGCAACCAGCGTACCCGCCGCACCCGTCACCAGCCCCTCGGCATGGAGCCGCGCCTCTTCCTCGATCGTCGCCTGTATGCCGCCGAAGGGGGTGAATTCGGTCGGCGGCATGAGCGCGAGGATTTCCACGCCGCCGCCAGTCTTCACCGCGCGGCGTGCGGCGAAGCGCAAGGCGATGCCGCTTTCGGGCGTCTCGTCGACGACCACCAGATAGATGCGCATGGTTCTCCCCTCCATGGAGATTTTCACCGCATCGTGAGGCCAAGCGGGCCCGTGCGCAAGGGACGGTCTTGACCGCTGGCACCTTGAGGGCGAGAGACGGCGCTACGGATTCGGTCAGATAAGGACGTGTTGATGCCGGTCGAGATCAAGATGCCAGCGCTTTCCCCGACGATGGAGGAAGGCACGTTGGCTAAATGGCTGGTTAAAGAAGGCGACACCGTCAAATCCGGTGACCTGATGGCCGAGATCGAAACCGACAAAGCGACGATGGAATTTGAAGCGGTCGATGAAGGCGTGATCGGCAAGATTTTGGTCGCCGAGGGCTCCGACAATGTGAAGGTCGGCACGGTGATCGCGACGCTTATGATGGACGGCGAGAGCGCCGGAGAAGCCGCACCGGCCCCCAAGGCGGCGGTAGCGGAGAAGCCCGCAGCAGCGACGGCTCCCGCACCTGCTCCCACTCCCGTACAGCCCGCCGCTGCCGCTCCGGCGCCCGCTCCAAAGGCGGAAGGCGAACGCATCAAGGCCAGCCCACTCGCGCGGCGGATCGCGGCGGAGCAGAGCATCGATCTCGCCACGCTGACCGGTTCCGGCCCGAATGGGCGGATCGTCAAGGCCGATCTCGATGGTGCGAAGGCCGGCGCAGCTCCGGTCGCTGCGGCTCCGAGTGAAAGCGCTGCCCCCGCCGCCGCGGCCCCGGCCAAGCCCGCCGCAATCCCCGATATCCCGCATGAGGCGACCAAGCTCAGCAACGTACGCAAGACGATCGCGCGCCGCCTGACCGAATCGAAGCAGACTGTCCCGCATATCTATCTGACGGTCGATATCCGGCTCGATGCGCTGCTCAAGCTGCGCGGCGAGCTCAACAAGGGCCTCGAAGCGCGCGGCGTGAAGCTGTCGGTCAACGATCTGATCATCAAGGCGCTCGCGGTCAGCCTGATCCAGGTGCCGAAGTGCAACGTCATGTTCACGCCCGATCAGTTGATCAGCTTCAGCCGCGCCGACATTTCGGTCGCGGTCTCGACGCCGAGCGGCCTCATCACCCCGATCATCACGGGCGCCGAGACCAAGGGAGTCGCGGCCATCGCGACCGAGATGAAGGATCTCGCCGCGCGCGCCCGCGAGGGCAAGTTGCAGCCGCAGGAATATCAGGGCGGCACGGCCAGCCTCAGCAACATGGGCATGTACGGCATCAAGCAGTTCGATGCGGTCATCAACCCGCCGCAGGGCATGATCCTGGCGATCGGTGCGGGCGAGAAGCGGCCCTACATCATCGACGATGCGCTCGGCATCGCAACGGTGATGTCGGCGACCGGCAGCTTCGATCACCGCGCGATCGACGGGGCGGACGGGGCGGAATTGATGCAAGCGTTCAAGGCGCTGGTCGAATCACCGCTGGCAATGCTGGCCTGAGATGGTCTGGCGGCGCACTCTGGTCGAGCTGCTGCATCTGGTGATTGGCGTCGCCGGCGCGGCGGTGATCGCTTATGGTGCCGTATGGTCGCTGCCGCATGCCAGCGACACGATCTGGTCGGTGATGTTCGGCGTGATGGCAGTGGTGGTGGCGATGAGCATCCCCTCGCTGCGCGCCGCGGCCAAGGCGGATCGTCGCTCGACCGATGGTTGATCTGCCCGACGCCGTCCCCGCGATCCGTGCGACCGCAATGGCTTGCGACGCGAACCCGTACGGCAAGATCTTCGTCGGCTGGCTGATGGGCCAGATGGCGCTCGCCGCCGGATCGGTTGCCTCGCGGCACTGCGGCGGGCCTGCGCCTGTCGTCGCGGCGGACAGCTTCAGCTTCACCGCACCGGTGAGCATCGGCGAGGAAGTGTCGTTCTACGCCGAGATCATCGGCACCGGGCGCACCTCGATGACGGTGGCGGTGGCGGTGTGGCGGCGCGACCGGCATGGCGAAGGCAGCGCACTCGCCGCGAACGGGCGCTTTACGTTGGTTTCGATGGGCGCGGATGATCGACCGCGGCCCCTCCAAAAGCTGATCTAGCAAGAGCTAGTATAGAAGGAACTCCCCAGTGGCCGACACTTTCGACCTCGTCATCCTCGGTTCGGGCCCCGGCGGCTATGTCGCGGCGATCCGCGCGGCGCAGCTCGGGCTCAAGACCGCGATCATCGAGCGTGAGCGCTTGGGCGGCATTTGCCTCAACTGGGGCTGCATCCCGACCAAGGCGCTGCTGCGCTCGTCGGAAATCTATCATTACATGCAGCACGCCGCCGATTACGGCCTAAGCGCCGACAATGTCGGGTTCGATCTGACCAAGGTGGTCGAGCGCAGCCGCAAGGTCGCGGGCCAGCTCAACATGGGCGTGAAAGGCCTGATGAAGAAGAACAAGGTGACCGTGTTCGAGGGTGTCGGCACGATCACCGCTGCAGGCAAGGTGACCGTCAAGCAAGGCGACAAGACGACCGACCTCGAAGCCAAGAACATCATCATCGCCACCGGCGCTCGCGCCCGCGACTTGCCCTTTGCCAAGGCCGATGGCGCGCGGATCTGGACCTATCGCCACGCGATGGTGCCGACCGAAATGCCGACTAAGCTGCTGGTCATCGGGTCGGGTGCGATCGGCGTCGAATTCGCGAGCTTCTACAACGATATGGGCGCGGATGTTACCATTGTGGAAATGCTCCCGCGCATCCTTCCGGTGGAAGATGAAGAGGTCAGCGCGTTCATGGACAAGGCGCTGACCAAGCAGGGTATCAAGCTGCGCACCGCGACCGGGCTGGAAGCGCTCGACCCAAGTGCGAAGGGCGTGACCGCCAAGATCAAGGGTAAGGACGGCACGGTTACGTCCGAAGGGTTCAGCCACGCCATTGTCGCGATTGGCATCGTCCCCAATACCGAGAATATCGGGCTGGAGGCGCTCGGCATCGAAACCGATCGCGGCCACATCAAGACCGACGGCTATGGCGCGACCAACGTTCCGGGTATCTGGGCGATCGGCGATGTCACCGGCGCACCGTGGCTGGCACACAAAGCGAGCCACGAGGGCATCATCGCGGTCGAGAAGATGGCTGGCGGCCACCCCCACGCGATGGACAAGGGGAATATCCCCGGCTGCACCTATTCGCGCCCGCAAGTCGCGAGCGTCGGCATGACCGAGGCAAAGGCCAAGGAAGCCGGATACGAGCTCAAGGTCGGCAAATTCCCGTTCATCGGCAATGGCAAAGCGATTGCGCTGGGCGAGGCCGAGGGCTTCGTGAAGACGGTGTTCGACGCCAAGACCGGTGAATTGCTCGGCGCGCACATGGTCGGCGCGGAAGTGACCGAGCTGATCCAGGGCTATGTCATCGCGCGCCAGCTGGAGACGACCGAGGTCGAGCTGATGGAAACCGTCTTCGCGCATCCGACGCTCAGCGAAATGATGCACGAAAGCGTGCTCGGCGCGTACGGCCGCGCGATTCATATTTGATCGGCCACACGGCCAGGCACGGGGAATGGATCGCATGTTGAAGACGTTGGGGGCCGCAGTGGCGGTCGCGATTGCTGCACCCGCATTGGCCGAGCCCGCCGCGCCGCAGATGGTTGTGGTGACGGCGGACAGGATGGTCGACGTGCTAACTGGCAAAACCGTCGACCACCCTGCCGTCTTTATCACCGACGGCCGCATCACCAGCGTGGCCGACGCGCGCACCGTGCGGTGGAGCGACAAGGTCAAGCATATCGACCTTTCCGGCAAGACGATCCTGCCCGGCTTGATCGACATGCATGTTCACTTGACCAGCCTGGCCGAGATCGGCGGCTATCGCGACTTGCAATATACCGACAGCTTCTGGAGCGCGGTCGGCGTGGCCAATGCTGCAAAAACGCTTAAGGCGGGCTTCACTTCGGTGCGCAATGTCGGCGCGGCCGATTTTCAGGATGTCGGCTTGCGTCAGGCGATCGACGGCGGCTGGGTGGTCGGGCCGCGGATCACGACCGCGACTTACGCGATCGGCGCGACCGGCGGGCATTGCGACGACAACAAGCTGCCGCCGAGCCTCGATCGCGCCACGCCATCGACCGTCAATTCGCCCGACGAGGCGCGCACCCGCGTTCGCTGGCTCCACAAATATGGCGCGCAGGTCATCAAGATCTGCGCAACCGGCGGCGTCTTCTCGCTCGGGGACAGCGTCGGCGGGCAGCAGCTCAGCCTCGGGGAAATGAAGGCGATCGCCGACGAAGCGCATATGCTGCACATGAAAGTGGCGGCGCACGCGCATGGCGATGAGGGCATTCGCACCGCGATCCTCGCCGGGATCGACACGATCGAACATGCCAGCCTCGCGTCGGACGAGACGATCAAGCTCGCGGCGCAGCGCGGCACGTGGTTCGACATGGATATCTATAACGACGATTATATCCTGGCGACCGGCACCGCCAACGGTACTGAGCAGGAGAGCCTCGACAAGGAAAAGGAAATCGGCCTCAAGCAGCGCCAGACCTTTCAGCGCGCGGTGAAGGGTGGGGTGCGGATGCTGTACGGCACCGACGCCGGGGTCTATCCGCACGGCGACAATGGCAAGCAATTCGCCAAGATGGTCGAATGGGGCATGACCCCGCTCGGCGCGATCCGCGCGGCGACGTCCGATGCTGCGGTGGCGCTGGGCAAGACCAGCGATGTCGGTGCCATTGCCGTCGGGCGCTATGGCGATATCGTTGCGGTGGACGGAGATCCGCTGGCCGACGTGCGCGTGCTGGAACACCCCGCCGCGGTGATCAAGGGTGGCGTGCGGGTCGAATAAAACGACCGCGATTCAGGCGGCTGCGCTGTCCGCGATTTGCACTGCATCGTCGCTGCGCGGCAAGGCGATCGGGGTAGAGCGTCGCGCAACGGCATCGCCGCTGACATGCTTCAAACAGCCATCGACCGCCGCACCGGTTTCGATCGAGATCGATTCATACTCGACGTCGCCAGTGATCCGTGCGGCGCGCTCGACGGTGAGTTGACGCACCGACACCGATCCCTCGATCGACCCGGCGATCCGCGCCGTCTCGGCGTGGACGGCGCCATGGATACGGCTTTCGCTGCCCTGGACGAGATTACCGCAATGCACGTCCCCTTCGACACAGCCGTCGATGTGGAGGTCGGCAGTCGCGGAGAGGTTTCCGGTAATCACCACGTCCGGCCCGATGACCGAGAACATGCCACGCTTGCCGCCCGTTGATGCTGCTGCTGCCGCACCCGCCTCGCGGCCGCCGCGTGCGCTGTTGAACATCGCCATAGTGACCGCTCCCCGCATTCCCGATTCGGTCTCTTCGGTAGCATATCGCGCCGAAGCGCTGCAGCGCGTTTCGTCAGGCCGTGCGCGGCATCAGCGGATTGTCGTTTGCGGCGGGCTTGAGCACCGCGCGCGCTTGTAGCAGCGTCGCGGTCAGCAGCGCGACCGTGGCGAGCGGCATCGCGCCGCGTTCGGGGAGCAAGGCAAGTGCACTTGCTGCCAGGACGAGCCCTGCAACGCGCCAGCGGGGCGGGTCGCCGCGCTCCGCGATCGCCAGCGTGCCGGCGACGATTGCGGCGATCATCAGCACCATCGCGTCGGTCGCCGGGATAACCACCGTCATGACGAGTGCGCACAGCAAGATGGCATCCGCCCTCTGCTGCGAATACAGCCGCCGTGCCGAAAACCAGGCGGTATAGGCCCCGGCGGTTCCGACGGTCGCGACGATCGCGAGGCCGTTCAGCGGCAGGTCGCCGACCCCCGGCGCCGCCTGCAGCAGCACCCAAAGGTTCGGTGCACCACGCGATAGCGGGAGGTCGAGCAGGAAGGGGGGCATCGACAGGTCGCCAATCGACCCGCGCGCCAGCAGGATTGCGGCGGCGGCCAGGCCAGACAGCGCCACCCACAGTGGCGCGGCGCGGTGCTGGATCGCCAGTGCCGCGATGAACGGGCCGATCAGCAGCGCTTGCGGATCGAACCCCAGCGCCACGCCGTACCAGAGCAGCATCAGCCACAGCTCGCCTCGGATCGCGGCCCGGAGCGCGATCAGGCACGCCCATGGCCAAGCCAGAGCCCCGCCAAGCATCAGCCCGAGTGGGATCAGCGCGATCGCCACGGCATCGTGCCGGAGCGGTTGCGAAAGTGTCGGGCCGACGATCATCGCGCAACCCTGCACCGCTGCTGGTTGCGGCGGCGTTAAGGTTGCGCACGCCGCGCCGCTGTGGTCAGTTCTTCAAAAGATAAGACAGGAGATGAGGATGGCGACATCGGCGATTGAGCGGCCGGGCGATCAGCCGGGAACGCCTGGTCGGATCCCCGCGCCGAAGGGCTTGCCCGTCGTCGGCCACCTCCACCAGATCGCGCGCGCCGGGCTGATCGGGCACCTCCTCCACGTCAGCCGTGATTTTCCCCAAGGCATCTTCAAGCTCAAATTCGGTAGCCGCGTCGCGCTGTTCGTGACCGATCCCAATCTCGTTGCCGAACTGTGCGACGAAACGCGCTTTCGCAAGATGCCGGGGCCGGGCCTGCGCGTCGTGCGGAAGTTCGCCGGCGACGGGTTGTTCACCGCCTTCAGCGAGGAGCCTAATTGGGGCAAGGCGCATCGCATCCTGCTCCCCGCGTTCAGCCAGCGCGCGATGAAGGGCTATTTCGAGATGATGCTCGAGGTGGCGGACCAGTTGGTGGCGAAATGGTCGCGGCTGTCGGGCACCGACGTGCTCGTCGCCGACGACATGACGCGCTTCACGCTCGATTCGATCGCGGTCGCCGGGTTCGGCCACCGCTTCGCCTCGTTCGAACGCGAGGAATTGGACAGCTTCCTCGAAGCGCTCGCCCGCGCGCTCGGCGAATCGCTCAACATGATCACGCGTCTGCCCTTCCAGCAGCGCCTCGCCAAGAAATCCGCGCGGCAGTTCGAGGCCGACATTGCCGAGATGAACACGCTGGTCGACGGTATCATCGCCGAACGCCGTGCCAATCCGAACGATGGCAAGGATCTGCTCAACCTGATGCTCTCGGCAGTAGATCCCGAGACGGGGGAGGGGCTCGACGATCTCAACATCCGCTACCAGGTGCTGACCTTCCTGATCGCGGGGCATGAGACGACGTCGGGGCTGCTCACCTTCGCGCAGCATCTGTTGCTGCGGCACCCGCACGTACTCGCGCAGGCATATGGCGAGGTCGATCGCGTCCTGCCCGGCGACAAGCGCCCTGATTATGCCGACATCGCACAGTTGGACGTGATCGAACGCATCCTGAAAGAAGCACAGCGGCTGTGGCCGACCGCGCCGATTTTCAGCCTGGCACCGTATGAGGATGAGGTGATCGGCGGCACGTGGACGATGCGAAAAGATCGCCCAGTCAACGTCTTCTCGCCCGGTCTTCATCGTAACCCGCAAGTGTGGCCGAGCCCGGACGAATTCGACATCGACCGCTGGCTCCCCGATGCCGAGGCGGCGCGGCACCCGCATGCCTATAAACCGTTCGGCAACGGCATGCGCGCGTGCATCGGGCGGCAATTCGCGATGGTCGAGGCGAAGATGGCGCTCGCCATGATCCTGCAGAAATTCGCGATCAGCGATCCGCATGGCTATCGGCTGCGGATCAAGGAAACGCTGTCGATCAAGCCCGACGAGTTCACGATGCGCATCCGCCTGCGCGGCGAGCATGAGCGGATGAGTTTCGGGTCGGTTGCCGCGACGCCCGAAGACGCGCCGGTCGCTGCGATATCGGGCACCGGGCAGCGTTTCTCGGTGCTCTACGGATCAAGCCTTGGCACCGCGCGCGACATTGCCGAGGAAATCGCCGAGCGCGCCAATCTCGATGGGTTCGAAACTGCCGTGCGATCGATGGACGAAGCCTTGCTGCAAGGGCATTTGCCTGAGGACAAGGTAATCGTCGTCGTCACCGCGACCTATAATGGCCGCGCCCCCGATACCGCGATCGAACTCGAACGCGCGATGGATGCCGATACGTTCAAGGATGCCGATTGGGTCGGCGCGAAGTTCGCGGTGCTCGGCATCGGCAATTCGCAATGGCCGAATTACCAGCATTTCCCCAAGCGCGTCGATGCCGCGTTGGAGGCGACCGGGGCCGACCGCCTGCTCCCGCGTGCGGAGGCTGATGGCTTGGGCGATTTCGACGGGGCGGTGGCGCAGTTCGTGCGCGATTTGTGGAAGGCGCTGGGCAACGTCGCCGAGCCGAGCGTCGCCAAATCCACGCTGTCATTACAGGTGGTCGACACCGCGGAAACCCGCTCGCGCGTTCTGCCCGAACATGCGCAGCAACTCGAAATCGTTGCGAATGACGAGATGGTGCGGCCCGCCGACGGCCTGTGGGATTTCGCGCTCGAGCCGCCGCGCCCCTCGACCCGCTTCATCCGCATTCGCTTGCCCGAGGGGCAGCGCTATCACACCGGCGACCATATCGCGATCTATGCGCATAACCGGCCCGAGCTGGTGACGCGCGCGATGGCGCGGTTGGGCGTGGCGGGTGCGACGCAATTGCGGCTCGACGGGCAGGGCGGTCGCTTCCACCATCTGCCGCTGGGTCAGACGGTGACGGCGCGGCAGTTGCTGACCGATTTCGTCGAACTGTCGGATACGTTGCCAAGGCGCGCGCTGGCCGTCGTGGCCGAGCAAACGCGCTGCCCCAATACCAAGGCCAAGCTGGCCGCGCTGGAGGCGGATTATGACGCCGCGGTGGCGGGCAAGCGCCTGTGCTTGCTTGATCTGCTCGAACAGTATCCCGCCGCCGAACTGTCGCTCGACAATCTGGTAAAACTCTCCCCCGCGATCGCCCCGCGCTTCTACTCGATCGCGTCCAGCCCGTTGAACAACCCGCACATCGCCGACCTTATCGTCGGCACGATGGCAGCACCCGCCTGGTCGGGGCTGGGCGAGCATCGCGGTTTCGCTAGCGGATACATGCAGACTGTTGCGCCGGGCGATCAGGTGTTCGGCTATATCCGCCGCCCCAACCCGCCCTTCGCGCCGCCCGCCGATCCGTACGCGCCGATGATCCTGATCGGCCCCGGCACTGGCTTCGCCCCGCTACGCGGCTTCCTCGCCGAGCGCGCCGCGCAAGCGGCGGCGGGGGAGGCGGTGGCGAAGAGCCTGCTGTTCTTTGGCTGCCGCCATCCCGATCACGACTGGTTCTGCCGTGACGAGGTCGAGGCTTGGGCGGCGGCGGGGATCGTCGATCCGTACCTCGCCTTCTCTGCGGTCCCGAGCCACCCGTGGAAGTTCGTCCAGGACGCGCTCTGGGCCGAACAGGAGCGTATCTGGGCGGCGATTCAAGCGGGCGCGCACATCTTCCTGTGCGGCGACGGCAAGTTCATGGCGCCTGCGGTGCGCGACACGCTGATCCGCATCCAGATGCAGCAAGTGGGGGATGAACATGCGCAGGGCTCCGACTGGCTGAATGCGATGATCGAGGACGGGCGCTTCCATCAGGACGTGTTCGGGTTCGGGAAGTAGCTGAACAATACCCTTTGCAGGTGCAGACCGTGACACGGTGACCGCGTCAGCCGGGATCGGGCTGTCGATCGATCTGTTGTTCGACGATGGCGCGAATTTCAGACGGGGAGAGTGTGCCGGCCTCGGCCTGCATGGTGATGCTGTTCAGCTCGGCCAATAGCGTCTCTTCTAGCATCGGACTGGGCGTCGTAAGAACCGCGCTTTTCGCGACAGAGGAGGGGGCAAACGCAGCATCGTGATCGCGCCCGGCGCGCGGCACCTTGAACGGCCAGAGGCCGCTCCAGCGATAGTGATCGTCCCAGCGCGGACCACCGCGAACAACCGCCCAATATTTGATCAGCGCTTCGCTCTCGCTCGTCCGTGATGTCAGCATCGCATCATAAAAAACGCGGTGGGTTTCTTCCCACGTGCGTTCCATGCTGTCGCAATAGTGATCGTGGATGATTGAGGCATCGCGATACGGCATTTGATAGGGGCTGCCGACGATCGCCCAGGCGATGCGCGGGATCGAGGCACCGTTGATTACCGACCCGCTCGGTGCGGTCCACATCCTGCCCGCCGGGTCCTTATAGCGAAACGCTTCGAGCAACTTCATGCCGTCGCTGTCGGAAAGCCACTCGGTCTTGGGTGTCGAATAATATTCGCCACCGGGGTTGGCGTCGGTCATCGTAACTGTCCCCCCTCATCGTGCGCTTTTTCTTGCGCAGCCTCGTCCCAAGGTCCAGCATGATCCACGCACCGGTAGAGTGCAAGACGGAGAGCCACCGATGCTACAACTCAGCGGACAGGACGCATCGTTCGTCTATCTCGAGACGCCGCATACGCCGATGCATATCGGTTCGGTCGGCATCTATGATCCTGCGACCGCGCCCGGCGGGTTCGTCCGCTTCAAGGATATCCTCAGCTTCATCCAGAGCCGCCTCGGTGGCGCGCGGTCATTCCGGCAGCGGCTGGTGCGGGTGCCGTTCGATCTCGATCATCCCTATTGGATCGAGGATCCGGAGTTCGACATCGAATTCCACGTCCGCCACATCGCGCTCCCCAAGCCGGGTGATTGGCGGCAGCTCTGTATTCAGGTCGCGCGGCTGCATGCCCGCCCGATGGACCTCAGCAAGCCGCTGTGGGAATTCACCATTCTCGAAGGGCTCGACAATGTCGAAGGCTTGCCGCCGGGCTGTTTCGCGCTGATCGCCAAGGTGCATCATGCCGCGATCGACGGCATGTCGGGGGTCGAGATGTCGGCCGCTTTGCACGACGTCGACGCGAACATGACGCCGCCCGCCGCGACCGATGATTGGAAGCCCGAGCATATGCCCAAGGTCGCCGATCTGCTCACGCGCAGCTATTTCAACTCGCTGCTGCAACCGATGCGCGTGGTCGAGACGATCGGGCGCTCGCTCCCCGGCATGGCCAAGCTCACCGCGAGCGTGACCAAGGGCGACGTCAGCATCGCGGGCGCAAAGCTCGCGCCGAAGACGCGCTTCAACGCGAAGGTCTCGGCGCACCGCGTGTTCGATGCCGCTGCGTTCAAGCTTTCTGACATCCGCGCGATCAAAGATGCGGTGCCTGGCGCGACCGTCAACGACGTGATCCTTGCGATCGTCGGCGGCGGATTGCGCGGATACCTCGCTGCGAAGGGCGAACTGCCCAAGGACACGCTGAGCGCGATGGCGCCGATTTCGGTGCGCGGGGAGGGGGAGAAGGCGGCACTCGGCAACCTCGTCTCGGCGATGGTCGTGGGCCTCGGCACGCAGATCGAAGATCCGCTTGAACGGCTTCGCTTCGTCCACGCCGAAGCCGCCAATTCCAAGGCGATGACTGGCGCTGTCGGCGCGCGGACGCTGACTGATTACAGCCAGCTAATCCCATCGGGGCTCGCCGGGCTCGCCGCGCGGCTCTACACGCGGGTCGGGGCGGCGAACGCGCACGCCCCGGTGTTCAACTGCGTGGTGACGAACGTGCCGGGCAGCCGCATCCCGCTCTATTTCGGCGGGGCGAAGATGGTCGCGATGTACGGCACCGGACCGGTGTTCGACGGCATGGGGCTGATCAACACGATCTATTCTTATACCGACACGATCGCGATCAGCTTCACCAGCGACCGCGCGATGATGCCCGATCCGGAGGCTTATGCCGCGGCGCTCACCGCAGCGTTCGCGGCGCTGAAGAATGCCGCCGCCGCGCCGCAACCGGCGGCGGCCAAGCCAGCGAAATCCCCCCCGCCTGCGCCCAAAAAGGCGAAGGCACCCAAGCAGAAGGAACTGACCGCATGACCGACAAGATCCGCGATACGTTCGAGAAGATGGCCGAGCCCGCCAAGAAGGCCGGCGAGGCGCTCCGCGATGCTGGCACCAAAATGGCAGAGAGTAGCTCGACCGTTGGGCTCAAGATGCTCGATCAGGCCGAATCCAATACGCGCGAGGCGTTCCAGGCGATGCGCGCCGCCGCCGGTGCCAAGGATCTGTCCGAAGTGATGAAGATCCAGGGCGATTTCATCCGCGAACAGGGCACCCGCAGCATGGGCCAGGCGCGCGAGATCGGCGAGCTGATCATGCAATTCGGTCGCGATGCGGTGAGCACGGTGCGCGGCGAGAAATAGGGGGAAGGCGTCGGCCCGCGCTGCGTTCGCCAAGCGGCGGGCGTGGCGTGGGCCAGGCCACCTGCCGGTCCCCCGCATAGCACGAGGATCCCGCCGATGAACGCACCGACCCCGCCCGGAACCAAGCTGTCCGGCAACGATATGATCGACGACAGCTCGTTCAAGCCGACCGTCAGCGGTGCCGAACACGCCGTTGCGGCGGCGGGCTTCCATCTGGTCGAGCGCGTGCTGTTGATCCTCGTCGCGCTGATGACGATCGGCGGCGCGTTGACCGAGATTGTCGCCATTTATCAAAGCTGGTCGATCACGCTCGCCGATATTCTGCAAATGTTTCTCTACACCGAAGTCATCGGCATGGTCAGCGTTTTCTACACCGGCAAGGGCGCGACCTTCATCTACCCGATCTTCATCGCCATGACCGCGCTTGCCCGCCTGATCGTCCTGCAAAGCAAGGAGATGGCGCCGGAGAATATCGTGTTCGAAGCAAGCGCGATCCTGCTGCTGGCGGTCGCGGCGGTGGTCATTACGCGAATCAGTCGGCCGGGAACGGTGGCCTGACGCAAGCCCGCCCGGGCGTTCCTGCCGGGTGCGTCTAACCGCCCGCTCGACCAAGACCGATGGTGCGACTCCGCCACTCCGACGCCGCATGCGGTGGTTCGACGGTTTTACGCGGCATTTCGCTGCTTTTGTTCGGAACAGCTTTTTCTCCAAGTAGTTATGGAAGCTGGGAAAATTGCTCCCAGATACTGGAGAGAGAGAATGCACCAGAACCTTGTGTCCGCAGTTTTCGACAGCCGTTCGGAAGCCGAGCGTGCCGTATCCGAGTTGCGCTCGGCCGGTCTGAACGACAGCGCGATCTCGATCATCGCACAGCACGACGGCGAAAACACCACGACGGATGGTGCAGGCGCAGAGGCCGCCACCGATGTGGTTGGCAAGACCGCGCTTGGCGCAGGGGCCGGGACGTTGCTCGGGATCGCCGCGCTCGCGATTCCAGGCGTCGGTCCGCTCGTGGCGGCAGGGGCGATCGCGGCGGCAGCCATACCGGGTGCCGCGTTGACCGGTGCGGCGATCGGCGCAGCGGCCGTTGGCATCAGTGGCCTGTTGACCGACCACGGCGTGACCGCGGAAGATTCCACCTATTACGAGGGCCGTATCAACGATGGCGGCGTGTTTGTTTCGGTAGACACCAGCAATGCCGGCGTGACCGAAGAGCGCGCCAGCGACATTCTGAGCCGCAACGGTGGTCACAGTTCCACTCGCGCCAAGATGATGCCGGCACTGTAAAGCGTCGCAGCACGGTAATATCAGGGCGCCCGGGGAGAGATCCCCGGGCGCTTTTTAGATCATGCGAGCGATCTACAGACCGTGACCGTCAACGACGCGCCGTGCCTCCAGCCGCAATGGGCGTAGCTTTGGGTATAGTCCGGGGCGTACCGCTCAGGCATGTCCCGCAAACGGATAGACCAGCCGCTTCAGTCCATTCCGCTTGAACGGGTGCCAATCGCCCTCGGCTTGCGCCAGTCGGTCGGCGACGGCGTAGAGCACCGCCGGATTGACGCCGAGTCCGCAATGGCTGCCATGCACTTCGATATTGTCGGTCTCGGCGCTGCGCGGTTCGACGCAATTCTGCCAAGCGACCACACCGTCCTCGCGCGTGTAGATTGACGTCGAGGGCACCGGCGGCGGGCTGGCGCTTTCGCGCAGCTGCTCGGTCACATCCGCGTCGTCGATCTTCTGGCCGGTCAGCATTTCGTAGGCGCGCCAGACGTTGGTCGCTTTGGGCGTGCCGGTGAAGGGCGATCCGAGCGAAATGACTTGGCGCACCGCATCGGGCGCGCGGCGCGCCAGCTGGCGCGCCATCACGCCGCCGAGGCTCCAGCCGATCAGGCTGACCTTCTGGCCGGTTGCTTCGTGGATCGCCTTCAACCGCGCGATCAGCTTCTCGCCTTGCTGGCCGATCGCCTTTGGGCCGAGATTGCGCCCCAAGTCCCAGGTGTGGGCATCATAGCCGATCTGCGTCAGATAGCGGCGCAGCACCGTGGTCGAAATGTCGCTCGTCACGAAGCCGGGCAGCACCATGACCGGATGTCCGTCACCGCGCGGCGCGCTGGCAAGAAACGGGGCGGCCATGCCGAGGCTCGACAGTTCCGCCAATGCGCGCGGCAATTCGGTCAGCGCCAGCAACGCGGAGGGCGGGGCGACCTGTGTCGTCGCATGGGGGGTGGGCATCGGGCATTCCTTCCTTGAATTGCAGTCTAAACGTGCTGCATTGCAATATAGTTCAATCTTCCACGCCGAATGCGCGATGCTGCGCCGCGACGCGCGCGACATCATGGCTCAATATAGCAAGATCGAAGGCGTTCCCGGCCCGATCCCGGACGTGATCTTTCAATAGCGCTTCGGCGCGGAAGCCGAGGCTTTCGAAAAGCATGACCGATCCGATCTGGTCGGGCGTCATTTGCGCAGTCAGCTTGGCGATGCCGCGCTCCATCGCGATCGAATAAATCCCTTCGAGCAGATCGCGCCCGAGCCCGGCACCGCGCTTGGACGGCGAGACGAGCAGTCGCACCTCGCCGACATGCGCGCTCCAGCCGAGCGGATCGCGCACCAAGGCAGCGGTGCCCACGAACTGGCCATTCTCCTCCGCGACGAGGCTGTCGATCCAGCCCTCGGCAATCGCTTCGACCCAGGCGGCGATCACGCGCGGATGCTTCAGGTCGCGGCCCAGGAAAAGCAGATCGTGCTCTGGCAAGGCTTCCGCAAATGCCAACATTGCGTCTGCATCCTTGGCATCGAACCGGCGAATGTGATGGCTCATTCCGAACGCTCCTCGAGCCAATCGACCAGTTTCGGCCATAGGCGCTTGATGGCATTGCCGCCGGCGACGAGGCTGACATGCCCGCCTTTCAGTGTCACTTGTTCCTTGCTGGCGCTGCCGACCAACTCGATCAGCGGGGCTGATGCAGCGGCAGGGACGATATGGTCGTGCTCGGCAGTGACGTGCAGGAACGGCGCGGTGATCGCGCCCAGATCGACGCGGCGGCCGCCGACGTGCATGGTCCCTTCGTGGAGTTCGTTCCCCCACAGGAGTTGCTTGACCGTCTGACGGAAATATTCGCCGGGTAGCGGCAGGACGTCGCTGGTCCAGCGATCGAACATGCGGAAGGAACGGACATAATCGTCGTTCCACAAATTGTCGGCGAGCCGGATATTCCCCGCGATCCGCCCGCCCGGCCGCAGCAGATCGAAGGCGGTGTACAGATAATCACCAGGGCAATTGCCGAACGTATCGACCAGTCGGTCGACATCGAAGAAGCGTCGGTCGGCCCAAGCCTGAAACATGTCCATCTTCGAGAAATCGACCGGCGTGGTGAAGCAGACGAGGTTCTTCATCGGCGCGTCAGGATGTAGCCCCGCCCAGAGCGTGGAAAGCACCCCGCCGAAGCAATAGCCGACGATCGTGAAGTCCTGTTCACCCGTCTCGGCCTGCACCCGCGCGATCGCCTGGGGCAGGAAATCGAGCACGTAATCCTCAAGGGCGAGCGTCTTCTCATCGGCGCGCGGTGGCGTCCAGTCGAGCATGAAGACGTCGAACCCGGCCTTGAGCAGATATTCGACCAGGCTTTGACCCGGCACCATGTCGAAGATGTAGCCGCGGTTGGTGGTCGCCATGACGAGCAGCAGCGGCACGCGGTACACATCATCGACCAGCGGGCGGTAATGGTAGAGGTTCATCGTCCCGCGCTGGATCAGCAGATCCTTGGCGCACGCCCCGAGTGCGGGGGCGGAGGAGGTGAGATAGCCAAGGCCCTTGATATTGCGCTGGAGCGCCCGGTCGAAAGCAGTGCGCGCCTGGTCGAGAAGGTTGGGCGCCGCGCTCAAGGCTTGGCCGGGGCCGTGCGCGTGCGCTTGGGTTTGGGCCGGGCCGGGGGTGCGATCCCGGCTTGCGCCATCACGATCCCCTCGATCCGCGCGACCGCTTCCTCGATCCGGGCAAGGCGCGCCGAGATGTCGGCGACTTCACTGCGGCTCGGCATGTTGGCGGCGGCGAGCGCGCGGTCCATCACTTGGTGCGCCGCGCCCTGCGCCTGCATCGCGGCGGCGTTCGCGCCTTGCATCACGCGGGCGAACTCGCCGGTCTTCAGCGCTTCCCCGCCAAATTGGTTGGTCATCTGCTCCCACTGGCCGAGCATGTCGCGGAACAGGGCGCCGGGATCGGTTGGGTTTGCCATCGACCACATCCTTCACCGCCGGCGGGGAGCCGTCAAGCGGATGCTGCACGTTGCAGTGCAGCATGATTGCAGCATCACCTGGTCGGGGTGGCCGGCTGTGGTCCCGCCGGCGTCGCATCGAGCGTCGCGTCGCCGCCGAGCGTGCGGTAGAGCGTGACCAAATTTGTCGCGCCCGTAAGCTGCGTCGCGACCAACGAGCGCCGTGCCGAATAAAGCGAGCGCTGCGCATCGAGGCTCTGCAGGAACGTATCGATCCCGCCGCGATAGCGGGCGTCGGACAGCCGGTAATTGTCGCTCGCCGCTGCGGTCAGCGCGGTCTGCGCGGCGAGCTGATTGCCGATCGTGCCGCGCCGCGCAAGCGCGTCGGCGACTTCCCGGAACGCGGTCTGGATCGTGCGCTCATACGTCGCCAATGCAACGTCGCGTTGCGCCCGCGACTGGGCGACGCCCGCGCGTCCGGCACCGGCGTTAAAAATCGGATAGCTTGCGCCCGGCGAAAGCGAATAGTTGAAGGCGCCGCCGGTGAACAATCCACCCAGCGTATTGCTGGCCAACCCGGCGAGTGCGGTCAACGAAATGCGCGGGAACAAGGCCGCGCGTGCAGCGCCGATCTCGGCATTGGTTGCGCGCAATTCATATTCGGCCTGCACGACGTCTGGGCGGCGCAGCAGCACGCCCGAATCCACGCCCGCAGGCAGCGCGGCCACAGTCGCGGCGGCCTCCTCGATCGATTTGGGCAGCAACGCGGGGTCGACCGGTGCGCCAACCAGCAACTGCAGCGCGTTGACGTCCTGCGCCACCGCCGTTGTCTGCGTCGCAAGATCGGACTGCGCCGTCTGGAAGACGATTTGCGCCTGCGCAAGGTCGGTCCGCGGTGCGATCCCGCCATCGAGGCGCAGCTTGGTCAGTGTTACGCTGCGTTCTGCATTGGCAGCGGTGTCGCGCGCGATTTGGAGAAGGCTCTGGTCCGACGCATAGGTCAGCCAGGCGGTGGCAATGTCGCCGACCAGCGTCAGTCGGGTCGCGCGGGCGGCCGCCTCAGTGCTGAAATAGCGGTTTTGCGCCGCGGTGCTGAGCGACCGGACACGACCGAACAGGTCGATCTCGAACGCGGTGATGCCGAGATTGGCCGAAAAATTCTCGCGCACTCCGCCGGTCACCGGCGCGCCGCCATTGAACGCGCGACCGGTTCCGGCGTCGCTGCGCGTGTAGTTTGAGGATGCGTCGATCGTCGGTAACTGCTCGGCCCGCTGAATGCGGTACTGCGCCCGTGCGATAGCGATATTGGCGGCGGCGATGCGCAAATCGCGATTGTTGGCGAGTGCCTGTTCGACGATCTTTTGCAAGCGCGGGTCGCGGAAGATATCGCGGTACGAGATGCTGGGCAGCGCTGCCTCGTTTTGCCGCAGATAGGCATCGCCGACTGGCCAGCTCGGCGGAACCGGCAAGTCCGGACGGACATATTTCGGCGCAAACGAACAGGCCGAAAGAGCGGCGAGCGATGCGAGGGTGATGGCCTTGCGGATCATGCCGTCGCCTCCCCAGTACTGGAGGGCGGGGCGTCCGGCGCGGGTTTGTGCCGGAATTTCTTCAACGTATCGCGCGTGCCGCGGCGGACCAAGACGAAGAACAGCGGGATGTAGAACACCGCGAGGATCGTCGCGGTCAGCATCCCGCCGATCACCGCCGTGCCGATCGCGACGCGGCTGTTGGCACCAGCGCCGGTAGAGATCGCCAGCGGCAAAACGCCGAAGATGAAGGCGAGGCTGGTCATCAGGATCGGGCGCAACCGGAGGCGGGCGGCCTCAAGCGCGGCATCGATCACACGCTTTCCCGATTTCTCCGCCTGTTCGGCGAATTCGATCATCAGGATCGCATTCTTGGCGGCGAGGCCCATCGTGGTGAGCAAGCCGATCTGCAGATAGACGTCATTCTGCAATCCGCGCAGCGTCACCGCGAAGATCGCCCCGACGAGGCCGAGCGGAATGATCATCAGCACCGCGATCGGGATCGTCCAGCTTTCATACAGCGCGGCGAGGCATAGGAACACGACCAGCAGCGAGATGCCGTAGAGCAATGGCGCTTGCCCAGACGACAGGCGTTCCTGGTAGGACAGGCCGCTCCACGCAACCGAGGTGCCGGGATATTTGGCCGCAAGCTCGGCCATCGTGTTCATCGCGGTGCCGGAGCTTTCCCCCGGTGCCGCCTGACCCGAAATCTCGTAGGATGAAATGCCCGAGAACCGTGCGAGCGTCGGGGGTGTCTTGCTCCACGCAATTGTCGAAAAGGCGGAGAAGGGCGCCATTGCCCCGCTCGAACCGCGCACGAACCATTTCGACAGGTCTTCGGGGGCCGCGCGGTATGGCGCGTCGCCCTGGACATAAACGCGCTTCACGCGGCCACGATCGTTGAAATCGTTGACATAGCGGCCACCCCAAGCGGTTGACAGCGTGGTGTTCACGTCGGCTTGGCTGAGGCCAAGCGTGCTCAGCTTTTGCGGATCGAGGTCGATGCGCAGCGTCGGCTGGTCTTCCAAATCGGTCGGGCGCACCGCCGCCAGTGTCGGATCAGCGCGCGCGGCGGCCAGCAGCGCGTCACGTGCCGCCTTGAAGTCGGCGCGGCTCAAACCGCCGGTGTTCTGCAACTGCATGGAGAAGCCGTTCGACTGGCCGAGCCCGCGCACGGCCGAGGGGACGGTAGCGTAGAATTCGACGTCGCGCAGGCCGCTCAGCGCCTTGTTTGCGCGCTGCGTGATCGCGTCGGCACCGTTTTGGGTCCCCTTGCGGTCGGCCCAGTCCTTGAAGGCGACGAAGCCGCGACCGGCGTTCTGGCCGCCGCCGCCGCCCCCGCCGCCGCCGGCGACCGTCAGGAAGCCGGCGACGTTCTTGCCTTCGCTACCCGCGAAATACTTCTCGATCTGCAACTGCGCCTGACGCGTCTGGTTAATCGTCGAGCCCGGCGCGAGGTTATACTGAATCTGCGCGATTCCCTGGTCCTCGGTCGGCAGGAACCCGGTCGGCAGGCGGAGGAACATGATTGCCAGGATCGCGACCACGCCTGCGTAGATCAGCAGGAACAGCCATTTGCGGTCTACGACCGTTCCGACGGCGGTGACGTAGCGATCGGTCGTCCGCTCAAATCCGCGGTTGAAGCGGTCCTTCAGCGGCTGAGTCTTGCGGGCCAGCCAGCCGTCCTGTTTGGTGTCCTGCTTGCGCTTCAGCAACGTTGCGGTCAGCGCCGGGGTCAGGACCAAGGCGACGACGACCGACAGGACCATCGCCGAGACGATCGTGATCGAAAATTGCCGGTAAATCACGCCGGTCGATCCGCCGAAGAACGCCATCGGCAGGAACACCGCCGACAATACGAGCGCGATCGCGATCAACGCGACGGTGATTTCGTCCATCGATTTGATCGTGGCGTCGCGCGGCGACATGTCGGGATTTTCATCCATCAACCGCTCGACATTCTCAACGACGACGATCGCGTCATCGACGAGCAGTCCGATCGCCAGCACGAGGCCGAACAAGGTCAGCGTGTTGATGGTGAAACCGGCGAGCGCGAAGATGCCGAAGGTGCCGAGCAGCACGACTGGCACCGCGATCGTCGGGATCAGCGTCGCGCGCCAGCTTTGCAGGAACACGAACATGACGATCACGACCAGCACGATCGCCTCGATCAACGTCTTTTCGACTTCTTCGACCGAGAGTTTGATGAAGGCGGTCGAATCTTGCGGGAAGCTGTAGGCATATCCTTGTGGGAAATTTTTCGCCGAACGCTCGATCTCGGCCTTGACCAGTTCTGCGGTGCCAAGCGCATCGGCACCGGGTGCGAGGCTGACGGCGATGCCCGCGCCGGGATGCCCGTTGACGCGGCTGGTGACGCCATAATTTTCTGCGCCCAACTCAACGCGCGCCACGTCGGACAAGCGCACAACAGAGCCATCGGGCTGCGTTTTCAGGACGATGTTGCGGAACTGTTCGGGCGTGGAAAGCCGCGCCTGTGCTGTGACGGTGGCGTTTAAGACCTGTTCGGGCGCGTTGGGCGTGCCGCCGATCTCGCCCGCCGCCACTTCGGTATTCTGTGCGGTGATCGCGGTGACGACATCGCCGGGGATCAAGCTGAAGCTGGCAAGTCTGTTGGGATCGAGCCAGATCCGCATCGCATATTGCGCGCCGAACACGTTGATGTCGCCCACGCCTTTGATGCGGCCGATCGTGTCCTGCAGGTTCGACACGAGATAGTCGGACACGTCCTGGTTGGTGGTGCGGTCGCTGGTGTCGTAAATCGCCGCGATCAGCAGGAAGTCGGGGTTCGATTTGGTGACGGTCAGGCCCTGTTGCTGCACTTGTTGGGGCAACCGGGGCAGGGCTTGCTGAACCTTGTTCTGCACCTGCACCTGCGCAATGTCGGGATCGGTACCCTTCTCGAAGGTGGCGGAAATCGACACCTGACCGCGCGAAGAGGATGACGTGCTGAAATAGAGCAGGCCATCAATGCCGGTCAGTTGTTGCTCGATCACCTGCGCGACCGAATTTTCCAGCGTCTCGGCCGATGCACCGGGATAGCTGGCACGGATATTGACGTTTGGCGGCGCGATATCGGGGAATTGCTCGACCGGCAGGGTGTAGATTGCGCCGATGCCGGCCAGCATGATGATGATCGAAATGACCCAGGCGAAAATCGGCCGGTCGATGAAAATGCGCGAAATCACGGCGCGCTCAGGTCTTGGGCTTGTCGGAGGAAGGCGACTTGATCGTTTGCGGGGTGCCCGCCGCGACGGGGCGAACCGTCGCATCGGCCTTTACCTTGCCCACACCCTGCACGATCACCTTGTCGCCCGCGTTCAGACCGGCGGTCACCACCCAGTTGGAGCCCGATGTGCGCGTCGTCGTGACTTGCTTTGACACCGCCTTGCTGCCGCCTTTGCCGTCGGGGGCAACAACGAACACCGTCGCATTGCCCTTGGGGTCGCGTGAGACGGCTTGCTGCGGGATCAGGAAGGCATTGGTGTCGATCGATTGCGCAAAGCTTGCGCGGACGAACATGCCCGGCAGCAGCAGCCCCTGCGGATTGGGGAAGCGCGCACGCAACGTTACCGTGCCGGTCGCGGCATCGACCATCACCTCGGCGAATTCCACCCGGCCCACCATCCCGTAATCGCTGCCGTCTTCCAGTTTCAGCCGTACATCGGCGCTGGCGGCGGTGCCCGCGGTCGCGAGCGACCGCCGCAGGCGGAGCAAGTCGGCGCTCGCTTGCTGGATATCGACATAGATTGGATCGAGCCGCTGGATCGTCGTTAGCGGGTCGGTCTGGCTCGCTGTGACGAGGGCGCCTTCGGTGAACAGCGACCGCCCGATCCGTCCGGTGATCGGCGCGGGCACGGTGGTGAAGCGCAGATTGATCTGCGCGGTCTCCAGCGCCGCCTTGGTCTGCGCCACTGCGGCGGCCGCCTGGCGCGCTTGCGCGGCGGCGTCGGTGTAATCCTGCTTGGCCACGGCCTGCATGTCGGCGAGCGGCTTGAAGCGTTCGGCCTTGATTCGCGTCGCTTCGGCATTGGCAGCAGCGCTACTGAGGCTGGCGCGCGCTTCGTTGGCGGAGGCGCGGTAGAGGCTGGGGTCGATCTGATAGAGCGGTTGGCCCTTGCGGACGAGCGCACCCTCGGTGAAAAATCGGCGGCGGATCAGCCCGGTGACCTGCGGGCGCACTTCGGAGCTTTGATAGGCTGCGGTACGGCCGGCAAGCTCGGTTACGATCGGCACGCTGCTTGGCTGCACGACCATGAAGCCGACTTCGGGCGGGCCCTTCGCGGCACCCCGACCGCCCTTGGCCTTGTCGCCGGAGTCTGCACCGCATCCGGACAGGGCAAGCGCCGCAACGCCCAATGCACCTATCGTGCGAAGATAGAAAACCCGAACCGTCATTACGTGTCCACCGCTCCGGAGCAGTTGCGTACGGTGGATACCTCACGCAATCGTCGCCCAACGCCACCTGTTAGGGATTGTTCCGGCCCCGGATCAACTGTCCCGGTTCGGTCCTTTTGCAGTGCAGCATGGCTTAGCGCAATTTGGCGATGCTCAAAGAGTCGGCTTTGGCGCGGTCCTTGGTCGATTCTTCGCTGCGCTTTAGCGCCTTGGCGATGGCCTTGAGCGCCATGCCTTTTTTGGCAAGCGTGTGCAGCTTCTGGATCTCGTCGGTGGTCCAGGGCTGCCGGTGGCGTTCGAATCGATCTTCGCTCATGGGGTTCGGATACGCCTACCCGTGCGGATGCGCCAGCACGCCCGCAATATCGACACACTCTTGCGACACATCGCCGCTACCGCACCTGCGAACGGATTATGGAATCGCAATGACACGTGTATCGACCCTGCTGACGCTCGCCCTCGCCGCGACCCCGACCTTCGCGCTGGCGCAGCAGCAGACCGCTCCCGCCGCGCCGACCCAGCAGCCCGCGCCGATCTCCGACGAAGGCGAAGATGGCCCCGATATCGTTGTCCAAGGCGCGAAGCAGCCCGGCGCGGTGGTCGGCGACATTCCGCCCGAACAGCAGCTTTCGCCCGCCGACATCCGCTCCTACGGGGTTGGTTCGATCTCCGAACTGCTGGCCGAACTGGCACCGCAAACGCGCAGCGGCCGCGGTAGCGGCGGCGCACCGGTGGTGTTGCTGGATGGAAAGCGCATCTCAGGCTTCGCAGAAATCCGCGATTTGCCGACCGAGGCGATTGCGCGGGTCGATATTTTGCCGGAGGAAGTTGCGCTTAAATATGGCTATCGCGCCGATCAGCGCGTGGTGAACATCGTGCTGCGGCGTCGTTTCCGCGCGGCGACCGTGGAACTGGCGGATCGCGTGCCGACGGCGGGCGGACGTGGTGCTCCTCAGGCCGAACTCGATCTGCTCAAGATCGCGAACAAGGGCCGGGTGAACCTTCACCTCGAATATTCATCGACCAGCGCGCTCACCGAGGACGAGCGCAACATTGCCCCGTCGGCGCTGCCGGGCGCGGTCGACCAGCGACCGTTCCGCACGCTGCTGCCCTCGAGCGAAACATTCAACGCCAACACCACCTATTCCCGGGCCTTCGGAAACATCTCCGGTACCTTCAACGGCACACTCGGGACGACCAGCAGCGACGCGCTGCGCGGCGTGCCCACCAATGCGCCTGCGGGCGATCTGTCGCCGCTCAATCAGCGCAATTCGACGATCGCCACGCATTTGGGCACGGCGTTCAACGGCGCGATCGGCAAATGGCAGTGGACGCTGACCGGGGGGTACGACCACAATGAATCGAAGACGCTGACCGACGTCGGGATCGACAGCAGCACGACCCCGCCAGGCGTATTGCCGGCCACGCGCGGATCGTCGGTTTCCAACACCGGGCAGATCGACGCGTTGCTGAGCGGCGCGCTGTTCAAGCTGCCGGCGGGGGATGTATCGACCAGCGTGCGCGTCGGCGGTGATTTCAACAGCTTTTCGAGCCGGTCGTTTCGCGGCGGTGTATCGACGCCGGGGTCGGTTTCGCGAAACAGCGGCAATGGCCAGATCAACGTCGACGTGCCGCTGACCAGCCGTACCAAGGACGTGCTGGCGGCAGTCGGGACGCTGTCGGTGAACGGCAATCTGGCGCTCGATCAACTCTCCGATTTCGGCACGCTCAAGACGGTCGGTTACGGCCTCAACTGGTCGCCGATCATTCCGCTGCGGATCATCGCGTCGGTTACCGATCAGGACGTTGCGCCAACGCCGCAACAGCTCGGCAACCCGCAGATCGTGACGCCGAACGTCCCGGTGTTCGATTACGTGCTCGGCCAAAACGCGCTGGTCACGACCGTGTCGGGTGGCAATTCCGGCTTGGTGGCGAGCAGCAGCCATGTTCGCAAACTGGGCGTCACCCTGAAGCCGTGGAGCGCCAAGGAGCTCTCCTTTTCGGCCAACTATATCGATGCACGCGTGGAAAATCCCGTCGCTGGCTTCCCAAGCCCGACGGCCGCGATCGAGGCGGCCTTCCCGGGACGATTCACCCGCGTCGGGGGTGCGCTGGTTCGGATCGACAATCGCCCGATCAATTTCGCCGAAACCAGTCGATCGGAACTGCGCTGGGGGATCAATTTCTCGACCGCACTCAAGTCGAAACTGCAGAAGCAGATTGAGGCGTGGCGCGCGGGTAAGGGCCCCAATCCCTTTGCCGGCCTGAAGATTCCGGCAGACGTTCAGCGCCAGATCGATCAGGCGCGCGCCGCCCGCGGTGGCGCGCAGGGGGGTGGCGAGCGCGGTCCCGGGGCCGGTGGCGGCCCGGGCGGTGGCGGGCGCGGCGGTTTCGGTGGCTTTGGCGGTGGCGGACGCGGCGGCGGTCGCCTGCAGTTCGCGCTGTATCACACCTGGCACTTCACCGATCGCGTGCTGGTGCAGCAGGGCGACCCTGCGCTCGATCTGCTGAACGGCGATGCGATCGGCGGCAGCGGCGGCCAGCCACGCCACGAGCTCGAGGGCCAGGCAGGCTATAGCAACAACGGCATCGGGGTGCGCCTGTCGACCAATTGGCAAAGCGCCACGCGGGTCAATGGCGGAACCCCGGCCAACCCGCAGACGCTGCGCTTCTCCGACCTCGGTACCGCAAACCTGCGGCTGTTCGCCGATCTTGGGCAGCGGCTGGAGCTGCTCAAGAAATATCCGTGGCTACGCGGCACGCGCGTTGCCTTCTCGATCGACAATCTGTTCGATTCGCGCCAACGCGTGACCGACGCGAACGGCACGGTGCCGGTCGCGTATCAGCCCGATTATCTCAACCCGCTTGGCCGGACGGTGCGCATTTCGGTGCGCAAACTGTTCTTCTGATTGGTGGCGGCGGCGTGTCATGCGCTGGCGGCATAACGCCTGAACCGGGAAGGGCGTTGACGGGGGCGGCGTGCCCCGTAAGTGGAACGTAACCCCCGTCGAGGATACGCCCATGAAGACCCGTGCCGCCGTAGCGTTCGAAGCGAAGAAGCCGCTGGAGATCGTCGAACTCGATCTGGAAGGCCCCAAGGCGGGCGAGGTGCTGGTCGAGATCATGGCGACCGGCATTTGCCACACCGACGCCTATACGCTCGACGGGCTGGATTCGGAGGGCTTGTTTCCGAGCGTCCTGGGGCATGAAGGCGCAGGCATCGTTCGCGAAGTCGGCCCGGGCGTGACCAGCGTGAAACCCGGCGACCACGTTATCCCGCTTTACACGCCCGAATGCCGCCAGTGTAAGTCCTGCCTCAGCGGGAAGACCAACCTCTGCACCGCGATCCGCGCGACGCAAGGAAAGGGCCTGATGCCCGACGGCACATCGCGCTTCTCGTACAAGGGGCAGACGATCTTCCATTATATGGGCTGCTCGACTTTCTCGAACTTCACCGTGTTGCCCGAGATTGCGGTTGCGAAGATCCGCGAGGACGCACCGTTCCAATCGAGCTGCTACATCGGCTGCGGCGTGACGACGGGGGTCGGCGCGGTGATCAACACCGCCAAGGTTCAGGTCGGCGACAATGTCGTCGTCTTCGGGCTCGGTGGCATCGGGCTCAACGTGATCCAGGGCGCGCGGCTTGCCGGGGCGAGCAAGATCGTCGGCGTCGACATCAACCCCGACCGTGAGGAATGGGGCCGCAGGTTCGGCATGACCGACTTCCTGAATTCCAGGGGGATGAGCCGCGAGGAGGTTGTTGCGGCGGTCGTCGCGATCACCGATGGCGGCGCGGATTATACGTTCGACGCGACCGGCAACACCGAAGTGATGCGCACCGCGCTCGAGGCGTGCCACCGCGGTTGGGGCACGTCGATCATCATCGGCGTCGCCGAAGCGGGCAAGGAAATCATGACGCGCCCGTTCCAGCTGGTCACCGGGCGGAATTGGCGCGGCACGGCGTTCGGTGGTGCCAAGGGCCGCACCGATGTGCCCAAGATCGTCGACATGTACATGACCGGCAAGATCGAGATCGACTCGATGATCACGCACGTCATGGGCCTTGAGGACATCAACAAGGCGTTCGACCTGATGCACGCGGGCGAGAGCATCCGCAGCGTGGTCGTCTACTGACGCATCCGCAGCGTTACGCCGATCACGCGCGGGTCGCTCGGCGTTCCGAGGATCAGACCGGAATTGCCGGCCTGGATCGTCAGATTCTGGATGTAATGCGCGTCGAACAGATTGCGTGCGAACACCCCGATCTCCAGGCCGTTCCTCGCGCGATAGTTTAGGCTCGCATTGGTCAGGTTGTACCCGTCGATCTTTGTGTAGCGCGACAGCGTCGACTCACCGGCATAGCTGCTGCGGAAGTTCGAATCGGCGTGCAGGATGAACGCGCCTGAACCGACCGGCATCGTGTAGTCGCCGCCGATCGTGGTCGCCCATTTCGGCAGGCCGGCGAGCGCGCGACCGGTCAGGTTGCACGCCTGCGTTCCGCTGGTTAGCGCTTCGAGTGGGCAGGGGCCGGCGGGGTAGCGCGCATATCTCCCGTCGGCGTAGGCAACACTACCGCGGAGCTGGAAGTTCCGCGTGAGGTTCGCGGTCACATCCGCCTCAAAACCCTTCACCGTTACCTTGGGGATGTTCGACAGATAGCCGCGCAGCGCGATCGTCTGGCTGCTATTGACGATCGTCGCCTGGAAATCGCGCACGTCGGTGTAATAGCCGGCGAGGTTGACGGTCAGGCGCTTGTCCAACAATCTGGCTTTGATCCCGCCTTCATAGGTCTGGTTTAACTCGGGCCGTACCACGGCGGTGGCGAGCGCCGGGCGATTGTTCGCGTCGAGCGGCAAGCCCGACAGGTTGATCCCGCCCGATTTGAACCCGCGCGCATAGCTTCCGTAAAACAACACTGTGTCAGTCGCTTGCCATGCGAGGTTGGCGCGACCCGACAGATTGCTCTCCCTGTCGCGCGCGGCATAACTTTGTCCGCGCAAGACCCCCAGTTGCGCGTTGATCAGCGTCGCACTGGTGACGGTCGGGCCGCCAAAGGTGAAGGTGTCGTAGCTCCCGTCCTTCACCTCATAGGTGTAGCGCAGCCCCGCGCTTAGCGTGACGCGCGGCACGATCTTGTAGGTCAGCTCGCCGAAGCCTGCGTAGCTCTCCTGGCGGAGGCGTGTGCTGCCATCGGTGCCATAGCCGTCGAGCAAATTGGCCGGCACCGCGACTGCCGCAGCGCCGGTGCCGGCACTGGTGCCGATCAGATAGCGTGCGCCCGCCGGACCGTAGATGCTGATCGGTCGCCCGCTGATCGCCTGATCGAAGACGTAGAGCCCCGCGACATAGCCGAGCCGATGCTCGCCGTTCGAAGCGAGGCGCAGTTCCTGGCTGAACTGGTCCTGCCGGGAGGGAATATGCTGCGTGATCTGCACCGGGATGCCGGTGTAATCGCGGTCGTTCGCTGCGTCCCAGTTCCAGAACCGCCACGCGCTAACCGAGCTCAGCGTCCCGATCCCGCCGAGGTTCCAGTGGGCGATCGCCGATACGCCGCCCTCATTGGTCTCGACGCCAAGCGCCGCATCGATGTCGGTCAGGCGATCGTACGGGTTGGTGCTCGGCGGGGCATAGCCGAATTGCGCAGCAAGCCCGTTCGGCCCGCCATATTGCCGTGTGGCGGAGCGTAGTGGGCTGACATCGGCCGCGCGCAGATAGACTTGCGTGCAACACGCGCTTTGGAAATTGGTGAAATCGGCGGTTAGCCGCAACTGGAAATCGGAGGTTGGCTTGAACAGCAATTGCCCGCGCACCGCCTGATTGCCGATGCCGTTTTGATCTGCGCCGGTGCGCGTGTTGTGGATCACGCCGTCACGCCGGGTAATGAGCCCGGAGAGCCGAAACGCTACGCTGTCGCCGATCAGCGCCCCTGTCGCCGACGCCCGCGCCTGCACAAAATCTGCGTTCCCGACCGAAAGCTCGGCGTCCATATGAGGCGTAAAGCTTGGCACCTTGGAGGTTATGCTGATCGCGCCCGCCGTCGTATTTTTGCCGAACAGCGTGCCTTGCGGCCCGCGCAGCACTTCGATCCGTTCGATATCCGCGAAATCGAACGCGGCGGTGGCGGGGCGGGCGTGATAGACTTGATCGACGTAGAAGCCGACGCCGGGCTCCAGCCCGTCATTCGCCTGGCTGACCGCGACGACGCTGCTGCCCAGGCCACGGATTGTGAAAGCGGTGTTGCGCGGATTGGCCGAACTGTAATTGAGCGCGGGGACGAGCACGCTCAATTGCTGTGTGTTCACCGTATAAGAGCGCCGGATCTGCTCGTCGTCGATCACCGACACCGCGATCGGGATTTTTTGTACGTCCTCTGCTCGCTGGCGCGCGGTGACGATGATGATGTCGGAGGTCGCGTCACCGCCCGGAGGCGTGGCAGTCGAGGCATCTTTCGCAAACGCGGAAAGCGGGTAGCAGGCTAGCAGCGCACCTGCAGCGGTTCCCGCTAACATCGTCGATCGCATGGGAATCCCCGTTGTGGCACCGTGGTCGCGCCGGCGACTCGCTATATACCGAGGGATATAGAGATTGAAAGTCGATGGTACGGAAGCCACGTCGATGTGAGGGAACGGGCGGCCGGATCCCGGTCGATCTAGCCCTTGTGACCTTGAGCGATGCTCGCGATAGGGAGCGTTGCTATTGCCCGGTCGCTCCGCGCGTTGAGAGTTTCACCCACACGATGCGCCCTTTCCTGCTCCTGCCCGTCGCCGTGCTCACGATTTCCGCTCCGGTGTTTGCGCAGCAGGCCGCGCCGCAACCCGATGTCCCGGACATCGTGGTGCTCGGACGCCCGTTGCCGCCGCCGCCCGGCGTTCCGGCTTATGGGTCCGTCACGATCGAGCGCGCTCGGCTAACGGGCGACGCATCGGGCCGGGTCGAAAACGTGCTCGCCGATGTCGCTGGGTTCCAGCAATTCCGTCGCTCCGACAGCCGATCGGCAAACCCGTCGGCGCAGGGCGTGACGCTGCGTGCGCTGGGCGGCAATGCCTCAAGCCGGGCGCTGGTGCTGCTCGACGGCGTGCCGCTGGCCGATCCCTTCTTCGGCTATATCCCGTTCAATGCGCTCTCCGCCGACCGGCTGTCGAGCGTCCGCATCACGCGCGGCGGCGGCGCGGGTGCGTTCGGCGCGGGAGCGGTTGCGGGTACGATCGAACTGGCCAGCGCGACCCGGCGCGATCTATCGCAATTTTCGGGGGAAGCATTTTACGGCAGCGCCAATGCGGTCGAGGCCGCGGGTAGTGTCTCGCCCGATGTCGGTGGTGGCTTCGTCAGCGCATCGGGCAAGTTCCAGCAAGGCGATGGTTTCTTCACCACACCGCCCGCGCAACGTTCCGCCGCCACCGTGCGGGCGCGCTATCGCGACTGGTCGGGATCGCTACGCGCGGTTGTGCCGATCGATGCGCAGACCGAGCTGCAGGCGCGCGGTCTGCTGTACCGCGACAACCGCACGCTGCGCTTTGCCGGGGCCGACAGCAGCTCGGCAGCGCAGGATGCCAGTGTTCGGCTCATCCATCGCGGGAGCTGGGCGGTGGATGCGCTGGCCTATGTCCAAGCGCGCAACTTCACCAACCGCGTCATCAGCGCGACGAGCTTCAAGCTCACACTAGACCAGCGCAACACGCCCGCGACCGGCGTTGGTGGCAAGATCGAGCTGCGCCCGCCGGTTGGACCGGATCATGTGCTGCGGGTCGGGGTCGACGCGCGGATCGGGGAGGGCGTGCTGTATGAGGATGCCTATGCCGCGACCGGCCTGGTCACGACGCGGCGAACCGCGGGCGGGCGGACCAGCACCGCCGGGCTGTTCGTCGAGGATGACTGGACGCTCGGTCGTTTGGTCCTGACCGCCGGGGTGCGCGGCGACCGCTGGACGATTACCGACGGTTTCTTCCGCGAAGCGAACGCGGCGGGTGCGCCGACTACGGACACGCGCTTCGCCGACCGGAATGGGGTCGAGGGGACCGGGCGGGCCGGCGCGCTGTTCCGCGCGAGCGACGCGGTGCGGCTGCGCGCGGCGGGCTATACCGGGTTCCGCTTGCCGACGCTGAACGAACTGTACCGGCCGTTCGTCGTCTTTCCGATCACGACGCAAGCCAATGCCGCGCTCGGTTTGGAGCGGTTGCGTGGCGTGGAGGGGGGAGTCGACCTCACTCCGACGCGCGGCGTGTCGCTCGGGCTCACCGCCTTCTACAACCGGCTGAACGGGGCCATTGCCAACGTCACGATCGCCGCCAACACGCGTCAGCGCCGCAATGTCGACGCGATCGTCGCGAAGGGCGTGGAAGTGACGGCGCATGCCGCGCGCGGTGGCTTCTCGCTGGATGCCACTTATGCGTTCAGCGACAGCAAGGTCCGCGCTTCCGGGGCTTCGGCGGCGTTGAATGGATTCGCGCCCGCGCAAAGCCCGCGCCATGCGGCAAGCGCGACGCTGGCCTGGGAGGGCCATCGGTTTGGCGCATCGCTCACTGCGCGCCACGTCGGTCGGCAATATGAGGATGACCTGCAGACCGATATCCTTCCCGCCGCGACCACGCTGGACGCGGTCGTGAAGCTGCCGCTCGGCGCGCATCTCGCGCTGATCGCGCGCGCGGAGAATGCGCTCGACGAGACGATCGTCACGCGCAACGCGGGCGGGTCGACCGACCTTGGCACGCCCCGTACGCTGTGGATCGGGCTGCGCTTCAGATGATCGGGATGCAGCCGCGCGGTCCGCTCGCGGGCTTCGGCGGCATATGGGCAGCGACCCGACTTGGTGATAGGCTCGCCGCGATGGTCGGACATTCTCTTTCTCGGCGTGATGCCCAGCCGCTGCGGTGCTGGCCTGACCAAGCTCGATAAGCGCGTCCAGGCGCTCGCCGTCTGCTTGTCCGGCGTGGCCGGCTATGTCGATGCCGTGGGTTTCCTGCACTCGGGCGGTTTCTTCGTGTCGTTCATGAGCGGGAATTCGACGCGTCTGGCGGTCGGCGTCGCGCATTGGACGACGGCGGCGGGGATGGCGGGCGGGTTGATCCTGAGCTTCGTGGTCGGTGTCACGCTCGGCTCGCTGTGCGGATCGATCGATGAGCGACATCGCCGTTCGATCGTGCTGGCGCTGGTCGCCGCGCTGCTGGCGGGTGCGGCCATGGCCGGGACCGCGGGGAGCACCGTCTTTTCCTTGGCCTTGACGGCCCTGGCGATGGGTGCGGAGAATGCCGCGTTCGAACAGCCCGGCGGCGGCAGTATCGGGCTCACCTACATGACCGGCACACTCGCCAAGATCGGGCAGGGCATTGCCGCGATGCTGCGCGGGACCGGCGGGCTCGAATGGCTGTCCTATGTCGCCTTATGGGCGGGCCTCGTTGCGGGCGCGATCCTCGGCGCGGCGGTCTATGCGCAGATCGCGATGGCGGCGCTATGGGCGGCGGCGGGCGCGTCGGCGATCCTGGCGCTCGTCGCCCGACGATTGCGCGTTGGTTAGGCAAATCGTCGTATCTCGCACCCCGGCAAGCGTGGTATGATCACGCCACGATACCGGAGGATGACATCATGACTGACCATTCAGCATCGGCCAGCGCGCCGATCCGCCACATCGTCGTGCTCGGTCACCCCGAACCGGGCAGCTTTAACCACGAAGTCGTCGAACGCTATTGCAAGACGGTCCGCGAGATCGGCCATAGCGCAGTGGTGCGCGATCTTTACGAACTCGATTTCGATCCACGGCTGCGCGCCAACCGCCGGCCTGGCCATGCCGATGGCATGTCGGCTGACGTCGCGCACGAAATCGGCCTGTTGCGCGATGCTGACGTGCTCGTCTTCGTCTACCCGATCTGGTTCGGCATGCCGCCTGCGATCATAAAGGGCTATGTCGATCGCGTGCTTGGCGTCGCGCTGACGCCGACCGACATCCGCGATCATCACCCGGATTCGGTGCTGGCGGGGAAATGGTTCGGCACTTTCTCAAGCTCGGCCACAACGCGGATCTGGCTCGACGAACATGGCCAGATGGAATCGATCCGCCAGGCTTTCGACCGCTATCTGATGGGCATTTTCGGGATGCGCGATGCCGGCCACGTCCATTTCGGCGCGATCGTCGATGGGATGGACGCCCGTTTCGTGCGCGAAAGCCTGTATGAGGTGGAAGAACAGGCGCGCAAGATTTGCAGCACCGCAGGTGCCGCGCGGCATGCGGTCAAGGCGAAGGAAGCGGTCGCGACCCTGACGGGTGACTGACCCGGACGACCAAAGTCGCCGACCCTTGAAGCAAAACCACGTGGATATCGGCGGGCCTGGGTAAGAGCGAACCGTGCCGGGCTCGGCTCGCTGCGCTAGGACCAATGGAAACAGGCGACCGTCATGGGCCGCAATTACGCCTCCACGCCGTTCAGCGTGTCGCTGACGCCGTTACCGTGGGCACCATCGCCCGATGATCGCTTGTGACGTCGACATCTCCGCCGTGCCCGCGGGAAATCACCGCGCGGGCCTGTTTGAGGTGGGGTGCGTCGATCATCTTGCCGTCGAGCTGGAGCGCGCCCACGCCAGGTGCTGCCTCGAACGCCGCCACGATCCGCAGCGCCCACGCGCGCTCCGCTGCATCGGGCGTGAAGGCCGCGTTGATGACGGCGATTTGCTTCGGGTGGATCGCCATCATGCCGCTGAAGCCGTCGCGCCGTCCGCGCGCGGCATAAGTGGCGAGGCCGTCGAGATCATTGAAGGCGGGATAGATCGTCTCGATTGCGGGGACGCCGGCCGCATGGGCGCCGAATAACATGAGTGAACGCGCGAGTTCGATCGGCGCGGTATAGCCGCCGTCGGGCAGGCGCGCCGCGGTCGCGCCGATCGCCGCGGGCAAATCCTCCGCACCCCAGGTCAGCCCGGCGAGGTGGCGGGCGACGGTTGCGTAGCTGCCGAGCCCGAAGATCGCGCGGGGCGTCTCGGTCGCGATCGGCAGGATCGGAACACCGGTCAGTCGCGCGGCGAGTCGGCTGACGTCATCGGCATGCTCGGCCTTTGGCAGGACGATGCCGTCGGGCCGATGTGCGCCGATTGCGGCGAGATCTGCGGCGTGATCGGCCCCGTCCGCCGGATTGACGCGGACGAACAGCGCAGGCCCGGTCCGGTCCCCGGACAGCCGCGCTGCGATGGCATCACGCGCGCGGCCCTTATTTTCGGCGGTGACCGAATCCTCCAGATCGAGGATCAGCGCGTCGGCGCCGGAGGCAGCGGCCTTGTCGAATCGCTCGGGCCGGTCACCAGGCACGAAGAGCAGCGATCTGAATGTCATGAGGCGATCCTTGCCGCGAGTTTCTCAACCCGGTCGTCGATACCGGGAATCGTTTGGCTTGTCTCGTCGGGCCTGCCTTGGCGACGTGCGTGCTGCGACCGATCGCCATATGCCGAGCACCGGCGGCAGTACGACGTCAAGCCATCATAGCTTGCAATGCTGCGGGGCACGGCGGCGCCTTATACAGCAACACGCCCCACCCACATTTGCATCGCTATTTCACTAAATCCCTTAGCGATACTTATTAATGTAACATAGCTCGCTCATAGGCGCCTGGACACGTCAAAGGGGCACCACCATGAACAAATCGACACTTTGCTGCGGCTGCGCGTTAGTCGCGCTGGCCTTTGTCGCTCGTCCTGCACAGGCCCAGTCCAGCCCGCCTCCGAGCGACGCGGCACCGACACCGACCACTTCGGGCGACGTCGATGAGCCCGCCGACATCGTCGTCACGGGCTTCCGGGGCAGTCTCCAGCGTTCGTTGACCATCAAGCGCAACGCTACGGGCATTACCGACGCGATCACCGCTGAGGACATTGGCAAGTTTCCCGATCTGAACATCTCGGAATCGCTGCAGCGCATCCCGGGCGTAACCCTGGACCGCAACAGTTTCGGTGAGGGGCAGCAGATCAATTTGCGCGGTCTCGGCCCGACGTTCACTCTGGTCGAGATCAATGGCGTAGCCGGCACCTCGAACAATGATGGTGGTCGCTTTGGCGGCAGCTCGGGCGGCGGCGGCCGTGGCTTCAGCTTCGAGATTCTGCCCGCCGAGCTCTTCACGAGTGCGGTCGTCAACAAGACGAGCCTTCCGTCACTGACCGAAGGCGGACTTGCCGGCGTGGTCCAGCTGGAAACGCCGCGTCCGCTATCGCAAAAGGACGGTTTCCATATCTCGGCATCGGCGATCGGCAATTACAGCAACATCAACAAGCAGGTCGATCCGCGCGGATCGGTCTCGCTGAGCTATCGGCCCAGCGAGAGCTTCGGGATTACGGCTTCGCTCGCTTATGCCGACACGACGTTCCGCTCCGACACGATCGAGGGCGGCAGCTGGCGCGCCTTCTCCAACGCCAATACCGGGCCGGTTAAGGCAACTGCGGCCGTGGGCGCTGCACTGAACGCAAACGGCCCGCGCTACTATTACTTCCGCGATCACCGGAAGACGCTCGGAACCACACTCGCGATCCAGGCACGGCCCAGCGATACGTTGGAACTGACGGTCGATGGACTCTACGGCAAGCTCAAAAGCGATCGCTTGGCCCTTCGCGACGACATGGCAATTGAGGGCGGCGCGAACGCGCCGACCAATACCGTCATCGAAAACATGGGCGGTAGAGACGTCATCACCAGCGGCGACTTCACGAACATCCAGCAGCGCGTCGGGGCCAATTTTTACAAAACCGACGAAAGCTTCCTGCAGCTGTCCGGCAGCGTCAAATGGACACCGGCCAACGCGTGGACCATAACGCCGATGGTTGGCTATTCGCGCCGCAAATCCGATCGTACATTTGACCTCTATTCCTTCCGCCTCGCCGACGGCGCGGGTAAGTTCGATCCGGGCGTCGTGAGTTATCAAGCACGCGGGAACTTCCTCGATTTCAGTTCGACCGCGACCGACTTCATGAGCAATCCCAACAATTTTCTGCTCAACACCTTCGCCTTCCGCCCGACGAGCGACAAGGACAGCGAATTTTCGACCAAGCTCGATGTGGAGCGGACATTCGATTCGGCACTCAAGAACGTCCGCTTCGGCGCGCGCTACTCGGATCGCAATGTTACGCGTACGGCCTCCGACACACGGCTCAATCGCGCGACAGGCGTGGCGACGAACGCGCTGCCCTCGCTGGCCGTTGTCGGCGCGCTCGTTCCCTTCCATGTGAGCGGCGGGGGAACGTCGGTTCCGAGCCAGTTGATCTCGGTCGACGAGGCACTCGTACGCAGCATTTACCTGCCCAATGGCATCAACGGGACACCGCTCGCGGGAACCACGCTCCGGGTGATGTCGGCAGCGGCGCCTGCGCAAAGCTATGACGTGACGGAGCGGACATTCGGCGCCTATGCGCAGGCCGAATTCGGCACGGACACTTTGAATCTGGTCACCGGCGTCCGCTTCATCCACACCAAACAGCTGATCAGCGGGTTTCAGGTCGCCAATGCGAACCAGGCCAACCAGCAAATCACGCCGGTCAGCCTCTCCAGCGCTTATTCTTCCTTTCTGCCGAGCATGACTGCCCGATGGGAAGTCACCCGGGGGGTGATCTTGCGGGCAGCCTATGGTCGCACGCTGACTCGCGCGAACCTTGGCGATTTGGCCCCATCCGAAAGCTATAACGGCATCGATGAAAGCGGCGGCAAGGGCACGAAGGGCAATCCGGCGCTGACGCCTTACTCCGCCGACAATTTTGATGTTGGCGGCGAATGGTATTTCAGTCGCGACGGCGTGTTCGGGGTGAACGTCTTTTACAAGGACATAAAGGACTTCATCGACACAAAGACCTTCGTCGAAACCCGCACCTACCCGCGGCAGGCCGATGGTGTGCTGGTCAGTGGGCCGATCACCTTCACCCAGCCGGTGAACGGTGTGTCCGCGAAGATCAAGGGATTCGAAGTCACCCTTCAGTCGCGCCTCGGCCTCATCACGCCGGTGCTGAAGGATTTCGGCTTGGTCGCAAACTATTCGTATACCGATAGTTCCGCTAACTTCGGCCAATCGAACGATGTCCGCAGCCAGGGGCTACCCGGCCTTTCGAAGAATAGCTATAATTTGGTCGGCTATTACGACAACGGCCGGTTCGATCTTCGATTCTCATACTCTTATCGGGCGCGCTACCTCGCGCAGTTCAGCGATGACTTCGGCATTCCGCGCTTCACCGATCCTTATGGTCAGCTCGATTTTTCCGCCAATTACGACATCACCGATCATGTCTCGGTGCAGTTGCAGGCCAACAATCTGACCAAGGCGCAAGCCGTCAACAAATCGACCGACCTCTATTTGCCTTATAGCGTGGCCGAGCTTGACCGGCGCGTGCTCTTTGGCGGACGCGTGAAATTCTGATCGGAGCAACGTCCGTCTGATCGCTTGAAGGCAGCCGAGCGGCGATATCGCCGCTCGGCTGTCATGGTTGCTGCCATATAGTGATGCCATAATGTGATCATGTTTCTCGACCTCGTCCTGGCAGGCTTGATCCTGATCGTGGTGGCGGCGGCAGGGTATGGGCTTAAGCAGCGCCGCGACGACCTGATCGAGCGTTTTGCTGCCCGCAGGCAACTCTCCTGGCTGATGCTCGGTGCCTCCATGGCCGCGACAACGACATCGGCCGACACACCTTTGCTGGTGGCCGGCGCGGTGTATGCCGACGGTTTGCCCGGAAACTGGTTCTGGTGGGCGAGCGCGCCCGGCGTTCTCGCCACGCTGTTCTTCTTCGCGCGATTGTGGCGACGCGCGGGGGTGGTGACCGAAGTCGAGATCATCGCGCTGCGCTACGACAAGAACGCGACGACCCGACGTTACCGCATGGTCAAAGCGGTCTTCGAGGGACTGATCGTCAACGCCCTGATCCTCGGCTCGAATGTGTTTGCCTTCGGGCTGGTTCTGGCCGCCATGGTCGATCGGCTTGGCGCGTCCGCGCTAAGCGGGCTGGCGGGTGCGATCGTGGTCGCTTGTCTGCTCGCGGCCGGAGGCTATGCGCTGCTGGTCGGCTTTCGCGGATTGGTGAAATCCGGTTCGGTGGAATTCGGTATCTCGATCGTCGTCTGCTTCGTTCTGGCGGGCATCGCCGTCGCGGGGTTGCCGCATGGCTTTGCCAGCCTCGCCACGCTGTCAGCAGCCCGAAGCCACGATCCCGTGTTCGCGCTCTGGCCAGCACAGGACTGGCTTGCTCCAGTCATTTTGCTCGTTTGCAGTTGGTGGCACAGCGCGCCGGGCAAAGGCATGCTGGTGCAGCGCATCGCCGCATCGCGCGATGAAAGTTCGGCGATGCTGACGATTCTCGCATTCACGTGCCTGCACTATCTCGTACGGCCCTGGGCATGGTATCTGATCGGCGGTGCCGGATTGATCTATTTGCCGCACCTATCCAATCCTGAAGCGGTGTTTCCGAAGATGGCCGCGCTGCTGTTGCCGTCAGGTATCTTCGGTCTGCTGGCGATGGCGATCGCGCTGAGTTTTATGGCGAGCGTGAACAGTCGACTGAACTTCGGTGCCTCGCTGATCGTCAATGATGTCGCGATGGTGCTTCGCCCGTCCGCTTCGCCGCAAGCGCTGAAGCGTGTCGAAGCCGGCGTGATCCTGCTGCTGTGCTTAGCGGCCTTCGCGGTCGGCACATCTTGGGCGTCGTCTGGCATTCGCGCGCTCTATCAGTTCCTCACTATGATGCTGGCGGGGACGGGCTTCGTGGCGATCGCGCGCTGGTACTGGTCGCGAACCACGATCTGGAGCGAGATTGGCTCGCTGGTCAGTGCGATCGTCGTTGCGGCGATTTCCTTGTCCTGGGCAGATACTGGCCGGCCGCTGGATTACGCCCTGACACTGGGCTTCAACTTTGGCGTTGGTGCGATCGTGACGCTGCTGGCGGCGTTCCTCGGCCCCGCCGCCGATCGCGACGTTGCTGCCGCCTTTTACCGGCGCGTGCGGCCGGCAGGCCCGGGCTGGAGCGCGTTCGCGGAAGGGGCGAGCGGACAGCTTGGTCGTCTTTTCTTGCAATGGCTCTTTGCCAATGGTGCGCTATTCAGCGGAATCTTTGCGGGTTCGCGCGTTCTGGGCGGAAACATCCCGCAGGCAGCCGCTTTCGCCGCGCTCGCTATCGCCTGCCTTGCGGCGCTCGCCTTCAGCTGGCGCTCCGCTTCGTCAGCGGCGCCGACTGATGCCCTCGAACAGCCGGGCAACGGGCAAAGACGCGGCACCGATTTCAAGGCAGTCGGCCGCGGGGTCGACGATGATCTGCGGAAGCGGGGCGGAGACGCCGCTGAATGCCCGTCCTGAGAGTTGAACGCGGTCAGCCAGTGCTTTGCGGATCGCGATCGGCATGCGCCCAGCGAACACGATCGCTTCGGGGTCGATCATCGCGCAGACCGGCAGAAGGGCCTGCTCAATCATCGCGACGTTGGCCGTCAACCAGGCTGCGAGAGCGCCATTCCCGTCTGCAAGTGCCCGTGTCGCGGCCGCTTCGAGTTCGTCGTCGCTGGACAAGCCCAGGCACATGACCAGGCTCTCGGTCGAAGGCCGGACGTGCGGCGTGCGCGGAAACAGCCAGGCAATTTCGCCGGCATTGCCCATGCGGCCGCGCAGCAGCTTTCGGTCCACGATCGCGCCGCCGCCGAGGCCGCGCGTCATGATAAACACGAAGAAATTGTCGAACTGCGCGCCAACGCCATGCACCAGATGACCAGCCGCTGCTGCCCGGCCGTCATTTTCCACGATCACCTCGATCCCGAATCGTTCGGTGATGCGCGTGTCGAGATCGAGCTGCATCCAGCCATCGACGTCACCACGACGGACGACGCGCTGCACGGCGGGATCATAGAAAAAGCCCGATTGCGAGACGCCAAGCCCGAGCAGAACAGCGTCCTGGGGAACATGACGCAGCGTCTCGGCTACCAGCGCCTCGCTGGCTTCGCCCGACGGTTCGGCCCGCAGGAAATCGCCATGCTTCTCGATCCGCTTGGTAACACCCTCGACGAGATCGCTGATGACGCAGGTGATCCGGTCATGCTCCAGGACCAAACCGAGCGACACGATGCGCCCCGGCACGATGCCCAATTCGATCGCCGGTTGCCCCATGCCGCCGGTATGACGGCGTGCAAGCTGGGAGACATGGCCTGACGCGATCAGTTCTTGGCCGATGCGTGTCATAGATTGCGGCGAAAGTCCGGTAGCCTGCGCGATCTCGGCGCGACTGGCAAATTTCGCCGCGTTAAGCGCGCGCAGCACCGCCACGTGCCCGGAATGCCAGCCAATCTTCTCCCAGGCATTCATTACCCGGCGCGGGGAATAGCTCATCGCGCCGATCATGGATTGTGGCCCAAGAGACAGCAAGAATAATTGCGTTCCTGCCGTTGAATTTAAATACCGCTACGGTATTAAGATGCCATGTTAGCTTCCGCGCGAGTCTTTCGATCGATTTTGCCGCTGGCGATAACCATGGCTCAGCCCGCGACCGCGGAGCTCCCGGCGGGCGCGTTTCCGCTTGGCAAATCCGACCTTGCAGAAGCACGATCGCGCGAAACGCTGGCCGCTGGTGTTACCCATTACCGTATCAGCCGCGGTTCCGCCGACCGCAATTCCCCTTGGGTCATGACCGCCGGCGTCGCTCGAACTGCGTCCGAAAGAGCGAGGCTTCGCGCTTGCGTTCGGGCTGCGGGCGCTGAGCCTCGTATGGAAACCTATCGTACTACCGGACGACGTCCCATCACCTATGTCGAAGTCATAGGCGGCAGCTATCCCAACGAGGCTTCGGCGAAACTGGCCGCTCAGCGTCCGAATGGCTGCGCGCTCGGCACGCGCGCGGTCGCGGCGGCACCTTACCAAAGCACTGGGCCCTGGCGCCTCAGCATCGTCGAAATTGATCCGGCGATCTACCGGGGACGCCTGTTTTCGGCAAGCGGCACCGGACGCGTTGCGGGCCGCACGACGACCTCGGAAATTGCCCGCCGGTCTGACGCACTCGCGGCGATCAATGGCGGTTTCTTCGCGATGTCCGCGGACGAAGGTGTCGTCGGCGAACCCGCCGGCATATCAGTCGTGGCGGGCCAGGTGCAAAGCGAGGCCACGCTCGGCCGTCCCTATCTCATGATCCGCGATCGGCCCCGTGTTTCGGCCGAGATTGTTCCTTTCCCGCTGCCCTGGCCCCGGGTCAAATGGAGCGATGGTCGCACCTCCCAGATCACCGGCGTCAATCGCCAGCCGGGACAGGTTCGGGATTGCGGGACGATTGGACCGCCACAAAACCGCCTGCCGGCGCAAGACGAAACCTGCACCGTCGCTGACGATCTTGTGGCGATCACGGATGCGGCAGGATTCGAACCTGCGGCGGCTGGTGCTTCGACCGCGACTTTAAGGCCGGACGGCCACCTGGTCGAAGGCAAAGCAGCTTTGCCCGGGAGCGTCATACTCGTCGGGATCGGCCGAGGCGCGGCAGACCTGCGCGAGCGACTGGCATCCGGTGTTAAGGCTCGGCTCAATCTGGGCTTTCAGGACCCTTCGGGCCGTAGCGAGCCTGGCGCGCTCTATGCGGTCAATGGCGCGCCCTTGCTCCTCTGGCACGGCAAGATGGTTCGCAACGATGAAGCCGAAGGCTGGGCTGTCCGTCAGCGTTCCTCGTCACGCCTGAAATATGTCCATCAGTGGTCCACGCTGCGCAATCCGCGCACAGCCGTCGGTGTGGGCGCGGACGGCCATATCTGGCTGGTCGTCGTCGATGGCCGGGAGTTCGCCGAAGCCAATTCCGTATCGGCGCGCGCGAGCGTGGGCCTGTCGATTGAAGAGTTACGGCACGTGATGCACTATCTGGGTGTGCGGGACGCCATCAATCTCGATGGCGGCGGCTCTAGCGCCATGGTGATCCGCGGCAATCTCGTGACGCATCCGTCAGATTCAACCGGAGAACGCGCAGTCGGCGATGCGATTTTGCTAGTTCTCGATGCAAAGACATCCCGTGAAGGCGAGACGATAGATTCTAACTGAAGACTGCAAGATTGTCGCGCATGCCTACGGTTATCAAGTTACCTTGCCGAGATTGCGATAATTTATCCGCCAAGAGCGCCCGCCAGAGGGCGTCACGAGCAGATCAAGCCCGTGGCTATCGCCACGCTCGTACGCCTTATCGCGACTCTTCGCCGCTTTGATCGTCACGACCGACAACGTCGATGGTATCTGCCATCTAAACGGCCGGGATATGCCATCAAAAATACCGTCGGATTGTTGAAATGCAGTGGTATTTGGCCGATCCAACTGGGATGATTATATTATGAAAAATCGTAGAAAAAAGCCATCCACGGCACATCTTAGGATGCAGTGAGAAGACAAGTTGGTGACCCCTACGGATACCGTTGTGAAATTCCAGGAACCATCATTACGTCACAGCCTCTTGATATTGTTGCGAATACCTGAAATCTGTTGAGCCAATGCGTCCCACAGTTTTCCGTTAAATACGGATCAAAGTGTGGGACTTGATGTGGGACTTCATTTCGGAGTTTCAGATGGCGTTGACGACTCTCAAGGTCAAACACGCAGGCCCCGGCAGTCACGCACGTATCAACGTTGAGGCAGCACGGCAGTGGCGACTTAGCGCCCACTTCAGCCCGTTCCCAGCTTTTGGTCTGCAGCTTGGCGTCGCGCGGCCGCACGACGACGCCCTCCCCGCCTGTGGTGCGGTATCCGGGGGCGTCGTCCGGGATGTCGGCTGCGCTCGGTCCCTTGCGCCCGCCCGCATTGTGAAACCGAGCATGCGTGAGTGCCAGCGCGGCGTCGCATTTCGCGGCAAAGGCCGGATGGTGCGCGCGGCGGTGCTGGACCACGCCGTATTTCAGGCCGGTGTGGCGCGCGGACAGGCGAATATTGCCGGTGCGTTCGAGTGCTTTCAGGAAGGCGCGGTTTTGGAGCACCTGTTGGCGGGTGAAGCGACGTGGCATGATGCGTTGGTCTGCTTTGATATCCTACATTTCAAGCCAGGTCGGACCGAGCCGGCGCGCGTCCCCGCTACATCTTCGTGAACGCGCGCAGGATGACGATCTTTCCGCCGCGCCATATTTTGGCGCTTTGTACGGGTGCGGTGCCAAGCTGGCGCTGCGCCGTGGCCAGATCGATGACTTTCGTTCCGTCAATCTCGAGCAAATAATCGTCGCGCAGAATGCCCAGACGTTCGCCGGGCGTGCCCGCATCGACAGCACCGACATAGAGCCCTGATTCCACGCCGGCCTGCCGCATCTCTTCTGCGGTGAGCGCGCGCGCCGATATGCCGAATGCGGGCTGGGGCATATCGAGCGTAATGCTGCCCCGGCCCACAGCCGAAAGAGTGGCAAAGGCATCCGCCAGCTTCCTCGCCACGTCGGCGTCGCGCGCGCGAAACCAGAATGTTTTTTGGTCCGCCGCCTGTGCCGCGGGACCGACCTTTATCGCGAAGCGAAATGGCTCCCGAAGTTTCGGGAATTGAACGATTTCAACACTGCCGATGTCCGCGATGTTGACCGACATGTCGACAAGCGTCGGGATCGCGCCCGAAAAGGCGACCCGCGTCTTGCTCAAATTGACCGCCTTCACTTTGCCATCGACGAGTGGACTGTTCAAACAGCTGACGCTCGCCGGATCACCGACGATTTCCGCGCACCACGAAACATATGCGTCGGTGTTCTCGCCAAACGCTTTTCCCACCGCTTCCATGTTGGGCAGCAAACTTGGCTGATAGATCACGGGAACCGCGTCCCGCCTGATTTTGGGAAGATGCTCGCCGGCCTGCGCCGGGGGAATGAGCGCTAGCCCGACGGACAGCGCCCAGAGAATTGCCGGCACCTGACGACCGAACCAGCTCGCGATGCCCATCTTATCCGCCTCCGCTCAACCGTGCCTGCATGATCGGACCGTGGACCAGGTCGACGAGGCGGAATAGCCAATTACTCGAACGCTTCGGCTTATAGGGCCCGGCCACACGCAATCTCATCGTTTTGGACCACCCTTTTGTATCACTAGGCGGCCGCTAAGTCGATGAAATGTGTGTCACCTGCAGAAATCCTCACTTCTTAAAGGAGAATGGTGACCCCTACGGGAATCGAACCCGTGCTTCAGCCGTGAAAGGGCCGCGTCCTAACCGCTAGACGAAGGGGCCGTGCCGGGGATGTGCCCGGGTGCGGAGGGTCGGTTAGGCGTAGCAGCGGCGCTGGTCAAGCGCTGTGTGCAGGGATTTCTTCAATCGGCCCATGCCGCGTCATCCAGATGCAGCTCAGCGGCGGGGCGGGCGCCCCAATCGTCGATCTTCGCACGCCCCGCCAGCCACAGTTTGCGGTGCGGTGGTGCGCCAAGCAACGCTTGCCCGAGCGCGGTGTCGGCCTGGCGGAAGGCGACGGTCTTGAGCGTACCGCCGCCGTCTCCGCTGACGATTGCGCGGACGTGGCCGTTGCCGACGACATCGGCCTTGATCACGCGCACCGGCCCCGCGACGACGCGCGGTTGCGGCCAGCCCATGCCGTACGGCCCGCCCGCCTCCATCGCCGCCACCAGCGCCGGGTTTACGCCGCTCGCGGTCAGCACGGCATCGAGCAGCAGCGCGCGGTCGCCCATCGCGCGCGTCACGGTCGCGTCGAGTCGGCCGTTGAGGAACTCGCTGAACGCCTCGATCTGGTCCTCTGCGATCGTCAGGCCCGCCGCCATCGCATGTCCGCCGCCCGCGACCAGCAGCCCGTGCTCCTTCGCCGTCAGCACCGCCGCGCCGAGATCGACGCCGGGGATCGACCGGCCCGATCCTTTGCCGACGCCCATGTCGTCGATTGCGATGACAAGGGCAGGGCGGCCGAATTTCTCCTTCAGCCGCCCCGCCACGATGCCGATCACGCCGGGGTGCCAGCCGTGCCCGGCTACCACGATGACCGCGCGGTTGCTCTTGGTCGCGGCGATCGCTTCGGCCGCCTCCTGCACGATCCCCTCGATCGCGCGGCGTTCCTCGTTCAGGCGGTCGAGCTCGACCGCGATGGCGTCCGCCTCGGCCGGGTCGCGCGTGGTCAGCAGCCGCACGCCGAGGTCGGATTTGCCGACGCGCCCGCCGGCATTGATCCGCGGCCCCAGCGCGAAGCCGAGGTCGGTCGCGGTCGGCGCGCGCGTGAGGCGCGATGCGGTGATCAGCGCGTTGAGACCGATGTTGCGGCGCTGCGCCATCACCTTGAGCCCCTGCGCGACGAAGGCACGGTTGAGGCCCTTCAGCGCCGCGACATCGGCCACCGTGCCGAGCGCCACGAGATCAAGCAGGTCGAGCAATTTCGGCTCTGCCTGCGCCGTAAAAAACCCCCGCGCGCGCAGCGTTCGGATCAGCGCCGCGCCGAGCAGGAAGGCGACACCGACCGCCGCCAGATGGCCGTGCGCGGCCCCCTCCGTCTCATCCAGCCGGTTGGGGTTCACCAGCGCGTGCGCATGGGGCAGGGCAGCGGCGCATTTGTGGTGATCGACCACCAGTACATCGACACCCGCGACGCGCGCCATTTCGAGCGCCTCGAACGCCTGCGCGCCGCAATCGACGGTGACGATCAGGCTTGCGCCCTCGTCCTTCAAGCGCACCAGCGCCGCGCCCGAGGGACCATAGCCCTCCATCAGCCGATCGGGGATGTAGGGCCGCGCCTCCAGCCCCAGATCGCGCAGCAGCAGGATCATCAGCGCGGCCGAGGTTGCGCCATCGACGTCATAATCACCGAACACCGCCACATGCTCGCCCGCTTGCACCGCGTCGGCGAGGCGATCGGCAGCGCGGTCCATGTCGCGGAAGATCGACGGGTCGGGCATGAAGCTGCGGATGCTAGGTGCCTTGTGCGCCTCCAGCGCGTCACGCGGGCACCCGCGCGCGAGCAGCAATTGCGTGACCAGATCATCGGGCGCAAACCCCGGATCGCGCGCATCGGTCTCGAGCATGCGCCAGCGCCACGGCTGGCCGAGGATCGATTGTTTGATGTTGAGGACGTTCATGTGGGGGTGTCGTAGCGGGTTGTGGGGGCAGGGGGCAATTCTCCGCTGTGCTCGAATCGTATCCACCCCGGCGAACGCCGGGGCCCAGCCGCGAAGGTGTAGGTAACGAAGCGCAGCAACAGCCCTCGGGGTAGTGCTACTGGGCCCCGGCGTTCGCCGGGGTGGAGGAGTTTGGTTGCGTGGGCGGTGCGGGCGGTGCAAACGTCGCCAAAACAGGAGAGAGACGATGCGGTATCTGGCAAGCCTCGCAGCAGGCGCAGCATTGCTGTGCGCGACCGGAGCACAGGCAAAGGCCCCACGCTTCGCCGCCACCATCACCCGCACCACTTACGGCATCCCGCATATCCGCGCGGCCAATTGGAGCGGGCTCGGTTACGGCGTGGCCTATGCCTATACGCAGGACAATCTGTGCATGTTGGCGGAGGAATTCGCGACCGTCGCGGGGGACCGCTCGCGCTGGTTCGGACCAAAGGGGACGGCGACGCTCGGCTTCGACCGGATCGACAATCTGTCCTCGGACGTGTTCTTCCGCTCGATCGTCGATCTGCCTGCCTTGCGCACCGGCTTCGTGAAGGCGAGCCCCGCGACCCAGGCTCTCGTGCGCGGCTATGTCGCCGGCTATAACAAGGCGCTGCGCGATCTTGGGCCGCAGGGCGTGCCGGTTGCGTGTCGCGGCAGCGGCTGGGTCCGACCGATCGCGCTCGACGACATGCTGCGCCTGACGGAAAAGCAAATGCTGCTGGCGAGCTCGCTCGCACTCGCGCCAATGGTGGTGTTCGCGACGCCGCCGGGAACCGCGCAGGCGAGCCTGGCACCGAGCGAAGACCCGCTGCGTCCCCGCGATATCGGCTTCGGCAGCAACGGCTGGGCATTCGGGTCCGAAGTGACCGCGAACAAGCGCGGCATGCTGGTCGGCAACCCGCATTTCCCCTGGAACGGGCCGAGCCGCTTCTACGAAATGCATCTGACCGTGCCGGGCAAATATGACGTGATGGGCGTCACGCTGGCGGGCGGGCCGATCGTGACGCTCGGCTTCAACAAGGATGTCGCCTGGACGCACACCGTCACCGCCGCACAGCATTTCACGGTGTTCCAGCTCAAGCTCGATCCAGCCGATCCGACCGCCTATCTGGTCGATGGCAAGAGCGAGAAGATGCGCCGCATGAGCGTCAGCGTGCCGATGCCCGACGGCGCGGCGCCGGTGGTGCGGACGACGTACGCGACGCGCTATGGTCCGCTCATCGCCAATCCGCTGGCCGGGTTCGCGTGGAACAAGACCACCGCCTTCACCTTGCGCGATGCCAACCATAACAATCAACGCGCGCTCGATACCTGGCTGGCGATCGGTCAGGCGAAGAATGTCGGCGAGGTGCGTGCGGCGGTCGAACGCACCCTCGGCATCCCATGGGTCAACACGATCACCGCGGATCGCTTCGGCGCGGCGCTCCATGCCGATGTCACTGCGGTTCCCAACGTCTCGACCGCCAAGGTCAAGGACTGCGCCACGCCGCAATCGGCCGCGTTCACCGGGCGGCTGGTGCTGCTCGATGGCAGCCGCAGCGCGTGCGACTGGGACAAGGCCCCCGGCACGGCGGTGGCCGGGCTGATGCCGGCACGTGATCAGGCGGTGCTGGAACGCCGCGATTATGTCGCCAACAGCAACGATTCCTACTGGCTGAGCAATGCCAAGGTGCCCGCGATCGTCCGGTCGCCGATCCTGGGCACAGCCGAGACGACGCGCACGCTGCGCACCCGCTCGGGGCTCCTTGAGATCGAGCGGCGTCTGAGCGGCACCGACGGCTTGCCCGGCACGCAGATCGACCACGCCCGCGCCGAGGCGATGGCGTTCGCCAACAAAAGCCTCGCCGCTGAACTCGCGGTCGATCCGCTGCTGGCTCTGTGCCGCGGGCAGGATGACTTGAAGGCGGCGTGTACGGCGCTGGCCGGGTGGGACCGGCGCTACGATCTCGACAGCCGCGGGGCCTATCTGTTCTATGCCTTCTGGGATGCGGTGAAGGCCCCGCAATGGGCCGTGCCGTTCGACAAGGCCGATGCGGTCCACACCCCGCGCGATTTGATGACAAGTGGGGCGCAGGGCGAAAAACTGCTCGCGGCCCTCCGCGCGGCGGTCGCCCGGCTCGGCAAGGAAGGCATCGCGCTCGATGCGCGCTGGGGCGATGTGCAGTTCGCGGAGCGCGGTGAAGACCATATCCCGATCCACGGCGCGGCGGGTACGCTCGGCGTGCTCAACGTCCAGCAATCCGAAGTCGTGGCCGGCGGCATCGTGCCCAAGCACGGGACGAGCTATATCCAGGTCGTCGGTTTCGATGCGGCCGGCCCGGTCGCCGATGCGCTGCTCAGCTATTCGCTCTCGACCGATCCGGCGTCCCCCTATTACGCTGATCAGACGCGGGCGTTTTCGGTCAAGAAGTGGCACCGGCTGCCCTTCACCCCTGCGCAGATCGCGGCGGATGGGGGGACGAAGACGGTGCGGATCGCGGAATAGGGCCCCCCGCTACCACCCCGGCGAAGGCCGGGGCCCAGTTGAGAAACGGTTGCTGGTGGAGGTGTGCCCGATGACATCGGCCTTCGCGACTGGGCCCCGGCCTTCGCCGGGGTGGTAGCCCGCGTGGCAAAGGAGACGGACGGCCAACCCCTTACGGCTGAATCCAATTCCCCTCGCGGAACCACTTCGTCACGATATACTTAGTGCCCTTCACCACGGGCATACCCTCGTGCAGCGTTTGCTCGTTGCGGCTGCCGTCGGGGTTCATGTTGTTCCACGCGAGCAGCAGCCCGCGCTTGGGCGCTACCTTGATCCCGATTTGCGGGAACCACGTCGCGCCGCCTTCCTCGACCGTGTTGAGATAGATCATCGCGGTCCAGGTGCGCTGCCCGCCGGTCTCGATCATCTTCGGCCAATAGGGCTGCTTTTCGTTGAAATAGTCGAAATGCGCGCGGAAATGCTGGCCGATCGCATAGCGTTGGCCTTGCATCGTTTCGCCATGCACCGGATCGATCCCGAGCAAATCGGCGATCGCCTCGTCGGTCGGCCGAACCTCGGGCGACCAGCGGTCCATGTCGCAGCTTTCGCTGGTGCGGAATTCCTGGATCGTCTCCGCCGCCAGCACGGTCGATCGGCGCCGATTGGCGTCGATCAGCTTGCACAGATGGTCGCACGTCGCCGCATCGAGAAAATCGGGATGGTAATAGATGTTCGCCGTGTCGACCTTGGCGCGCTTTACCGCCGGGTTGCTTTCGAGCCGGGCAGAGACGGTTTCACCGAACAGCCGGCGCACCGGCGATGCGCCATTCGGTTTCTTTGCAAAGAGAGCCATGCCCGCGACTTTGCCTGCCCCGTTCCAAAAAACAAGGGGTCCGCAGCCATGCGCCTGCGGACCCCTGTTAGATCACCGTCTCCCGGCGCTTACCAGAAGATGTCGTACACCGTGTCGACGACATAGCCGGTGCGGATATCGACCAGCAGCGCATCGTTGTAATAGCGCACCCAACGATACGGACCGTACGCAGGGGGCAGGCGGTAATAGTCGGCATCATCGATCCAATAGTTCTGGTTGAACAGGATCGAGCTCAGCGTGAAGCCAATCGAGAAACGCCGATAGCCATAACCCCAGCCATTCGGCGCATAGTAGCGCGGTAAGCGGAAGATATTGCGGTTCTGGTTCCGGTACACATTGTAATTGTAGCGGTTGTCGCGCCGCCAATCCCGGTTCCAGTTGCGATTGTTGCCGTTCCAATTGCCGTCCCAGCCGCGATTGTAGTTGCTCGAATAGCCGCGCCGATCGTCCTGCCGTCCGTTGCGCCACGCATCCTGACGCCCGTCCTGCCGATTGTCCTGACGCCAGTCGCGCCGGTCATCACGGCGATCATCACGGCGCGCGTCCTGACGGTCGTCACGGCGGTCGGTGCGAACGTCGCCGCGCTGTCCCTGTCCGGGGTTGAAGTCCGGCCGGCCATCACGGCGCCCCTCACCGAAGCGCCCGTCGCCACCCCGCTGGAAGGGCTGCGTTTGCGGCTGCTGCGGCGTATCGACTTGCGGCGTAGCCGGCGCGCGCACCACGGCCGGTCCACCCTGGAACTCGCCACGCCCACGAAAATCGCCGCGCTGCTGCCCATCGCCGCGAAACTGCGGCCGGTCACCACGATCGGGTCGCTCGAAGCGCGGCTGCGCCTGCACTTGCGGCTGCTGGACCGGCTGCGGACGCTCCGCCTGTTGCGGACGCTGGAACTCGGCGCGTGCTTCGGGCGCGCGCATCTCGCGCTGCGGACGGTCGCCCCGCTCGCCCCGCTCGCCCCGATCGGGGCGGTCCTGTCGACCACCACGCTCCTGCATACCACCATCTTGCGCAAAGGCCGCCGCCGGGATCAACGCAGAGGCCGCCATGATCGCGGCGAGCAAAGTTTTGCGCATCGAATTGTCCTCACTCTTCGTCCGGACGTCATGTCCGGTCGTTGGCTTCTTCTAGGCGGGAGTCGATGAGCCGTGTCTGAATTGCGCTGACAGCTATGCGAAAGGAATCATCGACTGCGCGGGACCAGTGCCGGGACTTCACGCGCCGCGTCGGCGGGCGAGATACCAGGCGCGGGCGGCGCCTCGATCGTCTCGTCCCCACGCTGCACGCTCGCCGCCAGCAGAATCGCCTCGATCAATCGGGGATAGATGCCGCAGCGGCAGAGGTTGGTGATCCCGGCGCGGATATCGTCCTCGCTCGGATTGCGGTTCTTCTTCAGCAGGACCGATGCCGCCATCACGATGCCGGGGATGCAGAAGCCGCATTGCACGACATTCCCCGCGATCAGCGCCATTTGCGCCGGATGCGTGCGCTCGCGCGACAGGCCCTCGATCGTAGTGACGAAGCTGCCCTCGACCGCGCCGATCGGGCGCTGGCACGATCGTACCGCCTCCCCGTCGATATCGACCGTGCACGCACCGCATTCGCCAGTGCCGCAGCCATATTTGGTGCCGGTCAAATTGGAGGCATCGCGCAACGCCCACAGCAACGGTGTCTGTGGGTCCATCTTATAGTGCACGGGCTGATTGTTGACGGTGAAGCGAGTCATGTCGCTACGATAGCGCCGTGCGCACGATAGCGAAATGACCCGTTTCCGACGCTGCCGCTCGATGGCACCGCGCGGGCGGCGCGTTACATCTTGTACGAGATCCGAAGATAGCCGAACTGGCCTGGCACATCATAGGTGGTGGGATCATAATTCGGGCCGGTGCAGCTGAAGCACGCGGGTGGATCCTGGTTGAAGACGTTGTTCACGCCGACCGTCAGCGCGAGCTTCCGGTCAAACAGCGCGTAACCGATCTGCACGTCACCGTAGAACGTGCTCTTCAATTTGGTGCCATCGGCTTCGCGCACGGCATCAATGTAGCGACCCGTGAACGACGCGGTGAAGGCATCCATTGCCCAATCCAGCGTGCCATTGCCCTTAAACCGAGGATAGGACTGATCGGGGAAGCCGCGCGTGCTGCCCAGATAGTTGGTCGTGGTGAACCCGGTTGCGGCCGGGAATGTCTCGCTATACTTCATCAGGAAATTGCCGCTGCCGGTCAGGCCGAAGGTGCCTGCCGCCGTCTTCTTGGTGCGAAAAGCAGCGATCACGTCGATCCCGCGCGTGCGGATGCTGCCGATATTTTGCAACTGCGCGTTGATCCGCGAAATCAGGCCGTTTGGCGTGCGCGTGATCGCCGCGCAGCTCAGCGGATCGCCGCTGAAGGCACAGCGGCTGAGCGTCAGCGATGCGTCGACCGGCGCGATCGCATTGTCGACCTTGATGTCATAATAATTGACCTCAAGGCTCAACTGGCTGGCGAAGCCGCGACGCGCCCAGGTCGGCGAATATACGCCGCCGAACAGCAACGTCTTTGACGTTTCGGGCCGCAGATTGAGATTGCCGCCGGTCAGGACGCCCAACTGGCCGCCATTCGGCTCCTGATAACTGCCATTGGCGGGTACGCCATTGGCGGTGCAATTCGCCCGAACGCTGCCGACATTGTTACGATAGGGCGATCCCACGACGTTCGTGCAGGGGTCGTCGATCGGCGCATCGGCGCGCGATGCCGCACCGAACGACTCGCCAATCGCGGGTGCGCGAAATCCGGTCGCATAGGAACCGCGAAGCAACACGTCCCGCACCGGCTTCCAAGTGGCGCTCCCCGTATAGGTCGTCGTGCTGCCGCTGCGCGAGAAGTTCGCATGGCGCACGGCCCCGTCGAGATCGAGCGAATAGAAAAACGGCTGTTCCTTCAACACCGGCACGCGCAGCTCGCCGTAAACTTCGTTCGAAATATAGCTGCCGACGGCGGGAAGCGACGGGATGTCTGAGCTCAGCCCGGCTGCCGTGATCGGATCAGGATCGAAACTTCCCTTCTGGTACCGATGTTCATACCCGACCGCGAAGCCGACCGGTCCGGCCGGCAGTTCGAACAGGTCGCCGCTCAAATTTGCCGTATAGTCCTGCAGCTCCTGCGCGCTGCGGTTGCGCTCGGTATAGGTAATATAGGCAAGCTGATCGGCGGTGATCGATCCCGCCCCGCCGAAGATGTTCACCGGCACACAGGCACCCGTGCAGCGCGACACGGGGCCGAGCGCGCGGGCCAAGTTCGCTGCGTTGACGTTACCGGTGAAGGACTGTTTGGCATCGTTGAACCCGATGACCGCGCTCGCATCCCAATACCATTTGTGCGCGCCGACCGTGAACGACCCGTCCAGGCCGCCCGTGATCGACATGGTATTCACGTCTTGCGTGTAGGTGCGCTGTCCGGCCTCGACGAGGCGGCGGCGCACCGTCGAATAATTGGCTGGCGGATCACCCGGATTGCCCGCCGACAGGGTGCCGAACGGGTTGTACGGATTGCTTGCATCGATCGTGATCGTGTCGAGCAAATTGCCGTTGCCGGCATCCGGACCGATGAACAACGGCAGAAACGCAGCCTGATTCTGCGAGGTCCGGTGCGCATAGACCGCCTTCACGCGCAAATTGACGCTGGAGGACAGTTCCTGTTTGATGTTGACGAACCCGCCATAGCGTTCCGACGGGGTCAGGAAATAGTTGAAGGGCGAAAAGTTGAAGCGGGCGGCCGAGGTGAAGTTCGTAAAATCCCCGGTCGCGAGCGTCGGGTCATACACCGGTCGGCGCCCGATGACGGGCGCGCGCAGCGTCAAGCTCTGCCCGTTGACGTCATACCGCCCAAGCACCGGCGCGCTACTGCAGCCGCCAATCGGGTCAGTGCAGCTGGTCTGGCCTGGATTGGGAAATTGCGAAATCGCGCGGTTGCTCGTGCGCACGGCGTCCTGTTTGACGTAGCTGGCACCGAAGACGATGTTCGTCGTGTCACCCTTGATGCCATAGCTGGCATTGTAATCCTGCGTATGGCCATCGCCCTGACGGAAGGTTCCGAACTGTGCCGATGCCTGCAAGCCCTTCTGGCTCGACTTGGTGATGATGTTGACGACGCCGCCGAGCGCGTCAGATCCATAGAGCGGAGACTGCCCCGATTGCAGGACTTCGATCCGCTCGATCATATTCGCCGGGATCGTGTTCAAATCGACGGTCGACGGAATTCCGCTGGCACTGGCACCGTTCACGAAGCGCAGCCCGTCGACCAGCACCAGCGTACGCTTGGCCCCGAGATAACGCAGATCGATATTCGCCGATCCGGCGCCGACGCCGCCGCCATCGGGCGGATTGCCAATATTGCCGCTATTGTTGACCTTCGTATTGAGGCCGCCTGCGGCGCTCGGGAGGCGTTGGAGGATGTCGGCAACGCTACTCAGCCCGGTTTGATCGAGCGATGCCCGGTCAAGCGTAGTAACCGGCGAATCCTGATTGAGCGGATCGCGACGAATACGCGATCCCGTCACGATGATGTCTTCGCCGTCCGCAGTGGCGGTTGTCGGCGCGCTGGTTGTTTGCGCCTGCGCCGTGCTGGCTGTAAAAAGGAGAACGCCTCCGGTCAGAAGGCAGGACGAAAGAAGTGCAGATCTCGTCATTATTGTTCCCCTTTGTAATGTTATGTTTCTCCGATTTTGGATCTTTGCCAACCCCCGGAGTGTTATGGTGCATGGCGGCTCCCACTATCGTTACGGGGTGTTGCTGTATTGCAACGGATCATGGTGGCATTGCCCGCCGCTCAACGGGGACGTACACATCGGCCGTCAGCATTTGCTGAGCGATCTGCACCCTCACGCCGGAGAGCGGTTTTGCGCCATCTGACGATCCTTCTCGCCCTCGTGGCCGCACCCGCCGCCGCGGCGGACAAGGATGCAGCGGCCGCGGCGCTGCTGGCGCAGACCGCCGGGCGCTGGCAGGGGGAACTGCAGTATCGCGATTATCAGTCGAACACCTGGCAGGGCCTGCCGATGACCGTCACGATCGTAGCGCAGCCCGATCAAATGACGACGGTCCGCACCGCGCAATATGATGACGGGCCAAAGACCGGGATCGTCACGATTACTACGGTCAGTTCGGTCGATCCCGCCGCATCCACACTCAGCTACGCGAGCTTCCGACGAGCCCGCGCCACCGATGTTGGCCTTGAGAACATCACCAAGGTCGAGCAGGGCGCGGATCCGACGCACTGGACGATCGTGACCACCGAAAAGCGCACCGATGGCAATCAGGTCGCCGATGTCCGCGAAACCACGACGCGCGACGGCGATACGCTGACGACGCTGAAAGAGGTCAATCCGGTCGACGACGACAAGGACGTCTGGCTACCGCGCAACCGCTCGGTGCTGCGTCGCATCGGGGCGTAGCATTGGGGCGGCAGCAGACGCTGTCCTACACGCGCGCGATCTGCCATCCTCGCTGCGGCTCTTTCAAACCGTCGAAACCCGCCCGCCGCATGTGGCTCAGCACGCGCCGACAATCGCGGCCCGATGGCGAGCGTCTGCCGCCCGCCACCAACCTTCGATGGTGCGACTCACTGTGACTTTAAGCGTCGCTTGCGGCCCGCAAAAAACGCGTTTCGCGTAAATTTCCAGTGACTTTCCGCGCCGCTTACGCGCGCCAGCCGGTGTCGATCTTGTCGACTAGACGCACCATCGCCGCGAAATCCGCCGCGCCTGCGCCGCCGGGGATCTGCACCATATGCAGGTCGCGTTGATGCACCTTCACCACATCATCCGACACTTCCAGCGGTTCGCCCATCGACATCGTCGCCACCTGGATCTCGCACGCGCGCTGCAGCGACCAGTGTTTCAGGAACGCCTCGGGCAGCGTCTTGCCCATCACCAGGATGCCGTGGTTGCGCAGCAGCATCACGCGCTTGTCGCCGAGATGCTCCAGCAGGCGCGTGCCTTCCTCGTCGCGCACCGTGACGCCTTCGAAATCATGGTATGCGATATGGCCGTAGAAATTGCAGGCGTAGAAATTGGTCGGCCGCAACCCGCCCTTGACCGCGCTGACAGCCATCCCCGCCGTCGTATGCGTGTGCATGATGCAATGTGCGTCGGGCAAATGCCGGTGGAACAGCGCATGTTGCACGAACCCGGCGCGGTTCACCGGATAGGGGGATTCGTCCAGCTTGTTGCCGTCGATATCGATCTTGACCAGGCTCGACGCCGTCACTTCGCTGAAATGCAGCCCGAACGGGTTGATCAGGAACGCGCCCTCCTCACCCGGAATCTTGAGCGTGATGTGGTTGTAGATCATCTCCGACCAGCCGAGCATCGCGAACACGCGGTAACAGGCGGCGAGCTGCTGGCGCGTTTCCCATTCGGCTTCGGTCATCTGCGACGGGCTGATTGCGGCGGTGGCCATGGCGCTTCTCCTAATCGATTTTGCAGCGTTATCGCATGATCGGTATGGTCGCGCAAACGCCTGCTTCTGGTATCGCGGCAAATCCAAACCCGTTCGTGCTGAGCTTGTCGAAGCACCGCCGCCGCAGTCGAGGCTTCACATGCGGCACGGGCCCTTCGACACGCTCAGGGCGAACGGGATCTAGGCCAGTGCGGCGATCTCGGCCTCGTTCAGCCCCGCCTCGGCCAGGATCGTTGCACCGTCGGCCGCCTCTCCCATCCGTGGAGCCACCGTACCGCTGACCGAGTAACGCGGGGCAGGGGCGGGCTGCGCGATGCCGCCTGCGGTCACGAACGTGCCGCGCGCGACATTGTGCGGGTGCTGCGTCGCTTCCTCGAAATCGAGCACTGGCGCGACGCACGCCTCATGCCCGTCGAACGCGGCGACCCATGCGTCGCGGGTGCGCTGTTTGAAGCGCACGACCAGCTCCTGCTTCAGCTTTAGCCAGACGGCGGGCACGAACTGCGCATCCCACTCCGCCCCGTCCAGCCCCATGACACGGCGCAGAGCGGCATAGAATTGCGGCTCGATCGCCCCGACCGCCAGCCACTTCCCGTCGGCGGTCTCATATGTGTCATAGAAATGCGCGCCGCCATCGAGCAGATTCGTGCCGCGCTGGTCGTTCCACCGGCCTTGTCCGCGCATCCCCCAGATCATGGAGGTCAGCACCGCCGATCCATCGGTCATCGCGCAATCGACCACTTGCCCAACGCCGGTGGTCTTTGCCTGCAGCATCGCGGCGAGCATCCCGAAGGCGAGCATCATCCCGCCTCCGCCGAAATCGCCGACCAGATTCATCGGCGCGACTGGCTTCCCGCCTGCATCGCCGATCGCATGGAGCGTGCCCGAGATCGCGATATAGTCGATGTCATGCCCCGGCTCGGCGGCGAGCGGCCCGGTCTGGCCCCATCCCGTCATCCGCCCGAACACGAGCTTCGGATTGTCTGCAATCAGCACGTCAGGCCCCAATCCGAGCCGTTCCATCACGCCGGGACGGAATCCCTCGATCAGCCCGTCGCACGTAGCCGCGATCCGGCGCACCGCGGCCGCCGCTTCGGGCTTCTTCAGGTCGAGCGCGATCGTCCGCCGCGACCGCAGCAGCGGGTCGCGCGCATCGTCGCTCACCCCGCCGCCGCTGTTCGGCCGCCCCACGCGGATCACCTCGGCCCCGTGATCGGCCAGCATCATGCCGCAGAACGGACCCGGACCGATCCCGGCCAGTTCGAGGATGCGCAGGCCGGACAGCGGGGCAGGGGCGCGCATCAGAACGCCGCGATCCCGGTGATCGCCCGGCCGAGGATCAGCGCATGGACATCATGCGCGCCCTCATAGGTGTTGACCGTCTCCAGGTTCATCAGATGCCGCATCACCTGATACTCGCCGCTGATGCCGTTGCCGCCGTGCATGTCGCGGCTCATCCGCGCGATATCGAGCGCCTTGCCGACATTGTTGCGCTTGACGATCGAGATCATCTCGGGCGCGAACCGGCCTTGATCCATCAAGCGCCCGACGCGGAGGCTCGCCTGAAGGCCAAGCGCGATCTCGGTCTCCATATCGGCGAGCTTCTTCTGATACAGCTGACGCCCCGCCAGCGGTGTCCCGAATTGCTGCCGGTCCAGCCCGTATTGCCGGGCCGCATGGAAGCAGAATTCCGCCGCCCCCAGCGCGCCCCAACTGATCCCGTAGCGCGCGCGGTTGAGGCAACCGAACGGCCCCTTCAACCCCTGCACATCGGGCAGCAGCGCGTCTTCGGAAAGCTCGATCTCGTCCATCAGGATCATGCCGGTGATCGATGCGCGCAAGCTCAGCTTGCCCTCGATCTTCGGCGTCTTGAGCCCCTTAGCGCCACGCTCGACGATGAAGCCGCGGATTCCGTCGCCATGCGCTTCGGACTTTGCCCAGATGATGAACACGTCGGCGATCGGCGAGTTGCTGATCCAGGTTTTGGCGCCCGACAGCAAATACCCGCCATCGACCTTCTTGGCGCGCGTCGTCATGCTGCCGGGGTCGGACCCGGCGTCGGGTTCGGTCAGGCCGAAACAGCCGATCCATTCGCCGGTTGCCAGCTTGGGCAGATACTTCATCTTCTGCGCTTCCGACCCAAAGCTCAGGATCGGGTACATCACCAGGCTCGACTGCACCGACATCATCGACCGGTAGCCCGAGTCGATCCGCTCCACTTCCCGCGCGACCAGGCCGTACGCGACATAGGATGCGCCGACGCCGCCATATTGTTCGGGCACCGTCGGACCGAGCAGCCCGAGCGCGCCCATCTCGCGGAAGATTTCGGGGTCGGTGACCTCGTTCTGGAATGCATCGACGATGCGCGGCGCAAGCTTGTCCTGCGCATAGGCCCGCGCCGAATCGCGGATCATCCGTTCATCGTCTTCGAGTTGATCGTCGAGAAAGAAGGGGTCAGCCCAATCGAAACGCGCCATCTCGGCCATGCTACAGCTCCAAAACTACGGAAATTCGGTACGCGGCGGCTATTGCCCCAGCACGCGATCGTCGAACAGCCCAAACGCTAACGTGGAGGCATAATAACTAATCGCCCGCTCGCGCGTCATCGTGCTGGCCCATTTGCGCATGTCGAACGCGGCGTTTTGCATCGCCATCAACGCCTGCGAGGCGACGAGGGGATCGACCGGGCGGATCGATCCTTCCGCGATCCCGTCGCTCATCGTGCCCGCAAAGCGCCGCGCGATCCGGTTCGATCGATCGACCATCGCGCGCCGTGCGTCACCGGGCAAGCCGGACAGCGCGGTCGTCCGCAGCAGCGGCCCGCGCTCCGAAAACTGCACGTCGAGCAGGGTCGCGATCGTGCCCGACAGCCGATCCCAATGGGGTCCGCCGCGGTCGTCGGCGAAGCGCTGGGCATCTGCGACGGTGTCGAGGCTGCGCTTGTAACAGGCCAGCACCAGATCGTCCTTGGCGTCGAGATGGTGGTAGAAGCTGCCTTTGGTGACGTTCAGCTCGGACGCAATCTTCTGCACCGATGCGCCGCGATAGCCGAGCTCGTTGATCAGCCGCGTCGCCGCCAGCAGGAACGCCTCGCGCCCCGGCTCGGGCTCATCATGGGCAAGGTCGATCAGCGTTGGGTTCCAGCGCGCATCCGGCCCGGCGATGCCGTGCGCAAAGACGTCCATCAGCCGATCTTCGACTCGGTCGTACTGGTCGGGCTCGTAGCGATTGAGCCAGACCGGCAGCCAGAAGGTGTTTTCGAGCAGGACGTGCGCGCGGCCGCCGTGCAGATCGGTCTGTGCGCGGTTGGCCGCCGGCCCCCACAGGCTGCGTGTCTTGCGGAAAACTTCGCGCCAGCCAGTCATCAACCGGCCAAGCACCGGCTCCTCCATCGCGCGCAGATCGGATAGGATCGCGAACGGCGTCTCCTCGCCGCGCTGAATCCGGGCCAGACGCACCATGTTGAGCGACAGATACTTCGCGACCCGCGCGCGCGGCGTCGGTTCGGCCAGCGACTCGTCGAGCATCGCGAGCAGCTTTTCGAGCGTATATTCGAAACACGCCGCTGCCAGATCTTCCTTGCGCTTAAAATAGTAGGTGACGCTCGTGGTGTTGAGCCCGACGCGGCGCGCGACGTCGGCGAAGGTCATGCCTTTGGCGCTCTGTTCGTTGATCGCCTCGGCCGCCGCCGCCAGGATCGCGTCGCGCTTGGCGCGAAAGCGCTTGGTGCTGGTATCTTCCTCCAGCGCGATGGTCTCTGCGGCCTCCATGGCGAAACTGTAACAGCATCTTTTAGAAGAAACAGTCCCTTTCGAGCGGACTGCGAATACGGGCATTTTGATGCTCGAAGGCGCTTTACCGAAAACGCGGTACGGTCTAACGACCCGTGCAACAGCAGATTTGGAGAGCGGCGATGGACTTCACACTCAGCGAACGCGAAAGCTATTTCCGGGACCGCGTGCGGACGTTCATCGACCAGAATATCCGGCCCCGACAGGCCGAGTTCGACGAACAGCATCACGAGGGCGATCGCTGGAAGGTGATCCCGGTAATCGAAGAGATGAAGGACAAGGCCAAGGAAGCCGGCCTGTGGAATTTCTTCATGCCGCCACATTCGGGCCAGACGCATGTCGACGACAGCTTCGTGTTCGAAGGTACGCAGCTTACCAATCTCGAATATGCGCTGTGCGCCGAGGAAATGGGCAAGGTTGGCTGGGCGAGCGAGTGCTTCAATTGCTCGGCGCCTGATACTGGCAATATGGAAGTTTTCCATCGCTACGGCACGCTGGCGCAGAAGGAACAGTGGCTGCGCCCGCTGATGAACGGCGAAATCCGCTCGGTTTTCCTGATGACCGAACCGGCGGTCGCTTCATCGGACGCGACCAATATCGAGACGAGCATCGTGCGAGACGGCGATCATTATGTGATCAACGGCACGAAATGGTGGTCGTCGGGCGTGGGGGATCCGCGCTGCAAGATCGGCATCTTGATGGGCAAGACCAATCCCGATGCCTCGCGCCACAGCCAGCAGAGCCAGATCCTCGTGCCGATGGACACGCCCGGCGTGACGATCAAGCGGATGCTGTCGGTTTATGGCTATGATCACGCGCCGCATGGCCACGGCGAAGTGGTGTTCGAAAATGTCCGCGTTCCGGTGGAAAATCTGCTGCTCGGTGAAGGGCGTGGGTTCGAGATCGCGCAAGGGCGGCTCGGGCCGGGTCGCATTCATCACTGCATGCGCACGATCGGCGTCGCCGAGACGGCAATCGAGGCGATGGCCAAGCGGCTGCTGACCCGTGTCGCCTTCGGTAAGCGCATCGCCGATTTTTCGGTGTGGGAGGAGCGCATCGCGCGCGCCCGGATCGACATCGAGATAACGCGGCTGCTGTGCCTGAAGGCCGCCGACATGATGGACCGCGCGGGCAACAAGTCGGCACAGCAGGAAATCGCGATGATCAAGGTGCAGGCACCGCTGATGGCGTTGTCGATCCTCGATGATGCGATTCAGGCGCATGGCGGCGGCGGCGTGTCGGGCGATTTCCGCCTCGCGCACGATTGGGCGGCAATGCGCACGCTGCGCTTTGCCGACGGTCCCGACGAGGTGCACAACCGGGCCATCGCCCGCAATGAATTCGGCAAATATGCCGAATACAAGGCGGACCGCGTGTCGAGCGGCGACCTGGCAGCGACCCGGTGAAAGCGGCCGTCCTTTACGCTCCGAAAAGCGCGCTGGTGATCGACGATATCGCGATCTCCGATCCCGGCCCGCGCGAGGTGCTGATCCGTACGGTCGCGTGTGGGGTCTGCCGGTCCGACTTGCATTTCGTCGATGGTGCTTTCCCGCATCCGATGCCGACGGTGCCGGGGCATGAGGCGGCGGGCGTGGTCGAAGCGGTCGGCTCCGACGTCGCGCATTTGAAGGTCGGCGATCATGTCATCACCTTCTTCACGGTGTTTTGCGGCAGTTGCGAGATGTGCGTCACCGGACGCCCATCACTCTGTGTCGATCCATCGACGCGGCGGGCAAAGGGCGCGCCGCCGCGCTTGAGCCTGAAGGATGGCACGCCGCTGGCGCCGTTTCTCAATCTATCCGCTTTTGCCGAGATGATGCTGGTGCATGAAAATGCCTGCGTCGCGATCGACAAGGAAATGCCGCTCGACCGTGCGGCATTGCTTGGCTGCGCGGTGATCACCGGCGCCGGCGCGATCTTCAACGACAGCCAGCTCCGTCCCGGCGAGACGGTTGCGGTCATCGGCTGCGGCGGGATCGGGCTTGCTGCGATCAACGCGGCGAAGATTGCGGGGGCAGGGCAGATCCTCGCGATCGACCCTGTCGCCGACAAGCGCGCGCTCGCCGAGAAGCTCGGCGCGACGCATCTGCTAGACTCGAACGATCCGGACCTTGCCAAAAAGGTCGCCGGACTGACCGGGGGCGGCGTGCATTACGCGATTGAGGCGGTCGGGCGTCCCGAAACGGCAGAGCTCGCTTGGACGATCCTGCGGCGTGGCGGCACCGCCACCATTCTCGGCATGATCGCGCCGGGGGGCGAGGTGAAGATCGCCGGACCCACCTTCCTGACGGGCAAGAAGCTTCAAGGCTCGCTGCTCGGCTCCACGCGTTTCCCGATCGACATGCCGCGGCTGGTGCGACTGTATCTCGACGGCAAGCTCGATCTCGACACAATGGTGGCGGAGCGGATCAAGCTTGAGGACATCAACGAGGCCTTCGCCAAGTTGCGCACCGGCGACACGGTGCGTTCGGTGATCGAGTTCGCATGATGGCCGACAGCGCTGATATCTCGATGGTCGGCACGATTCCCCTCCCGGTCGACGATACGATCGATGCAGGCGCGGTCGCCGCGTGGATGAAGGGGCACATGCCCGACATCGACGGGCCAATCGTGTTATCAAAGTTCAAAGGTGGTCAGTCTAACCCGACGTATCGGGTTGATGTGTTGGGGAAAAGCTATGTCCTGCGGCGTCAGCCGTTCGGTAAGCTGCTGCCCTCCGCCCACGCCGTAGACCGTGAATATCGCCTGATCGCGGGGCTCCACCCGACCGGTTTCCCGGTACCGGCACCGTTCGGGCTGTGCGAGGATCCGGAAATCATCGGATCGATGTTCTACGTAATGGAACTGGTCGAGGGGCGTAGCCTGTGGGACGGCGCGCTGCCCGGTATGACCCCGCCCGAACGCCGTGCACATTATGATGCGATGGTCGATACTCTGGCGGCGCTGCACAACACTGATCATGTCGCCGCAGGCCTTGGCGAATATGGTCGGCCCGGCAATTATTTCGAGCGGCAAGTGGCGCGCTGGACCAAGCAATATCGCGCGTCCGAGACCGAGCATATGCCGGCGATGGAGTCGCTGATCGAGTGGCTCCCCGCGACGCTGCCCGAGCAGACGCGGACTTCGATCGTCCACGGCGATTACCGCATCGATAACATGATCTTCGCCGCCGACGCCCCGAAGGTGATCGCGGTGCTCGATTGGGAATTGTCGACACTCGGCGACCCGCTCGCCGACATTGCCTATTTCCTGATGAACTGGGTGACCGAACCCGAGGGTCGTTCGGGTGTGATGGGGCTCGACGGGCCGGAGAGCGGCATCCCTACGGTCGATGAGGTGGTCGCACGCTATTGCGCGGCGACCGGGCGCGACGGTCTGCCCAACCTCAATTGGTATTTCTCCTACAGCCTGTTCCGGCTGGCGGGTATCGTCCAGGGCATCAAAAAGCGCATCGTCGATGGCACCGCGTCGAGCGCGCAGGCTGCCAAGACGGCGGAGCGAGTCGGGCCGCTGGCCACGGCCGCCTGGGATTTTGCGAAACGGGCGGGGGCGTAAGGCATGTCGCAATTCGATCTGACCGGCAAAGTTGCGGTCATTACCGGCTCCTCACGCGGGATCGGCAAGGCGAGCGCATTCGAGCTGGCGGAGCATGGCGCGAAGGTCGTCATTTCCAGCCGCAAACAAGATGCGTGCGACGCAGTTGCTGCCGAGATCAATGCGAAATTCGGGGCGGCAACGGCCATCGCGGTCGCCGCCAACATTTCGGACAAGGCCGGGCTTCAGCATCTGGTGGACGAAACGCGCGCCGCTTTCGGGCAGATCGACATTCTGGTCTGCAACGCCGCCTCGAACCCTTATTACGGGCCGCAAGCGGGCATCTCGGACGAACAGTTCCGCAAGGTGCTCGACAACAATATCGTCTCCAACCACTGGCTGATCGCGATGGTGGCTCCAGAAATGCGCGAGCGGCGGGGCGGGAGCATCGTCATCATCTCCTCGATCGGCGGAATTCGCGGTACACCGATCATCGGCGCCTATGCCATCTCCAAGGCCGCGGACATGCAACTCGCGCGCAACCTCGCGCATGAATTCGGCCCCGACAATGTCCGCGTGAATTGCATCGCACCGGGCCTGATCAAGACCGATTTTGCGCGCGCGCTCTGGGAAGATCCGGCGCGGATCGCCGAGTCGAACCAGCGCGTGCCGCTGCGCCGCATCGGCGAGCCCGAGGAAATTGCGGGCGCGGTCGTGTTCCTGGCGAGTGCGGCGAGCAGTTTCATGACTGGGCAGACGATCGTGCTCGATGGCGGCGTGACGATTTAGGAGAGCAAGCGATGGCACGGTTCAGCGGCAAGTCGATCATCGTGACGGGCGCGGGTTCGGGGATCGGGCGCGCGGCGGCGTTGCTGTTCGCATCCGAAGGCGGCAGCGTCATCGTCGCCGACCTTTCCGACACGGTGCACGAAACCGCGGCGATGATCGATGCAGCGGGCGGCACGGCCCATGCGATCCAGATCGACGCCGGGCTGGAGGAAGACGTGATCCGCGCGGTCAATGTCGCCTGCGAGTATTACGGCGGCCTCGACGTGATGTTCGCCAACGCCGGTATCTCCGGTGGGATGGCCAATATCTTCGATACCGATGTCGCGCTGATCACCGAAGTGCTGCGGGTCAATCTGATCGGGCCATATCTCGCAATCAAGCACGCCGCGCCCAAGATCGCGGAGCGTGGCGGCGGCGCGATCGTGCTGACGGCAAGCGTCGCGGGGATTCGCTCGGGCGCCGGATCGCCGGCTTATTCCGCATCCAAGGCAGGCGTCATCAATCTCGCGATGGTGTCGGCCCAGCAATTGTCCGGCTCGAACGTGCGCGTCAACGCGATTTGCCCCGGCCTTACCGAGACCGGCATGACCAAGCCGACCTTCGATTATGCGCGTGAGGCGGGCAAGATGGAGAAGGTCGGGCGGCTCAACCCGCTGCGCCGCGGTGCGCAGCCCGAGGAGCTTGCCAAGGTTGCGGCCTTCCTCGCCTCGGACGATGCGAGCTACGTCAACGGACAGGCGATCGCGGTCGATGGCGGACTCTCCTCAAGTCACCCGGTGACCCGCCAGGAATATGGCAAGACGGCGGTATGACCGCGCCGCGCCATCGCGGCTGGCTCGCGCTGATTGGCCTGCTCCTGATCCTCGTCGGCGCGGCGTGCGCGATGCTGGTGCGGACTGCGCCCGATGCGAGCGGGAGCCCTGTACGCGTGACCGACATCCGTTTCGTCGGCACCGGCGGGACAGTGATGAGCGGCCTGCTCTACGTCCCCGCCTCCGCCAACCCGGCACACCGCGCGCCGGGTATCCTCGCGGTTCACGGCTATATCAATTCGCGCGAGACGCAGGATGGCTTCTCGATCGAATTCGCGCGGCGCGGTTATGTCGTGTTGGCGCTCGACCAGACCGGCCACGGTTATAGCGGCGGCAAGGCCTTCTCGAACGGGTTCGGCGGGCCGGATGGGCTGAAATACCTCCGCTCGTTGACGATGGTCGATCCCGACCAGATCGGCCTGGAAGGGCATAGCATGGGCGGCTGGACCGTCCTTGCCGCGGCCGCCGCGATGCCCGATGCCTATCGCGCGATCGTGCTGGAAGGATCCTCGACCGGCGCACCTTACGCCAGAGAGGGCAGCCCGGATTGGCCGCGCAATCTCGCGCTCGTCTACAGCCGCTATGACGAATTTTCGAAGATCATGTGGGGCGTCGATCGCGCCGTCGATCTCACCACCGGCAGTGCGAAATTGAAGAGCGTGTTCGGCACGAAGGAGACGATCGTGCCCGGCAAAACCTACGGTTCGATGGCGGCGGGGACCGCGCGGGTGCTCTATCAACCCGCGACGACGCATCCCGGCGACCATATCTCGACCGTCGCGATCGGTCACGCCACCGACTGGTTCGCCCGCACCTTGAAGGGTGGCACGCCGCGTCCGTCCAGCGATCAGATCTGGTATTGGAAGGAAATCGCGACCGGCGTCTCGCTGATTGGTTTCGTGTTGCTCGTGCTGGGCAGTTTTGACCTGCTGGTGCGCACGGCCCCGTTCGCCGGGCTGCGCGGGGCGCCCCGAGGCGTGTCTGCCACGCGCGATCGGCGCTGGCGGCGTGACCTTTGGCTCGCTGTCCTGGTGCCGACGTTGCTCTTCTATCCGTGCTTCATCGCGGTTTATCTGCTGCTCCCGGCCACCGCCTTCCTGCCCCAAACGGTCACGACGCAAGTGGCGGTGTGGGCGCTGGTCAGCGCGGCTGCAGGATGGGTGTTGCGGCGCTCCGGTACGGATCGGTCGCGCGCGGCGGACTCGCCGTGGGTGCCAGCGATTGCGATTGCGCTGATAACGACCGCCATCGCATACCTCGCTTTGTTTGCGGTCGATCGGCTGTTCGGCACTGACCTGCGTTTCTGGATTATCGCGGTGAAATGGCCTGATGCGCGGCAATGGGGCATCGCGCTGATCTATGTCGTACCGATCACGGCGGCATTCCTGGTGCAGCAACGCGGGGTGCTCGCGCTAATTGTGCCCAGCGATTGGCCAGGTCGGATGTATGGTAACGCAGTGCTGGCGATGGGTGGCGGGATCAGTGCGTTGATGGCGCTGATCTACGCGATCTTCTTCGCCACGGGCACCCTGATCACTGGCTTCGATCCCCTGACGACCGTTATCGCGCTGCAATTCGTCGCGGTGTTGCCGGTCATCGCGATCGTCGCCGTCTTCGTGTGGCGCCGCACCGGCAGCCACCGCGCCGGCGCTGTGCTGACCGGTATGCTGGTAACGCTCTACGTCGTGGCCGGGACCGCGACCCAGGCTTAGGTCTGAACCGCTCCCTTTGATCGCCGATGATGTGGACCGGCCCGGCGCCTTGACGGGGCGATCACCGTCATCAACCGAGGAACTGGACTATTCCCGCAAGCGGATCAGCCCTTCCTGCGCGCAAGAGGCGACCAGCCGCCCATCGCGGGAGAAGATCTTGCCCCGGTTGAAACCGCGCGCATGCCCCGCCCATGGGCTGTCGCAGACGTAGAGCAGCCAATCGTCGGCGCGGAAATCCTCGTGCAGCCACACGGTGTGATCGAGACTGGCGGTCTGCAATTTGTGCGTCATCCAATTGACGCCGTGCGCCAGCGTCGCGGTGCCAAGCAGCGACATGTCGGACGCATAGGCCAGGATCGCGCGGTGCATCGCGGGATCGTCGCCGATCGGCGCGACGACGCGGAACCAGCTATTCTGCGCCGGGGCCTGCTTGACCGGATCGAGCCAGCTCCGCGGTGAAACCGGGCGGATGTCGACCATCCGCGGCCGCATAAAGTTCGTGCGGAAGCGTTCCGGGATGCGATCGATCATTGCGAGGCGCAACTCGCGGTCGCTCGTCAATTCCTCGGGTGGTGTGACCTCGGGCATCGTGTCCTGATGGGCCAGGCCGCCCTCGGGGCGTTGCAGCGAGCAGGTCATGCTCAGGATCGGCTGGCCATGCTGCGTCGCGATCACGCGGCGCGTGGCGAAACTCTTGCCGTCGAAATCGCGCACCACGCGGTAAATGATCGGATGGTCCTCCGCGCCCGGTCGCATGAAATAGGCGTGGAGCGAATGCGCGATTTTGGGTTCGTCGGTCGAGCGCTGCGCGGCTTGCAGCGCCTGCCCGATCACCTGGCCGCCGAACACCCGCCCGAAGCCATCATTGCCGAGCTTCCCGCGATACAGATCGGTGTCGACCTCCTCAATATCGAGCAGGTCGACCAGGTCCCGCGCGAGCTGTTCGGGAGTGGGCGAGACTTCCATCAATAGCCCGCCGCGCGCGCGACGCGGTCGGCGTGGAAATTGGCATCGCCGAACACTTCGGCGAGCACGCGGGCGCGCTTCATGTAGAAGCCGATGTCATATTCATCGGTCATGCCGATGCCGCCGTGCATCTGCACGCCTTCCTGCACCGACAGCGTCGTTGCCATCGCGGTCATCGCCTTGGCGACCGAGACGGCGGTATCGGCGGCGTCGCTGCCGGCATCAAGCAATTGTTGCGCCTTGATCACCGCGGCGCGGGCGACTTCCATTTCACTATAGAGATGCGCGGCGCGGTGCTGGAGCGCCTGGAAGCTGCCGATCGTCGTGCCGAATTGCTTGCGCTGCTTCAGATACCCGACGGTCATGTCCATCGCGCCGCCACCGACGCCGAGCAACTCAGCCGAGGCACCGGTGCGGCCCGCGCGGAGGAGGCGGTCGAGCGGCGAGCGGCCGCCGTCGACGTCTCCGATCACCGCATCGGCATCGACCTCGACCCCGTCGAAATCGAGCCGTGCAGCGATGCTCGAATCGGCCAGGCGTTCAGGTGTGGCGGTGAGTTTGGCGAGGTCGTTGGGGATCGCGAACAGCGTCACCCCCTCGGCGTCATCCGCGCTCCCCGCGGTTCGCGCCGCGACGATCAGCAGGTCGGCGACATGGCCGTGGGTAACGAATTGCTTCTTGCCGGTCAGCTTGAAGCCGTTGCCGGAGCGTTCGGCCTTGAGGCCAACACTATCGCGGTGCTTCGCGCTCTCGTCGATCGCGAGGGCGGCGACGGTATCGCCAGCCACGATGCCGGGAAACCAGCGCGCGGCATGGGCGGTGCCCTGCAGCGCAGCGACCGCCGCGACCGCGGTCGTCAGGAACGGCGAGGGCGAGAGGTTGCGCCCGATCTCCTCAAGCACCACGCCGGCCTCGACATGACCGAGACCCAGCCCGCCCTCGTCCTCACCGATCAAGATGCCGGTGAAGCCCATTTCGGCAAAGCTCCTCCACAAATCGCGGCTGAAGCCGGTCGCGTCCTTCGCGTCGCGCAGCGCGCGCAGGTGTTTTACCGGCGCGTGTTCGCCCACGAAATCGCGGATGGTATCCTGCAGGGCGGTTTGGTCGTCGTCGAGAAACAGGGGCATTGTACGGGGTCTCCGTGTTCCGGCGAAGGCCGGAACGCTGGGTTAGTTACGCTTCGATCGCCAACGCTCCGGCCTGCGCCGGAGCACCGGGCGATCAGACGGAGGGCAATTCCAAAATCCGCTTGGCGATGATGTTGAGCTGGACCTCGCTCGTGCCGCCTTCGATCGAATTGGCCTTGGTACGCAGCCACGCGCGCGCCTCGGCGCCGTCGCGCGATGCCCCGCTCTCCCATTCGAGCAAATCAGAACCGCCCGCCGCCATCATCAGTTCGTGACGCGACTTGTTCAGCTCGGTCCCGTAATATTTCATCATCGAGGGCTGGGCAGGGTGAGCGCGACCCGCTTTCAGCTCATCGATGAAGCGTTCGGACATCGATCCGAACGCCTTCGACCGCACTTCGAAAGTTGCGATCGTTGCCCGCAGAAGGGGGTCGGCAAGGCGACCCTCATGGTCGAGGCCGATCGTGGCAATTGCGCCCTCGATCAAGGGGTTGCCGCCAGAACTTGCCAACCCCATGCCGGAAATCATCTCGCGTTCGTGGCCGAGCAGGTACTTGGCGACGTCCCAGCCTTTATTCTCATCATGAACGCGCTGCGACTTTGGCACCTTCACATTGTCCATGAAGGTTTCGCAGAAGGGCGAATAGCCCGAGATCAGCAGGATCGGCTTGGTCGAGACCCCGGGCGAGGCCATGTCGAACAGCACGAAGCTGATCCCGCCTTGCTTGCTGGTCTTGTCGGTGCGGACGAGGCAGAAAATCCAGTCGGCTTTGTCGGCGTAGGAGGTCCACACCTTCTGCCCGTTGATGACATAATGGTCGCCAGCGTCCTCGGCACTGGTGGCGAGGCTGGCGAGATCCGATCCGGCATTGGGCTCGGAATAGCCCTGGCACCAGCGGATTTCGCCACGCGCGATCTTGGTCAGATAGTCGAGCTTCTGCTCCTCGGTGCCGTATTTCAGCAGTGCTGGCCCAAGCATAGAGATACCAAAGGAATTGAGCGGGTTGCGCGCCTTTATTGCGGCCATCTCTTCGCGCAGCACTTTGGTCTCGGCGGGCGAGAGACCGCCGCCGCCATAAGCGACCGGCCAATCCGGCACGGTCCAGCCGCGTGAGGCCATCGCGTCCATCCATTCCTTCTGGCCGGGCTGAAAATCGGGGTTCCGCCCGCCCCAGCACGCATCCTTATCGGTGCGGATCGGCTCGCGCATTTCGGGCGGGCAGTTCGCCTCCAGCCAGGCGCGGGTTTCGGTGCGGAAGGTGTCGAGGTCGGTCATCTATCGGCTCCAGACAAGATCGTGCGCCGCGCGGGCGACGGCGATGGCGGTGTGGTCGGCATAACGGTCGGCAATCACTTGCACGCCGATCGGCAGACCGTCGGGATCGACGCCGACGGGCACGCTGGTGGCGGGCAAAAGCGGGAAGGTGGCCAGACCGGGGTACGCGATCTGCGCTGCGAACGGCGTCGCCTCGCCGTCTATCATCGCGGTCCGGTCGGCGAGCGGTGTGTCGTCGTGGGGGAAGGCGGTGGTGCCCCAGGCGGGGGCAATCACTGCGTCATACTCGCGGAACAGCCGACGCCAAGCGCGGCGGCAGGCGGCTTGCCGGTCGAGCAGCACGATCATCGGGGTCGAGGGTGGTCCGCCCGGGGAGGGTGCCCCGCGCGCCATCGCGACGGCGAGGATACGCATGTAATTTTCATGTTGCGCTACAAGATCGGGAAGTAACTCACTGTGATAATCAACTTTAGATCCCGCGGTGGCAAACGCCGTTCCAACCGCTTCGACAGCACCAGCCACGGCCACAGAAGCCTTGGCAAGTGGATGGCGCGCGAGGACTAGAATGCGCCATTCGCCAGCACCACGCGGTGCGGGCCTGGGCAAGGGAAGATCGCTCACCAGATCGAGCGCCAGCGCGAGATCGTCGGCATCGCGCGCGAGCGGGCCGATCACGCTGAGATTGGGCGCCGCCCCCTGCGTGCGCGGAAAATAATGGCCGTCGGTGTCGAGCATCCCGAAGGTCGGCTTATGCCCCCACACCCCGCAAAAGGCCGCAGGAACACGGATCGACCCGCCAATGTCCGATCCGAATTCGAGCGGTACGAAGCCGGCCGCAAGCGCAGCGGCCGATCCCCCCGATGATCCGCCGCTGACGCGGTCGAGGTTATGCGGGTTGCGGGTCCGGCCGTAATTAGGGTTGTTGGTCTGCAGATCGGCGAGGCCGACCGGAATGTTGGTCTTGCCGAGAATAACCGCGCCCGCAGCCTTCAACCGCTGCACCGCGACAGCATCCTCGGCCGCGATATGATCGGCGTGTTCCGCAAAGCCCCAGCTTGTCGCGAGGCCGGCGATGTCGAAGCTTTCCTTTACCGTCATCGGCACGCCGAGCAGTGCGCGCGCGTCCTTCGGCCCCGCGTCGACCGCGCGCGCGGCGTCGCGCGCACGGTCGAAATCGCGGATGACGACGGCATTGATCTCGCCATCGCCCGCTTCGATCCGCGCGATCGCCGCGTCGCACTCGGCGAGCGCGGTGGTTTCGCCCGAACGGATCGCGGCGGCGGTGGCGATGGCTGACTTCAATTGAAGCGTCCGTTGCTCTCGGCCTTGCTCTTGAGCAATTCGCTCACCGCAAAACCGTGCTTCTCGAGACCAGCGACGATCTTCTTCAGCCCCTCGCTATCGGCCCAGAACATTGGGCCGCCGCGATACACCGGCCAGCCATAGCCATAGATCCACACGACATCGATGTCGGACGCGCGCTGCGCCATCTTCTCTTCCAGGATCAGCGCGCCTTCATTGACCATCGTGTAGAGCGTCTTCTCGATGATTTCCTCATCGCTGATCTCACGCTTCTGCATGTTCGATTTCGCGCGGAAATCCTCGATGATCTCGGCGACGCGGGGGGAGGGAGTTGGGTTCCGCTTCTCGTCATAATCGTAGAAGCCCTTTTGCGTTTTCTGCCCCCAGCGTCCCTCGGCGGCGAGTGCATCGCGAATGCTTTCAATCCGGGTCGGATCGCGGTGCCAGCCGATATCGACGCCAGCGAGATCGCTCATCTGGAACGGCCCCATCGGCATGCCAAACTCGACGTGCACGCGGTCGATCTGTTCGGGCGTGGCGCCTTCCATCAGCAACTTCATCGCCTCGACCTGGCGCGGCTTGAGCATCCGGTTGCCGATGAAGCCGTCACATACGCCCGCGACGACCGCGACTTTCTTAATCGTCTTGGCGAGCGCCATCACGGTCGCGAGCACATCGTCCGCGGTCTTTTCCCCGCGCACGACTTCCAGCAACTTCATGACATTGGCAGGTGAAAAGAAGTGCATCCCGAGCACGTCGCCCGGGCGGTTGGTCGCGGCGGCGATTTCGTTGACGTCGAGATAGGAGGTGTTCGACGCGAGGATCGCTCCCGGCTTGCAGATCGCGTCGAGCTTGCCGAAGATCTCCTTCTTCACGTCCATATTCTCATACACCGCTTCGATCACCAGGTCGCAATCGGCGAGTGCGGCGAAGTCGAGCGTCGGGGTGAGCGCACCCATCGCGGCTTCGGCCTGTTCGGGCTTGATCCGGCCCTTAGATGCCGATGCCTCGTAATTCTTGCGGATCGTTCCGGTTCCGCGATCGAGCGCTTCCTGTGCCATCTCGACGATCGTCACCGGGATGCCCGCCGACAGGAAGTTCATCGAGATGCCGCCGCCCATCGTGCCAGCGCCGATGACGCCGACCTTCTTGATCGAACGCAGCGCGATCTTCGGGTCGATCCCGTCGATCTTCGCGGCCTGACGCTCGGCAAAGAAGATGTGACGCTGCGCCGCCGACTGGACGCCCATCATCAGCTTCATGAATTCGGCGCGTTCGAACGCGATACCCTCTTCGAAGCTCGAGCCGTCTGATGCCTTCTCGACACAGGCGATGTTGGCGGCGGGGGCGTCGAAGCCGCGGAAGCGCTTGGCATTGCCCTTTTTGAATGCGGCAACGGCTTCCGGGTCGGGCTGGGCGAGCTTCTCGCGGGCGCGGGGCAGCGGGCGTGCTGCGGCGATTTCGCGCGCGAACGCAATCGCATCGGCGACCAGACTGTCCTCTCCAGCGACCCGATCGATCAAGCCTGCACCAAGCGCCATCTTAGCCGAGATCGGATCGCCCTTCGCGGTCATCTCAAGCGCGACCTTCACCCCGGCGATGCGCGGGATGCGCTGCGTGCCGCCAGCCCCTGGGAGCAGGCCAAGCTTCACTTCTGGCGTGCCGATCTTCGCGCTCGGTACGGCGATGCGGTAATGGCAGCCGAGCGAGACTTCACACCCGCCGCCCAGCGCCGTGCCATGGATCGCGGCGACGACGGGCTTCTCGGCCAGCTCGATCAGATCGACGACGGTAGGCAGGCCCGGTTCCTGCATCGGGCGACCGAATTCGGTGATATCTGCGCCTGCAAAGAAGGTGCGCCCGTCGCAGCGGATTACGATCGCCTTCACCGCATCATTGGCGAGGCCCTCCTTTACTCCGGCCTCCAACCCCTGCCGCACCGCCGCGCCAAGCGCGTTCACCGGCGGGTTGTTCGAGATGATCACGAGGACGTCGTCATGCAGTTCGGTGGTGATCGGGCCGGTCATTTTCTTCTCCTGTGCTCCGGCGCAGGCCGGAGCCTTGGCCGCAAGCGGTTCGGTCACAATGCAAAGCTCCGGCCCGCGCCGGAGCACGGAAAACTCAGCTCAACGCGCTATAAATCAACGTCTTCAACTCGCGCCGGATCGGGTAAACATTGCTCGGGCTCATCTGCGTCATGAACACCATCGACAGTTGCTCGACCGGATCGACGAAGAAGGCGGTTGAGAACATGCCGCCCCAATAATATTCGCCAACCGAACCGGGGATCATCGATCGCGCGACATCGATATTGACCGCGAAGCCCAGCCCGAAGCCGGTGCCCGCATTCGCCGCTTCACTGAACAACGATTTCGACATGGCGGCGAGATCCGATCCGCCCGGTAGATGGTTCATCGTCATAAGTTCGATCGTCTTGCGCCCGACAATCCGCGCGCCGTCGAGTTCGCCGCCGTTCAACAGCATCGTGCAAAAGCGGTGGTAATCGAGCGCGGTCGAAACCAGCCCACCGCCGCCGGACACCAGCTTAGGCATCCGGCTCCAAGCGCTTGCCTCACCGCGGTCGTACATGATGCGCCCCTTTCCGGGCACGAAGGTGTAGCAATCGGTCAGGCGGTCGATCTTGTCCTGGGGCACCGCGAAAAAGGTGTCGTCCATCTTGAGCGGGGCGAAGATTCGCGTGCGGAAGAAGTCGGCGAGCGGCAGGCCGGATACCCGCTCGACCACGGCACCCAGTACGTCGGTCGCGACCGAATAATTCCACGCCTCGCCCGGCGAAAATTCGAGCGGCAACTGACCTAGCGCAGCGATGAACTCGTTCAGGTCCAGCCCACCGTGCCAATTCTCGATCTTGCCCTCGCGGTAGGCGGCATCGATGTTCGAGCGATTCTGGAAGCCATAGGTCAGGCCCGCGGTGTGGCGGAGCAGATCGACCATGCGCATCGGTTCGGTCGTCGGCTTGGTCTGGAACGGCACACCGCCACCGCCGCCATTATAGACACCGAGTCCTTTGAATTCAGGCAGCACGTGGTGGACCGGCGTATCGACCGCGACCTTGCCCTCCTCTACCAGCATCATGAAGGCGATCGAGGTGATCGGCTTGGTCATGCTGGCGATGCGGAACAGCGACGTCTCATTGATGCTTGCGCCACCCTCGCGCGCCGCGCCTTGTGATGAGAAATGCGCGATTTCGCCAGCCTGCGCGATCAGCAATTGGCAATTGGGCAGCTTGCCCGAATCGAGATAGCGTTCCTTGAGAAACGTATCGATCGCGGCAAGGCGGGCGGTGTCGAATCGTCCGGTGACGGGCAGGTTCACGGTCATGTCGGTTTCCATACCCCTAATTCGAAAGCGCGCCCACCCTATTGCCTTGAGTGGCGCTCGAATCAACACTAACCTTGCGAAATTCGATCGACGCGGCAAACCCGAGTTTCAACTGCTGCGCGCGCCGGCACAAAGGAGAGCATCTTCGTGAATACCGAACCGCTTGTCGCGCTCGACCCCACCTGGCCCAAAATGACCTTGGCCGAGACGCAGGCGGCATTGACCGTTGCCGGTGGCAAGTTCGAGATCGAGACGGTCGACATTGGCGGCGTGCCGACGCGCGTGTGGAAGCATGCACCGCCGTCGCTGCCCGCGCTGATCGCGATGTCGCGCGCGCATGGCGAGCGCGAATTCATCGTCTATGAGGATGAACGCGTCACCTATGCTGCGCATTTCCGCGCGGTGGCGACACTCGCGCACGCGTTGATCGGCATGGGGATCGCCAAGGGCGACCGCGTCGGCCTGGCGATGCGCAATTTGCCCGAATGGCCGGTGATTTTCTTCGCCGCCGCCAGCATCGGGGCAATCGTCGTCCCGTTGAACGCGTGGTGGACTTCGGGCGAACTGGAATATGGTATCGACGATTCGGGCTGCCGCATCCTGTTCGTCGATGACGAGCGATACCAGCGGCTGTCGGCGGACAATCCCGCGCTGCCGGCACTGGAAAAGATGATTGTCGCGCGCGCCTCTGGCCCGCTCGATCCGCGCGCGATGCGGCTCGAGGATCTGATCGGCACGCCACACGGTTATGCAACGCTGCCTGAGACTGAGCTGCCGCCGGTTGAGTTGCTGCCCGATGACGATGCCACGATTTTCTACACCAGCGGCACGACCGGCAACCCCAAAGGGGCGCTCGGGACGCATCGCAACCTGACCACCAATATCCTGACCTCGGCCTATTCGGGCGCGCGGTCGTATTTGCGGCGCGGCGAGGCGATCCCCGATCCGACTCCCAAGACCTTCCTCACCGTCATCCCGATGTTCCACGTTACGGCGTGCAGCGCGACGATGATGATGACGATCGCGGCCGGCAATACGATCGTCTTCCTGCGTAAATGGGACGTGGTTCGCGCGATGGAACTGATCGAGCGTGAGAAAGTGCATGTCACCGGCGGCGTGCCGACGATAGCGTGGCAAATTCTGGAGCATCCCGATCGCGCACGTTACGATCTGTCCTCGCTCGAGGCGATCGCTTATGGCGGCGCGCCTTCGGCACCCGAATTGGTGCGGCGCATCTTCACCGAATTCGGCGCGCTCCCGTCCAACGGCTGGGGCATGACCGAGACGATGGCGACCGTCACCGGGCATGGCGGCGAGGATTATCTCGCTCGGCCAACCAGCGCCGGGCCGCCCGCGCCGGTCGCCGATCTGAAAATCATGGACGAGGAAGGCGAGACCGAATTGGCGATCGGCGACGTCGGCGAGCTGTGGGCGCGCGGGCCGATGGTCGTGAAGGGTTATTGGAACAAGCCCGAAGCGACCGCTGCGACCTTCGTCGACGGTTGGGTGCGGACCGGCGATCTGGCCAAGCTCGACGAGGAGGGCTTCGTCTACATTGTCGATCGCGCCAAGGACATGATCATCCGCGGCGGCGAGAACATCTATTCGTCCGAGGTCGAGAATGTGCTGTACGCACATCCCGCCGTCACCGATTGTGCGCTGATCGGTATCCCGCATCGCACGCTGGGAGAAGAGCCCGCCGCCGTCGTCCACCTCGCGCCCGGAATGGAGGCGAGCGAAGCGGAATTGCAGGCTTGGGTAAAGGCCCGCCTCGCGATCTTCAAGACGCCGGTTGCGATCCGCTTCGTGCATGAGACGCTACCCCGGAACGCCAATGGCAAGATCCTGAAGAAGGATCTGAAGGCGCTGTTCGAGGATCGAATCGCCGCCTGAGGCACGCAGGTGTAGCGCTTAGCCGTGGTGGGTGGTGCCTGGGTCGTCGGTGGCAGTGCCGCCGATTCCGCCGCCGCCCATACCGCTACCGCTACCGCCACCGCCACCGCCGCCGCCACCTTTGCCGCCTGTTTGCCGCGAGTCGCCATCGCTTCTTCCGCGACCGCCGGACCCGGATGGCCGGGTCGGGCCCTGGCGCGGGATCGACAGGTCTGCGGGGATGCGGGCGAGGCCGAGTGCCTGCCGGATAAACGCGCGTAGCGACACCACGAGTTGATCGATGTGAACCGGCTGACCCGCGACGAGCTCGCGCGCGGCGCGCTCCGAAAGGCGGACATGCTCTTCGGTGCCGAGCAGGATCACGTCGGATAAAGCGGCCTCGACCGCATCCCGGGTTCGCCGGGCGCGATCCGACCCTGCTTCTGCGGGGGAATCACCTGGCGGCATTTCGGCGCGGTCGGTGGCGCGACGCAGATCGCGCAAATGGGTCGGATCCACCGCCAGATTGCCGGTGAACGATCCGCCGAGCGTCTTGTACGCGGCGATCAGAACGCGCAGGCGTTCATTGATTTGGCGATTCTCGCGCTCGCGGCGCTGCTGGAGCGTGTACATCGCCACCAGGCGGATCCCGACCCCGACGAGCGTGATGAGTGCAAGACCGAGCATGGTCGAGACGACAGCCTGCCACGAACTGAAATCGACGCTACGCATGTCAGCTTTGTAGGTCAGTTGCGGACGGAGTCACGTATTCGGTCGGGCGATTGCACTCTCCACCGCCACTTTCCACCCCGTCAGGCGCGCGTTGCGGGTTTCTGCGGCCATTGTTGGCTCGAACGTCTCGACTGCGCCGCGCATGACGCTGGCCTCGGCGAGGTCGGCGAAGAGGCCGCAGCCGATCCCGGCCAGCATGCCCGCCCCCAACGCGGTGGTCTCCGCGAATTTTGGCCGCTCGACGCTGACGCCAAGCATGTCGGCCATGTCCTGCGCCATCCAGTCGTTTGCAACCATGCCGCCGTCGATTCGAACCGTCGCCCAATCGACGCCATCGGCGGCAAAGGCGGTCTTCAGATCATGCGCCTGATGCGCCATCGCCTCCAGCGCGGCGCGGACGATGTGTGCCTTGCCGGTCGAGAAGCTGAGGCCCGAGATCGCACCGCGCGCGTCGGGCTCCCACCACGGTGCGCCGAGCCCGGACAAAGCGGGCACGAAGTAGACGCCGCCATTATCGGGCACGCTGCGCGCGAGCGCTTCGGTTTCAGCCGCTGTGCCGATCAGCGCCACTTCGTCGCGCAGCCATTTGATCAGGCTACCCGCGACGAACACCGAACCTTCGAGCGCATAGGAGCGCCGCCCGCCAAGCTGCCAGACGATCGTCGATAGCAAGCGATTGCGCGAGGTCGGCGGCGTCGGCCCGGCCTGGCTCAGCACGAATGCGCCGGTGCCGAAGGTGGCCTTGGTTTCGCCGACCGCGAGGCAGGATTGGCCGATCGTCGCGGCTTGCTGGTCACCGGCGATGCCGCAGATCGGGATCGCGGCACCGAACAAAGTGGTCTCGCCGAATTGCCCGGCGCAATCGACGATCTCGGGCAAGGCCGCGCGGGGTACGGCGAAGAGATCGATCAACCCGTCGTCCCATTGGCCGCTGCCGATCGCCATCAGCGCGGTACGGCTGGCGTTGGTCGCGTCGGTGATGTGCAGGCCGCCCCGGTTTTCGTTGGCGGTCAGTTTCCAGATTAGCCAGCTTTCGACCGTCCCCACGGCCAGCCGCTTGCCGGCTGCCTTGACCGCGGGCCAATGCTCCATTGCCCAGCCAATCTTGCTCCCGGAGAAATAGGGGTCGAGCAGCAGGCCGGTCTTGGCCTGGACGACGCTTTCGTGACCCGCCTCTTTCAGCGCGCGGCATGTCGCGGCGGTGCGGCGGTCCTGCCAGACGATCGCGGGTGCGAGCGGTTCGCCGGTCTCGCGGTCCCAAAACACCACCGTCTCGCGCTGATTGGTAATGCCGATCGCGGCGATCCGCTCGGCACCGCCCGCTTCGTCGATCACGGCGCGCGTCACGGCAAGCGTCTTCTCCCAGATTTCGCTGGCATCATGCTCGACTCGGCCGGGCTCGGGATAATGTTGGGTCAACTCCTCCGCGCGCGTGGAGAGGCACGTCCCGTCGGGGCGGAACAGCATGGCGCGGGTCGAGGTGGTGCCCTCGTCGATGACCAGGATGAGATCGGACATGGCATCCTCGCTAGCGCCGTTTGCGCCGCGTGGGAATGCCGCTAGAGTCTTGGGATGGCAGACCTGGATGACAGCAAGAGCGGCGCTTTCGAATTGCCGACGGTGGAGGCGGCCGAGGACGCCGACGAGCCGCGGGTTGCGCTAAGGCGAGATCGCTTGCTGGCGGCGCTGACGCTGATCGCGGGGGCGGGGCTGGCGCTGGCAGTGCCGTTCGCGCTGAAGGCCGGGGCCGAATTTTTCCTGCCGACCACGGCAGCGCTGGTGATCGCGGTGGCGTTGGTGCCGATCCTAGAATGGCTGGAGCGGCGGCGCGTGCCCTCCGCGCTTGCGGCTCTCACGTGCGTCCTGCTGTTCCTCGTCGCGGCGAACGTCGCGCTGGCGGCGATCATCGTGCCGGCGACCGAATTCTTCCGGCGTCTGCCCGAACGAATCGACCGCATCCAAATGAACATCGCGCCGCTAATCGACCTGTATCAAAGCTTCCAGAAATATCTCAACCGCACTGTTCAGCATCTCGCCGCGACCGGCCCGATCAAGGCCCCCGCAACGACCGCCGTGACCCCGCCGAGTTCGATTCTCGAGCTTGCGGCAAGCTTCGCGCCGTCGGTCATCGTGCAAGTGTTCTTTGGCGTGCTGATCGTGTTCTTCTTTCTTTCCGGCTGGACCCGGCTGCGCAAGAAGACGATCACCAGCCGGGCGAGCTTTGGCGGCGCGATGGCGACCGCGCGGGTGATTCAGGACGTGGTGGACGATACCTCGGCCTATCTGGGCACGATCACGGTGATCAACCTGTCGCTCGGCCTGCTGATCTCCGGGCTGCTCTGGGTGATGGGGATGCCGTTTCCATTGATGTGGGGCGGGATCGTCGCGTTGCTCAATTATGTGCCCTATTTCGGGCCGATCGCGGCGGCTATGTTGCTCGCGCTGGGCGGCCTCATGACGTTTCAGGACATTTGGGTCGCGCTGATTCCCGCCTTTGCGATGATCGGCTGTCATTTGATCGAAGCGAATGCGATCACGCCGTTGATCGTCGGGCACCGGCTGACGATCAACCCGATCATGATTCTCGTGTCGATCAGCTTCTGGTCATGGGTGTGGGGCACGGCGGGCACGCTGCTGGCGGTGCCTTTGCTGATTATTTTGCAAACCATCATCGGCGCAGCAGGCAAGCCCGATATCGCCGGATTCCTGTTCGAACACGGCACATTGACGACGCGCGGCAAAGGTCGTTTCGACACTTCTTCGGAAGAACGTGAAACCGGTGGTTGACAGGGTAGGGCGGCTCGCATAGTTGGCCCGCCTGCCGCTTTACAAGCGGGTGTAGCTCAGTTGGTTAGAGCGCCGGCCTGTCACGCCGGAGGTCGCGGGTTCGAGCCCCGTCACTCGCGCCAAAGCGCAGCAAGCACGAAATTTGCGAAGCAAATTACGAGACTTGCACGGTCGGCCGGCGGGGCCAATGACCCGGTGGACGGCGCGGCTTTGCCGCGACGCTCTCTAGGCGAAAATCACCAACGCCCGGTCTCCATCCACGCCAGCATCCGCCTGAGCGGCAGCACCCAAATCCACGCGATGCCTGCGACCAAATAAAACACCGCCTGCAGCAGCGGGTGCAGTTGCCCGACCGGACCCGACAGGCTGGCGGCCAGAACGCACCAGACAGTGATCAGCGCGAGGATGCCAAGCATGCCCACGGGTTTGCGCCAACTTGGGGTCATAAAGCGGTGATCCATCCTGATTCGGTAATGACGGCGTCGAGCGGCATATCCCACGGATCGACCGGGAGCCCATCGACGCATTGTACGTTCCAGGCGACGCCGATCCGGCGGGCGTTCGGGAACTCGGCAAAGGCGCGGTCGTAATAGCCAGCACCCTGGCCGAGTCGGTCGAGCTTCGAATCGAACGCGAGCAAGGGCGTGAGGATGATGTCGGGGACGAGCGCTGCGGCGTCCGCTGCTGGCTGCTGGAGGCCGAACGGGCCGGCAACCAGCGCCGCCTCGGTCGCCCAGGAAAGGAAGCGCATCGGTTCGGCGCGAATCGTGACGTGGGGCAGGGCGATGACGCAGCCCGCCTCGACCGCAGCGCGCGCGAGCCGCGACGGGTCTGCTTCGCTCCCAACGGGCACGTAGGACGCGACGGTGAGCCCGGCCTTCAGCAATGCGTGATATTCTGGTGGCGCTTCGAGCGCTGGCGGCCTTCCGGCCACGAACGCGTCGCGGGAGGCGCGAATTTGCGACCGTAATTGGACTTTGTCGATGCTCACAGACGCGCGTCGCGGCAAAGCCGCGCCGTCGAAGCTCGGCTGAAGCCGAGCCCGGCCGCGCTTGTGCGTCTCGGCGACAGCTCCGCTGTCGTCGTGCGCGCGGCGCGGGTGGCGGGACCGCCGTGACCGTTGGCCGGGTTATCCACTGACGCACGGTACGTCAGGTGGGGACCATGTGCTTCGGACCAAGATCCTAACAGGGACAGCCCCCTATGGATGATGAATAGCCTCAGGGATAATAAAGGCGCGTATCGGGCAGTGCCCGCCGTTCATAGATATAGGCGCGTTCCCGCTATTGCTCAAGGGATGCTGCGAGCGATTCGAGCCGGTCCGCGATGCGGGCCAGGACGACCTCGTCCTTCGCGGCTGCTGGGCGACGGTCTGCCTCTTCGAGTTCGTCGGCGAGCATCAGCGCGACGAACAACATCGTGCGCTCGCCATTGAGCCCGCCCGACGCGCGTGCGGCGGTCGCCCAATGCGCATCGAGCATCGTGCCGAGACGACGCACCTGATTCTCCTGCCCATCGGGGCAGGCGACGGTATGCCGGCGGTCGCCAATGGTGAGCGTTACGTCTGCCATCAATTTTGCTCGCGTTCGATGATCGCATCCAGCGCGGCAATAGCCTCCGCCATACGGCGGCGCAGCGTTTCATGACGTTCGATCAGTCTTGCGCGGCTGGTGTCGCGCTGCGCTGCGGCGGCCTCGATCCGGGCAAGCGCCCGGTCGATCCGGTCGAGCGCGGTCGGGGGGGGTGCCTCTGCCATGCGCAGCAGATAGCATGCCGCGACGCCTCCACAAGGCGCATTTGTGACGGTGATGTGGCAAGCCGGGCGCGTCGCGCGACGGTTGACGTGCGCGCCCGTCGCCCGCAAAGACGCGCGCATTGCAGGACTCGGATGCCGCAATGCGCCGCCGGGCCGATCCGTTTTCAAGGAGCTATAGCGATGACGATCAAGGTTGCGATCAACGGTTTCGGGCGCATTGGCCGTCTTGTCGCGCGTGCGATTCTCGAGCGGAGCGACAGCGGGCTCGATCTGGTCGCAATCAACGATCTTGCCGATGCGAAGTCCAACGCGTGGCTGTTCAGCCGCGATTCGGTGCATGGCAAATATCCCGGCAAGGTTTCGGCCGAGGGCAATGATCTGGTCGTCGACGGCAAGCGCATCCGCGTCACCGCCGAGCGCGATCCCGCCAATTTGCCGCACGGCGAACTGGGCGTGGATATCGTGCTTGAATGCACCGGCTTCTTCACCGACCGCGAAAGCTGTCAGAAGCATCTCGATGCCGGTGCCAAGAAGGTGCTGATCTCGGCGCCCGGCAAGAATGTCGATCTGACGGTCGTGTTCGGCGTCAATAACGACAAGCTGACCGCCGAGCACACGATCGTGTCGAACGCGTCGTGCACCACCAACTGCCTGGCCCCCGTCGCCAAGGTGCTCAACGATGCGATCGGGATCGAACGCGGCCTGATGACCACCGTGCACGCCTATACCAACGACCAGAAGATCCTCGACCAGATCCACCCCGATCTGCGCCGTGCGCGCGCCGCTGGTATGTCGATGATCCCGACCACCACCGGTGCCGCGCGCGCGGTTGGCGAAGTGCTGCCGGAATTGAAGGGTAAACTCGACGGCTCGGCGATCCGCGTGCCGACCCCCGACGTGTCGCTGATCGACCTGACCTTCACGCCCAAGCGCGACACCACGCGGGACGAGGTTAACGCGATCCTGAAGGCCGCGTCCGAGAGCGGCCCGCTGGTCGGCATCCTCGACTGGTCGGATGAGCCGCTGGTCTCGATCGATCTGATGCACACCTCGGCCTCATCGACGGTCGACAGCCTCGAAACCGCGGTGCTCGACGGTAAGCTCGTGCGCGTGGTCAGCTGGTATGACAATGAATGGGGTTTCTCGAACCGCATGATCGATACCGCTGCCGCGATGGGCAAGTTCCTCTGAGCGGATTGCTCGCCGGAATCGCGCGTCACGCGCGGCCGAAGGGGCCGATGGAGACGCTCGACCATGTCGAGGTGAGCGTCGAACGCGGCCTGAGCGGCGATTTTCGTGGCGTGGTGAAGCCCGGCGGCAAGGGGCGACGGCAAGTCACGCTGGTCGAGACGGGCGACTGGGCCGCCGCGATGGCGGAGACCGGGCATAGCATCCCGTGGTTCGAACGGCGTGCGAACTTGCTGGTCGAAGGGCTTGATCTGCCGCAGATTGCCGGGACCAAGCTGCGCATCGGCGATACGGTCGTGCTGCAGATCACGCGTGAGACCGATCCGTGCGAACGGATGGAAGCGCTTGCCCCCGGCCTGCGCGCTGCGCTGCTGGTCGATTGGCGCGGCGGGGCGTGTTCACGCGTATTGGCTGGCGGGATCATCCGCGTCGGTGACACTGTAAGGGTGGAAGAATGACGAGAGCTTTCAAGACGCTCGACGATATCGGCGACGTGCGCGGCAAGCGCGTGCTGGTGCGCGAGGATCTGAACGTGCCGATGCAGGACGGCGTGGTGAGCGACGATACGCGGTTCCGCGCGACCGTACCGACCGTGACCGAACTCGCCGACAATGGCGCCATCGTGCTGATCCTCGCGCATTTCGGGCGACCCAAAGGCCCGAGCGCTGAGTTGTCACTCAGCCAGATCGTCGAGCCCTATGCTGGGGTGCTCGGTCGACCAGTGCATTATGTCGACTGGGAAGGCGACGTCGCAGCCGTCGCGGCGCTCGCCCCCGGCGATATTGCGGTGCTTGAAAACACCCGCTTCTTCGGCGGCGAGGAAAAGAATGACCCCGCGACCGTGGCGCGCTTCGCCGCGCTCGGCGATCTCTACGTAAACGACGCTTTTTCGGCGGCGCATCGCGCCCACGCCTCGACCGAGGGGCTGGCGCATGTGCTCCCGGCCTTTGCCGGGCGGGCGATGCAGGCCGAGCTGGATGCGCTCGACAAGGCGCTGGGAAATCCCGAACATCCGGTCGCAGCAGTGGTCGGCGGCGCGAAGGTCTCGACCAAGCTCGACGTGCTGCAGCATCTCGTCAGCCGGGTCGATCACTTGATTATCGGCGGCGGGATGGCGAACACCTTCCTCGCGGCGCGCGGTGTCGATGTCGGCAAGTCTTTGTGCGAGCATGACCTGACCAGCACGGCCGAGGAAATCTTCGCCGCCGCCGAGCGCGCCAATTGCACGATCCATTTGCCCTATGATGTCGTAGTGGCAACGGAATTCCGCGCCAATCCGCCGGTGCGCACGGTCAACGTCCACGAAGTCGCCGCCGACGAGATGATCCTCGACATCGGCCCCGCCGCGACCGAGGCTCTGGCCGATGTGCTCAAGACTTGCCGGACTTTGGTGTGGAACGGCCCGCTCGGCGCGTTCGAGACGCCGCCGTTCGACACGGCGACCGTCGCGCTGGCGCGGACGGCTGCGGCACTGACCAAGAGCGGTTCGCTCGTTTCGGTCGCGGGCGGCGGCGATACCGTTGCCGCGCTCAACCAGGCGGGCGCGGCAGAGGATTTCACCTTCGTCTCAACCGCAGGCGGCGCGTTCCTGGAGTGGATGGAGGGCAAGGACTTGCCCGGTGTCGCGGCGTTGCGGCAGGGGTAAGAGATCTTGGCGACTGACGGAGGCGATACCTCCGTCAGGATGTCGGCGCGGGGGCCGGTTCGAGTAGCAGCGGCACCAACTCCTTGTTGAGCGCATCCAGATCGAACGCTGCCGCCTTGGCGTAGCGGATGCGGCCCGCGCGATCGATGATGTAGTTGGTCGGCACGCCGCCCAGCGACCCGTAGTTTCCTTTCAACTTGCGGATCGCTGGGATCTTCATGACCGCGAACAGCTTCTTGAGCTGATACAGTTGGAGCGAATCTTCGGTCGTGATTGCGAAAACGCGTAGCCCGCGGTCGCGCTGGATCTCATAATAGCGATCGAGCAACGGAAGCTCGGCCCGGCATGGCACACACCACGTCGCCCAGAAATTGAGCACCACCACTTGCCCGCGCAGACCGGCCGAGGAAATTTTGGTGCCGTCCATCAGCGTGAGTTCGAACGGTGGGGCCACCGCGCCAACCTTGGCCGGTCCGCTCGCCCCCAGCAGCAGCGGCGCGGCAAGACACAATCCCGCGCCCGCAACTATTCTTTTCGCGGAATTCAATGAAATGCGCATCGTTCGCCCCCGCATGATGTCGCGTCGCAGACTGACGCGCGGGGTCACCGAGGTCAACCGTTGCCCCGCGCGGCGCGCCCGGCTAACAGCCGCGGCAACATTCGTATGCAGGACGCCAAACGGCGCGCAGATATTTGAGGGACATTCGATGCTCGACCAGGACATGATGGCCAAGATCGCGACCGGCAACGGCTTTATCGCAGCACTCGACCAGAGCGGTGGATCGACCCCCAAGGCGCTTGCCGGCTACGGCATCGATGGCGGCTGGGCGTCGGACGAGGAGATGTTCGCGCTGATCCACGACATGCGCAGCCGGATCATCACCGCGCCGAGCTTCAGCGGCGACAAGGTGATCGGCGCGATCCTGTTCGAACGCACGATGGACGGGCTGGTCGACGGCAAGCCCGCGCCGCAGGCGCTGCGCGACCGCGGTGTCATACCCTTCCTCAAGATCGACAAGGGCCTGGAGAATGAGGCCGACGGCGTGCAGTTGATGAATCCAATGCCGGGACTCGACGCCTTGCTAGCGCGTGCGAAGGCGCTCGGTGTGTTCGGCACCAAGGAACGCTCGGTCGTTAACCTGGCCAACCGTGCGGGCATCGCCGCGATTGTCGCGCAGCAGTTCGAGATTGCCACGCAGGTGCTGGCCGGCGGGCTGATGCCGATCCTCGAGCCAGAAGTGAACATCAAAAGCGCCGAGCGCGCTCAGGCCGACCAGATCCTGCTTGAGGAAATTCTCAAGGCGCTTGATGCAATGACCGGCGACGACAAAGTCATGCTGAAAGTTTCGATCCCCGCGACCGCGAACCTGTTCGCGCCGCTGGTCGATCACCCGCGCGTGCTGCGCGTCGTCGCACTGTCGGGCGGGTTCAGCCGGAGCGAGGCGTGCGCCGAACTGGCTAAAAACCGGGGCATGATCGCTAGCTTCAGCCGCGCGTTGTTGTCCGATCTGCGCCACCAGATGAGCGATGCCGAGTTCGACGCTGCGCTGGGAGCCGCGATAGACGAGATTTACACGGCATCGACGGACAAGACGGCGGGCTGATCCCTGCGCAGACTTTCGCTGCGCGCGATCTGCGGTTAGGGCGGCGCGATGGACATCATCGACCCGCTCGGCCCGCTCGACCCAAATTTCGCGACGCAGTTCAAACGTGACGATCGTCGGCCGAAGTGCCAGCTTTATCTCATCTCCCCGCTGGAAGTGGGCGGCGGGTTTCCAGATCGCCTGAAACGCGCGCTCGACGCCGGCCCGGTCGCCGCGTTTCAGTTCCGCGTGAAGGGCGTGGATCAACATGCCGCCGCCGCACTTGCGGAGCCATTGCGCCGGATCTGCGCCGACGCGGATGTGGCGTTCATCGTCAATGACAGCATTGCGCTGGCCAAGCGCGTCGGTGCGGATGGCGTCCATCTGGGGCAGGGTGATGGCGATCCACGCGAAGCCCGGCTCGAGCTCGGGCCAACCGGGCAGATCGGCGTGACCTGCCATGGCAGCCGCCACCTGGCGATGGAGGCGGGGGATGCAGGCGCGGATTACGTGGCGTTCGGTGCCTTCTACCCCACGCAGACCAAGACGACGGAACATGTCGCGGACCCGGTCCTGCTCAGCTGGTGGTCGACCGTGTTCGAAATCCCGTGCGTCGCGATCGGCGGGATCACGCCGGTCAATGCGCCACCGCTCGTTGCGGCGGGTGCCGACTTTCTGGCGGTGAGCCACGCGGTCTGGGGCGGCGACGAAGCAGCGGCGGTCAAGGCATTCGAGGCGGTTCTCGCCTAGAAGCGGTTGCGGCCGACCCGCACCTCGACCTTGGTTGTGCACAATTTACGCGCGACCGTCCCGGCATCGCGCACCAGCACCATCAGTTCGTCGCCGGGAAGGATTCGTTCGTCACTCGGCGGGCGGGTGATGCGCGTGTCGCCGCGCCGGATTTGCACGATGAAGAATGCTCCCGCCGCCAGCCGCTCGGCCGCGCCGACAGAGAGATTGGCAACCGCCGTACCGGACTCGGCGACGATCAGTTCGAGATCGAGCCCCAATTCGCCGAGATCATGCCGCGTGCGGGCCACGTCTGGCGCGGAAGATAGCGCGTCGCTTGCGGGGTAGAGGATCATCCGCGCAATCCGCTCCGCGCCGATATGGGTGGGAAGGACAACCTTGTTGGCACCGGCGCGCAGCAGCTTGCGTTCCGTCGTCGGCGCTTCGCCACGTGCGATGATCTGCAGCGCGGGGTTCAGGTTGCGCGCGCTCAAGGTGATGAAGACGTTTGCGGCATCGTCAGGCAGCACCGTCGCCAAAACGCGCGCGCGGTCGATCCCGGCGGCGAGCAGCACGTCCTCCTCGGTCGCGTCCCCCGCGATGCAGAGATAGCCCAGCGCCTCCGCCTCGGCGAGGCGTTCCGGTCCGCGTTCGACCACCACCAGCGGTGCGCCAGCCGTCGCCAGATCGCGCGCCAGCATCAGGCCGATCCGCCCGAAGCCGCAGACGATGACGTGCCCGGTCAATTTCTCGATGCGCGCGTGCATGCGGTTGGCTCCCAAAATCTGCTTGAGCTGGAGGACGGTGAAGAGCTGGACGAGCGCGCCGGTCAGCAGGATCATGCCGGTGCAGCCGAGGATCATCGTCCCCATCGTGACCGCGTGGAGATACGGCGTGTCAATCGGCCGAACCTCGCCATATCCGACGCTATAGACGGTCAGCACGACCATGTATGACGCGTCGGTGAAGCTCCACCCGGCGGCCATATACGCGAGCGTCGACACCACCATGACGGCTAGCACGAACGCCACGATCGACGCGAGATTGCGCGCGGGCGAACCCAGGACGCTTTCGGTGTCGGTCAGGAAAGTGCGCACGGACAATGGGTGTGCCGGGGCGGTGCCGCTGAGTCCAGCCCGCCTTGCCGAAACGGGCGACCGACGCTAAGGGCCGCGCTCACGCTCTTTCAATCTGCAGGCACCCCAATGAAGATCAACGCGGTCGAAATCCGTCCCGGCAACATCCTGGAATATGAAGGCGGCATCTGGAAGACCGTCAAGATCCAGCATACCCAGCCGGGCAAGGGCGGTGCCTATATGCAGGTCGAGATGAAGAACCTGATCGACGGCCGCAAGACCAACGTCCGCTTCCGCTCGGCCGAAAGCGTCGAGAAGGTCCGGCTCGACACGGTCGATTTCCAATATCTGTTCCGTGAGGGCGACACGCTGACCTTCATGGACAAGATCAATTACGAGCAGATCACGCTCGACGCCGATATCCTGGGCAACGCTGCGGCGTTCCTGCAGGATGGCATGGATGTCGTGATGGAATTGTGGGACGAACGCCCGATCGCGGTGCAGTTGCCCGATACGATCGAAGCGATGATCGTCGAGGCCGATGCCGTGGTGAAGGGGCAGACCGCCTCTTCGAGCTATAAGCCCGCGATCCTGGAGAACGGCGTCCGCGTGATGGTGCCGCCGCATATCGGCGCGGGTACGAAGATCGTGGTCGATGTTTATGAGCAGACTTACGTGCGCCGAGCAGACTAAGACGATTAGCGTCAGCTAATCGCATGGTCTGCCGGCCGGCCGGCGCGCGTCGCGCGACCGACGACGCGGGCTTTGCCCGCGGCTGACATTCCCTCCCCCAGCCCCTCCCGCAAGCGGGAGGGGAGGAAGAAAAAGATATGGCATCCCATTCCGGTCTCATGACCATCATCGATCGCGCCGTCCGCAAGGCGGGGCCGCGGTTGCGTCGCGATTTCAACGAAGTCCAGAATCTGCAGGTCAGTCGCAAGGGACCGGCCGACTTCGTATCGATCGCCGACCAGCGCGCTGAGCAGACGATCTACGAAGAACTGTCGCGCGCACGGCCCGATTGGGGTTTCTTGATGGAGGAGCGCGGCGAGATTGCCGGCGACCCTAACAAGCCGCGCTTCATCGTCGATCCCTTGGATGGCACGACCAACTTCCTGCACGGCATCCCGCATTTCGCGATTTCGATCGGGGTCGAGGAGCCGCTGCCCAATGGCAAGCGCGAGATCACCTCGGCGATGGTCTATCAGCCGATCACCGATGAGGCGTTCTGGGCCGAAAAGGGGCGCGGGGCATGGGTGCAGTCGGAGCGGCTGCGCGTATCGGCGCGGCGCGATCTCGGCGATTCGCTGATCGCGACGGGCATTCCCTTCATGGGGCATGGCGATTTCGCGCAGTGGGCGCGCATCTTCGGCGCGGTCGCGCCCGAAGTTGCGGGCATCCGCCGGATGGGATCGGCCGCACTCGATCTCGCCTGGGTCGCGGCGGGGCGCTATGACGGGTATTGGGAAAGCGACCTTAAGTATTGGGACGTCGCGGCGGGGCTTTTGCTGGTCAAGGAAGCGGGCGGTTTCGTGTCCGATTTCCGCGGTGGCGAGCGGATGATCGAGCGTAGCGAATTCCTCGCCGCGAACGACGCGCTGCAATCGCGCCTGCACAAGCTGATCGCGGGGGCCTTGCGCTAAAGTCGCAAAGGGTCACACTATCGACGATTGCTGCGCGCTGAGCGTAGGTCGGCTTGCGGCGTGCGCCCTCGTGCTCCTGCTTGGCCATCATGCGCTTATAATGCGTGTGGGACAGGCGTTCGCGTTCTTGCGAATCATTCTCACCCGCCAAACCCTTGCCCGACTCCCGGCACGGGCCTAAAGCCCGCGACACCTCCTTCGCACATGCGAGATGCCTCTTGATCGACCTGTCGCAATATCTGCCGATTCTGCTGTTTCTGGGCGTGGCGCTCGCGCTCTCCAGCGCGTTCGTGTTCCTGCCGATGATCGCCCAGCGCTTCACCGGCGCCTATAAGCCGACGTCGGAAAAGCTCAGCGAATATGAGTGCGGTTTTCCCGCATTCGAGGACCCGCGCAGCCAGTTCGATGTGCGATTTTACCTCGTCGCCATTTTGTTCATCATCTTCGATCTGGAGGCGGCATTTCTCTACCCGTGGGCGGTGAGCGTGTTCAAATTGGGTTGGGTCGCCTGGGCGTCTATGATGGTGTTCATCGCCGAGCTGGCGCTGGGCCTGGTTTATGCGTGGAAGAAGGGAGCGCTCGAATGGGAGTAGAACTTACCCATCCGTCGAGCACGGGTGCCATCATCCAGCCCGACGCGAGCTTCTTTAACGATTTGAACGGCGAGCTCGGCGACAAGGGGTTCCTCGTCACCTCGACCGAGGACCTGTTTCATTGGGCGCGCACCGGCAGCCTGTGGTGGATGACGTTTGGGCTGGCGTGCTGCGCGGTCGAGATGATCCACGTCAACATGCCGCGCTATGACCTGGAACGCTTCGGCGCCGCGCCGCGCGCGTCCCCGCGCCAGAGCGACGTGATGATCGTCGCGGGCACGCTGTGCAACAAGATGGCCCCGGCGCTGCGCAAGGTCTATGACCAGATGAGCGAGCCGAAGTACGTCATTTCGATGGGCTCGTGTGCCAATGGCGGCGGCTATTACCATTATTCGTACAGCGTCGTGCGCGGGTGTGACCGGATCGTTCCGGTGGACATCTATGTGCCGGGCTGCCCACCGACTGCCGAGGCTTTGCTGTACGGGATCATGCAATTGCAGCGGAAGATCCGTCGGATCGGGACGATCGAACGGTGAGGAAGCTTCTAGCAATTTTGGCAGTTCTTGCGGTTGCTGCCTGCAGTGGTTCGTCGGATGCTGAAACTAGCCCAGTCACGATGCACAGGCTTGGCGCCGGTACGCCCGATGCTGAGGGCTGGGTTCGCGCCCAATCAACCTCTGGTGCGATGAAAGCGGACCTTCCCTGCCGTTATAACGATTTCACCATGACCGTCGTCGAGCAGTCGGCCCCGGTCATCAAATCGTTCGGGATCGGCTGCAAACGTCCCGATGGTTTGAAAATGTCGGTCGTTCGCGCTGTTTATAGAGCTGGAGAGAAGTCGGCAGTCGGTTCGTTCACGGCTGTGGCCGCCAATTACGGTAAAGCGGCCAAAAAGGTCACTCGGTCGAAGTCGAACGGGCATGACGTGATCGATATAAGCTCTGGTGAGGCGGGAAGTTGCGCAGAAAGCCGGTTCGTACGTGCAGGCCGCGATAACATCATCATGACTCTTGAAGCGCCGACAAGTGACTGCGCAGCCTTCAAGGCTGTGGGCACTAGGTTCTTCAATTCCTTAGAGTTCGAGAACCGGTCCGATGCGTAATTCCTCACCGCGCTACTCCCCGTCCGATGGGGTTACGGACGCCGCTGGCGCGGTATTGGGTGCGCGTCTGCTGTCGTCGCTCGACGCGGTCGGCGAAGTGGCGCTGCATGTCGAACGCACGTCGCTGGTCGAGACGATGACGTTGCTGCGCGATACGCCTGGCCTCGAATATCAGCAGCTCATGGAAATCGCGGGTGTCGATTATCCCGATCGCGGGCAGGACCGGTTCGAGGTCGTGTATTGCCTGCTATCGCTGACGCGCAATCACCGCATCCGCGTGCATGTGCAGACCGATGACGAGAAGCCGGTGCCGTCGGTGACGGGCATCTGGCCGGTCGCGGGTTGGCTCGAGCGCGAAGTGTATGACATGTACGGCGTGCTGTTCAGCGGCAATGCCGATCTGCGCCGCATCCTGACCGATTACGGTTTCCGCGGGCATCCGCAGCGGAAGGATTTCCCGCTCACCGGCTATGTCGAGCTGCGCTATTCGGAAGAAGCCAAGCGCGTGGTGTACGAGCCGGTGCAACTGGCGCAGGATTTTCGCAGCTTCGATTTCATGAGCCCGTGGGAGGGTGCCGAATACATCCTGCCGGGTGACGAGAAGGCCAAGGTTCCAGAGGCCAAGGGCGCGCCGACGCCGCTTTCGGCCGATGCGATCGTCAAGGCTGATGCAGCGAAATCGCCGGTTTCGGGGGCGACCGAGGTGAAGACCAGCGAGAGTACGGCGCAGACGGGCGCAGGAAAGCCGGGGCCTAAGTGATGGTGTTTTCCTTTTGCGACCACCCCGGCGAACGCCGGGGCCCAGTTGCGGGCGTTTTATTAGAGAGTGCCGCGCTCAATTTTCAAAACCTGTGCGACTGGGCCCCGGCCTTCGCCGGGGTGGCGCTAACGTCCGCGGGAGTGGCCGCATGACCGACTATCTCGACCAGATCGAAGGCCGCCGCGACGGGGAAGACCCCGCAGTCGGCGATGTCGAAATCCAGAATTACACGATCAATTTCGGGCCGCAGCACCCCGCCGCGCACGGCGTGTTGCGGCTCGTGATGGAGCTTGACGGCGAAATCGTCGAGCGAGTCGATCCGCATGTCGGGCTGCTGCACCGCGGCACCGAGAAATTGATCGAGTACAAGACCTACATGCAGGCGCTGCCGTATTTCGATCGGCTCGATTACTGCTCGCCGCTGTGCATGGAGCATAGCTATGTGCTCGCGATCGAGAAACTGCTCGATCTCGAAGTGCCGATCCGCGCGCAATATCTGCGCGTGTTCTTCGCCGAGCTGACGCGCATTTCGAACCACATGCTCAACCTCGGCAGCCACGTCATGGACGTCGGCGCGATGACGCCGAACCTGTGGATGTTCGAAATCCGCGAAGACTGCATGAACTTCTTCGAGCGCGTGTCGGGCGCGCGGATGCACTCGGCCTATTTCCGGCCCGGCGGCGTGCATCAGGACGTGCCGTTGAAGTTGCTGGCGGACATCGCCGACTGGCTCGACACGCGCTTGCCGCGCTTGTTCGAGGATGCGATTTCACTCGTCGCCGACAACCGCATCTTCAAGCAGCGCAACGTCGATATCGCGACGGTGAGCCGCGACGATGCGATCAAATGGGGCTTTTCCGGGCCGATGATCCGCGGATCGGGCATCGCCTGGGATTTGCGCAAGTCGCAGCCGTATGACGTGTACGCCAAGATGGATTTCGAGGTGCCGGTCGGCACGCGCGGCGATTGCTATGATCGTTTCATGGTGCGCGTCGAGGAAGTCCGCCAATCGGCGCGGATCATGAAGCAGTGCCTCAACGAGATGCCCGAGGGGCCGATCGCGTCGCTCGACCGCAAGGTGGTGCCGCCCAAGCGCGCCGAGATGAAGCGGTCGATGGAAGCGCTGATCCACCACTTCAAACTCTACACCGAGGGCTTCCACGTGCCCGCGGGCGACGTCTATGTCGCGACCGAAAGCCCCAAGGGCGAGTTCGGCGTGTATTTGGTCGCGGACGGCACCAACAAGCCGTACCGTTGCAAGATCCGCCCGACCGCCTTCTCGCATCTGCAGGCGATGGACTTCATGGCGAAGGGCCACATGCTGGCGGACACGACGGCGATTCTCGGCGCGATGGATATCGTGTTTGGGGAGTGTGACCGGTGAGTGGTGACCAGCAAGAAATGCTCGGGGCTTTCGTCGGGCACCTGATTTTCTTTGCGATTTTAATGGCCGTTGGGGTCGGCATGAGCGCGTGGCTTGGCTCTCGTCGTTCCGACAAGAAGTTTGTCTGGTGGCCTAGCGTCGTTTCAGCGGCTTTGGTTGGTGTTGCGCTGGTAAGCACCTTCAGCCGTTTTGGTGCGGCCGATGCTGCGGCCGGAAAAGCTATGCCAAAAGTCACGCCTGAGGTTTTGAGGCAAAAGTTACGCCTGGGCGCTCGGCTACCCACGGACGATGCCTCGCTTCGGACAATGGAGACAAAGGCGAAAGCCGCGATGGCGCAGCAGGGGAAGATCGCTTCCGGCGAGATCGTGGTTAGAATTGTCGCGATTCAAGTCGGCCATCAGAAACTGATTTTGCAGAAAGCTTGGTGGCAGAAATATCTGGTCAACAGTGAGATTATGACGCTTCGCGACGGGGAGATGATAGGCATTAATTGCACATCTTCGCAGGCTGATGTTTTGCCACCGAAATTTAAGGGCACGGCGTGCGGGGCTGAAGTTTTGAAGGTTCTAAATGTTGATGTTTCGACGTTGTCTGGTGATATCTAAAAATGGCTGAAGCCCCAAAAATCCCCGACGAAGCCGAAACCCGCGCACGCTGGGGTTCCTTCGCCTGGACCGAAGAAAACCAGACCAAGGCGAACGAAATCCTCGGTCGCTATCCCAAGGGGCGCGAGCAATCGGGGTCGATCCCGTTGCTCGATCTCGCGCAGCGCCAGGTCGGCGCGGAGACGCAGACGCAAGGGTGGCTGCCCGTGCCGGTGATCGAGTTCGTCGCGCGGCAAATCGGCGTGCCGTACATGCGCGTGTATGAGGTCGCGACCTTCTACACGATGTTCAACATGGCGCCGGTCGGCCGTTTCAACGTGCAGGTGTGCGGCACGACGCCGTGCATGTTGGGCGGCAGCGACGACGTGCTGGCAGCGTGCAAGAACAAGGGCCTGATCAAGGGCCGCACCACGCCCGACGGCCTGTTCACGCTGACCGAGGTCGAGTGCCTGGGTGCCTGCGCCAACGCGCCGATGGTGCAGATCAACGACGACAATTTCGAGGATCTCGACTATGACCGCACGATCGCGGTGCTCGAGGCGCTGGCTGAGGGTAAGCCGGTAACGCCGGGCTCGCAGACCGGGCGGCGCGACAGTTGCGCGGCCGGTGGGCCGACCAATTTGACCGCAATGGTCGATGAAAACCATGATTATCGGGGAGAATGGGCGTGAATAAGAACACCATCGTCACGATTCTGGCGATCATCGGCGGGATCGTCGTGCTGGGCTGGGTGCTGCGGCTGACCTTCGCGTTGCTCGGGCCGATCATCGTGATCGGACTCGGCGTGCTGATCTACCTCGTGCTGACCGGCGACAAGCGTATCGGAGGACCGAAGTAAGTGCTTGCCGACAAGGATCGCATTTTCACCAACGTCTACGGTTTTCAGCCGTGGAACCTGAACGCCGCGATTATGCGGGGCGATTGGGACAATACGCGGGCGCTGATGGCGCGCGGGCAGGACCCGATCATCGACGAGATCAAGGCGTCGGGCCTGCGTGGGCGCGGTGGCGCTGGCTTCCCGACCGGCACGAAATGGTCGTTCATGCCCAAGGAACCCAAGCCCGACCGGCCCAACTTCCTGGTCATCAACGCCGACGAATCCGAGCCGGGTAGCTGCAAGGACCGCGAGATCATCCGGCATGATCCGCACAAGCTGATCGAAGGCGCGCTGGTCGCTGGCTACGCGATGCGCGCGCGTGCCGCCTACATCTACATTCGCGGCGAATATATCCGCGAGGCCGAGACGCTCTTCGCCGCCGTGGCGGAGGCGTATGACAAGGGCCTGCTCGGCAAGAATGCGTGCGGATCGGGCTATGATTTCGACGTGTTCGTCCACCGTGGTGCTGGCGCGTATATCTGCGGCGAAGAGACCGCGATGCTTGAGAGCCTTGAGGGCAAGAAGGGCCAGCCGCGGCTGAAGCCGCCGTTCCCGGCGGGTGCGGGGCTGTATGGCTGCCCGACGACGGTCAACAACGTTGAGTCGATCGCGGTCGTGCCGACGATCCTGCGGCGTGGTGCGGCGTGGTTTTCAAGCTTCGGCGCCGAGAATAACCGCGGCACCAAGCTGTTCCAGATCAGCGGCCATGTGAACAAGCCGTGCGTGGTCGAGGAAGCGATGTCGATCACCTTCCGCGAGCTGATCGAGACGCATTGCGGCGGCATTCGCGGCGGGTGGGACAATCTGCTCGCAGTGATCCCCGGCGGCTCCTCGGTGCCCTTGGTGCCGGCGGCCGAAATCATGGATTGCCCGATGGATTTCGACGGCCTCAAGAAGGTCGGCTCGGGCCTCGGCACTGCGGCGATCATCGTGATGGACAAGTCGACGGACATCGTCCGCGCGATTTCGCGGCTTTCGTACTTCTACAAGCACGAAAGCTGCGGCCAGTGCACGCCGTGCCGCGAAGGCACCGGCTGGATGTGGCGCGTGATGGAGCGGATGCGCACCGGCGACGCCGACATCTCCGAGATCGACACGCTGTACCAGGTGACCAAGCAAGTCGAAGGCCACACGATCTGTGCATTGGGCGATGCTGCGGCCTGGCCGATCCAGGGGCTGATCAAGCATTTTCGCCCGGAAATGGAGCGGCGGATCACCGAGAAGCGTGGCGGCGGGCTGAGCCCGATGATGGAAGCTGCTGAATAATGCCTAAACTCAAAGTCGACGGCGTCGAGATCGAAGTGCCTGCCGGTGCAACCGTGCTCCAGGCCTGCGAGCTTGCCGGCAAGGAAATCCCGCGTTTCTGCTACCACGAGCGCCTGAGCATCGCGGGCAATTGCCGGATGTGCCTGGTCGAGGTGAAGCCCGGACCGCCGAAGCCGCAGGCTTCGTGCGCGTTGCCGGCGGCCGAAAATCAGGAGATTTTCACCAACTCGCCGATGGTCAAGAATGCGCGCGAAGGGGTGATGGAATTCCTCCTCATCAACCATCCGCTCGATTGCCCGATTTGCGATCAGGGCGGGGAATGCGATTTGCAGGACCAGTCGATCGCCTATGGCCGTGGCCAGTCGCGCTATGACGAGAATAAGCGTGCGGTCACCGAGAAATATATGGGGCCGATCGTCAAGACGGTGATGACGCGCTGCATTCAGTGCACGCGCTGCATCCGGTTTGCCGAGGAAGTCGCTGGCGTCGAGGAAATCGGTGCGATCGGGCGTGGCGAGAACATGCAGATCGTGTCGTACCTCGAAGGTGCGGTGACGAGCGAGCTGAGCGGCAATGTCGTCGATCTGTGCCCGGTCGGCGCGCTGACGTCGAAGCCGTACCAGTTCGAGGCGCGGCCGTGGGAGCTCAAGAAGACCCTGACGATCGACGTGATGGACGCGGTCGGCACCAACATCCGGCTCGATAGCCGGGGTCGGCAAGTGCTGCGCGCGCTGCCGCGGATCAACGAGGATGTGAATGAGGAATGGGCGTCGGACAAGACGCGCCACGCGGTTGACGGGTTGGTCCGTCGCCGCCTCGATAAGCCATACATCCGCAAGGATGGCCGCTTGACCGAAGCATCGTGGGATGCTGCGTTCCTTGCCATCTCGCAGGTGGATGCCGGGGCAAGCGTCGCGGCCATTGCGGGCGATCTGGTCGATTGCGAGACGATGTATGCGGCCAAGGCGCTGCTCGCGTCATACGGCTCGTCGCTGCTCGAAGGGCGGCAGACGGGGATGGATTACGATACCTCGTCGCTGGCCGCAGTCAATTTCAACACGACGATCGCGGGCACCGAGCGGGCCGATGTGATCCTGCTGGTCGGCAGCAATGTGCGCTGGGAAGCGCCGCTGGTGAACACGCGGATCCGCAAGGCGATCAAGAAGGGCGCCAAGGTCTTCGCGATCGGGCCGGAGACCGAGCTGACCTATAAGGTCGAATGGCTCGGGGCCGATCTGGCGCTGCTCGGCAATTTGCCCGAGGCGGTGACCGAGGCATTCGGCAAGGCCGAGCGGCCGATGGTGATCGTTGGCGGGGCAGGGCTCAAGGCACTCGGCGCGGCGCTCGCGCTGGTTGGGTCGCTGGGTCTCGTGAAAGACGGCTGGAACGGCTTCAACGTGCTCCATATGGCGGCGAGCCGGATGGGCGGACTGATGCTGGGGTACGCGCAGAAGGGCGGCATCGCGGATGTCGTCGCGGCGGCCCCGAAGCTCGCTTTCTTCCTGGGCGCGGACGAGGTCGATTTCGGCAAGTTCGCAGGGACCTTCAAAGTCTATGTCGGCCATCATGGCGACAAGGGTGCGGCGGCGGCGGACGTGATCCTGCCGGGCGCGAGCTACGCCGAGAAGTCGGGGACGTATGTGAACCTTGAAGGCCGGGTCCAGCGTGGCGAGCGCGCGGTGTTCCCGCCGGGGGATGCGCGTGAGGATTGGACAATCTTCCGCGCGCTCTCCGCGGTGCTGGGTAAGACGTTGCCGTTCGATACGCTCGACGAACTGCGTGCGGCGATGGGCGTGGATACGCCGGCGCTCGCGACGTTGGGGCTGGCGCGCTTCGAGTGGGCAATGCCTGCACTGGATGCGGCTGCAGCAGGCGAGATTGCAGGGTACCCGATCAAGGATTTCTACCTGACCAACGCGATCTGCCGTGCTTCGCCGACGATGCAGCGCTGCTCGGCGGAACTGGTGCATGGGCAGGATTTTGCGGAGGCGGCGGAATGAGCCTGCATCCGTACCGTTCCCCGGCGCAGGCCGGGGTCCAGTTGTGCGCGATCGGTAACGCGAACGCTGCGCAAGCCAACCAAAACCATCGCAACTGGACCCCGGCCTGCGCCGGGGAACAGGGAGCGCACGCATGACCTCCTGGACCTCCGCCTGGCTCGGCTATGAAGGATCGTGGTTCCTCTGGACCATCATCGACATTCTGCTGATCGCCTTCCCGCTGATGCTGTCGGTCGCGATGATCATCTATGCCGATCGCAAGATCTGGGCGTCGATGGCGCTGCGGCGTGGGCCGAACGTGGTTGGGCCGTTCGGGCTGCTGCAAAGCTTCGCCGACGGGTTGAAGGTGTTCCTGCAGGAAACGATCATCCCGTCCGCCGCGAACAAGGTGCTGTTCCTGCTCGCGCCGATCATCACCTTTACGGTCGCCTTGATCGTATGGGCGGTGGTGCCGTTCGACGCCCGCGCGGCGCTCAGCAATATCAATGTCGGCTTGCTCTACGTGCTCGCGGCGTCGTCGCTCGGCGTGTACGGCATCATTCTGGCGGGCTGGTCGTCCAACTCGAAATACCCCTTCTACTCGGCGATCCGCGCTGCGGCGCAGATGGTGTCGTATGAGGTCGCGATCGGCTTCGTGCTGATTTCGATCGTGCTGTGGAGCGGCAGCTTCAATCTGACGAACATCGTCGAGGCGCAGCGCGGCATGGGCTTCGGGCTGATCAACGGCTTCTTCATCAACCCGTTGCTGTTCCCGATGGCGGTGGTGTTCTTCATCTCTTCGCTTGCGGAAACGCAACGCGCGCCGTTCGATCTGACCGAGGCGGAGAGCGAGCTCGTCGCGGGGTATCAGACCGAATATTCGTCCATGTCGTTCGCGCTCTATTGGCTCGGCGAATATGCCAACGTCATCTTGATGTGCACGCTCAACGCGACATTGTTCTGGGGCGGGTATCTGCCGCCGCTCGACTTGCCCGTCCTGTACGCGGTGCCGGGCATCCTGTGGCTGTTCGCCAAGATGCTGTTCTTCTTCTTCCTGTTCAGCTGGGTGAAGGCGACCGTCCCGCGCTATCGCTACGACCAGTTGATGCGCCTGGGGTGGAAGGTGTTCCTCCCGCTGTCGCTGTTCTGGGTGTTCCTGGTGTCGGGCTATTTGATGCTGACGCGGGTGGGGATGTGATGCTTGCACTCCTCCTTATGACGGCACAGGGTGGTCCACCTCCTGCGCCAGCCGGCGCAGGTCGGTTGAATTACGATTTCAGCTGCCGAATCCGCGGGAGCGGTTCGGTCGCTGCGGACGTCTCCGGTTACGTTCGGCAAGGCGCTGCCCGGGGGCGGGATGTCGAAACGACGATCAGCATCACGTCGGACTCGTCGGACTTCCCATCTGTCCGTTCCGATCACTTCTGGACCCCTGACGCGCAGATCACGACGACGGTGGAAATGGGATCGCGTCGCTACACTTGGCGGCTTTATCTACCGCCAAGTATGATTGAGCAGAACGGACATATCGCTCTGTTCGAATACGATCGGGCGTCGAATTTCGCAAAGTTCGTGGCAACGGGCCTATGCGATCTGAAAAAAGCAGAGACAGTGCAATGAACATTGCTCAAATTATTAAGTCGTACACCCTGTGGGAATTCCTCAAGGCGCATGCGCTGACCTTGCGGTATTTCTTCAAGGCCAAGGCGACGATCAACTATCCGTTCGAGAAGAACCCGATCAGCCCGCGCTTCCGTGGTGAGCATGTGTTGCGGCGCTATCCGAACGGCGAGGAACGCTGCATCGCGTGCAAGCTGTGCGAGGCGGTTTGCCCGGCGCAGGCGATCACGATCGAGGCCGAACCGCGCGACGATGGGTCGCGCCGCACGACGCGCTACGACATCGATATGACCAAGTGCATCTTCTGCGGGCTGTGCCAGGAAGCATGCCCGGTCGATGCCGTGGTCGAGGGTCCGAACTTCGAATACGCGACCGAAACGCGCGAGGAACTGATCTACGACAAGGCGAAACTGCTCGCGAATGGCGATCGCTGGGAAAGCGCGGTCGCCGCGAACCTTGCCGCCGATGCACCGTACCGGTAGGCGAGCGCGCATGAACGATTCTCAAAAATCCTCCCCGGTACGGGGAGGTGGCATGCGCAGCATGACGGAGGGGGGCTTCCTCTCGCGTATCGCGTGTGGCGCCCCCCCTCCACCGTTCGCTGAATGCTCACGGTCCCCCTCCCCGTGCCGGGGAGGATTGTGATGATCCAGGCTATCGCCTTTTATCTCTTCGCGTTCATGGTGATCGCGTCCGCCGCGCTGACCATCACCGCGCGCAACCCGGTCCATGCCGTGCTGTGGCTGATCCTGGCGTTCTTCAACGCCGCCGGGCTGATGGTGCTGGTCGGCGCCGAGTTCATCGCGATGCTGCTGGTGATCGTGTACGTCGGCGCGGTCGCGGTGTTGTTCCTGTTCGTCGTGATGATGCTCAACGTCGATTTCTCGGAATTGCGCAGCGGCTTCGTGCGCTATGCCGGGATCGGGGCGTTGCTCGCGCTCGGATTGGCGGCGGAGATCATGGTCGCGTTCGGCGCGTGGAGCGCGGGGAAGATCGAACTCGCCCGCCGCGCCGCACCGACGCCGGAGACGGTGCCGAATATCGAGGCGCTGGGGATGCTGCTCTACACGCGCTATCTGTTCGTGTTTGAAGGGGCGGGCCTCGTGCTGCTGGTCGCGATGATCGGCGCGATCGTGCTGACCCACCGCGACCGCAAGGGATCGCGCCAGCAGGATGTCGCGCGGCAGAATGCGCGGCGTCCACAGGATGCAACGCGCAACACGCGGCCGACCGTCGGCGCAGGGGTGGAATTGTGATGGGTATTTCTAAAATCCTCCCCGGCACGGGGAGGGGGACCGCCAGCCTTCTTCAGGCTGGTGGTGGAGGGGTAGCCGCAAGCGCTGCGCCCGGAACTACCCCTCCACCGTTCGCTGAATGCTCACGGTCCCCCTCCCCCGTTGGGGGAGGAGCGCAATGATCGGCCTTACCCACTATCTCGTCGTCGCGGCGATCCTGTTTGCGCTGGGCGTGTTCGGCATCATCGCCAATCGCAAGAACCTCATCGTCATGTTGATGGCGATCGAGCTGATCCTGCTCGCGGTGAACCTCAATTTCGTGGCCTTCTCAGGCTATCTGCACGATCTGGTGGGGCAGGTGTTCGCGATGTTCGTGCTGACCGTCGCAGCGGGTGAGGCGGCGATCGGGCTTGCGATCCTCGTCATCTATTTCCGCGCGCGCGGGACGATCGCGGTCGACGATGCCAACCGGATGCAGGGGTAAAGTTACGTGCATTCGATCCTTTTCATCGTTTTCCTGCCGCTGCTCGCGGCGATCGTCGCGGGTTTCGCGAATAAGAGCTTTGGTGCGCTGCTGCCCAAGGTCGTAACGACCGGCGCGCTGTTCGTTGCCGCTGCGCTGAGCTGGAGCGTGTTCATCCCGTATCTGGGCGGTGGGGAAGCAACGGTCACGCCGGTGCTCGACTGGATCCATTCGGGCGATATGCGCATCGACTGGGCGCTGCGCGTCGATTCGCTCACTGCGGTGATGCTCGTCGTCATCACGTCGGTGTCGGCGCTCGTTCACCTGTATAGCTGGGGCTATATGGAGGAGGACCCCGACCAGCCGCGCTTCTTCGCGTATCTGTCGCTGTTCACCTTCGCGATGCTGATGCTGGTGACGGCCGACAACCTTGTGCAGATGTTCTTCGGCTGGGAAGGCGTGGGGCTCGCCTCATATCTGCTGATCGGGTTCTGGTTCCGTAAACCGACCGCCAATGCCGCCGCGATCAAGGCGTTCGTCGTCAACCGCGTCGGCGATCTCGGCTTTATGCTGGGGATTTTCGGAACGTATCTGGTGTTTAACACGATCTCGATCCCCGAGATCCTGCGGCTGGCGCCGGGGATGGCCGGGTCGACGATCGGCTTTGTCGGGTATCGCATCGATACGATGACGGTGCTGTGCCTGCTGCTGTTTGTGGGCGCGATGGGCAAGTCGGCGCAGCTCGGCCTGCACACCTGGTTGCCTGACGCGATGGAGGGGCCGACCCCGGTGTCGGCGCTGATCCACGCGGCGACGATGGTGACGGCAGGCGTATTCATGGTGTGCCGCCTGTCGCCGATGTTCGAAACCTCGCCCTTCGCGCTGACCGTGGTGACGACAGTGGGGGCGGCGACGTGCCTGTTCGCGGCGACAGTTGCGCTGGTACAAACCGATATCAAGCGCGTGATCGCCTATTCGACCTGTTCGCAGCTCGGCTACATGTTTTTCGCGGCAGGATCGGGCGCGTATGGCGCGGCGATGTTCCACCTCTTCACGCACGCTTTCTTCAAGGCGTTGCTGTTCCTGGGTGCAGGGTCGGTGATCCATGCGATGCATCACGAGCAGGACATGCGCTATTACGGTGGCCTGCGGAAAAGCATCCCGCTGACTTTCTGGGGCATGATGATGGGCACGCTCGCCATCACCGGCGTCGGTCTGCCTGCGGTGTTCGGCAATCCGCTCGCGATTGGTTTCGCCGGCTTCCATTCGAAGGATGCGATCATCGAGGCGGCCTGGGCTTCGGGCAATCACGGTGCGTCGATCGTCGGGATGATCGTCGCGTTGCTGACGAGCTTCTATTCGTGGCGCCTGATGTTCCTCACCTTCTGGGGCAAGCCGCGCTGGGTGCAGTCCGAGCATATCCAGCACGCGCTGCACGATGCGCATGGGCATGGCGATCACGCCCATGACAACCACGCGCACGACGATCATGGCCATCATGCGCCGCACGACGGCACGGGTGGCTATCATCCGCATGAGAGTCCTCTGGCCATATTGATTCCGCTGATCCTGCTGTCGATCGGTGCGATCGCAGCTGGCTTTGTGTTCCACGGCTCGTTCATTGAACCCGAGGCCGGTGAGCGTTACTGGCGCGGCGCAATCGCCTTCCGCGAGCATTTGATGCACGCGATGCACGAGGTGCCGCTGGGCGTGAAATTGTCGGCGACGATCGCGATGCTGACGGGCCTGGTGGGCGCGTATATCTTCTATATCCGCGCGCCTCAGGCCCCGGTGAAGCTCGCCGAGACCTATCGGCCGGTCTATCTCTGGCTGCTCAACAAATGGTATTTCGACGAGCTGTACGATCTGCTCTTCGTAAAGCCCGCTTTCGCGCTTGGCCGCTTGTTCTGGCACCGCGGGGATGAGCAGACGATCGACCGCTTCGGCCCGAACGGCGTTGCATGGGTCGTCGCGCAAAATGCGCGCGTCGCGGGCAAGATCCAGTCGGGCTATGTCTATACCTACGCCTTCGTCATGCTGCTTGGGCTGACCGGCGCCGTTACCTGGGCGATTACACGATGAGCTGCCTCTTGAGCGTTTCCGTTCGCCCTGAGCTTTTCGAAGGGCAGCTCTCCACCAGTAAGACATCGCGTGTCGCGAGCCGGGCTTCGACAAGCTCGGCCCGAACGGATGCAGGGACGATTACACGATGACCGGCGTGCCTCTTCTTTCGATCATGCTGGCGGTGCCGGCGATCGCGGCGGTCGCGTGTCTGTTCACGACCGCGCAGAACGCGCGCTGGATCGCACTGATCGCGACGCTGGTCGATTTGGTGCTCGGGATCGCCCTGTGGGCACAGTTCGATATCGGCGGACCGCAATGGCAGTTCGTCGAGGATGCGGGATCGCTGGGCGTGTTCGGGTGGAAGCTCGGCATCGACGGTTTCGCGCTGATGCTGGTGATGCTGAGCGTGTTCCTGATGCCGATCTGCATCGGCGCGAGCTGGGTCGCGGTGACGAGCCGCGTGCAGGAATATATGGCGGCGTTTCTGTTCACCGAGATGCTGATGATCGGCACCTTCACGGCGCAGGATCTGTTCCTGTTCTACATCTTCTTCGAGGCTGGCCTGATCCCGATGTACCTCATCATCGGCATCTGGGGCGGGGCGAACCGGATTTACGCCAGCTACAAATTCTTCCTCTACACGCTGCTCGGCTCGGTGCTGATGCTGGTGGCGATGCTGTGGATGGCGAATTTCGCCGGCACGAGCGACATCCCGACGCTGCTCAACACCGATTTCCCGGTGCAGGTGCAGACGTGGCTGTGGCTCGCTTTCTTTGCCTCGTTTGCGGTCAAGATGCCGATGTGGCCGTTCCACACCTGGCTTCCCGATGCGCACGTGCAAGCGCCGACGGCGGGTTCGGTCATCCTGGCGGGCGTGCTGCTCAAGCTTGGCGGATATGGTTTCCTGCGCTTCTCGCTGCCGATGTTTCCGGAGGCGTCGGCACAGTTAAGCTGGCTGATCCTTGGCCTGTCGGCGGTGGCGGTGATCTACACTTCGCTGGTGGCGTTGGTGCAGTCCGACATGAAGAAGCTGATCGCCTATTCCTCGGTCGCGCATATGGCGATCGTGACGATCGGGCTGTTCGCGTTCAACCGGCAGGGGATCGAAGGCGCGATGATCGTCATGCTGTCGCATGGTCTCGTCTCGGCGGCGTTGTTCCTGTGCGTCGGCGTGATTTACGACCGACTGCATACCCGTGAGATTTCGCGCTACGGCGGCCTTGCGATCAACATGCCGAAATACGCCGTGCTGTTCATGCTGTTCACGATGGCATCGGTCGGCCTGCCGGGGACGAGCGGCTTCGTCGGCGAATTCCTGAGCCTTGCGGGCACGTACCGCGTATCGACCACGATCACCTTGCTCTGCACGACGGGCATCATATTGGGTGCCGCTTACATGCTCTATCTCTACCGCCGCGTCGTCTTCGGCGAGATCGTCCATGACGATGTCCGCGCGATGCCCGACCTGTCCTTCCGCGAAGTTGCATTGCTCGCGCCGATTGCCGCCGTTGTCTTGTGGATGGGCGTCTATCCAGAAAGCTTCCTGGCACCGATGCGTGGCGATGTCGGCACGTTGGAGGCGCGGATCGCGCGCGCTGCTCCCAAGGGGGACTCGCTCCCGACGATGAGCAAGGCGGTCGCGCTGCCGGCGCACCATGCGGAGGCACACCCATGAACGCCGATCTGTTGATGACGCTGCCCGAACTGGTTCTGGCGGTTGGAGCCATCGCGCTGATGCTGGTCGCAGCGTGGGGCGGGCAGGGCTCGACCAAGCTGGTGTCCTGGGCCTCGGTCGCGGTGCTGATCGGTGCCGGGATCGCGCTGACCGGCCCCGCGTCGAGTGGCGGCCCGGCGTTCGGCGGGTTGTACCGCGCCGATGCCTTCGCGGCTTTTGCCAAGGTGCTGATCTACGGCGCGTCGGCAGTGGCGATCATCATCGCACCGCGCTTCTTTGCGGCGGGCACGGGCGACGATCTGCGTCCGGAGTATCCGGTGCTGATCCTGCTGTCGGCAGCGGGCATGGGAATGATGGTGTCGGCGGGCGATTTGCTGACGCTCTATGTCGGCCTCGAACTGCAGAGCCTCGCGGCATACGTGCTCGCAAGCTTCATGCGGCGCGACACGCGCTCGGCCGAGGCTGGCCTCAAATATTTCGTGCTCGGTGCGCTGGCGAGCGGGATCCTGCTGTACGGGATAAGCCTCGTTTACGGGTTCAGCGGCACGACGCTCTTTTCGTCGATTTCGACCGCTTATGGCGCAGGCCACTCGCTCGGGCTGACCTTCGGGTTGGTGTTCGTGTTTGCCGGGCTCGCCTTCAAGATCAGCGCGGTGCCGTTCCACATGTGGACGCCCGACGTCTATGAAGGCGCGCCGACGCCGGTGACGGCGTTCTTCGCCTCCGCGCCCAAGGTTGCGGCCGTTGCGCTGTCGGTGCGCGTTGCGATCGAGGCGATGGGCCCGGCGACTGACCAATGGCGGCAGATCGTGATCTTCGCGTCGCTTGCGTCGATCATCTTCGGCGCGGTCGCGGCGATCGGGCAAACCAACATCAAGCGGCTGCTGGCCTATTCGTCGATCAACAATGTCGGCTTCGTGCTGGTCGGGCTAGCGGCGGGCACGCCCGAGGGGGTTGCGGCGACCTTGTTCTACCTTGCCGTCTATGTCGTGATGACGCTGGGCAGCTTCATCATCGTGCTGCAGATGCGCGATGCGGAAGGGCATCCGGTCGAAACGATCGCGAGCCTGGCGGGCCTGTCGCGGACGCGGCCGGGGCTGGCGCTGGCGATGGCAATCTTCATGTTCTCGCTGGCGGGCATTCCGCCGCTCGTCGGGTTTTTCGCAAAGCTGGCCGTGTTTACCGCGGCGGCGCATGCCGGGTTGTATCCGCTCGCGGTGGCTGGCTTCGCGGCCTCGGTGATCGGCGCCTATTATTATCTGCGCGTCATCAAGGTGATGTATTTCGATGCGCCCGGTGAGGCTTATTCGGGCCGCGCGACACCGGTCGAGGGCGGATTGATCGCGGTCATGGCGGTTGCCGTGTCGCCGGTCGGCTGGATCGCGCTGGGGACGCTGGGCGTGTGGACCACCACCGCAGCGAAAGCGCTGTTCTGAGCGAGCGCGTGCGGACCGTCGCCGAGACGGGGTCGACCAACGCCGATATGCTGGCGCTCGCCGGGGCGGGTGTCGCCGAGGGCGTATGGCTGCGCGCCGAGCGCCAAAGTGGCGGGCGCGGGCGGCAGGGGCGAGTGTGGGCCTCGCCGGTCGGCAATTTCTATGGGTCGACCGTGGTGCAGGTGCGGGGTGGTGATCCGTCCCCTGCGACGCTGGCGCTGGTGGCGGCGGTAGCGTTGGAAGAGGTGGTTCGGGTGTACTTGGCGCTGCCGTTCCCCGGCGAAGGCCGGGGCCCAGGGTTTCAGAGGACAGCGCTTGCGACCCTGGACCCCGGCCTTCGCCGGGGAACAGCGAGTGCAGGCGGCCTCGCCATAAAATGGCCGAACGACCTGCTGCTCAACGGGGCCAAGCTTTCCGGCATCCTTCTCGAACGCGCGGGTGATGCGGTGGTGGTGGGCATCGGCGTGAACTTGGCGCACCACCCCGAAGACACCGACCGCCAAGCGACCAGCCTTGCCGCTTACGGCACCGCACCCGATCCGAGCGACTTCGCCGAAACGCTGGCCGATGCCTTCGCGCGCTGGGTCGGCATCTGGCGCGGGCAGGGGCTCGGCCTCGTCCGTACGCGTTGGTTGGAGCGCGCGCACCCGATCGGCACCGCGCTCACCGCACGGCTGCCCGATGGCAGCGCGACCGATGGCCTGTTCGGCGGGCTCGATTTCGACGGTGCGCTCAACCTGCGCTTGGCGGATGGCACCACGCGTGTCATTCACGCCGGCGACGTATTTTTGCTATAGATTTCTTCAACCGTTCGCCCTGAGCCTGTCGAAGGGCTGTCCTTCTGACGGACCCAACAAGGCAGTGCTTCGACAAGCTCAGCACGAACGGACAGGTAAAGGTCATCACCGAATGCTGCTCGCCATCGACGCCGGCAACACCAATGTCGTTTTCGCGCTGCTCGAAGGCGGTACGATCAAGGCGCGCTGGCGGATCGCGACCGATCCGCGCCGTACCGCCGACGAATATGCGGTGTGGCTCAGCCAGTTGCTCAGCCTTGAAGGCTATGACCGGGCGCAGGTAGCCGGCGTCATCATCGCCACCGTCGTGCCGCGTGCGCTGCACAATCTGCAGACGCTGGCGCGCAAGTATTTCGGCAGCGAACCGCTGATCGCGGGCGAGCCGCCGGTCGAATGGGGCATGGCGCTCGACGTGCTCGAACCCAAGAGCGTGGGCGCGGACCGCGCGGTGACGATGATCGCGGCGCATGCGCTGCACCAGGGCGATTTGATCGTGATCGATTTCGGCACCGCGACGACGCTCGACGTGGTGGACTATAGCGGCGCGTATAAAGGCGGGATCATCGCGCCGGGCATCAACCTGTCGCTCGACGCGCTCGTCACCGCCGCTGCCAAGCTGCCACGCATTGCGATCGAAGCGCCGGCCGATACCAGCGTGATCGGGCGCGATACCGTCAGCCAGATGCAGATCGGGATCTTCTGGGGCTATGTCGCAATGATCGAAGGGCTGGTCGCGCGGATGAAGGCCGAGGTCGGGCGGCCGATCACCGTCGTCGCCACCGGGGGTCTCGCGATCCTGTTCGAGCAGCATACGACGATGTTCGACGCGGTCGAACCCGATCTTACTATTCAGGGGCTGGCGATTCTGTGGGATCGCGCCCATATGAAGGCCTAGAGTCAGCGCGTGCGCGCCCCGCCAAAGTCTAGGCTACGCGGTGCCCCGCTTCCCCGATCTCTACGAAATCAAGCGCTTAGATGCGCAACCCTTGGTCCGCGAGTCCCGCGAGGCCGCATGTGAAAGAACGAGACCTACGTGACGAACCCCAAGAAAGAACTCCTGTTCCTGGCCCTCGGCGGGTCGGGCGAGATCGGCATGAACGTCAATCTCTATGGCTGTAACGGCAAATGGATGATGGTCGATTGCGGCATCACCTTCGCCGACCCGCAATATCCCGGCATCGACGTTATCCTGCCCGACTTGCAATTCATCGAGGAACGGCTCGACGATCTGGTCGGCATCGTGCTGACGCACGGGCATGAGGATCATATCGGCGCGTTGCCGTATCTGGCCGAGGATCTCGGCGTGCCGCTCTATGCCACCGCCTTCACCGCCGGCCTGATCCGCGGCAAGCTTGAGGAAGAGGGCAATGCCAACCGCGTCAAGCTGAAGGTCATCAAGCCCAATACTAAGTTCGATCTCGGCCCGTTCGGCGTGACGTTCGTCCCGCTGTCGCATTCGATCCCCGAAGCATCGGCGCTGCTGATCGACACGCCTTACGGCCGCATTTTCCACACCGGGGATTGGAAGCTCGATGCCGCGCCGGTGATCGGCCACCCCGCCACGCCCGACGAGCTTGAGGCGATCGGCAATCAGGGCATTCTCGCGCTCGTTTGCGATTCGACCAACGTGTTCAACGCCGAAGCGTCAGGTTCGGAAAGCGACGTGCTCTCCGGCCTGATGGACGTGATCAGCAAGGCCAAGGGCCGCGTGATGGTGACGTCGTTCGCGTCGAACGCGGCACGCCTCCACACGCTCGGCGTCGTCGCGCGCGAGACCGGGCGGCAGTTGAGCGTACAGGGCCGTTCGCTCGATCGCATCCTGAAGGTCGCGCGCGCAACCGGCTATCTCAAGGATTTCCCCGAGACGATCGACGCCGATGCCGCGATGCGCTTGCCGCGCGACAAGGTGCTGGTGGTGGCGACTGGCGGGCAGGGCGAGGACCGTGCGGCACTCGCGCGTGTTGCCAACGGTCAGCATCCGATCAGCCTGGACTCGGGTGATACCGTCGTCTTCTCCTCGAAGCAGATTCCCGGCAACGAAGTCGCGATCGGGCGGATTCAGAACCAATTGGCGGCCAAGGGCGTGATCATGATCACCGACCGCCAGGCGCACGTTCACGTGTCGGGCCATCCGGGTCGCCCCGAGTTGCTGCAAATGTATCGCTGGATGAAGCCTGAGCTGCTGATGCCGGTCCACGGCGAAATGCGGCACCTCATGGAGCAGGCGCGCTTTGGCTTGTCGGAAGGCGTGCCGCGCGCGCTGGTGCAGACCAATGGCGACATCGTGCGGCTTGCGCCGGGCGCGCCGACCAAGATCGGCAACGCCGCGGTCGGGCGGCTGGTGCTCGACGGCGACGTGATCCTGCCGGGGGATGGCCAGACGATCAACGAGCGCCGCAAGCTGGCGATCAACGGGCAGATTTCGGTTGCCGTGGCGATCGGTCAGCGTGGGCTGATCGGTACGCCGCAAGTCCGCATCCAGGGTATTCCGGTCGAGGAAGACCGTGAACCGTTCCTCGACGAGACGATCGATGCGGTGATCGCGGCGGTCAAGCAGGGCGGGCGCGGCAATGGCGGAAGCGACAAGCTGCGCGAGAACATCCGTCTGGCGGCGCGCAAGGTCGCGACGCGCTGGACCGGCAAGAAGCCCAATGTGGATGTGTTGTTGATCGAGGCTTGAACAATAACCTCCGTTCGCCCTGAGCCTGTCGAAGGGCCAGTGCTACCTCTGCCGTTTGTGTTGCCATGTGCTTCGACAAGCTCAGCACGAACGGGACATATGTAAGGCTGGACAAAAATGCGGTGGACTTCGGCGCTGGCGATCTATTTCCTATTTTGGGCCTTTTCGGTGTTCTTCGTCCTCCCATTCGGGGTGAAGACCAGCGACGAGGCCGGGGTGGAAAAGATCCCCGGCCAGGCCGAAAGCGCACCGCATGAATTCAAACCCGGGAAGATCGCGCTCCGCGTCACGATCGTCGCGACGATCCTGTGGGCGCTTTATATGTTGAACTTCACTTATGGCTGGGTGACGCCGCAGATGATCGACCCACTGGGGGCTTGGAACGGGGTCGATTATGCGGGGTAGGGGTTAGAGGTGCCCCTGAGTATGCGCACCCATCCCGTTCGGCCCCGGACTTGATCCGGGGTTGTCGAAGCCCCGCGCGCCACAACACAGGTTGAAAGTGTTGCACGCAGCCCTTCGACAAGCTCAGGGCGAACGGGTTAGGAAGGGCAGTAGCCCTTACCCCTCGTCGTCGGCGGGCTTGCTCTGCAGCTGGACGTAATTCTCGATTCCCATGCGGCTGATCATCTCGAATTGGCGTTCGAGCGTGTCGACATGCTCTTCTTCGCTGTCGAGGATGCGGCGGAACAGGTCGCGGCTGACATAGTCGCGGACCTTTTCGCTATGCTCGATCGCATCGCGCAGCAGCGGCAGCGCCTCCATTTCGAGCGCGAGATCAGCCTTGAGTACTTCCTCGACCGATTCGCCGATGCGCAGACGGCCGAGCATCTGGAAATTGGGCAAGCCGTCGAGGAACAGGATGCGTTCCGACAACCAGTCGGCGTGCTTCATTTCGTCGATCGATTCGTGGCGTTCGAACTCGGCGAGCTTGCGCACGCCCCAATGGTCGAACAGCCGGTAGTGCAGCCAATATTGATTGATCGCAGTGAGTTCGTTCTTGAGCGCCTCGTTGAGGAACTCGATGACCTTTGCATCGCCTTGCATGAATCGCCCTTTGTACGTGAAGGTATCCCGCGAGCTTATGCGACCGCACGCTCCGCGTCGATAATGCTGCGGGCAAAGGGCAGGCATTGTCCGCATTTTGGGCGCAGCCCGAGCGCGCGGTACGCTTGGCACGGCGTCGTCGATCCCTGGCGCGCGGCATCGCGAACGTCGCGTTCCCGAATTGCGTTACAGATGCAGACGACCATACGGCGCTCCTTTGCTCCGCAGACATCTAGCGCTAATGCGAATTGTTCGCAAGGTCTATTGCGTATCATTCGCAACTAAGTTCATTGCGACTTACGCGCGGTCACACCCGTGGCAGCATCGCAATCAGATCGGCGTTGGTCGGGCGGATCTTGTAGTCGGTTTCGACCGTCTTGCCCTTCACTGTGCCCGCGGCGTCGAGCAGGAGCGTAGTTGGGTAAGGTACGCCATAGGCGAAACTGTCCGCCGCATAGCGCGGATCGCGCAGCTTCAAAGCGTCGATCATCTTGCTGCCGGAGTCACTGTAAAGCGGAAAGCTCAGGCCCTGTTTCGCGGCGAAGGCCGCGAGATCGACCGGCGAATCATAACTGACCGCGATGAACCCGACGCCCTTCGCCTTGGCGGCGCCCGCGACCGTGCCGAGGCTCTTCAACTGACCCTGGCAGTATGGACACCATTTGGCCGAGCGGAATAGCACGACCATGATCGGCTTGCCGTGCGCGACCGCGGCGAGCGTGGTCTTGCGGCCGCTACTGTCGATCAGCGCGGCATCGATTGCGATCCGCGTGCCGATTGCGGGGCCAATCGCGGCGGGGGCGGCTGCGGGGGCCGATCGCGCATCGCCGATCGTGGCGGCCCCAGCCGATCCTAGCGCGAGCGCGACGGCGAGCGGTGCGCGGAAAGAGCGTGACGTCATGACAGGGTCCTTGCAGTTGGTACCCCGCTATATTCGCCTTCGACCGCCGTTACGTTACGCGGCCGGTGCGGTCGCGTCCCCCATCAGTTGCGGGAAGAACCCTTCATGTGCCGCGCGCAATTGATCAAGCGTCACGACATGGTCGTCATCGGGTAGCTCGAAGATGATCCGCCCGGCGATCGTGCGGCCGATCCGCTCGATTTCGACGCCTGCCGTGTCGGCTGCGGTGAGTGTATCGAGCAGCAGATGATCGGCGATGGTGGCGACGTACAGCCCCTGATCCTCGCCAAACAGCGAACACGCGACCCCGCATGGCAGCGGCGCGTGGAGCATCGCGCCGATATTTCCGGCGAGCGCCATTTCCGCAATCGTCACCGCGACGCCGCCGTCGGACACGTCGTGCACCGCGGTCAGCGCGCCATTGGCAATGTGCTTGCGGATGAACACGCCATTGCGACGCTCGGCCATCAGATCGACCGGCGGCGGCAGACCTTCCTCGCGGCCATGCACTTCGCGCAGCCATAGCGACTGGCCGAGATGGCCGCGGCGTTCGCCGATCAGGACGATGACGTCGCCTGTGCTCTTGAATGCGATCGTCGCGGACTTGGACCAATCCGGCAGCAGGCCGACCCCGCCGATCGCGGGGGTGGGCAGGATCGCCGAACCGCCGCCGGTCGCCTTGCTCTCATTGTAGAGCGAGACGTTACCCGACACGATCGGGAAATCGAGCGCGCGGCACGCATCGCCCATGCCGTCGAGGCAACCGGTGATCTGCGCCATGATCTCGGGCCGTTGCGGGTTGGCGAAGTTGAGGCAGTTGGTGACGGCAAGCGGCATCGCGCCGACCGCCGAGAGGTTGCGATAGCATTCGGCGATCGCTTGCTTGCCGCCTTCATAGGGATCGGCATAGCAATAGCGCGGGGTGCAATCGGTGCTCATTGCGAGCCCCTTTTGGGTGCCGTGGACGCGCACGACGGCGGCGTCGCCACCGGGGCGCTGGATCGTGTCGGCGCCGACTTGCGTGTCATATTGCTCCCAGATCCAGCGGCGCGAGGCGATGTCGGGCGAGGCCATCAGGGTGAGCAGATCGCCGGCGATGTCGCTCGCTTCGGGAATTTCGCCGAGCGGCGGAACCTTGGCCCACGCCTGATACTCTTCCTTGCTCGCGGAAGGGCGATCGTAGAGCGGCGCTTCATCCGCGAGCGGCGCAAGCGGGATATCGCACACGGTTTCGCCGTTGAATTTCAGGACCATATGACCGGTTTCTGTCACCGTCCCGATGACCGCGAAATCGAGTTCCCATTTGCGGAAGATCGCTTCGGCGAAATCCTCGCGGCCGGGCTTGAGGACCATGAGCATCCGCTCCTGGCTTTCGCTCAGCATCATTTCATACGGCGTCATGCCGGTTTCGCGCTGTGGCACGGCGTTCATGTTGAGTTCGATCCCGACGCCGCCCTTGCTCGCCATCTCGACTGCCGATGAGGTGAGGCCGGCCGCGCCCATATCCTGAATCGCGACGATCGCGTCGGATGCCATCAGTTCGAGGCACGCCTCGATCAGCAATTTCTCGGTGAACGGGTCGCCGACCTGCACCGTCGGGCGTTTCGATTCGGAATCTTCGCCAAAATCGGCCGAGGCCATCGTCGCGCCGTGGATGCCGTCGCGCCCAGTCTTGGAGCCGACATAGACGATCGAATTGCCGATGCCCGACGCGGCCGAATAGAAGATCTTGTCCTGCTGCGCGATGCCGACTGTCATCGCATTGACCAGGATGTTGCCGTCATAGGCCGGGTGGAAATTCACCTCGCCGCCAACGGTCGGCACGCCGACGCAATTGCCGTACCCGCCGATGCCGTGGACGACGCCCGCGATCAGATGGCGCATCTTGGGATGGTCGGGCCGCCCGAAACGCAGTGCGTTGAGGTTGGCGATCGGGCGCGCGCCCATCGTGAAGACGTCGCGCAAAATGCCGCCGACGCCGGTTGCGGCACCCTGATACGGCTCGATGTACGACGGATGGTTGTGGCTCTCCATCTTGAAGATCGCCGCCTGACCGTCGCCAATGTCGATCACACCGGCATTCTCGCCGGGGCCACAAATCACTTGCGGGCCAGTGGTTGGCAGCTTTTTCAAATGGATACGGCTGGATTTATAGCTGCAATGTTCGGACCACATGACCGAGAAGATACCCAGCTCGGTCAGATTGGGCTCGCGGCCCAGCGCGTGCAGGACACGCTCATATTCTTCCGGGGAAAGCCCGTGCTGGGCGACGATCTCAGGCGTGATTTCGGTCATGCCGCGGCTTTAGCGGGGTGGTTACGCTTCGTCACGCCCGTCTAGAGAATCTCGCGCACCTTTTCTGCCGGGCGGCACAAGCGGACGCCCATTTCGGTTTCGACCAGCGGTCGTTCGATCAGGGCGGGATGCTGCATCATCGCGTCGAGGATCGCAGAGTCGCTGGCGTCCTTCAGCGCGAGTTCGGCGCAAAGCTCGGCCGCCGGGCTGTTGCGGGTACGCAGACCTGCGCGCGCGGTGATCCCGGCGCGGGCGTACAGCGCAGCCAGCATCTCGCGCGTCGGTGGCGTCTTGAGATACTCGATGACCTTGATGTCGACGCCCGGCGTCTCGCGCAGGATCGCCAGTGCCGAGCGCGACGTCCCACAGGCCGGGTTATGCCAGATCGTTGCCTTCATCGAAGCGCATCCACGAAAGCCTTCAGATCCGCTGCGCTCTGGTCGGGGTGTTCCTCCATCGGCAGATGGCCGACGCCGGGATAGACGATCAGGCGGCTGCCCGGGATGCGGGCGTGGAGCCACTGCCCGGACGATACAGGGATGAGCTGGTCCTTCTCGCCCCACAGGATCAGCACCGGCAGTTTCAACGATGCCAATTGCGCGTCGGTCGCCCGGTCGGAGGGACGCGCGAAGCGGTCGAGCGTGGCTTCGCGGTTGCCGGGGTAGCGGAGCAATTCCCAATAGCGATCGACCATCGCGGCATCGGCGAGCTTGGGATTGCCGAACACGCCGGGCAGACTGTCGGCGATCATGCGGCGCGGGGTGATTTGCGCGGCGACGTTGCGCAGCACCGGTACGCGCGCGATGCGAAAGGCGAGCGGTGCCTTGCCATTGCCGGGCTCAGGCTGGCCGACCGAATCGATCAGCACGAGCGCGCGGACATGATCAGGGTGGGCCAGCGCATAATGCCACGCCACCCCGCCGCCCATCGAATTGCCAGCCAGTACGATATGATCAATGCCGAGCTTCGCGCGGATCCGCTCGACGACGCCGACATAGGCGGCTGCGCTGTAATCCCGCGTCGGGCTGGCCCCGGTCAGGCCGTGGCCGGGCAAGTCCATGCGGATGATGCGGTAGGTCTTGCCGAGCCGGTCCGCCCAGGGCTCCCACGTCTGGAGCGACGCGTTCGATCCGTGGACCAGCACCAGCGCCGGCGCATCGCGCGGACCGGTGTCGCGCAGATGCACCGTCAACCCGCCGCCCAGATCGACGAATTGTGACGGCGGCGTGCCGTATTTCGCGCGCATCGCGGCGGGATCGGTATCGGGCGTGCGCAACCACAGGAATGCGATGACGAGGATCGCGATCAGGCCGAGCACGATATAGCCAAGGACGCGCAGCACGCTCAATCCTCCTGCCGCGCCAGCCATTCCTCGAGCCATTTGATCGTATAGTTCCCGGCGAGGAAGTCGGGATCCTCGATCAAGGCTTGATGCAGCGGGATCGTGGTCTTCATGCCATCGATCACGAATTCCTCCAGCGCACGGCGCAACCGCCGGATCGCGCCCTGGCGGGTGGTGCCGTAAACGATCAGCTTTGCGATCATCGAATCGTAATAAGGCGGCACGCGGTAGCCGGCGTACAGCCCGCTATCGACGCGCACATTCATCCCGCCGGGCGCGTGGAATTGCTTCACCAAGCCGGGCGAGGGGGCGAAGGTGCGCGGGTCCTCGGCGTTGATGCGGCATTCGATCGCATGGCCGCGGAACTGCACGTCTTCCTGCCGCAGCGTCAGCGGATGCCCCTCGGCGATGCGGATCTGCTCGCGCACCAGATCGAGCCCGGTGATCGCCTCGGTCACGGGATGCTCGACTTGCAGGCGCGTGTTCATCTCGATGAAGAAGAACTCGCCATTTTCCCACAGGAATTCGATCGTCCCCGCGCCGCGATAGCCCATGTCGGCCATCGCCTTGGCGCAGATGCCGCCCATCCGCGCGCGGTCTTCCTCGCCCAGCACGGGCGAGGGGGCCTCCTCCAGCACCTTCTGGTGCCGACGCTGGAGCGAGCAGTCGCGCTCGCCGAGATGGATCGCATTGCCCTGGCCGTCGCCGAACACCTGGAATTCGATATGGCGCGGGTTGCCGAGGTACTTTTCGAGATAGACCGTCGCATCGCCGAACGCGGCTTTGGCCTCGCTCCCGGCTTGCTGCATCTGCGTCTCGAGGTCGGCCTCAGATGTGCAGACCTTCATGCCGCGCCCGCCGCCGCCCGATGCCGCCTTGATGATGACGGGATAGCCCGCCTCAGCGGCGATCGCCTTGGCTTCGGTGATATCGCTGATCGGCCCAGCCGACCCCGGCACCAGCGGCAGGCCGAGCGCGCCGGCGCTCCGCTTCGCCTCGATCTTGTCGCCCATCGTGCGGATATGTTCGGGCTTCGGCCCGACGAAGATGATATCGTGCGCTTCGACGATCTCGGCGAATTTGGCGTTTTCGCTCAGGAAACCGTAGCCGGGATGGATCGCATCGGCGCCCGAAATCTCGGCGGCCGAGATGATGTTGGGGATGTTGAGGTAGCTCTCGGTCGCCGATGGCGGCCCGATGCAGATCGCCTGATCGGCGAGCCGCACGTGCATCGCATCGCTATCGGCCGTCGAATGCACCGCGACCGTCTGGATGCCCATTTCATGGCACGCGCGGTGGATGCGCAGCGCGATCTCGCCGCGATTGGCGATCAGGAGCTTTTTGATCTCGGCCATATTACTCTACGACAACCAGCGGTTGGTCGAATTCGACCGGCTGGCCGCTGGTGACCAGAACCATCTTCACGACACCGGCATTGGGCGCGAGGATCGGGTTCATCACCTTCATCGCCTCGACGATCAGCAACGTATCGCCCGCCGCGACGGTGTCGCCGACGTTCACGAACACCTTGGCCTCCGGGTTCGGCGACAGATAGGCGGTGCCGACCATCGGCGATTTCACTGCATTGGCAGCGGAGGGTGCAGCGGCGGGTGGCGGCGCGCCGAGTTCGGTCGGTGCGACCATCGGCGCGGCGACCGGCGCGGGGGCATATTGCACCGCCTGCGCGACCGCAGCGGCCTTGCGCGCGATGCGGATTTTGCGCCCGCCATCCTCGACCTCGATTTCGGTCAGGCTGGTATCGTCGAGCAATTGTGCGAGTTGGCGCACCAGATCGACGTCGATCCGCATTGCGTCCTGATGTTTGTCTTCGGCCATGCGACCCTAAACTCCCCTTATTCGGCGTCCGTCCTGTCAGAGTCGCGCGGCGGCTTCAAGCGCCAGCAGATAGGAAAGCGCGCCAAAACCGCTGATCGAACCGTGCGCGACGGGGGAGATACGGCTGACGTGGCGAAAGGCCTCGCGCGCGTGCGGGTTCGACAGGTGCACTTCGATGACCGGCGTGCAGATCGCCCGACATGCATCGTACAGCGCGATCGAGGTGTGGGTGTAGGCCCCGGCGTTGAGGATCACCGCCTTGGCGGGCAGCGCCTGCGCCTCGTGTAGCCAGTCGATCAGATGGCCTTCGTGATTCGATTGCCGCAGGTCGATGCCGAAGCCGAGTTCGCGCGCGCGATCCTCTAGCTGACCGGCAATGTCGTCGAGCGTATCGTGGCCGTAAATCTCCGGCTCGCGCGTGCCGAGCAGATTGAGGTTCGGGCCGTTGAGGACGAAGATCGTATCTGGGATCGTTTGGGTCATCTCGCTCGCTTTTGGTTGCGGGGTATCCGCCCGCGCCTATATCGCGTTTGGTCACCTTATCCGCTCGTGTCGAGCGAAGTCGAGACACAGGCCGCTCGGACTGGCTTCTCGACTTCGCTCGAAGCGAACGGCAGGTGGGGGCGCGCAGGAAAGGTCAGCAGTTGCACACCGACGGAACCCTCTCGATCCAGGTCAATGGCGAGCACCGCCGCGTTCGCTCGGGCATGAGCCTGGCCGACCTTGCAGCCGATCTCGGCCTCGCGCCCGAAAAGGTCGCGGTCGAGCGCAATCTGTCGGTCGTGCCGCGCTCCACGCTGGGTCAAGTGATGGTCGAGGACGGCGACCAGATCGAGATCGTGCATTTCGTCGGCGGCGGCTGACACGCTGTGCTCCTGCGACGGCAGGAGCGTAGGATTGCGGGCGTCGCACTCGCGGCCAGGGTTCCTGCCTTCGCAGGAACACAAAGTTTAAGCTGGAATTTCAAATGAATATCGCCACCCCGATCGTTGCCGCCGACACCTGGACCGTTGCGGGCCGCACGTTTCGCTCGCGCCTCATTGTCGGCACCGGAAAATATAAGGATTTCGCGCAGAACGCCGCCGCGCTGGAGGCATCGGGTGCCGAGATCGTCACCGTCGCGGTGCGCCGCGTCAACGTGTCGGACCGCAATGCGCCGATGCTGACCGATTTCATCGATCCCAAGAAGGTCACCTATCTGCCCAATACCGCCGGATGTTTCGATGCCGAATCGGCGATTCGCACGTTGCGCCTGGCGCGCGAGGCGGGCGGCTGGGATTTGGTGAAGCTCGAAGTGCTGGGTGAGGCGCGCACGCTCTACCCCGACATGGTCGAGACGCTGCGCGCGACCGAAATCCTCGCCAAGGAAGGCTTCCTGCCGATGGTTTACTGCGTCGATGATCCGATCGCGGCGAAGCGGCTGGAGAATGTCGGTGCGGTCGCGATCATGCCGCTCGGCGCGCCGATCGGCTCGGGCCTCGGCATTCAGAACCGCGTGACGATTCGTCTGATCGTCGAGGGCGCGAAGGTGCCGGTGTTGGTCGACGCCGGCGTCGGCACCGCGTCGGAGGCCGCGCAGGCGATGGAGCTTGGCTGCGACGGCGTGCTGATGAACACTGCCATTGCCGAGGCCAAGGACCCGGTGATGATGGCCGCCGCGATGAAGGCTGGGGTCGAAGCCGGACGCCTCGCGTATCTGGCGGGTAGAATGGGGCGGCGGATGTACGCCGATCCGTCGAGCCCGCTCGCCGGACTGATCTGAGCGCCGCGCGTAACCGGCGGCCCCGCTGGGCCGAACAGGAGGGATGATGCACCTTTCCCGCGCGCTCGCTTTGTTTCTTGCTGTGGCTGCCGTCTCCGGCTGCGACGGGGCCGCGCCGGTCCAAAATCCCGCGGCGCCGTTCGTCGCGCCGTCGCGCGCGTTGACGCTGAAAGCGCAGGACGGCGTAACCGTCTATGCCCGGCTTTACCCGGCCGAGCGCACCAAGGCGGTAATCCTGCTGTTCCACCAGGCCGGATCGAGCAAAGATGAATATGCGACGATCGCACCGCGGCTGGTGGCGGCAGGCTACACCGCGCTGGCGATCGATCAGCGCGCGGGCGGGGGGCTGTATGGCCCCAATGAAACCGCCGGGCATGTCACCGGCAAGCCCGACTATCTCGACGCCGCGCAGGATCTGCAGGCAGCGGTCGATTGGGCAAGTGTGCAAAATGTGCCCTTGATCGTCTGGGGCAGCAGCTATTCCGCGGCGCTGGTGTTCCCGATCGCAGCCAAAAATACGTTCAAGATCAAGGGTGTGCTGGCCTTTTCTCCCGGTGAGTATTTCGCTGAAAAGCATTTGGTCGAAGCCGCCGCGGCGCGCCTTACGGTGTCGGTGTACCTGACCTCTGCCCCCGATGCCGAGGAAGTGGCAGCGGCCAAGGCGGTTTCAGGTGCGCTGCCGCCGGGTCTCGTAACGCGCTACGTACCGACCGACGGGGTTCATGGCTCGTCGACGCTCATCGCCGCCAAGGACCCCAAGGGTGCGGAGACCAACTGGCTGCCGGTGCTGTCCTTCCTGAAGAAAGTCGCGCCGTAAAGGCTCGCGGAACCGCTTGGTCTTTCGACCGTTCTTTATCCCATGAGTAGGAGATACCGGATCGCGGTATCGCTCGGAACCGAAAGGATATTTTCCATGGGTGAACTCGTCGACAAGATCAAAGGCAACGTCAACGAAGCGGTTGGCAAGGCCAAGCAGCACAGCGACAATCCTGACACGCAGGCGGACGGTGCCGCGCAGGAACTGAAGGGCAAGGCCCAGCAGACTGCTGGCAAGGTCAAGGGCGCGCTCGGCGACGATATCTGAGCCGACCGACCTGGTTAGAAAGGGCCGTCCCGGGCAACCGGGACGGCCTTTTTCATGGGTCGAACCGCACCACGCATTCGAACAGGCAAATATCGTTTGCTGCGGTACGCTCGCGCCAGGTCGGTCTGGCCGAGACGGCGTCGCCGAATTGCGGGTTGATATACGCGAGCAGGATCGGGCGCGACGGGTCTTGTGCCTTCGCCGCCTCCAGCCGGTCCAAACAGCCGCGCAGAATCGCCGCCCCGAACGAATTGTAGAGATAGCAAAACAGCGCGCCTGCAGGCGGTGCATAATCCGCGGCGTTCCCCTGCCAGAATTCGGGTAGCACCTTTGCCCCGCCGCGCTGCACGAAGATGGTGCTGTTGGCCTCTGCGATGTCCGTCAGCAGCGCCGAATATTCGACTCCGATCGCACGCGCGAACGGCTTGGCGGCAGCGAGCAGCACAACGCGGCCTTTGCCGCAGCCATAATCAATGAAGGCGTAATCCGCGGGGTCGATCCCGGCGAGCGCGACGGCCTCATCGAGAACATGGGCACCACTTGCCTGATAATGGAAGCTGTCGTTTTTCAGGGTTACCGGAAAATCGAGCGCGTTCATGCCGATCTGGCGGCTGGTATCGGTGCCCCATTGCCGGTCGAACGCCTGATCCGCCCGCGTCGCCGCGCGTGCGGCCGGGGTCACACGCTTCATCAGCGCAAGGCCGGTCTTCACCGCCGCTTGCCCCAATTGCGCGGGCGATCGACCGGCAAGACCTTGCTTTAACCTGGCCAGATAGGACGAAGTGATTGGTTGGGGCACTACACGCTCGAAATAGAAGGGCCGAATACTGTCCCTTCGCCTATCACGGGCCCTGCTGAAGTAAAATTAACGCGCGCGGCTATTGCACGCCAAACTGCAATAGAAACACTTTAGGTTCGCCGCGCAATACTTCGCAATAATGCGATCACGCGCCGCGGATCTGGCTGATGGTGGTCCCAGCGGTGATCACCTCGATGTCGGTCTTGAGATGGAGCAACCGTACGCCCGGTTCGGCCATAGCGCGCGCGAGCGCCGGGGCGAAGTCGGCGGTCGTCTCGACCGTCTCGGCCCAGCAGCCATAGGCGCGGCCGAGCGCGGCGAAATCCGGGTTCTGCAACCGCGTGCCGCTGATCCGGCCCGGATATTCGCGTTCCTGGTGCATGCGGATCGTGCCGTAGCCGCTATTGTCGATCACCAGCACCAGCATGTTCGCGCCGTGCGCGACGGCGGTGGCGAGTTCCTGCCCGTTCATCAGGAAACACCCGTCCCCCGCGAGCGCGACGACGGTGCGATCCGGGTGGCGGAGCGCGGCAGCGGTGGCGGCGGGGACGCCGTAGCCCATCGCGCCTGCGGTGGGGGCGAGTTGCGTGCCATAACCGCCGTAGCGCCAGTAGCGGTGCCACCAGCCCGAATAATTGCCCGCGCCGTTGCAGATGATACTGTCGGCGGGAAGCTGCCCGCGCATCGCGGCTACGCAGAGCCCGAGGTCGAGGGTAACGCCCTCGCGCGGGGCGGGGGTGGACCAGGCGAGGTATTCGGCATGGGCAGCCGCGCCGCCCTCGTGGCTTCGGGTCTCGGTCGTACCGAGTTCCAAGCCCTTACAAAACTGCGTGACATCGCTGCAGATGGCGATATCCGCACGATACGCGCTATTGAGTTCTGTCGGGTCAGGGTGGACGTGAATGAGGGTCTGACCGGGGTGCTCGGGCGTGATGAGCGTGTAGCCGTCGGTGGTCGCCTCTCCGAGGCGCGCACCAATCACCAGAACGACATCGGCACTGCGAACGCGCTCGACTAGTCGAGGATTGGGTCCATATCCAAGATTGCCGGCATATGTAGTACAATCGTTCGGGACTGCATCCTGACGACGGAAGGCCGCAATCACGGGCAATCCACGATCGCTCGCCGCCTTTGCCGCATATTCTGCTGTTTCAGAAGTCCATCCGGCTCCCCCGATAATCGCGACGGGCGCTTTCGCCTCATTGATAAGGCGTTCTGCTTCTAGCCACTCGACGACATCGGTATCGATTACGACCCGCTCCACCCGCGGCCGATCCACCGCCACAACCTCGTCCAGCAGCATATCCTCGGGCAGCGCCAGCACGACCGGCCCCGGCCGTCCGCTCATCGCGACGTTCCAGGCGCGGGCGATATATTCGGGGATGCGGCGGGCGTCGTCGATCTTGGCGGCCCATTTGGCGATGGGACCGAACATCGCGGGGAAATCGATTTCCTGAAACGCCTCGCGGTCCTTCGTGCCGCGATCGACATCGCCGATGAACAGCACCATCGGCTGGCTGTCCTGCATCGCGACGTGGACGCCTATGCTCGCATTGGTCGCGCCCGGCCCGCGTGTGACGAACGCCACGCCGGGCCGCCCGGTCAGCGCGCCATCGGCGCACGCCATGAAGCCGACCCCGCCTTCCTGCCGACACACCACCAGATCGATTTCGGGCGTGTCGTGCAGCGCGTCGAGCACCGCGAGGAAGCTTTCGCCGGGGACGGTGAAGATCCGGTCGCAGCCCTGCGCGACAAGCTGATCGACGAGGATACGCCCGCCGGTGCGGGGAAGGGGGGAGGTGGTCATGGCCTCGGTTTCTAGCGGGGGATGCGGGGCTTGGGTAGCGTCAACCCTTGCCCTCCACCTTCCCCTCGCTCCACCCCGGCGGAGGCCGGTGCCCAGTCGCGGAGGTGGATGCTGTCGGGGACAGAGCTCACCTACTGAAGCTGCGTAACTGGGCCCCGGCTTCCGCCGGGGTGGAGCGATAGGCGTGAAACGTCGGAATTTCTTACAAAGCGCCGCGACGGCGCGGCGCGTTAACCACTCAACCTCGCCGAAATCCGCGCTTCACCAAAACTGGCACGCGGGATGCAAAACTCAAGTCACGCCGAGCGGTAACCGCTTCAGCAGGGCGGGCCAGCGCTTTCAGTCTCGCGCAGGCCCGCCCGACCCGGCTTTTCGATATTCCAAAGCATAAGCGGTGCTCCGGCGCAGGCCGGAGCCCTGGGAAACGCGCGCTGTCCTTGGTAACCCAGCGCTCCGGCCTCCGCCGGAGCACTGAAGAGCTCAATTCCCGGTCTTGACGCCTTGCTCTTCCAGTAACGTCGCCAGCTCACCGCTCTCGTACATCTCCATCATGATGTCCGATCCGCCGACGAATTCGCCCTTCACATAGAGCTGCGGAATGGTCGGCCAGTCGGAGAATTGCTTGATCCCCTGGCGCACGCCCTGGTCCTGCAACACGTCGACGCTGTCGAACTCCGCGCCAAGATGATTGAGGATCGCAATCGCACGGCTCGAAAAACCGCATTGCGGGAACAGCGGGCTGCCCTTCATGAACAGCAAAACGTCGCTCTTGCCGACCAATTCGGCGATACGGACCTGGTCTGGATCGGTGCTCATCTCTTCACTCCTGCGGTACGGCGGTGGACAGTTGCAGCGCGTGGAGTACGCCGCCCATCCGGTCGCCAAGCGCGGCATAGACCGCGCGTTGTTGTTTCAGCCGGGGCATTCCCCGAAAGCTCTCGGCGGTGACGCGCGCCGCCCAATGGTCGCCGTCGCCCGCCAGATCGGTCATCTCGACCGTTGCATCGGGGATGCCCGCCACGATCAGCGCGACGATTTCATCGCCTGCCATCGGCATTATTCGGAGCTCATCAATTGGCGGCGCGCCTCGACCGTCTGCTCCTCGATCGCGCGGCGAATCGCGGCTTCGTCGATCGTCACGCTGGCGGCAGTCAAGTCACTGACCAGCTTGCGAATCACGTCCTCGTCACCGGCTTCCTCGAAATCGGCCTGGACGACGGCGGTGGCATAGGCGTCGGCTTCTTCCTTGGTGAGGCTCATCAAACCCGCCGCCCATTGCCCGAGCAGCCGGTTGCGCCGCGCGGTGATGCGGAACGCCACTTCCTCGTCGCGGGCGAATTTGGTTTCGAAGGCGCGCTCGCGATCGTCGAAGGTGCTCATGTAACGGTCCCCTGGGGCAATTCGATTGTCGCGCCTGAGATAAGCGCGCGCGACCGGCTACGCAACGCCCAGTGCGCCTGTCGCGCAAAACCAATCCTGCACCATCCGAAACGCTTGGTTGAGCGTAGCTGAATTGTCGCGAGCCGTTATAGCGGCGGATCGAGTAGCGATTTGGGATGTTACCGCAAGCATGGCGACAGTGCCCGACCGACCTGCGCGCAATCGCCTTCTCCGCCGCAGCGATGCGGCCGATCTCGTGCGCTCGCTGCCCGAGGCGCACCGCACGCTGAAGGTGTGGGAAACGGGCGACGCCAAGCGCTCGCGCTGGCGGCAGTGGCTGGGCTTCGCCGGGCCGGGCTTCATGGTTTCGGTCGGCTATATGGACCCGGGCAATTGGGGGACCGATCTCGCCGGCGGCAGCCAGTTCGGCTACGCGCTGCTGTGGGTGATTCTCGCGTCGAACCTGATGGCGATCTTCCTCCAGATCCTCTGCGCGCGGCTCGGCATCGTCACCGGGCGTGACCTCGCGCAATCGTGCCGCGATTATTACCCAAGGCCCGTCGCGATCGCTTTGTGGCTGCTCTGCGAGATCGCGATCATCGCGTGCGATCTGGCGGAGGTGGTCGGCTCGGCGGTGGCGCTCAACCTGTTGCTGGGCATTCCCCTCGTCTGGGGTGTCATCATCACCGGCGTCGATGTGCTGATCCTGCTGATGCTGATCAATTGGGGCTTTCGCAAGATCGAGGCGGTGGTGATGACGCTGGTCGCGACGATCGCGGCGTGCTTCGCCTATACGATCTGGCTGGCCAAGCCCGATTGGAGCGCAGTCGCGCTGGGGGCGATCTCACCGAACATCCCGAATACCGCAGCGCTGCTGATCTCGCTCGGCATCCTCGGCGCGACGGTGATGCCGCACAATCTGTATCTCCATTCCTCGATCGTGCAGACCCGCGCGTTCGGCAAGGGCAAGCGTGACGTCAAGGCGGCACTCGCCTTCAACACGGTCGATACCGTGCTGGCGCTGGGGGCGGCTTTCTTCGTCAATGCGGCGATCCTGGTGCTGGCCGCCGCCGTATTCTATCGCAGCGGCGTGGTGGTCGATGATCTCCGCCAGGCGCACGAACTGCTACGCCCCGCACTCGGCGGTGTCGCGGCGACGGCGTTTGCGGTCGCGCTGCTCGCCTCGGGCCAGTCGAGCACGATCACCGGCACGCTCGCCGGGCAGATCGTGATGGAGGGCTTCCTGCGCATCCGCATCGCGCCGTGGCTGCGGCGACTGGTAACGCGCGGTATTGCGATCGTGCCGGCATTGGTGGTGATCTCCGCGACCGGCGGCAAGGATACCGTTGAGTTGCTGGTGATCAGCCAGGTCGTGCTGTCGATGCAGCTCCCCTTCGCGATCTTCCCGCTGATGATGGTGACGAGCTCACGGCTGCGGATGGGGGACTATGCCAATCCGTGGTGGGTGAAGCTGCTGGGCTACGCGATCTGCACGGTGATCGCGGGGCTCAACGTGTATTTGCTGTGGGAGACGATCGGGCCGGTTTGGGTTTGTGCGGGCGTGGCGGCGATGCTTGGGTTCGCGGTGTGGGTGCGGTTCGGGTGGCGGGGGCAGGGCCAAGCAGAAGCTGGCTAATGGGGACGAGCGGTTTCGCCCCTTCGCGGCCACCGACGCCACGGCTTAGTCTCTGACGATCGGGTACCATGCCTGTCCGGCTGGTTACGAAAACGGAGCGAATGCCGAAAGCCCGAAGTATGTTGGACTGTGTCGATCGAGCCCGATCATGTTGAAGTCATTGATGAAGCGGGGCACACGTCTGATACGGCTAAATCCGGCATGGCAGGCGTGGCGATTGAGACCGACGAGACAGCTCCAACAGGTCGCCTCACCCTTGCTTGACAGCGATCCTAGCTGGGTCCAATGCCCCCGAAGGGGGGCTATATGATCTGTGATGACCGGTAGTGCTTTTTCACGCGGCAGTCAGTCACCGCAGAGCCTGCTGTCGAGGTATTCCGTTCTCCGGTCCAACGCGGCGCTCGGTTATGGCGTCGGCTTTGTTGCGTTCATACCCGCGCTCGCTCTTCGCTTCTCGCTCGACGCGGCGATCCCTCAATTTCCATTCATCACATTCATTCCTGCAGTCGTAATATCTGCGTTTTTGGCTGGTTCTCGTGCGGGTGCGTTCTGCGCAGCGCTATCCGTTCTGTCGGCCTGGTACTGGTTTGTTGACCCAGCGGTACCGTTCTCTATTAGCTTTAATGCAATTGTCGGACTATGCTTGTTCGGCTTTATTATCGGTGTGGACATTGCCATCATTGAGGTTGCAGCAAGAGCTGTTGACCGCCTCACGGATCAGGAGGCGCAGCTTAATACTATCGTTGAAACAGTACCCCTTGGCCTGATCATGGCTGAGTTCCCCTCTGGCAATATTGTGGGAGGGAACAAGTATGTCGAGCAGCTGCTAGGGCATCCTATACGCGACTTACCTAACATCCAAAGCTATAGCGAATGGGTATCCTTTAACGAAGATGGTTCACGCGTAGACGCGACCGAGTATCCGTTCGTCGCGATGATGCTTCGCGGGGAGGAGAACCCTAGCATCGATATTCAATATCAGCGCGGGGATGGCTCTAAAACATGGACCCGGATCTTGGCACGGCCCGTGAAGGACGTCAGAGGAATTGTCACCGGCGGAGTCGCCGCCTTAATTGACATCGACGAGCAGCATAGAAACCGAATAGCCTTAAAAGAAGCGCTGCACGCCAAGGAACTACTTCTCTATGAGGTAAACCATCGTGTTAAGAATAGCCTTCAGCTCGTTAATTCATTTCTGCTGATAGAGGCATCAAAGATTGTTAACAGCGAAGCCTGCTCGGCCGTCATGGCCGCCCGAGATAAAATTAACTTGATCGCTCGTGTTCATCACCTTCTTTATAAAAGTGGAACTCACGAAAATGTCGATTTGAAAAATGCTCTTGAAGAAATTATACATGATTTGATTGCCTCGGCAGGAAGAAGCGACGTAGAATTGGAATTGTGCTTCTCTGGTGATTTTATGATAAATATTCGGCAAGCGAGTCCGCTCGTTCTGGTTTTTAACGAGATCGTGACCAACGCATTGAAGTACGGTCTGGGTTCGGACAATCCGAAGTTAACGGTTTCGGCCGTTAACACTAGCGACGAGATGACGCTGTTGATCAGGGACAACGGCCCTGGCATTGCTGCGTCAACGGCCGAGAAAAAGCCTGGCATGGGAAGCCAAATTCTCGAAGGCCTCGTATCTCAGATGCGCGGCAAACTAGTCATCCACAGCGATTGCTCTGGGACAGAAGTCGTCTTGACGGTGCCGGCCTATCCTCAGTCAGCTGACCAAAAGGACGCGATGTAATGAAGATCTTGCTTGTCGAAGACGAGTTTATCGTGGCCACGGCTCTAAAGATTTTGCTAGAGATAATGGGCCATGAAGTCGTAGGCATTGCGGATGATGTAGTTTCGGCGGTACATCAGTCCCAGAGTACGCATCCACAACTCGCATTTTTCGATATGCAGCTGGCAAATGGCGCTTCCGGGCTCGACGCGGCTGCCGAACTTCAAAAGAGCGGGGTCCTCTGCATATTTTTTACCGGCAACCCACCAGGAGGACCAAGACCCGATCTTGCACTCGGCTGTTTGCCGAAGCCGTGTACTGACAAAGCTCTGGCAGGCGCCATTAAAATTGCGGAGGCGGTCATCGAAGGATTGCCGTTACCGCCAACGCCGCTTGGTCTTGAACTTTACCGACGTTGACGTTTCTGCGAGACAAAGGTGACCCATAATACGGCGGCGACGGCCTGCAATTCTTTGCGACGCGGGCCGCACGCGTTAAGCAAAGCGCTCCAACAAGTCGGTGTGAATGTTCGCTTTCCATTAACCACGGAAATGCCGCCTGTCCTACGCACGGCGGTCATGTCAGTCTCGGCACCCGCCCTTTCCAACCGTCGATTTTTTCTCCGATGTGCACACCTGGAAAGGGCGTAGATGTTGCGACCTTCGCGAATTTTGCCACAATAATAGGCATCGACGCCGTGCATCAACCGTCGTTTGCGCGACTTTCGAGGGACTTCTCGCGACTGCCCGGAACAGCGCTACGCCGCCACTTCCACCACCAGTTTCCCGATTGCGCCCCGCGCCGCCATCTTGGCGATCGCCTTGCCGCCATCCTCGAACGCAAACGTCTCGGTGACGCGCGGGGCGATCTTGCCGTCTTTCCACAGGCGGAACAGGCGGTCGATGTGCGCGCGGTTCGCCTCCGAGTCGCGTGCGGCAAACGCACCCCAGAACACGCCGCACACGTCGCACGACTTCAGCAACGTCAAATTGAGCGGCAGGCGCGGGATGCCGGCCGGGAAGCCGACGACGAGGTAGCGCCCCTCCCATCCGATCGAGCGCAGCGCCGGTTCGGCATAATCGCCGCCGACCGGATCGTAGATCACGTCGTACCCCGTCTTGCCGCCCGCCGCTTTGAATTGCTCGGCGAGCGCCTTGGACTGGTCCTTGTCGAACGGGGCGCGGGCGTAGACGATTGTGTCGTCGGCCCCGGCGTCGCGCGCGGCCTGCGCTTTTTCCTCGGACGAGACGGCGGCGACGACGCGCGCGCCGAACGCCTTGCCGAGTTCGATCGCGGCGAGGCCAACGCCGCCCGCAGCCCCGAGCACCAGCAAGGTCTGCCCCTCGGCGAGATGCCCGCGGTCGAGCAAGGCGTGGATCGTCGTGCCATAGGTCAGCAGCAGCGCCGAGCCCTCGGCGAAGGTGCGCCCCTCGGGCAGCTTGAACAAAGCGGCGGCGGGGAGGGCGATCTTCTCGACCAGCCCGCCCGATCCCGTCGTCGCGATCACGCGGTCGCCGACGGCCCAGTCGGTCACGCCGTCACCGACGCTCTCGATCACACCCGAAATCTCGCTGCCCGGTGCGAACGGCCGCGGCGGCTTGAACTGGTATCTGTCCTCGATGATCAGCACGTCGGGATAGTTGATCGAGCACGCCTTGACCGCGACGACGACCTGGCCTGGCCCCGCCACCGGATCGGGCAGCTCATCCAGAACTAGAGTTTCAGGTCCGCCCGCTGCTTTCGACAGAAGTGCCCGCATGTGCCTGTTCTCCGCTTATCCACGGCCGGTGTGTCGCTACCCCGGCTTCGTATTTCGAAATCTGGGTATCCCTTGCCAGTGTCAGACCGATCTCGTCCAGCCCTTCCATCAGGCATTGGCGACGGAATGCGTCGAGTTCGAAGGTGAAGCGGTCCTGAAACGGGGTGGTGACGGTCATCGTCTCGAGATCGACGCTGATCGGCTGGTCCTGCGCGACCTCCAGCAGCCGGTCGATCGCTTCTTGCGGCAGCACGACGGTGACGATCCCGTTCTTGAAGGCGTTGCCCGAAAAGATGTCGGAAAAGCTCGGCGCGATCACGGCCTTGATCCCCATGTCGCCGAGCGCCCAGGCGGCATGTTCACGGCTCGACCCGCAACCGAAATTGTCGCCTGCGATCAGGATCGGTGATCCGGCATAGCGCGGATCGTCGAAGATGTTGGCCGGATCGGCGCGCACCGTCTCGAACGCGCCCTTGCCGAGCCCCTCGCGTGTGATCGTCTTGAGCCAATGCGCGGGGATGATGACGTCGGTGTCGACGTTCTTCTGGCCCCACGGATAGGCCTTGCCGGAGACTTGGGTGACCGGTTCCATCATTCGGCCCAATTCGGGAAGGAGGGCAGCTTGGCGATATCGCGCGGGTCGTGCTGGATGATGACGGTCGCTTTCAAATTCCTGGCCAATCCCTTGAAGCGTTCGATCGCGGCGATGCTGTCGGCGCGGTTGGTGTTGAAGCCGGGCACGCCGTCGCTGTCATAATTCTCCTGGAAATGCGCGACATCGCCGGTCAGCAGCACATTGCCCTTGCCCGCGAGATGGACGAGCAGGCCATGATGACCCGGCGTGTGCCCCGGCAAATCGAGCATCGTCACGCTGCCATCGCCGAACACATCCTTGTCGCCGCTGACCGGGTCCGACTTGGCCGTGCCGTCGATCCACGGCGCGAGCGGAACCTTGCTGGTGCCGGGCGCTCCGGCCTTCAACGCATCGAAATCGCCCCTGCCGATCAGCAGCGTCGCACCGGGGAAAGCGGCGGCCTGACCGATATGGTCGAAATGATAATGGCTGATGCCGATCTTCGAAATTTGCTCGGGCTTCACCCCGACTGCTGCGAGTTGCTCGACGATCGTGGCGGTGACGGTCGCGTCCATCGGCGCCTTGGGGTCGATCGGCTTGCCCTTCATCGCGGCGGGCAGGCCGGTGTCCCACAGCATGTACGCGTCGCCATGCTTGATCAGATAGCAGCTCGATGTCAGCCGCTTGCTCTGCCCGACATACGCGCGCGTGTCGGAGAATTGATCGAGATTGTTCGCGGCCACGGTGCCGCAATCGAGCCGCATCAGTTTGACCGGCGCGGGCGCTGTCGGCGCGGCGGTCTGGGCCATCAGGACGGTTGCAGCGACGGTCGCGAACAGCAGTTTTTTCATGAGGGTGTCTCCAGGATCGCCGCGTGATACCCGAGCACCTCGCGCGCGCCCATGCTTATTTGGCGGTGGTCGCGCCAATCGGGCGGGAATTGGCGGTCGCGGCATACGCGGCGATGCCGCTCAACACGGTACCGACCATCAGCAGAATCAGAACGCGCTTCATCAACCATCCCCCCCAGGGCGCAGCATCAGATCGCGCACGTCGCTCAGCCGCCCGGTCACCGCCGCTGCCGCCGCCATGGCGGGCGACACCAGATGCGTCCGCGCACCCGGCCCTTGCCGCCCGACGAAATTGCGATTCGACGTGGACGCGCAGCGTTTGCCCGGCGGCACCTTGTCCGGGTTCATCGCCAGGCACATCGAGCAGCCCGGCTCGCGCCAGTCGAATCCGGCGGCGATGAAGATCCGGTCGAGCCCCTCGGCCTCGGCCTGGCGTTTGACCAGGCCCGAGCCGGGGACGACCAGCGCGTGCAGGCCATCCGCGACATGGCGACCCTTCGCGACGGCGGCGGCAGCGCGCAGATCCTCGATCCGGCTGTTGGTGCAGCTACCGATGAAGACATAGTCGACGCCGACATCCTGCATCGCCATGCCGGGCGTGAGGCCCATATAGGCGAGCGATTTGCGTGCCGCGTCGCGCTTGGCCGGGTCGGCGAAGCTGTCGGGATGCGGCACGACGCCGGTAATCGGCACGACATCCTCGGGGCTGGTGCCCCAGGTGAGCTGCGGCGCGATGTCGGTCGCGTCGAGTTTCACCAGCGCGTCGTAGCGCGCGTTCGGGTCGCTCGGCAGCGTGCGCCAATAGGCGAGCGCTTGATCCCAATCCTGGCCCTTCGGCGTCATCGGGCGGCCCTTCAGATAGGCGAAGGTCGCCTCGTCCGGCGCGACCAGACCGGCGCGCGCGCCACCCTCTATCGACATGTTGGCGATCGTCAGCCGCCCCTCGATCGACATCGCGCGAATGATCGATCCGGTATATTCGATGACATGGCCGGTGCCGCCTGCCGTCCCGATCCGCCCGATGATCGCCAGGATCACGTCCTTCGGGCTGACCCCAAAGCCGAGGGTGCCGTCGACGCGCACTTCCATCGTCTTGGACGGGGTGAGCAGCAGCGTCTGCGTGGCGAGCACATGCTCGACCTCGCTCGTCCCGATGCCGAAGGCGAGCGCGCCGAGCGCGCCGTGCGCCGAGGTATGGCTGTCGCCGCACACCAGCGTCGTGCCGGGCAGGGTGAAGCCCTGCTCGGGCCCGACGACATGGACGATGCCCTGTTCGGGCGCGGCCGAGTCGATATAGTCGATGCCGAAGTCGTGCGTATTGCGTTCCAGCGCGTCGAGTTGTGCGGCGCTTTCGGCATCGGCGATCGGCACGCGATTGCCCGCGGCGTCGCGCCGCGGCGTGGTCGGCAAATTATGGTCGGGCACCGCGAGCGTCAGATCCGGGCGGCGCACCGCGCGGCCATTGGCGCGCAACCCCGAAAATGCCTGTGGGCTGGTCACTTCGTGGACAAGGTGCCGGTCGATAAAGATCAGGCACGTCCCATCGTCGCGCCGTTCGACGACGTGATCGTCCCAGATTTTTTCGTAAAGTGTGCGCGGATGGCTGGCCATGCGCGCGCTTTAACCGAAAGATGCGTCGCCGCAAGGGTGGGAGGGTCGTTTATTGCGCAGCGGGCGCTTGCGCGAGCTTTTCCTTGAGGAACGCCACGCTGTCCGCCAGCACCGGCGCGCGCGCGCGGAACGGCACCGAAAGCGCCATCGCAATCCCTTCGTGCGTCTGGCCCGGATAATTCTTCACGTCGACCGGCGCACCCAATGCCTTCAACCGCGCCGCAAGCCGGATCGCATTACGCGGGCGCACGGTCGTGTCGGCGGTGCCGGTCACCAGCAGCATCGGTGGCGCATCGGCGCGGGCGAAGGTGATCGGCTGGGTCATCGCCGGATCGGCAGCGCCCTGGAACGCCGCGCGGGCGCGGTCCGAGGTCCAGGGGTAGAAATCATAGGGCCCGCACAAGGGGGCGGCGGCCTTCACGATCCGCGGATCGACCCCGACCGCCTTCAGCCAGCGTTGGTCGAGCGTCAGCATCGCGACGGTATAGGCACCCGCCGAATGCCCGGACAGGGCGATCCGTGTCGGGTCACCGCCGAAGTCTGCGATGTGGTCGCGGGTCCATTTCACCGCGTCGGCACCGTCCTGCAGCATCGCCGGGAAGCGGATTTGCGGCACCTTGCGGTAATCCGGCACCACGACCACGAACCCTGCCTTGGCGAAGGCGCGCGCGGCGAAACCGTAGGCGCGGCGGTTGCCCTCGGCCCAGCCGCCGCCATACCAGAAGATCAGCACCGGGCGCTTCTCCGCCGGACCGACCGGACGCCATACGTCGAGCGTCTGGCCGTGGCCTCCGAACCCCAGACCCTTACCGACGCGCTCCACCCCAGTGCCGCCGCCCATCGCCTTGTCGAGGAAGCTGAGCAACCCCGGCGGCGATGTGAGCGCCACAGCGGACCCCATGCTCACCATCAACAACAGGACGAGGGCGACGACGATGCGGCGCGTCAAGCGAGATACTTCGCGGTCGTCTTAGCGGCGATTTCGTCGGCGGTGACGCCGGGGGCCATCTCGACCAAGTGGAACGGTGATGCGTGGTCGGGGCGCTGGAACACCGCCAGATCGGTGATGATCATATCGACGACGTTCTTGCCCGTCAGCGGCAGCGTGCAGGCCGGGATAAACTTGGGGTCGCCATTCTTGCTGGTGTGCTCCATCACGACGATGATCTTCTTGACGCCCGCGACCAGATCCATCGCGCCGCCCATGCCCTTGATCATTTTGCCCGGGATCATCCAGTTCGCGATGTCGCCATTCTCGGCGACTTCCATCGCGCCGAGCACGGTCAGATCGATATGCCCGCCGCGGATCATCGCGAAGCTGTCGGCGCTGGAGAAATAGGCCGTCTGCGGGAGTTCGCTGATCGTCTGCTTGCCCGCATTGATGAGATCGGGATCCTCTTCGCCGGCCAGCGGAAACGGCCCGATGCCGAGCATCCCGTTTTCCGATTGGAGCGTGACCTCGACGCCCGGCGGAATGTGGTTGGCAACCAGCGTCGGAATACCGATGCCGAGGTTCACATAGAAACCGTCCTGCAGCTCACGCGCGGCGCGCGCCGCCATTTCGTCGCGGGTCCAAGCCATTAGTGGATATCCTTGTTCGGTAAGTAGCTGATGATGCCATCCTCGGCGTCATCAGGATCGAGCTCATGGCCGGGGTCGGTCGGGTTACCGCGTTCGGCGTCGAGGCCTTCCCAGATCCGGGCTTCGGCCTCGGCTTCGGTAATGCCGGTCGCCTGGGCATACGCGCGTGCGCCGTGGCGGACGACATCGACCAAAGCGATGCCGAGCGCCATCGGATCGGCACCGATCGGCACGGGGTTGATGAAGCAGGTGGTCGGGCCATCCTTGATCGCCCAGACGCGCAGAAACTCGCGCGCACCGCCGAGCATACCGGCATAGCGCTGCAGATCGATCGGGATCGGCTTCTTCTTCACGGTGTCGGCTCCGTCGAATTCCAACGCTGGGCGGGGGCGAAGATGTCGTCCACGCCGCCCTTCAGCGCGGTGCCATAGGCCGGGTTGGGCAGCGTGAACCAGCCCGCACCGAACACGGTGATCAGCGGTTCGGTGAGCACCGCAGCCCGCCGCGCCGCAGGGGTGAGGCCGGCGTTGAACAGATCGCTGAAATCGCCGAGTTGATCGCCGCCCATCGCAACGACGCAATAGTTCGCGGCGATCGTCGCGCGGCGGCCGTCCTTCTTGCTGCCCATCGCGTCGTCGCCCGAGAGATAGAGCGTCTCGCCGTGAACCGCGGGGCCGAGACCGGCACCCTCGATCGCGGCGCGTGTCGTGTCGGCATTGGCGGAGGAGCGGTTGGTGTTGAACATAACGGTAACGCCCATCTGCCGGATCACGCCGAGCGCGCGGACCGATCCGGGCGTCGGGAGCACCCTTGTGCCGCCGCTCCGTTCCCAAGCCTGCCAGCGCTTCTCGTCATAGCTGCGGCCGGGGTGGAGCGCTTCGTCATATTCGAAGCCGGTGTTGAGCAGCACCGTCTCGTCCACGTCGAACACGACCGCCTTTGGCTTGGAGCCGCAGGGCACCCATTTCGGCGCGGCGAGCGTCGCATCCGGGGCGAGGACGACCGAGTCTTGCGGCGGCGTCGCCACTTGGCGCGCGACGTAAGAGACGATGCTCCGCCACGTCTGCTGCGAAGCGGCTGCGGCTTCGCCCGAGCCGTAGAGATATTGGATGCCGGTGGGGATGGCTGGGGCTGGGGGTATCCATCCGCCATGCTCGATAGGCGCCACGTCGCCAGCATGTCGAACTTCGGTCCGTGGTCCCGCCGCACAAGATGACAGTGCGAGCGCGATGAGCGCAACCGTTCCCCTCCCGCGTGCGGGAGGGGTTAGGGGAGGGGATGTTTGAGCGACGGAGCGCTGGACATGCCCTCCCCCAGCCCCTCCCGCACGCGGGAGGGGAGCAGAAGCAGCGCAGCCCGCCGCGCCCATCACGCCGCCTCGCGCACCGTGCGAAACTCGATCTTCTTGTCGTATGGCGCGCCGATGATCATGCGCTTCACATAAATACCCGGCAGGTGAATGCAGTCGGGGTCGAGGCTGCCGACCGGCACCACTTCCTCGACCTCGGCCACGCAAATCCGACCGGCCGTCGCCATCGGCTGATTGAAATTGCGCGCGGTCTTGCGGAAGATGAGGTTGCCGCTTTCGTCCGCCTTCCAGCCCTTGATAATGGCGAGGTCGGCGCGGATGCCGCGTTCGAGGATGAACTCCTCGCCGTCGAAGACCTTCACTTCCTTGCCCTCGGCGACTTGTGTGCCGACGCCGGTCTTGGTGTAGAAACCGGGGATACCGGCACCGCCGGCGCGGCAGCGCTCGGCGAGCGTGCCTTGCGGACAGAATTCCACCTCGAGCTCGCCCGCCAGATATTGCCGCTCGAATTCCTTATTCTCACCGACGTACGAGGAGATCATCTTCTTGACCTGACGCGTGCGCAACAGCTTGCCGAGGCCTTCGCCGTCGATGCCGGCATTGTTGCTGGCGATCGTCAGATCCTTGGTCCCGGCATCTCGGATCGCGTCGATCAGCCGCTCGGGAATGCCGCACAGCCCGAAGCCGCCCGCGCAGATCGTCATCCCATCATGGAGCAGCCCGTCGAGAGCAGCGGCGGCATCGGGATAGAGTTTGCGCATCGGTGGGTCCCCGGTCGAAGGTGCTTGGCGGATGTGCGCGCCGATTAGGGCGGGGAGGGGTGGCCGGTCAAGGAGACCCCGACCAACACCGGCCTTGGGTCAAATATTTGCGCCGAAAAGGTGACCAATGCCGGCCGTCACCGCCATCGCCAGCGCCCCCCAGAACAGGACGCGGATCGCGCCGCGCCAGATATTCGCCCCGCCGATCTGCGAGCCGACCGCGCCCAGCACCGCCAGCAGCACCAGCGTCGCCACCACGACCGCCTCGATCAACGCGGTGCCGCGGAACAGGAAGGCCATCAGCACGGGCAGGATCGCACCGACGGCGAAGCTTGCCGCCGATGCGAGCGCCGCCTGCACCGGCCGCGCGACCATCGCTTCGTGGATGCCAAGTTCGTCGCGCATGTGCGCGCCAAGCGCATCATGCGCCATCAATTGCTCGGCAACTTGCAGAGCGAGCGCGCGGTCCAGCCCGCGCTGACGATAGATTGCGGCGAGTTCGTGCGTTTCGGCCTTGGGGTCATCGGCCAGCTCGGCCGCTTCGCGCGCACGGTCGGCCGCCTCGGTATCGGCCTGCGAGCTGACCGAAACATATTCGCCCGCCGCCATCGACATTGCGCCTGCGACCAGCCCGGCGACGCCGGTGAGGAGGATTGCGTTCTGGCTCTGCGCGGCGGCAGCGACCCCGACTATCAGGCTGGCGGTCGAGACGATTCCATCATTTGCGCCGAGTACGCTTGCGCGCAGCCAGCCGATACGCTGGACCAGATGTCGTTCGCCGGTTCTTATCATTCCGACGGCCTAGCGCGCGCGCGCGCAATAGGCCAGCGCCAAGCCCGGGCGCGGCCATTCCATGCTGATCAGGCGTCCGGTGCCCGACAGCGTGATGTAGGCGGTGCGCAAGTCCGGCCCGCCCCAGCAGATGTTGGTGGTGAAGGGATCGGGGGTGGCGATGAACTCGATCAACGCCCCGGCGGGCGAAATGACCGAGATGCCGCTCTCGCCGATCGTTGCGACGCAGATGTTGCCGCACGCCTCGACCCCGAGTGAATCGAAGAATTTGTAGCCGGCGGGGCGATAGAGTGGAATGCCGGTACCGGCGAGGCCAGGGGTTTGATCGACTTTGCCCGGCGTGGTCACGTCGAATGCCATCAGGCGGCAGGTATAGGTCTCCGCCGCGTAGAGCCGCTTGCCATCGGGGGAGAGGCCGATGCCGTTGGGGTTCTCGCTGGGAAAGACGACTTCTTCCAGATGGCTACCATCGGCCTTTGCATAGAAGATGCCGGTGATGTCACGCTCACGGTCGCGGTTCTTGCCATGGTCGGTGAACCAGAAGCCGCCATGCGCATCGAACACGATATCGTTCGGGCCGCGCAGCACGCAGCCGAAATCGCCGTCCTTGTAGAGCACCTCGACCGCGCCGGTGGCCAGATCGATCCGTTCGATCCGTCCGCCCGAATAATCGTCGGCCTGGCCGTGCGGGATGAGCAGGCCGGCCGGGTGATCAATGTAATTGAAGCCACCATTGTTGCAGCAATAGAGCTTTCCGTCCGGGCCGATTGCCAGCCCGTTCGGGCCGCCGCCGGGTTCGGCGACGGTCTCGGTCGATCCGTCTGGGCGGACGCGGGTGATGCGACCGGCGGCGATTTCGACGAGGATCACGCTGCCATCGGGCATCGCCACAGGTCCCTCTGGAAAGCGCAGGCCGCTGGCTAAGGTCTCGAAAGTCACATCCTACTCCTCTTTTTCCGACAGCGTATCGGAAGCGCGCCCGCTCCCAAAGCGGCCTCTTGACTACAGACGTAAACGGTACGATTACAGCCGTAGTCATTACGGAGAGCGACTCATGGCCGAACGCATCAGCGACGCAGAACATGCGGTGATGGAAGTGTTATGGGACGAAAGCCCGCTCACCGCGCAGGACGTCGCCGAGCGGATCCCGGCGGAGCGCGACTGGTCCGCGAATACGGTCAAGACGCTGCTCGGGCGGCTGCTCGCCAAGGCGGTGATCGCGCATGAGGAGGACGGGCGGCGCTATCGCTATCGTCCGCTTGTACAGCGCGAGGACTATGTCGCGGGCGAATCGCGCAAGATGATGGACCGGCTGTTCGGGGGGCGGCTAACCCCTCTGGTCGCGCATCTGGCCGAGCGCGACGCGCTGACCGCGCAGGACATTTCCGAGATCGAGGCGTTGCTAAAGGGGTTGAAGTCGTGATCGGTTGGCTGGTCGAGGCGCTGCTCGCCTCAACCGTGTTGATGGTTGCGGTGCTGCTGCTGCGCGGTCCCGTGCCGAAAGCGTTCGGCGCACAGATCGCTTATGCGCTGTGGCTGCTGCCCGTGCTGCGGTTGTTGTTGCCGCCGCTTCCGGCCGATTGGTGGCAGGCCGCTGCCGTCGCGCCGGTGCAGCGTGCGACCGAGCAAGTCACGGTGTTGTTCGTCACCCCCATCGCGGAAACCGCTGCGCCGACTTTGACAACAATGGGGCCGATCTTGGGGCCGCTGCTTGGCCAGGTGCTGGCGGGGCTGTGGATTGCGGGGGCGGTCGCGTTCGTCGGCTGGCACACGCTTGCCCACCACCGCTTCTGCCGCCGCTTGCTCGACCGGGCGAGCACGCACGACACGGCGGATGACGTGCATATCATCGAGACCGAAGCGGCCACCGGCCCGCTCGCCTTCGGGGTTTGGCGGCGTTACGTCGCCTTCCCGCGCGATTTCGCCGAACGCTACGAGCCGGAAGAGCGCGATCTGGCGCTGGCGCATGAGCTTGGCCATCACGCGCGCGGCGATTTGATCGCGAACTGGATCGCCCTGGTCGTGCTGGCGCTGCACTGGTTCAACCCGGTGGCATGGCGGGCTTTTCGCGCTTTCCGCGCCGACCAGGAAATCGCCACCGATGCGCGCGTGCTGGCGGGGATGAACCCGATGCGCCGCCACAGTTATGCCTGCGCGATCCTGAAGGCCGCGCACCCGACATTTCTGGGCGGAACGGTTTCCGCGACGTGCCACCTCCACACCATCGACGATCTGAAAGGGAGACTAAGGATGCTGACCACCACAAGAACGTCGCGCACGCGGCTGGTCGCCGGGGCAGGGGTGCTGAGCCTGTGCGTCGCCGCCGGGCTGGTCCTGACGGCTTCGGGCACTGTCGCCGCCGCCAAGGTCCGCAGCACGGTCGAAGATGCGACCGGCGTCGATCTTGCCAGCCTTGATCAAAGCGCGGCTGCGCCGTTTGCTCCGCCCGCTGTGGCAGGACCGCTGACCCCTGCCCAGACCGAGCCGGACGTGCCGCTGAGACCAGGGCCGCCGCTGCCGCCGTCAGACGTGTCGCCCGCGATGCCTGAGACCCCGGAGACGCCCGAAACGCCAACCCTGCCTGAAACGTCCGCTCGCGCGCCGGGTGAGGCCCGCGCCATGACGACGACGGTGACGGTGACCAAGGACGGCAAGCGCATCGTCCGTTACGGCCGGTACGTGAAGCTCAACCGCGACGGCAGCTATACCGTCGTCGGGGAGATCGCGCCCGTACCGCCGATGCGCGCCTTACCTCCGATGCGCGCTTTACCGCCAATGCCCGCCATGCCGCCGATGCCGCAAATCTCTTCGCGGAACTGTGGCCCACTTGGAAAGGGCGGCAAGATGGTAATCAAGGAGCAGTTTTCGGGCGGGCAGCGCATCATCATCTGTAACGATCGCATTGCCGCTGCGGCCAACAAAGGCGCCGTGATCGCCGCAAACAGCGCGAATATCGAGCGCGACGCTTATGCCCATGCACTGAGCGGCCTGCGCGCCGCGCGTGCCCGGATGCTGAGTGACACCGACATGAGCACGGAAGCACGCAAGCACGCACTGGAGGGTATCGACACCGCAATCAAGGAAGTCGAAAGCGATCTGGCGCGGGTGCGATAGGACTCAAACCCAACGATCCCTCCCTCCGGATACGCCGGGGGGAGGGGTTGCCCTTGCCAAGGCCCGCCCGACCCGCCATTTCGCAGGGCATGAGCGAGCAACTCCCCGGCGTCCCCGAGCAGCTCGAACCGCTTGTGTCGCGCGTTCTGGCGCCCAACCCGTCGCCTTTCACCCATACCGGCACGCAAGTGCATCTGATCGGAACGACCGATCTGGCAGTGATCGACCCCGGTCCCGACACCCCCGGCCATATCGATGCGCTGGTCGCCGCGATTGGCGGACGCCCGGTCCGCGCGATCCTGATCACGCATACGCACCGCGACCACAGCCCCGGATCGCGCCCGCTTGCCCAAGCGACCGGCGCGCCGATCGTGGGCTGCGCGCCGCTTGCCCTCGATGACGCCGGGCTTCGATCGGATGCGTCATTCGACCGTGATTACGCGCCGGACCGGGTGCTGGCGGAGGGCGAAAGCGTCAGCGGCGAAGGTTGGACGCTGACTGCGCTGGCGACGCCTGGCCATACCTCCAACCACCTCGCCTTTGCTCTGCCAGAAGCGCAGGACGAGGCGGGCGCGCTCTTCACCGGTGATCATGTGATGGGCTGGTCGACCAGCATCGTCTCTCCGCCCGACGGCGACATGGCAGCCTATATGGCGAGCCTTGAGAAGCTGATGCACCGCACCGACCGGATCTATTATCCGGCGCATGGCGATCCGGTGGAAAGTCCGCAGCGGCTGGTGCGGGGGATGCTCGGCCATCGCAAGCAGCGCGAGGGACAGATTTTGCGCCTGCTGCGCGGCGCGCCCGCAACGATCCCCGACATGGTCGCGCGCATGTATGTCGGGCTCGACCCGCGGCTGTTCCCGGCGGCAGAGCGATCGGTGCTGGCGCATCTGATCGACTTGCGCGACCGCTATCTGGTGACGGACGACGCCGCGCTATGGCGACCCGCGGCGGAGCCGGCATGACGGCTGACCGGTCGCCGATAAAGATCGCGGTTGCGGTCGCACTGCTGATCGCCGCGCTCTTCGCGATCAAGCTGGGCTATGACCGCTATCGCAACGATTATGTGGTCGAACAGAATGACGATCGCGAGGCGATCGACCGGATCGTTGAGACGACGTTTACGAAAACCAGCGCGCTGAAGGTCGCGACCTTGTCGGGCACCGAACAGGTGACTGCGCGCGATGTGCGGATGGGCGGGTGGCTGACCTCGGCAAAGGTGGTCAAAGTGCCCTTCACGGTCGATTATTTCGTCGATCTGGGCGCGCTCGGCCCGCGAAAGTACCAGTGGGACGAACGCCGTCGCCGGCTTGCGGTAGAGATCCCGGACGTAACCGTCGCGCAGGCCAATGTCGATGAAAGCCGGATGACGATCAATCAAACGAGCGGCGTTTGGGTGACGCGTGGGGCTGAGGTGGCGCTGGCCCGGACGATTTCGACGAAGGCGCAGGCCAATGCGCAAACCGAAGGCCGCAAGCCCGAACATCTCGCCGAGGCACGCGAAAGTGCGCGACGCGCCCTTTCGTCGCTGTTGAAAGGTGCGCTGGCTGCGGCGCAGCAGGACGGTGTCGAGGTTGCGATCAGCTTCCCGTTCGAGCGCAAGAGCGATGGCGAGCGGTGGGACACGACCCGGTCGATCTCCGAAGTGCTCGGCACCGGCAGTTGACCGATCAGGCGGCGAACAGCTTGCGCAAAGGGCGTGCCAGCAACGCCAGCACCAGGCCGCCGCCGCCGACGATCGCGGCGTGCATCAGCCAGAAGCGCGCCGGGTCCATCGTTTCGTAAAAGCCGCCCAGGCGCCCGCTGATAATGCTGGCGAAGAAGGTCGATAGATAGTTGATCCCGACTAACGTGCCACGCAGCGACGGGGGGGATTTGGTCGCATAGAGCGCCAGCGAAATCGGCGTGAAATAGAGCCAGCCGATGTTCGAGATGAGGTGGAACGCCACCGCCCATAGCAGCGGCGCGCGGCCATCTGCGCCCGAGACGTACGGCGCGGCGGCAAGCCAGGCGGTGCCGAGCGCGAAGATCGCGCAGCCGATCGCCAGCTTGGCGATGTCGTCGGGCTCCGCGCCGCGCTTCGCTTGCCAACGCCACAGGGCGAGGAAAGCGGGCATCACCAGGATCGGGGCGACGCCGTCGAGCGCCTGCAACCACGGGACCGGCAGGGTGAACCCGCCGACGCGCAGGTTCAGATGATCGCGCACCCACAGATTGTAGACGTTCCACACTTGGCTCTGCGCGATCCAGAAACAGATCTGCACCGGGAAGACGATCGCCAGTCCGCCGATCCGCGACCAATCGCTGCCAGTTAGCGGCGCGTGCTCAACCACCGCGGCGCGCGCCGTGTCCGGCGGTAAGTGGCGCTGACCGATCAGATAGACGATCAGCCCGATCAGCATCCCGAAGCCCGCAAAGCCGAAGCCGGTGTGCCAGCCGTAGAGCGCGGCCAGCGCACCGGTAATGATCGGCGCGATGAATGCGCCCAGGTTGATCGCGACATAATAAAGCTGGAAGGCATCCGCCTCGCGCCGGTCGCCATCTGCGTAGAGCGATTTGACCTGCGCGCTGAGGTTGCCGCGCAACAGCCCCGCGCCGAGGATCAGCAGCAGCAGCGCCAGCAGGAAGGTAACGTCGAACGCCAGTGCGAAATGCCCTGCGGTCATCAGCAGCGCGCCGAGCGACACCGCGAACCGCCGCCCGGTCAGCCGGTCCCCGATCCAGCCGCCGATCACCGGCGTGAAATAGATCAGCCCCACATACAGGCCGAAGGTCTGGGCGGCCAGCGCCTGCACCGATAGCGGCCCGGTAACGCCCTCGACGAGGCGGCGGAAGCCTGCAAAACCTGCGACATGCTCGACATGCCCCGGCAGCAACAGCGCGCCGACCATATACAGCACTAACAGCGCCTGCATCCCGTGGAACGAGATGCGGTCCCACAGTTCGGTCCCGGCAAGCACCCACAACCCGCGCGGTTGGCCCCACACATCGGCGGCCGCTGCGGCGGGATGCGTCAAGGGGAGCGTGGCCATCGTCTGCAAGTTTGCACGGCCTCCGACGGCTGGCAAGCGCAGGTCCCGTCGGGCAACCGCGAATTGTTTCGCAAGCGTTTTTCCGCTACAGTCTGCGTCGAACATGACGGTCGGGGGGGCGAACATGGCGACAGTGGCGACAGTGGCAGCACCAAGCGCAGAGGGCGTGCGCGGCGACAGTTTTTTCCTGTGGAGCGCGATCGCGATGGCCCTGGTCATCGTGGCAGGCTTTTCGCTGCAACTCGCGATGGGGCGGTCGAGCTTCGCCGCATCGCCGCCGCTGGTTCACGCCCATGCTATCGTCTTCATGGGCTGGGTTGCGATCTATGTGGCCCAGAACGCGCTGGTCGCGCGCGGATCGATCGCGCTGCACCGGCGGCTTGGCTGGATCGCGGCAGGGTGGATCGTGGCGATGTGCGTTCTCGGCTGCGCGGTCACGTTGGCGATGGTGCGGGAGGCGCGCACGCCGTTCTTCTTCACGCCGCTGCAATTTCTGATCCTCGACCCGGTTTCGATCTTTTCCTTCGCCGGCCTGTCGGTCGCGGCGATCGTGCTGCGGCGGCAGACCGACTGGCACCGGCGGCTGCACTTTTGCGGCATGGCGATCCTGATGGGGCCAGCTTACGGGCGATTGCTCCCGCTGCCATTGCTCATTCCTTGGGCGTATGAGGCGACCTTCGCGGCGGTGATGATTTTCCCGGTGATCGGCGTGATCGCCGATTTGCGCCGAACCGGGCGCGTTCATCCGGCCTGGGGCTGGGGAATTGGGACAATCGTATTGGTGACGCTGCTGCTGGTCGAATCCCTGAGCCAAAGTTCGATCGGTGTCGTGCTCTATCAGGCGGCGACGGCGGGTTCGCCCGGGGCTGCGGTAGCGCCGCTCGCCTTCCCGCCATTCCCGCCGCTCGCACCGCACCCTTGATCGTGGGCGCGCCCGCGTCCATGTGACACGCGGATACGCGGGAGCAGCAAGATGGACGCACGTGGTGGTATCGGCGGGAGCCTGACCGGGCTGGACCTGCGCGCTGAGATCGATCGGCTGCGCGAGGAGCGCAATGCCGTGATCCTGGCGCATTACTACCAGAAGCCCGAGATTCAGGATCTCGCCGATTTCGTCGGTGACAGTCTCGATCTGTCGAAAAAGGCGGCGGCGACCGATGCCGATGTCATCGCCTTCTGCGGCGTGCGCTTCATGGCCGAGACGGCGAAGATTCTGTCGCCCGACAAGATCGTCGTGCTGCCCGACATGGATGCGGGCTGTTCGCTTGAGGACAGTTGCCCGCCAGACAAATTCGCTGCGTTCCGTGCGGCGCACCCCGATCACATCGCGCTGACCTACATCAATTGCTCGACTGAGGTGAAGGCGCTGTCCGACGTGATCGTGACCTCGTCGTCGGCCGAGAAGATCCTCAGCCAGATTCCGCTCGACCAGCCGATCATCTTCGGGCCGGACAAGAACCTCGGCGGCTATCTGGTGCGCAAGACCGGGCGCGAGATGCTGCTGTGGCCGGGGGTGTGCATTGTGCACGAACGCTTCAGCGAAACCGAATTGCTCAAGCTGCAGCTGCAATATCCCGGCGCGCCGATCGCTGCGCACCCGGAATGCCCGCCCTACATTCTCGACCATGCCGATTATGTCGGATCGACCAGCGGCATCCTGGCCTATGCCGATCAGATGCCCGGCGACACGCTGATCGTAGCAACCGAGCCGCATATCATCCACCAAATGCACAAGGCCGCGCCGCTCAAGAACTTCATCGGCGCGCCGGGCGCGGACGGCAATTGCAACTGCAACATCTGCCCGTACATGGCGCTGAATACGCTCGAGAAGCTCTACGTAGCGCTGCGCGACCTGACGCCGCGGATCGAGATCGAAGAGGGCCTGCGCCTGCAAGCGAAGAAGAGCCTCGACGCGATGCTCGCGATGGCGAGCGGGACAGTGGGGATGGGCGATCTGGGGCCGGTGCGGGTTACGGGGGATTGAGACGGTGACCTTTACCCTCGACCGTTTCGACCTCCCCGCCTTCGTCGCCTCAACCCTCGCCGAAGACCTCGGCCCCGGCGGCGACATCACCTCCGCGGCCGTCATTCCGGCGGAGGCACGCTTTACTGGCACGATGGACAGCCGCGATGCGATCGTCGTTGCAGGGCTGCCGATCGCCGAGGCGTTCTTTCGCGCGCTCGATCCCGATGTGGTGATCGAGCAACTGGTCGAGGATGGGCAGAGCGTGTCCGCCGGGACCGATCTGCTGCGGCTGCACGGTCTAGCCCGCGCGATGCTGACCGCCGAACGATCAGCGCTGAACACGGTGCAGCATCTCTCCGGCATCGCGACGATGACGCGGAGCTATGTGGATGCGATTGCGGGCACAGGTGCCACATTGCTCGATACGCGCAAGACAATCCCCGGACTCCGCGCGCTGGAGAAATATGCCACGCGGATGGGCGGCGCGACCAATCATCGCATGGGGCTGTGGGATGCGGCGATGATCAAGGACAATCATGTCGCAGTCGCAGGCGGGGTCGGTCCGGCGGTGGCGCGCGCGGTCGCGGCGGGGATTGAGCGGATCATCGTCGAGGTCGATTCGATCGACCAGATCGAACCCGCGCTGGCGGCGGGGGCGACGCATCTGCTGCTCGACAATATGGACCCGCCGACGTTGCGCGAGGCGGTGCGACTTGTCGGCGGGCGCGTGCCGACCGAGGCCTCGGGCGGGGTGCGGCTCGACACGATCCGCGCGATTGCCGAGACAGGGGTTACCTATGTCAGCGTCGGGCGCTTGACGCAGTCGGCTCCGGCGGCCGATATCGGGCTGGATTTCGCGACACTTTGAGGGGCTGGGCGATGCGGACGATGTTGGGGATCGCGGGGGCAGCGCTGATCGCGCTGCCGGGTGTGGCGGCGGCGCAAAGTTATCAATGCACGGTGCCCTCGACCGTGCCGACCCCGCGCCCCGATCTTGCGTCTGCCAGCCAACCGCAGCGGGTGCGTCCGATCACCGGCTATACGCTCGCGCTGACTTGGGCCCCGCAATATTGCCACAATAACGCGCGCGATGCTTCGGCGCGGTTTCAGTGTCAAAGCAGCAATCGCTTCGGCTTCACGCTGCATGGGCTATGGCCCGATGGCGTCGGCAAGGAGTGGCCGCAATATTGCGCCGCGACGCCGCTGCTCCCGCCCGCAGTGATCAAGCGGAACCTATGCGCGACCCCGTCGGCGCAGCTCCTGCAACACGAATGGGCCAAGCACGGCACCTGTATGCAGACCACGCCGACCGATTATTTTGCGCGCTCGACCGGCCTGTACGGCAAGTTGCGCTATCCCGACATGAACGCGCTGTCGCGCAAGCCGTTAAACGCCGGGCAATTCGCCGCGGCCTTCGCTGCATCTAACCCGGGCGTCCCTGCCAATGCAGTGCGCGTGACCGCCAACCGCAAGGGCTGGCTCGACGAACTGTGGCTGTGCCTCGACAAGACCTTCGCCTACGCCCGCTGCGAGGCCAATTCAGGTGGATTGGCCGCTAATGCCAGTCTCAAGATCTGGCGCGGGCGCCGCTGATCGTCAGCGCGCTTCGATCACTGCCGTAGCGGGGTGATGCTTGTCGAGGTGGCGCTTGATGATCCGCAGGTTGCGCGTGTTCGAGCGGAAGAAGAAATCGGGGATGGCGCCGATAAACGGCACGAGACCAAGCACGAAATCCAGCCCCACATTGCCGAACATCCGCGCCATTTGCGCCTTCGACATGCCGAGATTGCGCGCCTCCCACACCATCCATGCGCCCATTGCTGCGCCGGCCGCGTCGCCGCCGACCGGGATCAAATTGAGTATCACGTCGAGCCCGACGCGACGATTGATACCGGGAATCACGAACAGGCCTTCGAGCAATCGCTCCATCGCTTCGATCCGCTTGCGCACTGACGCCGCATCGCGCCCCGTATAGGAGGCAGCAAAGTCGCCGAACGGCGGAGCGGTCATGCGGGTAGTTTTATCTGCCATGTCACCTCAATTGGGGTCGTTGCGCAGATGATTCAACGGGTGCCACGCGCGCGAGTTCCCGGTCCAGGCGCGCAATCGTACACTGACCAGCGACCAGCGTAGCGGGTGGGCGAGCGGGATGAAGGCGACATCGCGGGCGAGCGCCGCATCGGCCGCCGCGATTTGCTGCGCGCGCAGGCGGGCCGAATCGGCACCGCGCGCCGCGTCGATCGCGGTTTGCGCGACTTCGCTACACATTTGGCACGCGGTGGCGACGTACCAGCGCCCGCTGTCATACGGCGCGACGGCGTCGATCAGGCGGAGATCGGCTGGCGCATCGATCGCCACACGCTCTGGCGTGATGCCGAGCGAGATCAGCGCGGCGCCCACGTAACCGAAGAGCAGATTTGCACCCGGCCCGGTCGGCAAGGCGATGCGCACGCGCAAATTGCCGGGATGCGCACGCTGCCACGCCGCAATCCGATCGCGCGGGGTGGGTTCACCGGGCGCGGGCGGAGCGGACCAGGCCGGCACGGCGGGCGGCGCGGACGAATCGAGTTGTTCGGGGAGCAATCGGGCCGCTGGCTCCCAATCGGGAGAAATGGCCGCGACGAACCCCGCACGGTCGATCGAACGGGCGATCGCGGCGCGATTCGCCGCATCGGCGAGCACACCGCTGCGGTTCACCACTGCCAGTCCGAATACGCCGGCGGCGGGATCGAACCGCCGGTTGATCGGCGCAATCGTCGTCAGATTGACCAGCGGCCAATCGGCGAAGGTGCCGCCCGTCACCAAATTCGCCTCGCGCCGGTCGAACCGCACGATCGCACGCGCAGCGCGCTCTCCGATCAGGCGGATATCGGCTGCGGGGGAGGGCTCCACCACATCGTCGTCTGGGCTCCGCGCCGGGTCGAACGCCGGGCGGAGCAGGACGGTACGGCGACGCTGCGACGCGATACGATAGGGTCCGCTGCCGCCGGGGGGTGTCATGCGCAGGATCGCCAGTTCGGGTTGGGCGAACAGTTTGAGCAGATCGGGGCGCGGGCGCTTCAGGCGGATCTCGATCACCTCTGGCGTCATCTCGACGATCTCGTCGATCGCGCTTAAATACGGCCGCAGGATATTTCGTGATCCCGCAGCGACCTGGCGGCGGAGGACTTTTACGACGTCGGCGGCGCTAACGGGCTTCCCGTCGCTCCATTCGGCCTCGCGCAGCCGGAAGATGTAGCTGGTGCCGTTATCGATGACGCTCCAGCGCTCCGCGATGCCGGGTTCGATTTGTCCGGTCGAATCGAAGCGGACGAGCCCTTGTGCGGTCGTGTCGAGCATCAGCCGTGTCGGGGTGTCGAGCGCGCCGCGCGCCGGATCGGCGAGGGCGGGTGATTCGCCGATTGCGCTGACCACGATCGGGCCATCATCGGCACGCGATGTGCAGGCCACAAGCAACATCGCGGTGGATGCGACGAGCGCGGGGAGGAAGATCGGTCGGCAGCGCATCATTGCTGCATCCTGCCACCGGGAGCGGCGCTATGCCACCGTCAAGCGCAGCGGCGGTGGTGCGGACGGCGGGACTCGAACCCGCACACCCAAAGGGCGAGGGATTTTAAGTCCCGTGCGTCTACCAATTTCGCCACGTCCGCATCCGCGGATCTGCCAAGCGCACCGCGCGCGTGACGTCAAGTCGAAGAAACAGCGTCTTACACGTTAAGACGAGCGCGCATTTCCTTGCCAGGTTTGAAATAGGGGACGCGCTTGGCATCGACCGCGACCAATTCGCCGGTGCGGGGGTTGCGTCCGGTGCGTGCATCGCGTGCGCGGGTAGAAAATGCCCCGAAGCCACGCAACTCCACCCGGCCGCCTTCGGCGAGGCGTTTGGAAATCTCATCGAAAAAGGTGGTCACGAGTGCTTCGATGTCGCGTGGGGACAAATCCGGATTATCCGCCGCGAGCATTTGGACGAGTTCCGAACGGATCATCGCATCATTCCCTTACCCGCTCGCCCGCCCGCTCGATTTGAAACGGAAAGGCCACTTCGGACTTAATATAGCTCAAGTCCATTTACGGGTATAGGCACGAAACGACACGAAAAAACAGCGGCGAGGCTACTCAATTTGGACGAGTAGCCTCGCCTGCCGCTTACTTCTTGCTGTCGGAGCCCTGCGCCTTCAGCGCAGCGCCGAGGATGTCGCCGAGCGACGCGCCCGAATCCGACGAACCGTATTGCGCGACGGCCTGCTTCTCTTCGGAGATTTGCATCGCCTTGATCGAGAAGGTCGGCTTCTTCGAACGATCGAAGCCGGTGACCATCGCATCGAACTTCTGGCCGGTCTGGAACCGCTCCGGACGCTGCTCGTCGCGATCGCGGCCGAGGTCGGTGCGCTTGATGAAGCCCGTCGCGCCGTCGTCGCCGACCTGCACTTCGAGACCCGCGTCGCGGACTTCGAGCACGGTGACCGTGACGATGGCGTTCTTGTTGAGGCCTGATGCCGCGGCCGTGGTGCCGCCGGCCGCAACGCCGCCAGCCGCCGGAGCGCCCCGCTCAAGCTGCTTGATGCCAAGCGAGATACGCTCCTTTTCGGCGTCGATGTCGAGCACGATGGCCTGAACCACCTCACCCTTGCGATGCAGGTTGAGCGCGTCTTCACCCGAAACGCCCCAAGCGATGTCGGACATGTGGACCATGCCATCGACATCGTTGTCGAGACCGATGAACAGACCGAACTCGGTCGCATTCTTGACTTCGCCTTCGACGGTCGAACCGATCGGATGCGCTTCGGCGAAGGCCTCCCACGGGTTGCTGATCGCCTGCTTGAGGCCGAGCGAAATGCGGCGCTTGTCGGGATCGACCTCGATGACCACGACGTCGACTTCCTGCGAGGTCGAGACGATCTTGCCCGGGTGGACGTTCTTCTTGGTCCAGGACATTTCGGACACGTGAACCAGGCCTTCGATGCCCGGCTCGAGTTCGACGAACGCACCATATTCGGTGATGTTCGTGACGCGGCCCGACAGCTTCGCGCCGACCGGATACTTGGCGGATGCGCCTTCCCACGGATCGCTCTCGAGCTGCTTCATGCCGAGCGAGATGCGCTGCGTGTCCTTGTTGATGCGGATGATCTGCACCTTGACGGTATCGCCAATGTTGAGAACCTCGCTTGGGTGACCAACGCGCTTGTACGACAGATCGGTGACGTGCAGCAGGCCGTCGATGCCGCCCAGATCAACGAACGCACCGTAATCGGTGATGTTCTTGACGACGCCGTCGATGATCTGGCCCTCGGCGAGCGACAGGATCAGGCCCGAACGCTGCTCGGCGCGGGTTTCTTCGAGGATCGCGCGACGCGACACGACGATGTTGCCGCGCTTGCGGTCCATCTTGAGGATCTGGAAAGGCTGGGGGATGTCCATCAGCGGGGTGACGTCGCGCACCGGACGGATGTCGACCTGCGAACCCGGCAGGAAGGCCACGGCGCCGTTGAGGTCGACGGTGAAGCCGCCCTTGACGCGGCCGAAGATGACACCCTCGACGCGAGCGGTCTTGGCGAATTCGGTTTCGAGCGTGTCCCAAGCGGCTTCGCGGCGTGCGCGGTCGCGCGACAGCATCGCTTCGCCGTGGACGTTCTCGACGCGGTCGACGAACACTTCGACTTCGTCACCGACCTTGAGGTCAGCCTTTTGGCCCGGCATTGCGAATTCGCGCAGCGGCACGCGGCCTTCCGACTTCAAGCCGACGTCAATGACGGCGAGGTCGTTTTCGATTGCGGTGACGGTGCCCTTGACGACGCGGCCTTCGAAGCTGTCGGCACCGCCGAGAGTCATTTCGAGAAGCGCGGCAAAATCGTCGCGGGTTGGGTTTGGCTGAGTGGCCATAAAGTCCTGTATTCCTAAGCTATGTTCCGGCCAGCCGGTTGTCTCCGGCGGTCTTGGCCTATGCTATCGCACGGGCCGAGTGCCGAATGCGACATCCATCCGGGACGTTTTTCATGAAGGCTTCGTCAAGCGAAAAAGGCGCAGGAAGAAACCTTCCGCGCCGGACCTCCACGAACCACGGCTCGCTGGACGCATGCGCCTTAGCGGAACGAGGTCGTTGGGGCAAGCAGGCGCTGTGTTGACAGGGTGAATGAAAATGGCAGTCTGTATCAAGGGAGTTTGTTGTGGCGATCCTGAAAGTCTCTTTACCCGACGAAGCGCAGCATTGGGTGGACGGACAAGTGCAATCCGGCCTCTTTCTCGATGAAAGTGATGTGGTGCGTCACTTGATTCGTTGCGAAATGGTCCGTGCGGACAAGCTCGCATGTGTGGAGCCTTCTTCGATCGTCGAGGGTGAAACCGGTGGCAACGATCGTGCGTGATCGTTCCGCGCCGCATGTTTGGCGTGCGCTGATCGTTGGATGCACCGGTGCCGCCCTTCTGATTGGTATAACATTAGCTTTTAACGATACTGCCCGGACTAATTGGCCCGATGTGTTGTTTGGCGGAGTGCCAATTGCCGTAGCCTTTTCCTTCCCGTTCGTCTGCATGGCACTACTTAAATATGACCGTCCGGAAGCGTGGATCACCGTCGGCAGCCTCGAAGTGGCGATGTGCGCTTGGCTGGCGGGTGACTTGATCTGGCGGCCGGGTGACATGGATTTCGGGTGGGCCTTTGCCTTGCTTCTTTCACCAGGGTGGCTGTTGTTTGCCGGATGGGCGGTCGAAAAGGCCGTTAGGCTCCGGACGGAGTGCGTTTAGCCTCCACGATCGCAATCGCGCGCTGGACCGATGCCTCGATCGACAGAAAGCTCGTGTCGAGCAGTGCCGAATCCTTCGCCGGTACCAAGGGCGCGCTCGATCGCGTCGAATCGCGTAGATCGCGCGCGCGGATGTCGGCGAGCACCTTGTCGATACTGATCGTCGATCCGGCGGTGCGCAGCTCCGCGTGGCGGCGTTTCGCGCGGATGTTGGGGGTTGCGCGGATGAAAAGTTTGGCGTCGGCGTCGGGCGCGATCACGGTGCCGATGTCCCGTCCGTCGAGCACTGCGCCGCCGGGCTGGTTGGCGAAACGCCGCTGCCGCTGCAGCAGCGACGCGCGCACCAGCGGATGCGCCGAGACGACCGAGGCGAGCGTGCCGATCGGATCGCTGCGCAGGATCGGATCCTCCAGCAACGAATCGTCGAAATCGCAGGCGGCAATCGCGTCGGCCTCGATCGAGCCGTCGAGTTCGAGCCGCAGCACGTTTGCCGCGACCGCGCGGTACAGCAGGCCGGTATCGAGATGCGGCAAGCCATAATGCCGGGCCAGAGCACGTGCGATCGTGCCCTTACCCGATGCGGCGGGGCCATCGACGGCGATAATCATCGGCGAGCCACCACGGTGCGTACCAATCCAAATAAAGCGATTGCCGCCCACGCTGTCTCCAGCAGAAGCGCGGGCAAATTATAGTTCACGATCAGCGACAGCGCGAGCAACGAAGCGCCGATGAAGTTGAGCGCGTTGGACAGGCGATCGGGCGCGGCGTTGCGCAGCGTCTGATAGGCGAAACCGCTTAGGATCGTTACCGCGCCGATGAACCCGGCGATATCGGCGGTGGCCGAATCGATCATGCCGCGTCGCCCTGAAGCTGTGCGATCTGGTCGAAGAAGGCCGGATAGCTGGTTGCGACGGGCGAGGCATCATCGAGCGTCACGTCCGCGCGACAGTTGAGCGCTGCAACGCTCATGCTCATCGCGATGCGGTGATCGAGCAGCGTCGCGATCGTCGCGCCGCCGGGTAGTGGATCGCCGCCGCTGCCCTCGATTAGCAAGCCGTCTCCCACTTCCTCGACCCGCGCCCCGATCGCGCTCAGCGCGGCGGCCATCGCGGCGATCCGGTCCGATTCCTTGACGCGCAATTCCTCCGCCCCGCGTGCGATCGTGCGCCCCGTGGCATAAGCAGCGGCCACGAACAGGATTGGATATTCGTCGATCATGCTCGGCGCGAGATCGTGCGGTACTTCGATCCCGGACAGTGCGGCGTGGCGCACCCGCAAATCGGCGACCGGCTCGCCGCCGACCTCGCGGCGGTCCAGCTCCTCGATGCTCGCGCCCATCAGGCGGAGCGCGGTGAACAGCCCGGCGCGAGTCGGGTTGAGGCCGACATTTTCGACCACTACGTCCGATCCCGGCACGATCGTCGCTGCGACCACCAGGAAGGCGGCAGAGGAGGGGTCGCCCGGCACAATGATATGCTGCGGCTTGAGGTCTGCCTCGCCGGTGATCGAGATGATCTTGCCCTGCGCTGCGGCCTCGACCGTGACGGTTGCGCCGAAGCCGCGCAGCATCCGCTCGCTATGGTCGCGCGTGGCGATCGGTTCGATCACGCTGGTGATTCCCGGGGTGTTGAGCCCGGCAAGCAGTACCGCCGACTTCACTTGCGCGGATGCAACGGGAAGCGTGTAAGTGATCGGAATGGCGGGATACAGGCCGCGCAGCATCAGCGGCAAGCGGCCGCCCGGGCTCGCAGTGAACTCCGCGCCCATTTGTGACAGCGGCGTGATGACACGCCCCATCGGCCGCTTCGAGAGCGATGCGTCCCCGATGAAGGTGGCGGTGATCGGATGGCTCGCCACCAGCCCCATCAGCAGCCGGGTCGAGGTCCCCGAATTGCCCATGTCGAGCGCACTCGCCGGTTGCAGCAACCCGCCAACGCCGACCCCGTCGACGCTCCAGCCGTCGGCATCGCGCACGATCGTCGCGCCCATCGCGCGTAGTGCTGCGGCAGTGGCGAGGACGTCTTCGCCCTCCAGCAGGCCTTCGATGCGGCTGGTGCCGACCGCGAGCGCCGAGAACATCAGCGCGCGGTGGCTGATCGATTTGTCGCCGGGTACGCGGACGCGGCCGGTGAGAGGACCGGAGGGAGGGATGGTGCGCGGTGCAGGGGAGGGGTGTGCCATTGGCCCGGCGCTTTGACAGTGCGCTTGCGCTATGGCAAGGCGCGCCCCACTTTGCTGGCCAAGGACCACCACGGTCTGCAAAACTCCCATCTTTGACAATGAGGTCTACGGCATATGATCCAGCCGGAATGGGGCACGAAGCGTTCGTGCCCGAAATGCGCCACCCGCTTTTACGATCTCGGCAAGGACGATCCCGTCACGTGCATCAATTGCGGTGCGCATTGGGAGCCGGAGCCGATTCTGAAGTCCAAGCAGCCGCTGCCGTTCGAGCAGGCCAAGCCTGAGCTGATCAAGAAGGACGACGATCTGGCCGGCGATGACGAGGATATCGACACCGGTGAAGACGAGGAGCCCTCGCCCGACGACGAGGTCGATCTCGGCGGCGACGATGATCTCGGCGTGGAAGCCCCGATCAGCGAAGATGAGCATTGATCTGCACGTAATCGGAAATTTTTAAGGGCAAGCGGCAGTCAGGCCGCTTGCCAAGGGTGCGTCGCCTCGGTAGGGGCGACGCCTTGCCCGGGACCGCCCACCCGGGAGATGGGGCCGTAGCTCAGCTGGGAGAGCGTTCGCATGGCATGCGAAAGGTCAGGGGTTCGATCCCCCTCGGCTCCACCAATCTGTATAAGCCACTGAAAACTGGCTAGATACTTGGAAAACATAGGCTTTTTACGGGCGTCTGTTACATCTGGAACAGGAGCCAAGGGCCATGTGCAACTATCTCGATAAGGTAGGCTCGACCTATTATTTCCGTCGCGCTGTGCCCGATGGAGTGCGACCGTTCATCCGAACAGCCTCCGGGGCGGCGCGCACCGAGTGGAAGTTTTCCCTCCACACCAAAGACCGCGACAGGGCGAAACGGCTTGTGCCGTCCCACACCCTCGCGACAGACGCTCAGATCGATGCGGCCAGGGAGCAGGCTCAAGCTGCCCAGCAAACCCCTCAGGCGGTCCCTCAGGCCCTTTCGCCCCGCGCAGAGGCGATGGCAGCCGCGACGTGGGAAGCTGGCCTAGAGAGCGCGCTCGTTGAGTCGCGGGCGATTGCCGAAAAAGATCATCGGCGTGAGGATGTCGCTCGCTTGATCGCGTTTCTAGAAGGCAGGCTGCGGGGGTCCACTGCTGAAATGCCCAGAGGCTTGCGCGCCTTCCGGTATATTCTCGACGGGGTAAACTTTGATAGGGACCGCTTGAAGGAAAAGCTTCGAACCGCGAAAGCCCTTCCGGGCGCACTTGTTGCCTCTACCCCAGTGCAAACCAATGAACACACAGATGCGGCTCCCATTGAAGGCGCTGCCGCTACCGGCGGCGGGACGATGCTCGATACCACCGTCGTTGACCTTTGGGCCGCAGAGCGAAAGCCGGTGCAGAAAGGCATCGATACCCATAGGGCGGTAGCCCGTTGGTTCTATGAACGGGAAGGGCAAATCCCTGTTGATCGAATCACCCGCAAGCAGGTGTTGAGCTTCAAGAACAAGCTGGTCGCTGAGGGGCAATCTCCTGCGAACATCAATATGAAGCTCTCTCGGCTGCGGACGCTGCTGCAATGGGCGTTCAACAACGACCATACCTCAGCGAATGTGGCGGATGGCATCACGATCAAGGACACGGACCGGGCACGCAACCAACGTTTGCCGTTCGATCTCCCCGCGCTCAGGCAGATATTTTCAGGCCCGGTGCATACCAAGGGCATCCGGCCTGCTGGCGGTAAGGGAGAAGCTGCATACTGGTTGCCGCTACTCGCGCTATTTACCGGGGCACGCCTAGCCCGGATTATTCATCGGGAGCGATAATCGGTGGTGGCGATCGTGGTCTAAGTCTTTGGTTTGGAGTAGAGAAAGGGTGCTTACGCCATCCCTCTGCTCCAGACAGAAAGTGCCACGACCGCCATGGCCGACGATAGTGGGTTCTCCTTCACCTTCCCAGCCATTCGTGGTCGAAAAATCACCGCCGCGTTCGACGGCGGTCGGCTGACGTCGGACGGCGGCGTGCTACTGCTCGCACAGGCCGAGCGGCGGTTGGGGATCGCGGATCGGCTCGCCGCCTGCATCGCTGATCCGCGCGATCAGGGTCGGGTGATCCACCGGGTCGCCGACATCTTGCGCGCCCGCATGCTCGCGATCTCGTGTGGGTATGAAGACGCCAATGATCTCGACGCCCTGCGGCATGATCCAGGGTTCAAGCTGGCGCTCGGCAAACTGCCGGGTGATCCGTTCGGGCTGGCCAGCCAGCCGACGATGAGCCGGTGGGAAAACGCGCCGACTACGCGCGAGTTGATCCGTCTGACCGGTACGCTGGTCGACCTTTATTGCGCGAGCTACCCCGTGCCACCTGCGGCGGTGACGCTCGACATCGATGATACCGTCGACGTCGTACACGGCGCGCAGCAGCTCTCTTTCTGGAACGGCCACTACGGCGAGCGCTGCTTCCTGCCGATCCATGTCTACGACACCGCTACCGGGCGGCCGGTTGCGATGCTGCTGCGCACCGGCAAAACGCCGTCGGGCAAGGAAGTCGCCGGCCATGTTCGCCGGCTCGTGCGACGTATCCGTCGCCACTGGCCCGATACCCGGATCACGCTGCGCGGCGATGGTCATTACGGTCGGCCAGAGCCGATGGCCTGGTGCGAGGCGAACGGAATCGACTACATCTTCGGGCTGCCCGGCAACCGCACGCTCCACGCCGATCCCGTCATCGTTCGGGAAGGCGATGCCTGCGCGACCGACCGGGCATTGCAGGGACTGGTCGAACTAAGGCGTTACGCAGAGACGCGCTACGCTGCGAAAACCTGGGGGAATACCGAACGTCGCGTCGTTGCTCGCATCGAGGCGAGCAGCCTCGGCCTCGACATCCGCCTCGTTGTCACCTCGCTTGCCGAGGGCAGCGCTGAACGGATCTATGACACGCTTTACTGCGCCCGCGGCCAGGCGGAAAACTTGATCAAGCTGCATAAAACGCAGCTGAAGAGCGACCGAACCTCCTGCTGCTCGGCCAACGCCAATCAGATGCGGCTCATCCTTCACACCGCCGCCTACTGGCTGATGTGGGCCGTGCGGCACGCTATGCCCGCAACCGCCACGCTCCGCACCGCCGAGTTCGCGACCATCCGCCTGCGGCTGCTCAAGGTCGCCGCGCGCGTCGTCGAAACCACCAGCCGCATCCGCATCGCCTTCGCAAGCGCCTGTCCCGATGCCGCGCTGTTCCGATCCATCGCGCTCAACTTGCGCACCACGGGACCATGATCGATGCGGCAGTGGCCGCCAAACGAACCCCGCCCATCAACTCCGCCCCAAACTGTGAACCCGCGATGAGACAGGCGCTTGGGACCCATGCGCCCTGCCTGCGGCTACACGACGCCTGCGCTGACCCATCGGCTGAGAAACGCTGCCGGTGAATAGATCAGGCTAGAGGAACTAGGCCAGCTACGCCCCGGTGATGTCGCTCAGATGGATTACCCGGATGCGGATGGGGGCGATCAGCGCGGCTGGTTCATTCGCGTTACCGAGGATCGGAAGGACGACGCCAAAACCGACACCCGATTGAAGAACGCTGACAGTGAGCGCGTTGTGCCCCTTCACCCGGAACTAGTGCGATTGGGCTTCATCGCTTTCGTAGAGGCAGCGATTGCCGCCAATACCGCTCGCCTATTCCCGATGCTCAAAGCCAACGTCTACGGGCGCTTGTCCGCCAAATGGGGTGAGTGGTTTGGCCCATATATGCGAACCACCTGCGGCATCACCGATAAGCGCATGGTTTTCCATTCCTTCCGCCATACCTTCAAACACTACGCCCGTAGTGCTGGCATCATCGAAGGTGTGCAACGTCAGATCATGGGGCACAGCCCCGGCGACACTGCGGATGAGTACGGAAATGGGTATCCGCTGCATCGATTGGTCGCGGGTATGGCAATGTACAGGGTGCCGGGGCTCAACATAGGCGTCTAGCGGCTCGTCGCCTGTATGTCTCAAAGTGGTGGCAAGCCGACGGGCGGCTATTGCTCCCAATTGCGGTCGTCGGCTGCGAAGTCGAGGAACAGTTGCGCACGGGTTGCAAGCAATGGTGCCAGTTCATGCTCGTGCGCAGCGTTTCGTAGCTGGAAGCCTTCCGCAGGCTTCTCGTCAAGCCAACGCGCGGCGGCTTGTCCCCAGCGGTCGCCGATGTCGCGAAGCGCTTGGCGCGGGTTCCGATCTCCCGAACAGATTATGTAATCGGTTGGAAAGTCGCCGGAAACAGCCCACCAGCCAACGGCTCCGGGATGCTCAATGCTCTCAACAGCCCAGACGGACACAACAGGGGTGACGTGCCACGCGGGCCAATCCCCCACGGCTGGCGCGCGGAAGCCTTCCTCGGACAGGTAGGCAATGACCTGCTCACGCTGCTTGGCGCACCACCGGCGATCCGTGTCAACGCCGGTCGGATTCCAGGCCAGCGGGGCGGAGTAAAAGCAGGCCATTGTTGATGCGGGCCTGACGATATGAAGAGGGCCCCGATCGGGGCCCTCTTCATATCGTTGTCGTCGTCGATCAGGTGTCGGTGATCTCGCCGGTTTCGGGGTCGATGATCTCGGTGCCCTGGTTTTGCTCTGCCCTTGCGGCCGAGCGTCGACGGCCGGCGGACTGCTTCAGCCGGTAGCTGTCGCCGTTCATCGTCAGGATGCTGACGTGGTGAGTGAGCCGGTCGAGCAGCGCGCCGGTGAGCCGCTCGCTGCCGAGCACCTGGGTCCAGTCCTCGAACGGCAGGTTGGAGGTGACGATCGTGGAGCCACGCTCGTACCTTTGGGAGAACACCTCGAACAGCAGCTCGGCGCCCGTGGGCGACAGCGGCACATAGCCAAGCTCGTCGATGATCAGCAGCTTCACCGCTGCAAGGTCGCGCTGCATCTTCAGCAGGCGCCGTTCGTCGCGCGCTTCCAGCAGCTGGCTGACCAGCGCGGCGGCGGTCGTGAACGTCACGGTAAAGCCCTTCTGGCAGGCGGCCAGACCGAGGGCGAGCGCGACATGCGTCTTGCCCGTGCCGCTGTTGCCCAGCGCGATGATGTTCTCTCGCCGCAGGACATACTCACAGCGGGCAAGCTCCAGGACGAGCATCTTGTTGAGGCTCGGGATCGCGGTAAACTCGAACGTGTCGAAGCTCTTCACCGCCGGGAACCGTGCCGCGCGGATGCGCCGCTCGATCGTGCGCCGTTCGCGATCGATCAACTCGAGCTCGATAAGCCGCAACAGATAGCGCGGGTGGTCGGTGCCATCGCGCGCGCACTCGCGGGCCACCTTGTCATACTCGCGCAGCACGGTGGGCAGCTTCAACTGCTTGAGGTGATGGGCCAGCAGCACCTGCGGCGTGCCGCTCATCGTGCCGACCGGCATCGTATCGGGTGCGCCGCTCATGCCGCCAGCACCGCATAATCGGCGGCCGAGGTCGTCTTCACCGCCGTTCGCGGCAGGTGCGGATACGCCGCCAGGTCGAGCCTGGCAGGTCGCTGCTCGATGCGCGCCAGCGCGATCAGCTTGATCGCATCGAACCCGACCGCGCCGATCTGGATCGCGTGAGTTACGGCACCCGTGACGATGTCGAGCGGCAGCGCCTCCAGCAGGCGCAGCACCTGGATAAACTCACGCTTGCCCCGGTTGCCCATCCGCGCTTCGAGCAGGTGTCGCAGGTGCTGGAACACGTCCGGCAACGCCCAGCCCTGCAACGCCGCGGCTTGGTCGAGCGCGCCGGGCTTGGTTTCGATCAGCGCCAGATAGTGGAGCGGGTCGGCGACGAACACGCCTTCGCCATAGCACCGCTGGTGGCGAGCGATCTCCTTGCCGCCGCACAGGATCACGACCTCGGCGACGAAGCCCTTCACCACCACGTCCTGGAAGCCGTAGGCGGTCGGCACCGAGTAGTCGTTGGTCCGATAGCGCACGAGCGCCATCGACGAGACCCGCCCGCTGCGCTTCTCGCAGGGCTCCAACGGCACCGCTGGCAGCGCCCGCAGCGCTGTGCGATCGGCCACCAGCCGCTCGCTGATCGTCTCGGCATGGCGGCCGGCACGATCGCGCTGTCGAGCGCGGCAGCGCTCTTCCAACATGGCGTTCAGATCGTCGAAGCTGGCAGCGTGCGGGACCGGCACCATGAAGTTGGCGCGCGAGAACTTGACCAGCCCTTCGACCTTGCCCTTGTCGTTGCCCTTGGCCGGCCGTGCGAAGCGATCGCGGAACAGATAGTGGCTGCACAGCTCGGTGAAGGCCCGCGTGCGTTCACGCTTCCCGTCGCCCAGGATCTTCGCCACCGCGATCGTCGTGTTGTCGTACAGGATCGACAGCGGCACGCCGCCGAAGAACGCGAACGCCGACACATGCCCGTCGAGGAACGCCTCCGTCGTCTCGCGCGGATAGGCCTTCACAAAGCAGGCATCCGACTGCGGCAGGTCCATGCACATAAAGTGGATCTTCTGACGCACGCCGCCGATCACGCCGACCGCCTCGCCAAAATCCACCTGCGCATGACCCGGCGGGTGTGACAGCGGCACGAACGTCTCGCGCCCTCGTGCCCGGCAGAGCCGAACATGGTCCTTCACCACGGTATATCCGCCGGCAAAGCCATGCTCGTCGCGCAGTCGTTCGAAGATCCGCTTGGCCGTATGCCGCTGCTTCACCGGCGCTGTCTGGTCCGCTTCCAGGATCGCATCGATCACCGGCAGCAGCGGCCCCAGCTTCGGCTTCGCTGCAGGCTCCTTGCGCGTATATCCCGGCGGCAGTGAGAACCGGCACATCTTGGCCACCGTCTCCCGGTTCAGCCCGAACACCCGCGCTGCCTCCCGACGGCTGTGACCCTCAACGAACACGAAGCGCCGAACGGCGGCATAGCTCTCCACGGCAAACATCCCCGGCCGCTCCCAAAAGAAGCAACCTTACCAACGGCCGGATTTTACTCCGCCACGCTCAGCACACCGCCGGCGTTCCGATGGCCTGCTTTGTCACCGCCGCATCCAGATCCGCCTCTTCGTCTGGATCATCGAACACTCGAGCACGATATCTCCCAAGGGGAACCTGAGCAACGTGGGAACGACCGACTTTGGGCGTTTCCTGCCTGTCCGCTTTTCCCTAGATGCTACCGCTGTCCGGGGTCACGGATGAATGCCCGGCGGCTGATACCCGTGCCGCTTCCCGCATTGCCTCAAGTGTAAGGCCGTTGAATGCGGACACGTCGGGGGCAAATCCGCTGTAGTGGGCAGGCGCAAGATTAGCCTTTGCTGCAACCATGCCTGCACCGGCAACCGCCGATAGCTGATACCCATTGGAGTCGGTCGGGGAAGGTTCCTCAGGGGTAGTGCTGACATCAGAAAACGCTTGCTGCATGGCAGGGCTAGGGACGGCCCCCAGTGCTGCCTCTCCCGTGTCGCCTGCCTTCATTTCCCCGGCGCGGATAGCGAGCGCCATGCTGTCCGCTGCGATCATCGGGGCTAAGGCGTTCATGGCGGCATCATTGCCGGTGGCGATGTACTCGGTCAGGGCGCGGTCATAGGTAACGATGGATTCCGGGGAGCTTGCGCCGATCAACCGGGTAACCTTTGACAGCATCGGCGCTAGATCGGCGTGTTGCCCTGCGAAGGCGTTTAGCGCCAAGCCGTAGGCGGCACCGGGCGCTAGGCCCCTCGCGATATTGACGGTAGCTGCCTGTGTGATGGCGCTGGCATTAAGTCCGTTGTCGTGGATGATACACAGGGCGGCGTTCACCTGAGCGCGCTCCTTCGTCGTCATTGTCGTCAAATCGAGGTTCCTTCGGGGTTGGGATTCCGCCGCCGATATACGGCGATAGTTTCGTGGGTGCTGGCGATAGCGCGCAACAGGTGAGGTGCTGATTCCGAGGCAAGCCGCCCCCTCATTCCGAAATAATGCCGCCCCCGGATTCCGAGAAATAGTCGCCCCCGGATTCCGAGATGATGTCGCCCCCTTGCGGGGTGGGTCGGACCGGGATCGCCGGCAGGGTTATCGTCGCTCCTTTGGGTCTGTCCGAAGGAGTGAATGATGCCGGCGGGAAGGGTGAGTATGCGACGTGTCCGCGAGATGATGAGATACCGGTTCGAACAGGAGCTGGGATACAAGGCGATATCGCTGCGCGTGGGTGCGGTGCCCTCGACGGTGCGGGCGACCTTGAAGCGTGTCGCGGATGCGGGACTGAGATGGCCGCTGGACGAGACGCTCGGCGATGCTGCGCTGGAGGCATCACTCTACCGCGATGCGGGCAAGAAGACCGGCCACCGCCGCTGTCCCGAACCCGACTGGGCGCAAGTTCATCGCGAGCTGAAGCGCAAGCATGTCACGCTGCAGGTGTTGTGGGACGAGTATATCGCCGAGCATCCGACCGGCTATCGCTACAGCCGATTCTGCGACCTGTATCGCGGCTGGGCGATGAAGCTGCCGGTTACGATGCGTCAGAACCATGCGCCGGGTGACAAGCTGTTCGTCGATTATGCGGGCGACAAGATCGCGGTGGTGATCGACCGACTGACGGGCGAAGTGCGTGACGCGCATATCTTCGTGGCGGTGCTGGGGGCGTCCAGCCTGACCTATGCCGAGGGAAGCTGGACCGAGACGCTGCCCGACTGGCTGGCGGCGCACACGCGCGCGCTCGCAATGTTCGGCGGTGCGCCGGCGCTGTTCGTGCCCGACAATGCGAAGGTCGCGGTGATCAAGGCTTGTCTTTACGATCCGCAGGTCAACCGCAGCTATGCCGAGATGGCGGCGCATTACTACAGCACGGTGCTGCCGACGCGGCCGCGCCGCCCGCGCGATAAGGCAAAGGTCGAAGCTGCCGTGCTGATCGTCGAGCGCTGGCTGTTCGGACGCCTTCGGCGTCGGATCTTCTACAGCCTGGCCGAACTGAACGCCGCGATCGCCGGGTTGCTTGCCGAGTTGAACGATCGGCGCGTGCTGCGCCGGGTTGGGCAGACGCGTCGTCAGTTGTTCGAAGAGATCGACCGGCCCGCGCTGAAGCCGCTGCCAGCCGAGCCCTATGTCTACGCCGAATGGCGGCGCAGGCGCGCAGGACTCGATTATCACGTCGAGATCGAGCGGCATTATTACTCCGTCCCATACCGCTTCGCACGCGAGCCGATCGAAGCGCGGATCACCGCGGCGACCATCGAGCTGTTCCACAAGGGCGAGCGGATCGCCGCGCACATGCGCGGCTCGGGCAATGGCCGCCATACCACGATCCCGGAGCATATGCCCTCGTCGCACCGGCGCTTTGCCGACTGGACAGTAGAGCGGATCGCGCGCGATGCGACCGCGATCGGGCCATGTACGGCATTGCTGTGCGAGAAGATCCTCGTTGAACGGCGCCATCCCGAGCAGGGCTTCCGGGCCTGTATGGGCATCATGCGCATGACGCGCAGCTTCGGTGCCAAGCGGATCGAAGCGGCTTGTTCGCGCGCGCTCGATATCGGTGCGCTCACCTACGGCTCGGTCAGATCGATCCTCGACAAGAACCTCGACCAGATCCCGTCATCGCCTCCGGTTGAGAGCCCGCCGGTCGATCATCCCAACATCCGGGGCTCACGCTATTATCACTGAAAGGAACACGACGATGCTCGCACATCCGACGCTTGATCGGCTGAACGAAATGGGCCTGGCCGGTATGGCCAGGGCGTTCGACGAACTTGCCACCAATGCCGAAGCGGATCGGCTTACCCATCCCGAATGGCTGGCACTCCTCCTCGATCGCGAATGGGGCGTCCGTCACGATCGCAAGCTTGCCGCCAGGCTGCGGTTCGCCAAGCTGCGCCATCAGGCCTCGCCCGAGGACATCGATTATCGCAAACCCCGCGGGCTCGACCGCGCGCTGGTCGTGAAGCTCGTGGTCGGCGACTGGATCGCCGCCCACGACAATCTGGTCATCACCGGACCCACCGGGGTCGGTAAGAGCTGGCTTGCCTGCGCGCTTGGTCACAAGGCCTGCCGCGACGATCGCTCGGTGCTCTATCAGCGCGTCCCCAAGCTGTTCACCAGCCTCGCGCTTGCCCGCGGGGATGGTCGTCACGAACGCTTGCTGCGAAAGCTCGGCGGCGTGCAGCTACTCATCCTCGACGACTGGGGCCTGGAGCCGCTCGACGCACTCGCGCGCCACGATCTGCTCGAGATCCTCGAAGAACGCTACGGGCGGCGCTCGACGATCGTTACCAGCCAGCTGCCCATCGCCAGTTGGCATCAGGTGATCGCGGATCCGACCTATGCCGACGCGATCCTCGATCGCCTCGTCCACAACGCCCATCGGCTCGACCTCGATGGCGATAGCATGCGGCGTGCGAAAACCAGCCAGATCGCTTGACGTAAGCACCGAACGAAACAACAACGATCATTGCCGACAAGGCCCCGCTTCCGGGGGGCGACATCATCTCGGAATCAGGGGGCGCGATCATCTCGGAAACGGGGGGCGACTTCGTCGGAATCAGCAGGTGAGGGCTTCCCACCTGCTTCCAATCCTCGACCGTTTCGTTGGCTACCCGCACTGCCTCCGCCTGCAATTCCGGCGAAAGGCTAGGCAGTTCGTTTGGCTGTGGCTTGCCAGACAGACTGGGGTAACCCCGAGCGCGATCAGCATTGCGACACAAATTGATTGCCCCAACGGCGACCGCCACGCTGTTCGAAAGTTGCACTTCCGGGGACATGCCCATCAGGAACCCAGACACGGCACCCCAAGATGCTTCACGTACCGCCGCATCCCCGTATTGCCCGCACACAGTCCGTAACTCGTCGAGCGACTGAGGGCGTAGTTTCACGGTGATGTAGCGGGTGTGGCTGGGACGCTGCATCTGATTAGCCCGCTGAGAGAAAACCGGGGAATACCGGTCTTCTACCGGGGCCGTTCGGCGTAGCCCCGCCAACGTCCTGTTGCTCATGCTCCACGCACCGGGGAAACGTCATGATTGGATGCGGTCAGGTGACCACGAGCTAAGCCCACAAAGAACCGATTGAAGGCATCGGCAGGGTTAGGCGCAAGCCGCATGATCTTGTCGGGAATCTGGTCCGGATGACGCTCGATAAGGTACGCCAGCACGTTCGACGGCAGGCTGTCAAAGCCGACAATGGTGTTCGATGCAGGCAAGGACTTGTTCGAAAACATGTCATAGGTGAGAGCGATATAGGTGATCTCATAGCTAGACCGAAGCGCTTGCTCATCTGGTGTTTTATCAACGACGACGATGCCGGACAGGCCGGTAAACCGAGCATTGGCATCGAGTTTGGCCCGTGCGGCGACCTCGGATTGATGTTTCCGTGTCAGCCGGTCATGCTCAGCAAGGAGTTCGATCAGGCGGGCACGGGCATTAGTGAGGCGCTCTAGCTGGGTAATATCAGACCGGGCTTGCTCAATTTCCGCAGCATTACGGCGTAGGTCGTTTGGGGTATCGCGTAAGGTAGTTATCTCGTCAGTCCTTTTCAGATGGGAATGCGGTTAAGCCGGTAGGGCTGTCAGGCTGTGGCTGAATTGGGTTTGCGATCTGCCAGCACGGTTGAGGGTGTCGGGGGATTGTCCCGGTTATACGCCTCTAGGGCAGCTTTCGCCGGGGTAACCCCAGTTGCCTTCCGGCGAGCATATTCAGGGACAGGAAGCCGCAGCATTTCGAGTGTAGCCCTGAGGCCGATCATCACGCGTCTGTCGGCATTGGTGAAGTAAGTTGCGGCCTGCTGGCTTTCGATAAGATCGGTCGTCACGGTAAGAGTCGGCATTATTTCTCCGGGTTGACATTGGTTGAACGATTGACGGACGGTTATATTGAGTCCCAAAGATGGATAGAGATGGCTCTCAGACGGAGTGATTTATCGGCACCGCCTTGTGCTTATTTGGGTGTCCGGCTGATTATAGTGGGTCGGTGTCACGAGTTCGCTACCTAGGCTTCCTATTATGGTTTCCTAGTTCATATTCTACTTGGGTATCCCGATCGAAGGTATAGATGGGCTCATCCCGCCTTCGGTCCACAAATAGATATGCGTTTAATGTAACCGGCCTTGCCAGAAGGGTTGGCGAAACTGCATTCTACTTGCTCAACCCCGTTAGTGTCGCAGTTAGATCGGGCATGGTTCGGTTTTATCGCGCAGCCCTGATGCGATCCTGAACGGACTACGCCTGTTTCCCTGTGGGAGACGGTATCAGAACGTGCCCGGTGGTCCCTGCGGCCCCGCGCGGCATCCCCGGGGCACTCTCGTGGAGTCCGCATGCCCGCCAGCCCCGGCACAAGCCCCGTGAGCGCATTGGTGGCGATCCGGGCATCATCGCGTCTTCGGCCTTTCAGGCAGCGCAGTTGCGGCCTCAGGCGGCGTGGTTGTGCCCCGCGATCTGGCCAGCGCCAATTATATCGCTCACGGACTGAGGACCCCATTTGCCCCCGCGTGCGGTCATGATCCCGCGAGCGTTTAGTTCGGCGGCAATGGCTCTCAAGCTACTATGCCCATCGGCACGTATCGCAGCGACGATAGGAGCAACATCGGCTGCGAATGCTGCTGACTTCGCCTTGATCGCTTCGACCGCAGCGACGTTGCCGCCCGAGCGTGCCGCGATCTGTGCAGCCCGGTTAGCCTGCTGTGGACGTTCTGCCCGCATCTTACGGCTTCCCCCAAAGGCTGCTGCACCATCGGGATTGCCCAACTTGGTGCCTCGGGCTTTGGCAGCGGCAAGTGCTTCCTTCGTGCGGCGGCTAATTGCTTTCCGCTCCGCCTGTGCGATTACCGCCATGATGTGAATGGTGACCTCATTGGCCTCCGGCATGTCCGCCGCGATGAACTTGGTGCCAGCGTCCTGTAGAGTGGCGAGGAACGCGAGGTTGCGGCTAAGGCGGTCGAGCTTGGCGATGATGAGTGTCGCCCCGGTGACCTTCGCATGCTGCAACGCCTTGATAAGCTCCGGTCGGTCATCCCGCTTTCCGCTTTCAACCTCGACGTACTCGGCAACCTGTTCGCATCCGCGTTCTGCACAAAACGCCTCGATTGCGGCACGCTGTGCTGCTTCACCCAAGCCGCTCCGCCCCTGCTTGGCAGTGGAGACACGGTAATAATTGATGGTGCGCACTGGGCTTGCTCCGTGTGGTGAGCAGCCCATTTAGGCGCATGTCCAAGATTGTCAAACGTTCGTTAGGGGGTTGTGGACAAGGGGCTGAATTGATCGTGGTCTTGTTTTGTTCTCTCGGGCTAATGCCATGATGCTATTAGATGCGCGAGCGGAGGTTATCTCGATGACACGATGGGAAGCTGAGACGTTGCAGACGTTGGCGTTGATCGACGCGGGCTATCCGAGGCTTGCTGCGGGTCTTGCAGTCGTGCGCAGCCCCGTGGCCCGGATCGTCGCCGGGGCCGCTGCGAGCGGTGCACTCGTTTGGGTTGGCCTGCCGACAGCGGTCTTAAAGTTGTGGGGCTAGGGGCTACGGGGGAGAACGCCCGCTATTTTGGTCGGACTTGCCCTCTCAAAAACCAATATCATTTTTTGGTCGTTGGCAGATTGGTGTATGTCGGGGAGCCGGATACCTCAAGTTTGGACGTCGAAATTGAACGCAAGTCAGCCTCATCCGCTCATCAGTTTTGCCCTCAGGTATAGTGATCCGTCCCTCGACTACCTGAACGCTTACATGGCCGAGCAACGGTTAGATGTGCTCCTAGATGATCTGATATCTCTTCGTAAAACCGTCGAAGATAGTACCCCTGAAGAACGGCGTTGGTCTCCGTGGTACGGATCTGAGATATTCTCATACTACGCGGTGGGATTCGTAACGTGTCTGGAATGGCATGCAAAATCTCGCTTAGTGGATATGCTGTCCTACAACCCTTCTAGCATCCGTATCGATGACATTAAGGGGACAATAAGCGACAAAGTCATTGTCCAGGCCGTGGAGAAAAAGGCTTCGGTTATTCAGTTAGTCGGCGCGAGCGTAAAGGTTAGTACCACCGAGTCATACTTTTCGGTAATTGGCAGAGTATTTAAAGAGCTGGGCTTTCCATTTTCTCTCAAAGAATGGCTCACCGGAACAGCCGAAGGGTCAACGGTATGCTGGGTGCAAGGCGATCAGATCGCTGTGTTAGATAGCATATTCACATTCAGGAACCAGCTCGTTCACGAGATCGGTCTTGAGTCTATGGGCCACCCTAATGCTAGAGACTCATGGGACCCAAAGTTAGCATTAGCGAACGGTCTAATCGTGGCCTCAGTTATGAGGGGCGTGGAGGCCGCATTTACGGCCCATGCTCCAAGTTTGTTTCCCAACCTTATGACCAAAGAAGGATATCCCGTAGGAAATGTGACGAGGCTTCAAAATGAACTTAACCGCTTAGATGAGGTTGCCGACAGGGCAATTAGGATTTGGGACTGGACCGACCCTAATAGCGCTGAGGGTTGGAAGGCGGCTCGCGATAAGTTCAGAGACTACATGATCTGCGAGACTGAGTTCATCGATAAAGCCGGTCTATTTCATTGGAAATACTTTGACGCTCGGTCTCCGATGATGGTTCGTATGATTCAGTATCGCATCGATACTATCAACGAACTTCTCTCCCACATTGATCTGACAGAAGAGCCACCCGACGCCATGTCTAGCTTCTCAGCATAGTCTACCATCCGATTTGATTCATTGCGGAGCACGTGTTACATCCACCTATAGCAACGGTAACAGGCGAAAAGAAAAAGTCTTTGTTTTCCAATGGTTATGGACCGGGTTTTCGATCCCCCTCGGCTCCACCATCTTTCCAAAATTTCCGGTCTTCGTACCGTCGGGGCCTGGCTCCCGCGTGGCCGCAACCACAGTTCGTCATGGACGTTACGCTGGCGAACGCTTACATGCGCGGCACACGATGAACTGGTTACTCGTTCTTTCCGCGCTTTTTTCGACGCTGACCGGCGTAAGCGTCGGTGCGCGTCCGCTTGCCGCGGTCGTGCAGCAGTCGGCACTTGCGACCGCGATTCGGCAGCGTGTCGCAACCGCCGCACCGATGGCGCGCGCGCATGTCCATCTGCTCGGAGCCTTTGGTGTGCAGCGGGTGTTCGCGCTGGTATCGAATCTGCCTGCACCCGCGGCAACGCGCGTGCCGTTGTATCTGGGTCGCCTGCGGGTTTGATCCTGCGGCGCTGATCGCGCTGCCTCACCATATTTTTCGGCACCGCGCGCCGCGCGGGCCACCTCCCTTCATTTCAGGAAATCTCTATGCTCGGCGGCATTGCCAAAACGCTTTTCGGGTCGTCGAACGACCGGTACGTCAAATCGCTCGGATCGATTGTCGACAAGGTCGGCGGGTTCGAACCGTCGCTGCAGGCCATGTCGGACGCTGATCTCGCCGCGCAGACCATGAAGTTCCGCGCGCGGCTGGAGGCGGGCGAGACGCTCGACGATCTGCTGCCCGAGGCGTTCGCGACGGTGCGCGAGGCCGCCAAGCGCGTGCTCGGCCAGCGGCATTACGATGTGCAGATGGTCGGCGGGATCGTGCTTCACCGTGGCGAGATCGCCGAGATGCGCACGGGCGAGGGCAAGACGCTGGTGGCGACGCTGGCGGTCTATCTCAACGCGCTGCCGGGCAAGGGCGTCCACGTCATCACCGTGAACGATTATCTCGCCGCACGCGATGCCGGGTGGATGGGGCAGGTCTATACCTTCCTCGGCATGACGGTCGGCGTGATCGTGCCAAACCTGTCGGACCAGCAGCGCCGTGACGCGTATCATGCCGACATTACCTACGGCACGAACAACGAGTTCGGCTTCGATTATCTGCGCGACAATATGAAATATGATCGCGAATCGATGGTGCAGCGGCCGTTCGCGATGGCGATCGTCGACGAAGTCGATTCGGTGCTGATCGACGAAGCCCGCACGCCATTGATCATTTCCGGCCCGACCGACGACAAGTCCGACCTGTATCGCTCGGTCGATCTGGTCGTGAAGGAGTTGAGCCCGATCGATTACGAGAAGGACGAGAAGCAGAAGTCGATCATCCTGACCGAGGATGGCACCGAAAAGGTCGAGCGTATGCTCGAGGCGGCCGGGCTGCTCGAGGGCGCGAACCTGTACGATTTCGAAAATACCCAGGTCGTGCATCACCTGAACCAAGCGCTGCGCGCGAACATGATGTTTCGGGCCGATACCGACTATATCGTCAAGGACGGCAAGGTCATCATCATCGATGAATTTACCGGCCGCATGATGGACGGGCGGCGCTGGTCCGATGGCCTGCACCAGGCGGTCGAGGCGAAGGAGGGCGTCGAGATCGAGCCCGAGAACCAGACGATGGCCTCCATCACCTTCCAGAACTATTTCCGCATGTACCCCAAGCTCAGCGGCATGACCGGTACTGCGGCGACCGAGGCGGCGGAATTCTACGACATCTACAAGATGAACGTGGTGACGATCCCGACCAATGTCGGCGTTAAGCGCGTCGATGAGGAAGACGAATTCTACAAGGACACCGCCGACAAGTTTGCTGCCATCGCCAAGAAGATCAAGCATCACGCCGATCTCGGCCAGCCAGTGCTGGTCGGTACGGTGTCGATCGAAAAGTCGGAATTGCTGAGCGAATTCCTCGTCAAGGAAGGCGTCAAGCATGAGGTGCTCAACGCGCGCCAGCACGAACGCGAGGCGCATATCGTCGCGCAGGCGGGGCGCAAGAGCGTGGTGACGATCGCGACCAACATGGCTGGGCGCGGCACCGACATTCAGCTTGGCGGCAATCTCGAATTCATGGTCGAAGACGAGCTTTCGGCGATGCCCGAGGGGCCCGAGCGCGATGCCGAGGTCGCCCGGATCAAGGCGCAGATCGCGGCCGAAAAGGCCGAAGTGCTCGCCGCCGGCGGGTTGTTCGTGCTGGGTACCGAGCGACATGAGAGCCGCCGCATCGATAACCAGCTGCGCGGTCGCTCGGGCCGCCAGGGCGATCCGGGCCTCTCGCGTTTCTACCTCAGCCTCGACGACGACCTGTTGCGCATTTTCGGGCCGGACACGCTGTTTGCCAAGATGATGCGCTCGAACATTGGCGATGGCGAGGCGATCGGCAGCAAGTGGCTGTCCAAGGCGATCGAGACCGCACAGAAAAAAGTCGAGGCGCGCAACTACGACATTCGCAAGCAGGTCGTCGAATATGATGACGTGATGAACGATCAGCGCAAGGTGATCTACGAGCAGCGCGCCGACATCATGGATGCCGATACCGTTGGCGACGTGGTCGAGGATATGCGCGCCGAGACGGTCAACACGATCGTCGGTGGCGCGTGCCCGCCGGGCACCTATCCCGAGCAGTGGGACATTGCCGGGATGAAAGCCGGGCTCGCCGAGATGCTCAATATCGAGCCGCAAATCGAGGCGTGGCTGGAGGAAGAGGCGATCGATCCCGAGATCATCGAGGAGCGCGTCCAGAAGATGGCCGACGAGATGATGGCCGAGAAGGCCGCCTCGCTCGATCCCGAAACCTGGATCCGGGTCGAAAAGTCGATCCTGCTGCAGAACCTCGACCATCATTGGAAGGAGCATCTTGCGACACTCGATGCGCTGCGCCAGGTCGTTCACCTGCGCGCCTATGCGCAGAAGACGCCGATCAACGAATATAAGCAGGAGGCGTTTTCGCTGTTCGAGCGGATGCTGACCAATATTCGCGAGGATGTGACGCGCACGATCTCCTTCGCGCAGTTCCAGATCGAGGAGGCCCCTGCGCTTCCCAGTCTGCCCGACTTCATCACATCGCACTTCGACCCGTTCACCGGCGACGACGACACCTATGATCGCGATGGCGGCAGCGGCCTGATCACCACACGCTTGCCACCCTTGTCGATCCCGCAGCCCGATGGCAGCGAGATCGGGCAGGATCCGGCGGAATGGTCAGGCACGGTCAGCCGCAACTCGCCGTGCCCATGTGGATCGGGGCGCAAATACAAGCACTGCCACGGCGCAGTGTGACAGCAAAAAGGCCCCGCGCTCATCGCGCGGGGCCTTTTTTTTTGAGCGCCGGTGCCGGTTTATTTCGGCAGAACGATCGCCGGCCCTAGGTTCTTGATCACGTCGCGCGCGTCGAAGGCGCGGATGTTATCCTTGGGCTTGGGGCCGCGCCCGACGATAAGCTCGGCAGTCGCCTCATATTTATCGATCGTATCGATATTCATGCCGCGGTCGAAGAAGGGATCGCCGAAGAACGGGTCCCAGCTCCGCCAGCCGAAGCCAGCGCCACGATAGCGCCAGCTCGGACCCCAATACCCGCCACCGAAGCCCCCGCCATATCCGAAGCCGCCCCCGAAGCCGGCGCCGCCGAAACCACCGCCGAGCCCTGGCGTGGAATAGGTGCGCGAACGGCGATCGACGTTGCGGTCGGCGAACACGAAATAATCATAGCCGCGCTGCACGGTGAGTTCGGCGGCGCGGTACAGCAGGTATTTCTCGACCGTCTCGCGTGAGGTGTAGCTGTTGCCCGAAAAGCTGACCATGAAGCGGTTCTCCTCGATCTGGCGATCGCTGTAGCCCGAGCGTTCGAAGCCGCGACCGACCGCGGGTCGATAGGTCGATTCGGTCGCGCAGGCCGAGGTCAGTAGCGTCGCCGCACCGAGCGCCACTGCCAGCGACTTGCGGATTGAAGGGGAAGGTATCGGCATTTCAGTCTCCAATGACTCGGCCTGTCCGGCATACCGTGCCGACAACCCATGAAGCGCAGAACGAACGATCGTGCGCAAGGCTCCGGCTATCGCGATCTGCTCGCACGATACTACCGACGCTGAGATGAACCCAAGGTGACGGAGCGAACGATTCCAGCGGCAAAGCGTTGATTTCGAAAAGGCGAAAACGGCGCTTGCGCGTTCGCGAAAGTCGCTGCTATAGCCCCGCCACCGCATGTTCCCCGATAGCTCAGCGGTAGAGTAGGTGACTGTTAATCACTTGGTCGTTGGTTCGAATCCAACTCGGGGAGCCAGCGGCGCAATCGTATAGCGCTATCATGCGACGAACTGCTCCATCGTGATGCGGTCGTCGAGCGCATGCTCGGGATCGAACAGCAGCGTCAACTCACGCGTGCGCTCGATCACGATCTCCACCAAAGCGACATCACGGATTTCGCGCTGATCGGCGACCGCGCTGACCGGGCGCTTGGCGGGATCGAGCACGCGCAGCCGAATCCGCGCCTTGTCGGGCAGGATCGCGCCGCGCCAGCGCCGCGGACGGAACGGGCTGATCGGGGTGAGCGCCAGCATGTTCGATCCGAGCGGCAGGATCGGCCCCTGTGCCGAAAGGTTGTAGGCAGTCGAGCCCGCCGGCGTCGCCACCAGGATACCGTCGCACGCCAGTTCCGGAAGGACGACGCGATCGTTGACGGTGACCTCCAGATTGGCGGTCTGGCGCGTTTCGCGCAGCAGCGAGACCTCGTTGATCGCGGGAAGTGCGAAGGTTTCGCCCGCCACCGTCGTCGCGGTCATTGCCAGCGGTACGACCTTGAACAACTTGGCGCGCTCCAGTCGCATGTCGAGCCCATGCGCGCGCCATTCGTTCATCAGGAAGCCGACGGTGCCGAGGTTCATCCCGAACACCGGCACGACGGGTTTGCGGCGTTCGAGCATGGCGTGGAGCGTCTGCAGCATGAAGCCGTCGCCGCCGAGCGCGACGATCAGCTCGGCATCCTCCGGTGCGACCCAGTCATGCGCATCGGCGAGCGCCGCCGCCGCCGCCTGTGCGGGCGGGGTGGGGGAGGCGACGAGCGCGCGGCGCTGCGGCACGCTCATCCGCCGGTGACGCTCATATGGCGCGCGACGGCGGGGGCGGCGGCATCGATGTCGAAATCATGCCGCGCCGGCTTGCTTAGCATTGCCGCGTCGATGGCTGCGTCGAGCCCGGCCACGCCTTCGCCGCGCAGGATCGCCTTCAGATCGACTTGATCGTCATGGCCGAGGCAGGTGTACAGCACGCCCTCGGTGGTCAATCGAACGCGGTTGCAGGTGTCGCAGAAATTCCCGGTGAGCGGCGAAATGAGGCCGAGCCGCGTGGCGCTGCCATCCACCCGCCAATAGCGCGCCGGGCCGCCGCTGCGATGCGAATCGCGCGCGAGGGTGAAGTCGCGCGACAGAGCGTCGAACACCGCGGGCAGGGGCACGAATCGGTCGGTGCGATCCTCGTCGATCTGGCCGAGCGGCATCGTCTCGATCAGTGTGAGGTCCAGCCCTTCCGCAACGCACCAGCGCAGCATCGGCGCGATTTCCCGATCGTTGAGACCCTTCAACGCGACCATGTTGATCTTGACCGCCAGCCCGGCGTCGCGCGCCGCACGGACGCCGCCGATCACGCGCGAGACATCGCCGTGGCGGGTGATGTAACGGAAGGTATCGGGATCGAGACTGTCCAGACTGACGTTGATCCGGCGCATCCCGGCGGCAACCAGCGCCGGAGCGTGTTCCGCCAGCGCATTGCCGTTGGTCGTCATGGTCAGCTCATCGAGTCCGGCCCCGACATGCCGTCCGAGCCGCTTGATAAGCTCCCCGACATCGCGCCGCACCAGCGGTTCGCCCCCGCTCAGGCGGATCTTGGTGATACCGCGGGCGATGAAATGTTCGGCGATGATCGCGATTTCTTCGAGGCTCAGCACTGCCGCCTTGGGCAGGAACGTCATCTGTTCCGCCATGCAATAACGGCAGCGCAAATCGCAGCGATCGGTGACCGAAATCCGCAAATAACTGATGGTGCGCCCGTGACGGTCGATCAAAGTGTCCGTGGGGGCAGGGCCGATGTGCATGTTGGTTTGAGCTAAGCCTTCGGAGGAGCGGGAACAAGGGCGATTGCGTGCCTCTTCTTTAACCCGCCATCCCGCATTAGGGTCCGGTTATGACGACTGCGCCCGCTCCGCTGTTCATCCTGTCGTTCCGACAACGCGATGAACTCGCATCGCTCGCCGCCGGGGCAGGGTGGCAAGTCGTCGCCGCACGCCGCGTCGGCGGTGCCGAGCGGCGCTTCCTCTCCAGCGGGGCGGCGGTCGCCGTGATTGATGCGCGCGGTGCGCCCGCCGACGGGCTGACGGCGGCGACGCTGCTGGGCGGTGCAATCGAAGCGAATGGCGGCGCTTTGCTTGCTTTGGTGTCGCGCGGCGAGACCGCAACGATTGCCGCGCTGTACGATGCTGGCGCCACGCATTTTCTCGCGAGCCCGTTCAGCGATTCCGAACTGCTACAGGCGCTGCGCTTTGCCGCGCGCCATGCGGACCGCATGGCGCGCGAATGGCAGACCGGGCCGGTGTTCGCGCCGCTTGGGTGGCGCTTTGACCTGACGACCCGTGATTTGGTTCTGACGCCGGGCCTCGCGGCGCTGCTTGGCGTCGCGGAGGAACTCGGCGTGCGCACATTGCTGCGGCGGCTCGATGCGGGTGATCGTTCGGTCGCTGTGGGGGCATTGCGACGCATGTCGCAGGCCCGGCCCGCCACGGCCTTTGCGCACGATGCGACCGGCATCGGCCGCGTCGTGCAGCATCTTCAGCTCGATTTGGCCGAGCAGCGGATCGATGCCGTGATCGAACCGCTGGGCAGTGCCCCCGAGCCCGCCGCCGAAATGCGCGAGGCGCTGGCTGGCGCGCGGGATGCCGGAAGCGCCCGGCGATGGTTGACGCGGCGGCTAGAGGTCGGTGGCGACGCGCCGCTGCACGCTATGCTGATCGCGCTAAACCGGTTCGATATGGTCAACACGGCATATGGCCGCGCCGCCGGTGATTCCCTGCTGCGATCAGCGCAGAAGCGCGTCGGTGATGTCGTCCACGAGGTGCTTGGTCGGGACGCCTTGATCGCACGGATGAGCGGGTCGACCTTCGTTGTCGCTGCGGCGGCCGCGCGCGCGCGAATCGATCTCGCGCTCGAACGGATCGTCGGGGAACTGGCGCGGCCATTCGTGACGGGCGAATCGATTGCAGTGCTCGGCTGTCGCATCGGTCTTGCCGAGGCGTTGCCCGCCGATTCAGCCGCTTCGCTGCTGCGCCGGGCGAGCGAGGCGCTGGCCGAGGCGCGCGATTCGGATAGCGCCACGATGCGCGTCGCCAATGGTGCAGCCGACAGCAGCAACGCCGCGATCGACCGGCTCGCCGTGGACCTCAACCATGCGATGGAGCGAGGCGAGATCGGTATCTTGTTCCAGCCGCAAGTCTCCGCCTCCAGCGGCGCGATCGTCGGGGTCGAGGCGCTGGCGCGGTGGGAACATGGCGTATTGGGGTCAATCGGCGCGGAAACGCTGTTTGCCGCTGCCGCACGTGCTGATCTCGAAATCGGGCTGTCCGACCATATCCAGAAGCTCGTGTTGGCGCAGGCCGCGGGCTGGCCCGCGGCGTTGTCGGGGCTGCGGCTTGCGCTCAATCTGACCGCCGCCGACATCGCGCGGCCCGGCTTCGCCGATCTGTTTCTCGACCGCGTCGATGCAAGCGGCTTCCCGCGCAACCGGCTGACGCTGGAGATAACGGAAAGCGGGCTGATCGAGGATTTGGGCATCGCGTCTGCGCTGTTGTCGGTGCTGCGTGGTGCCGGATGCCGGATCGCGATCGACGATTTCGGGACAGGCTATTCGAGCCTTGCCTATCTGAAGGCGCTGCCGCTCGACTACCTCAAGATCGACAAGAAACTGGCGCAGGACATCACCGGTAGCCCACGCGACCGGATCGTGGTGCGCGGGGTGATCGACATGGCGCGATCGCTTGGCCTGACGGTGATCGCGGAAGGGGTCGAGACCGACGCGCAGCTTGAGGCTCTGGCGAAGGAAGGCTGCCAGATCTACCAGGGATTTCTGTGTTCCGAGGCGGTGTCGATTGGCGCGCTCAACGCGCTGGTCGTGAACGCTGCATCATCGGCGCTTCAATAAAGCGATAGCATACCGCCGACAGCGCGACGGTCACAGCGACCACCACTGCCTTGCGCCACAAACTGTGGTCGGCCGATCCGATCGTATGTTCCGCCAGGGCCAGGACGGGCACGTGCAGCAGATAGATCGAATAGGACCAGCGCCCGAGTGCCTGAAAAGGCACGCTCGACAGGATCGTATGCGTGCGTGATCCGAACCAGATCGCTGCCACCGCGAAGACGGGTACCAGCGACGCGACCAAGGGATAGCGCGCTGCCAGAGCCATCAGCGCAATCGACGCCCCGAAGAGGCCCAGCACCAGTCGCGGCCGGGGCGCAACCGCGGGGGCCAGCTGCCACAGGCGCGCAAGCAGCATGCCCGTCGCCAGCCCGAAAATGCCGCGCGAAATCCGGTCGTCGGTATGCAAGGCGACCAACGCCGCGCACGTCGCACAACCGATCAAGGCAAAGCCGAACAGGATCGCGACCGGTACTTTCGGCGCACGTGCGAGAATTGGCAGCAGCGGCAGTCCGGTCGCGGGCAGAAACAGTTCGAGCGGGATGCTCCACGCGGCGAAGTTGATCGATGCGCGATTAAAAAATGTCTGCAGCATTGCCAGGTTAAACAGAATCATTGTCAGCGGGACGCCGCGTCTAAGGAAAATCATCGCCACCGTGCCGATGAGATAGACTGGCGCGAGCCGCCGCACCCGCCGCACGAAATAGCCCGGCAAACTGGGCCGTGTGCGATCGAGCGCGAGAAACAGAACGAACCCGCTCAGCACGAAGAACACGTCGACGCTGACCGACCATGCCCAATTTTGCTTCGGCAACCATCCACCGGTAAGCGCCGATACCGCCGGATTGAGCCCGAGATGCAGCATCATCACGATCATCGCTAGCACGCCGCGCATCCCGTCGAGATCGGTGAAATGTGCACGCGGCGGCAACGTCTGCATCGGTAGAAGCGCTCCCCGTCGCTCAACGGCCGTGCTACGCAGGCTGTCAGGGAAAGTCTATTGAGCGGGGCCGAGCGGATGTGGAAGGTTTTGATCGCGTGCGTGCTGCTGTTTTCAGCGCCCGCTATGGCGCGCAGCCTACCTGCTACACAGGTCGCGGTGGAAGCGGCCATGGCCGATAGCGCGAAAGGCTGGAATTCGGGCGATCTCGCCGGTTTCATGGCGATCTATTCGGACGCGCCAGACACCAGCTTCGTCACCAAGACCGGCGTGCTGCGCGGCAAGGCGGTGATGGCGGAGCGCTATCGTACCAAATATGATTTCACCAATGCCGCCAAACGCGGCGTGCTCGGCTTCGCGACGCTGGATTTCCGGCTGCTCGATCCTCGCCACGCGCTCTACATCGGTCGGTATACGCTGACCGCAGCCGATTGGAGCGTGCAATCGGGGATGACCTCGCTGGTTTTCCGCAAGGAGCGCGGGCGCTGGCGGATCATCGCCGACCACAGTTCGTGACTGTGCCGTGCAAGGCCCTTCAAGTCTGAATCAACCCTAAATCCGTTCGGGCTGAGCTTGTCGAAGCCCCCGCGCAACATGAGCGGCTGGATGTAGGGAACGCAGCCCTTCGACACGCTCCGGGCGAACGGGAGTGGGTATGCTCCGATGCTCTATCCCGCCGCCTTCGCCAGACCCCGCGACAATTGCAGCGCGCCATGCAGCCGCGCCTTGGGGTCGCCCCAGACGCGGTTGACCACGAGCTTGCTGTCGGGCCGCAGCCGCGCGACGCCGTCGAGCTTCGTGACCCACGCGAGCAGCCCTTCGATATTGGGCGGCGTATTGTCGAAGAAGGTGACGAGCGCGCCCTTCGGCCCGATATCCATCTTCTGAACCGCCGCCTTTTTGGCGTTGAGCTTTATCTCGATGATGCGGATCAAATTGTCGGTCGGGTCGGGCAATTTGCCGAAGCGATCGATCATTTCCGCGGCAAAGGCCTCGAGCGCGTTCTGGTCCTCGACATCGTTCAGGCGGCGATACAGGCCCATGCGCAGATCGAGATCGGGGACATAATCCTCGGGGATAAGGATCGGCGCATCGACGGTGATCTGCGGGCTAAAATCCTTCGGGCGCAGACGCTGGCCACCGGCCTTGGCGTCCATAATCGCCTCCTCCAGCATCGACTGGTAAAGCTCGTAGCCGACTTCCTTGATGTGCCCCGATTGTTCGTCGCCGAGCAGATTGCCGGCACCACGCTGGTCGAGATCGTGGCTGGCGAGCTGAAACCCGGCCCCCAGCGTGTCGAGATCCGACAGCACTTTCAGCCGCTTTTCGGCGGTTTCGCTCAGGATGCGGTTTTCGGGCGTCGTCAGATAGGCATAGGCGCGCGTCTTGGCGCGCCCCACGCGGCCGCGGAGCTGATAGAGCTGCGCGAGGCCGAAGCGATCGGCGCGGTGGATGATCATCGTGTTCGCGCTTGGGATGTCGAGGCCCGATTCGACGATCGTGGTCGACACCAGCACTTCGAACTTCTTGTCGTAAAAGGCCGACATGCGCTCCTCGACCTCGGTCGGGGCCATTTGCCCGTGCGCAACGACGTAGCGGATTTCGGGGACGTGCTTGGTCAGGAATTCCTCGATATCGGGCAAATCCTTGATCCGCGGGGTGACGAAGAAGCTTTGCCCGCCGCGATAATGTTCGCGCAGCAAGGCCTCGCGCAGCACGATCGGGTCCCACGGCATGATGTAGGTCCGCACCGCGAGACGATCCACGGGAGGCGTCTGGATCACCGATAGCTCGCGGATGCCCGACATCGCCATTTGCAGCGTGCGCGGGATCGGCGTCGCGGTCAGCGTGAGCACGTGGACGTCGGTCTTCAGGCCCTTCAGCCGCTCCTTGTGGGTGACGCCGAAGCGCTGTTCCTCATCGACCACGACGAGGCCTAGCCGCTTGAACTCGATGCCCTTGGCGAGAATGGCGTGCGTGCCGATCACCACGTCGATCTGGCCGCTGGCGAGGCCCTCCTTCGTCGTCCGGGCCTCGGCTGCGGGAACGAGCCGCGACAGGCGACCGACGTTGAGCGGGAAGCCTTCGAAGCGGGCGGTGAAATTGTTGAAATGCTGGCGCGCGAGCAAGGTCGTCGGGCAGACGATCGCGACTTGCTGCCCCGACATGGCGGCGGCGAAAGCGGCGCGGAGCGCAACCTCGGTCTTGCCGAAGCCGACATCGCCGACGACAAGCCGGTCCATCGGCGTGCCCTTGACCAGATCGCCCATCACATCCTCGATCGCGCGGTCCTGATCTTCGGTTTCCTCATACGGGAAGCGATCGACGAACGCCGCGTATCCGCTGTCACGTTCGATCGTCTCGGCCGGGCGCAGCGCGCGCTCCGCCGCCGTCGCGATGAGCTCGCCCGCGATTTCGCGGATGCGCTCCTTCATCTTCGATTTGCGGCGCTGCCACGCCTCGCCGCCGAGGCGGTCGAGGCTCGCGCCGTCCGAATCGGAGCCGTAGCGGGTGAGCACTTCGAGATTCTCGACCGGCACGAACAATTTGTCGCCGCCGGCATAGGTCAGCGCGACGCAATCGTGCGGCGCTTGCCCCACGGGAATCGAGGTCAGCCCTTCGTACCGCCCGATGCCATGATCGGCATGGACGACGAGATCGCCGGGCGTGAGCATCGCCAGTTCGGCCATGAACGCGTCGGCGGATTTCTTGCGTTTCGCCCGCCGCACCAACCGGTCGCCGAGCATGTCCTGCTCGGTCAGCAGCGCGACTTGCGGGCTGTTGAAGCCATGGTCGAGCGGCAGGACCAGCAAGGCAACGGTGCGCTCGCCCGCGCCCAGCGCTTCTTGCCAGGTCTCGACCAGTTTGAGGTTCGTGGCACCGTGATCGTTCAGCAACCCCGCCAGCCGCTCGCGCGCGCCGGTCGAATAGCTGGCGAGCACGGCCTTGCGCCCATCGAGCGCGATCGTCTTGAGGTGATGGACCACCGCCTCATAGATGTTGGTGCCGTTGGCGCGCTCCGCCCCGAAATCGCGCGGGCCATCGACCGCGAAATCGAGCACGGTTTTGGATTCCGGCTCGTGGAAGGCAGTGATGCGGTGCGCAGGCGCCGCATCGAGCCGTTCGGCCAGGTCCTTCGCGGTCAAATACAGCGCGTCGGCGGGGAGCGGGCGGTAGCTGCCCGGGTCGCTCGACTGCGCCTTCACGCGGTTGCCGTGATAATCGGTGATCGCCTCGAACCGCGCCTCGGCCGCCGCGACTGCACCCGCATCGCGCAGCACGACCGCACCCTCTCCCAAATGGTCGAACAGCGTGGCCAGTTTCTCCTCGAACAGCGGGAGCCAATGCTCCATCCCCGCGAGCCGTCGCCCGTCGCTGACCGCCTGATACAGCGGGTCGCCGGTCGCGGTGGCACCGAAGCGCTCGCGATAGCGCGCGCGGAAGCGCTTAATGCTGTCCTCGTCGATCAGCGTTTCGGACGCCGGGAGCAGCACGAACCCGTCGATTCGCCCGGTCGTGCGCTGGTCGGCGGGGTCGAAGGTCCGCACGCTTTCGATTTCATCGCCGAAGAAATCCAGCCGCAGCGCTTGTTCCTCCCCGCTCGGAAACAAATCGACCAGCCCGCCGCGCACCGCGAATTCACCCGCATCGGCGACGGTCTCGACGCGGACATAGCCGTTCGCCTGCAATTGCGCGGCAAGCCGGTCGCGCCCGATCCGCTCCTTGGGCGCGAGCCGCGCGACGAGCTGGCGGATGCGAAACGGGGTCAACGTACGCTGCGCGACGGCATTGACGGTGGTCAGCAGGAGCTGCGGCCCCTTTTGGGGTTGCTGCAAGCGGTGGAGCGTCGCCATGCGCTCGGCCATCACCCGCAGCGTCGGGGAGGCGCGATCGTAGGGCAGGCAATCCCACGCCGGGAAGGTCAGCACTTCGAGTTCGGGCGCGAAGGTCGTTGCGGTCGCGGCGATCGCGCGCATCGCGGCTTCGTCGGGCGCGACGAACACGGCGCGGCTATTCGCGGCGCGGGCAAGATCGGCGAGAAGCCACGGTTCGAACCCGGTGGGGACGCCGGAGAGCGTCAGCGGGGTCTTGGCGGAAAGAATTTTGTTCAGGTCGGGCATTCTATTCCTTGTTCCCCGGCGCAGGCCGGGGTCCAGCATCGGGCCGGTAGTAACTGGACCCCGGCCTTCGCCGGGGAACAGTTATTCCGCAATCGGCACGTAGTTGAGCGTCTTCAACGCCGCGACGATCGACCCGACATAGCGTTCCGGCGGTACCGCCGTCCCGATCGCCCACGCCATGATGTCGACGTCCTGCTCTTCGAGCAGCTCCTCGACCAACGTAATCTCGGTGTCGCTCCAGCCGGCCGAGCGTGCATCGAAGAACCCGCCGATCAACAGATCCGCCTCCTTCGTGCCACGGTGCCAAGCGCGGAAGCGGAGGCGTTTCAGGCGGGTTTCGCGGTCCATAGTTTTTCCAACGGCAATTGGCCGGCGGTGCTTGGAGCAACCGTCGGCTGGGTCTATTGGACATCAGATAGTCATGCGGCCCGATATCCTCAATCCATTGTTCGCCGAAGTGACGGCGCTGAAGGGCATTGGCCCCGGTCTTGCCAAGCCGCTGGACCGGCTCGGGCTGTCGCGCGTCGTCGACGTGGCGTTTCATTTGCCGACTGGCTGGGTCGATCGGGTCGCGCGCGACGAACTCGACATGGCCGATGCCGGGCGCGTCATCGCGATTACGCTGACCGCGCAATCCTACCGATCGAGCAACGGACGCGGGCCGACGCGCGTGCAGGCGACCGACGCGCTCGGCAATTATGTCAGCCTGGTCTATTTCGGCGGCCATTCGGGCTGGGCGAAGAAGCTCGCGCCGATCGGCGAGCCGCGCCGCGTCTCGGGGCGGCTTGAGCAATATGGGCAGGAATTGCAGATCGTGCATCCCGACTACGTCCTGCCGCTCGAGGAGGCAGGGGACACGCCGGAGCGCGAGGCGATTTACCCGTTGTCGGAGGGGCTCACCTCCAAGCGCATGGCGCAACTGGCGGCGCAGGCGGTCGAGCGCGCGCCCGATCTGGCGGAGTGGATCGAACCCGGCTTGCTGGCGAAGCACGAATGGCCCGCATGGCGCGCGGCGCTGGTGCGGATCCATGCTGATCCCTCCGACGCCGTGGCGCGCGAACGGCTGGCGTATGACGAGATTTTCGCCAACCAACTCGCGCTGATGCTGGTGCGGCAATCATCGCGCGCACGGCGGGGCAGGGCGCTCGTCGCGACCGGCAAGCTGCGCGATGCGTTGCGGCTGCCTTATGATCTGACTGGCGCGCAAGCGCGAACGGTGCGCGAGATCGAAGGCGATCTGGCGCAGGCGCAACCAATGCTGCGGCTGTTGCAGGGCGATGTCGGGGCGGGCAAGACCCTCGTCGCGACGCTGGCGATGCTCACGGCGGTCGAGGCGGGTGCGCAAGCGGCGTTGCTGGCCCCGACCGAAATCCTTGCGCGGCAGCATTACGATTCGCTGCGGCAGATGCTCGCGGGGCTGCCGGTCGAAATCGCCGTGCTGACCGGGCGCGACAAGGGGAAAGTGCGCGAGGCGACGCTGATGGGCCTGGCCGATGGCACGATCGACATCCTGATCGGCACGCATGCGATTTTTCAGGAAGCAGTCGCATATAAGGATCTCGGTCTGGTCGTGGTCGACGAGCAGCACCGCTTCGGCGTCGCGCAGCGGATGATGCTGCAAGCCAAGGCCAAGGCCGCCCCGCATCTGCTCGCCATGACTGCGACGCCAATCCCGCGCACGCTGACGCTCGCCAATTATGGCGAGATGGACGTCAGCCAATTGGACGAAATGCCGCCGGGTCGTCAGCCGATCGAAACCCGCGTGATCTCGGAGGATCGCCTTTCCGATGTGGTGGATGCGCTCGGCCGCCACCTCTCTGACAATGGCCAGGCCTATTGGGTGTGCCCGTTGGTCGAGGAAAGCGAGAAAAGCGACATGGCCGCCGCCGAGGCGCGCGCTGAAACGCTGCGTGCGCGCTTCGGCGACCGCGTCGGGCTGGTCCATGGCCGGATGAAGCCGCCCGAAAAGGATGCCGTCATGGCGGCGTTCGCGGCGGGGCAGATCGGCGTGCTGGTCGCGACGACCGTCATCGAAGTCGGCGTCGATGTGCCCAATGCCACGCTGATCGTGATCGAACATGCCGATCGCTTCGGCCTTGCCCAACTCCACCAGTTGCGCGGGCGCGTCGGGCGTGGCTCGGGAAAATCGAACTGCCTGCTCATCCGCGGCGGGGCGCTGAGTGAGACATCGCGCGCGCGGCTCGCCTTGATGCGCGAGACGACCGATGGCTTTCGCATTGCGGAGGAGGATTTGCGGCTGCGTGGCGCGGGGGAACTGCTGGGCACGAAACAATCGGGCGAGGCGGGGTTCCGGCTGGCGACGCCCGATATGCTCGGCACGCTATTGCCGGTCGCCACCGACGATGCGCGGCTGCTGATCGACCGCGATGGCGGTCTCGAGGGGCCGCGTGGGACAGCAGCACGCACGGCGCTCTATCTGTTCGAGCGCGATGCCGGCGTTGCGCTCTTGCGGTCGGGCTAACGCGCCTTCAGCATCACCGCGAGCACTTCGTAATAGTCCGCGAGATCGATCGGCTGGTCGAGCTCACACCCGATCCGGCCGCCAAGCGACCAGCGGAGTTCTGCGATGACGACGCCGACTACCGGCAGAGTGATGCGCAGCCGTTCGCCCACCGCATACGGGAGATCCGCCCGCGCCATCAGGCCCATGGCCGAGAGATTGACGATGAGCAGCGAAATTTGGCGCGCGTCGGGACCATAGGCCCGCGCCCGATAGTGAACTTCGTCTCGGGCCAGCGCACGGTTGTCCGTGACCGGCAAAGCCAGTGTCGTCGCCATTGTCAGACCCTCTGTTCGGCCATCCAAAAGTACGACTGGGAGATGAAGCACGTCGCAACGAGCCCGCTTAACGAAAAGTTACTGCGCTACATTTTTCGAGATTTTCGGAAATAATGTGTTGGGGTTAGCCGCGCACGAGCAATCCGTGATGCTTCTTGCCTGCGGAGAGGCGGATGGGTTCGTCGCCGATGTCGATCGTCATCGTCTCGTCGCTCACCTTGTTGGCCCCGATCCGCGCGCCGCCGCCCTTAATCAGGCGACGCGCCTCGCCTTTGGAGGCGGCAAAGCCCAACCCGATCAGCGCGTCGACGATGCCGATGTTGCCCGAAACCGCAAACGTCGGCAACGCATCGCCGGCGGCTCCCTCTTCGAACGTGCGGCGCGCGGTTTCCGCGGCCTCGCGCGCGGCCGCATCGCCACGGCACAAGGCCGTCGCTTCATTGGCGAGGACCACCTTCGCAGCGTTGATTTCGGCACCCGGCAGCGCCTCCAGTCGGGCGATCTCGTCGAGCGGCAGATCGGTGAACAGCCGCAGGAACCGCCCGACATCGCGGTCGTCGGTGTTGCGCCAGAATTGCCAATAATCGTAGCTCGAAAGCTGGTCCTCGTTGAGCCACACCGCACCGCTCGCGGTCTTGCCCATCTTCGCGCCATCGGCGGTGGTGATCAGCGGCGTGGTCAGTCCGAACACTTCGACGCCGTCGATCCGGCGGGTGAGCTCGATCCCGTTGACGATGTTACCCCATTGATCCGATCCGCCCATCTGCAGCCGGCACTCAACGCGACGCGACAGTTCTAGGAAATCATAGGCCTGCAGGATCATATAGTTGAATTCTAGGAAGGTCAGCGCCTGTTCGCGCTCGAGACGCAGCTTGACCGAATCGAACGCCAGCATCCGGTTGATCGTGAAATGCCGTCCGACGTCGCGCAGGAACGGGATGTATTCGAGTTTGTCGAGCCAGTCGGCATTGTTGACCATTACCGCATCGGTCGGGCCCCCCGCTTCGCCATCTGGGGCGAAGGTGAGGAAGCGTTCGAACACGCGGCGGATCGAGGCGATGTTCGCCGCGATCCCGGCATCGTCGAGCAATTTGCGCGATTCGTCCTTGCCCGACGGATCGCCGACCTTGGTCGTGCCGCCGCCCATCACCACGATCGGCTTATGCCCGGCCTGCTGGAGGCGGCGCAGCATCATGATCTGCACCAGGCTGCCGATATGCAGCGACGGCGCGGTCGCATCGAAGCCGATATAGCCCGGCACGACCTGTTTCAGCGCGAGCGCATCGAGCGCGGCCCCGTCGGTCAGTTGATGGATGTAGCCACGTTCGGACAGCAGGCGGAGGAGATCGGAGGCGTGTTCGGTCATGCGGCCGCTCTAAGCGACAGCGGTCCCGTTTGTCATCCCTGCGCAGCAGGAAGAAGGGATTCACGTGAAGGCCGCGAAGGAAAGAAGGGCGCGAAGCCCTACGTTCTTCCTTCGCGCCCTTTTCTTCTCTTCGCGCCTTCGCGTGAACCCCTCCTTCTTCTTAAATCCCAGGCAATTGCCGCTGCGGGTCGACCGGCAAGCGCCCCTTGCGCATTTCGAAATGCACCTCAGGCCGGTCTGCCACCCCAGAATCGCCCGACAGCGCAATGGTTTGCCCGCGCTTCACCGATTGCCCGCGCTGGACCAGCAACTGGCTGGCATGGCCGTAGACCGTAGTCCAGCTATCGCCATGCTTGACGATCACCAGCCCGCCGAGATTGGGCACGCCCGACCCGGCATAGGCCACCACCCCGTCCGCCGCCGCCAGGATCGGCGTCCCGAGCGGCACTGCGATCTTCACGCCGTTATATTTCTCGCCGGTCGCCCCGCTCGGACCGAAGCGGGCGACGATGCGGCCATGGACGGGCCAAGCGAAACCGCTGGTCAGACGGCTGGGCTCGGCAATCGCTTGTGTGGCGGAGAGGACGCGGCGCGGCGACGCGCTCGGCTTTGCCGGACGATCGTTGACCGCGAGCGCGGGTTCGCCGCCCGTCACGATGTCGTCAATATCGAGCCGGAAGGCGGCGGCGCGTTCTGCCACGCTGCTCCCGCTGGTGGTGCCGGGGACCAGAATTCGCATGCCGACGCGCAGGATATAAGGCTCGGCGAGATCGTTCGCGGTGACGATACGGGACCAATCGACGCCATAGGCGCGCGCGATCGCGATGCCGGTCTGTCCCACCCGCACGAGGTGATAGCGCCCACCGGGGATTTCGAGCCGCTGGCCTGCGCGGATTACGAACGGAGCAGGTAGGCCGTTTGCCCGGGCGATCGCTTCGGAACCCGCCCCGGTGCGATCTCCCACCGCGCGGAGCGTGTCGCCGGGGCGGACGACGTAGCTGCCGGACGCTATCGTCGCGGCATCGGCCGTAACCGGGCGCGCCTGCCACGCGGGCGGCGGCGCGGGGAGGGCGGAGACGCCCTCGTCGATCCGGCGCGGTTCATACGGGTCTTGCGGCGCGTCATAGGGCCGCCCGCCGGCCGGCTCATAAGGCCGCTGGTCGTCGCGCGGCTCATAACCGCGCTGCGGGCGATCCGGGTTCGGGATGCAGCCGCCGAGCGCGAGGGTCAGGAGGAATCCGCCAAATGTCATCCTGCGCCGACCGCCCATGCTTATCCCCCTCACCCGTATAGCGCTCCCAGCATAGCGAGCGACGGGCGGTGTGTCAGGTCGAGATGGAGTGGCGTCACCGCGACGTAACCGTCGGCCACGGCTTCCAAATCGGTCGAATGCGCCGGGGTCTCCACCGTCGGCCCGAGCGCGAACCAGTGATATTCGTAGCCGCGCGGATCGCGGTTGGTGACGATCTGCAGCCGCCCGTAATCGCGCAGACCCTGTTGCGCGATCCGCACGCCCTTGACCGCGTCCGCCGCGACCGCCGGGAAGTTGATGTTGACCAGCGTGCGCGGTTCGAGCGGCGCGTCGATCAGCGGGCGCAGCACGCGTTCACCCCAGGCCGTGGCGGCTTCGAACGGCACGGAATCGCCCATGCCTTCGCGATTATACGCCTGGCTCAGCGCGATCGAACGCACGCCCGCCAGCGCGCCCTCCATCGCGGCGGAGACGGTACCCGAATAGGTCACGTCCTCGGCGAGGTTGGCACCGCGATTGACCCCCGACAGGATCAGATCGGGCTTGTGATCCTGCATGATCTTGGCGAGCGCCATCATCACCGCGTCGGTCGGCGTGCCGGCGACGGCGAAACGCTTTTCGCCATGTTTGCGCACCCGGATCGGGCGGCTGAGCGTCAGCGAATGGCCCGCGCCCGATTGCTCTTCGGCGGGTGCGACGATCCACACATCGTCGGAAAATTTCGCGGCAATCGCCTCGAGGATTTTGAGGCCCGGCGCGTGGTAGCCGTCGTCATTGGTGAGCAGGATGCGCATCGGATCTCTTTCAAATTCAAACCAACCCCCGTTCGCCCTGAGCCTGTCGAAGGGCAGCGTGCGACACGTCCCGGAGTGTGTGTGGCGCGCAGTGCTTCGACAGGCTCAGCACGAACGGGAAGGAGGACAGGGCATCAGGCCTTGGGCTCCAACCGTGTCACGCCGCCCATATAGGGCAACAGCGCCTCGGGCACCGTAACGCTGCCGTCGGGATTCTGGCAATTCTCCAGCACCGCCACCAGCGTGCGACCGACCGCCAGGCCGGAGCCGTTGAGCGTGTGGACGAACTCGGTCTTCTTCTCGGCCGCGACCCGGTAGCGCGTGTTCATGCGCCGCGCCTGGAAATCGCCGGTGTTCGAGCAGGAACTGATTTCGCGGTACGCGCCCTGGCCGGGCAACCAGACCTCCAGATCATAGGTCTTGCGCGCGCCGAAACCCATGTCGCCGGTGCACAGCAGCAGCTTGCGATAGGGCAGGTTCAGCCGTTCGAGGATCGTCTCGGCCGCGCGGACCATGCGCTGGTGCTCGGCCTCGCTCTCCTCGGGGCGGACGATGCTGACCAGTTCGCATTTCTCGAACTGATGCTGGCGGATGAAGCCGCGCGTATCGCGCCCCGCCGCGCCCGCCTCGGAGCGGAAGCACAGGGTCAGCGCGGTGAGCCGCAGCGGCAGCGCACTTTCGTCGAGCAAGTCACCCATGACGCTGGCGGTGAGCGAAACTTCGCTGGTCGGGATGAGCCAGCGATCATCGGTCGTACGAAAACTGTCCTCGGCAAATTTCGGAAGCTTGTCGGTGCCGTACATCGCCTCGTCCCGGACAAGCACGGGCGGGTTGCATTCCTCATAGCCATGCTCGCGCGTCTGCACATCGAGCATGAACTGGCCGAGCGCGCGGTGCAGGCGCGCCACGTCACCGCGCAGGAAGGTGAAGCGCGCCCCCGAAAGCCGTGCGCCGGTTTCGAAATCCATGCCGAGCGCTGGGGCAAGGTCGGCATGTTCCAACGGGGTAAAGTCGAACGCGCGTGGCGTGCCCCACCGCGCGACTTCGACATTGTCGTCCTCGCTCGCGCCAGTGGGCACATCGTCGGCGGGCAGGTTGGGAATGATCGCCAGCTTCGCTCTTAGCTGCTCGCCGAGCGCCTTTTCCTCTGTCTCGATCGCGGGCAGCCGCTCCTTGAGCGCCGCGACCTCGGCCATCAGCGGCGCGGCGGTGGCGTCGTCCTTCGCTGCCTTGGCCGCGCCGATCGCTTTTGAGGCTTCGTTACGGCGCGCCTGCGCAACCTGCGCCTCGGTCGACAGCGCGCGGCGGCGTTCGTCGAGATCGACCAATTCGGCGGCGATCGGGGGGAGGGCGCGCCGGGCGAGGGCTGCGTCGAAAGCGGCGGGATTTTCGCGGATGAAGCGGATGTCGTGCATGATCGGGCTATGGCGTTGCGCCGTCCGACACGCAAGCCGGAGCGCTCAATGCAAGACGGCCCCCGCGCGGTGACGCGGGAGCCGGCTGGAAGCCATAATGCGCGGTTTAGGCGGTAATCGTGGTCGGCTTGGCGAAGCGCTTGCGGGCAACCAGCGCCGCTGCCGCTGCGCCGAACAGCAATACCATAGGCGGTGCCGGAACCGGGGCGGGCGGGCCGCCGCTGGATCCGGGCGGAGGGCCGCCAGTGCTGCTCCAATGCCCACCAGTCGAATTCCAGCCGCCAGTCGAGCCCCAGCCGTGACTGCTGGAGCCATAGCTGCTCGAACCGGACGAGGACACGTTCCCGCTCGACGACGTGGATGCGGAGGACGAAACGTTGCCGCTCGAACTTGAGCTGGTCGACGAGGCTGACGAAACGTTGCCGCTCGATGCCGACGAAGAGGACACGTCGCCGCTCGACGCGGAAGAGACGTTTCCGCTCGACGACGAGGACACATTGCCACTGCTCCCGCCGGACGCGGACGAAACGTTACCGCTGCTGCCCCCGGACGCGGATGAAACGTTTCCGCTGCTCCCGCCCGATGCCGAGGAGGAGCCACCGGTCGAAGACGTACTCGACACCTCGGCGCCGCCGGTGCTGCTCGACGTGGACGAGCCGCCGCTACCGCCCGAGGATGACGTGCTGCTGACCGCGCCGCTCGACGTGGAGGAGCCGCCGGTGGAACTCGAGGTCGAAGAGCCGCCGGTCGAGGTCGAGGAACCGCCGGTCGAAGAGCCGCCGGTCGAGGTCGAGGAACCGCCGGTCGAAGAGCCGCCGGTCGAGGTCGAACTGCTCGATCCGCCCGAGGAAATGTTGATCACAGTGCCGCTCGACCCAGAACTTGCGCTCGAACCCGAGCCGCTCGACGACCCGGTCGAGGTGGAGGATATCACGATGCTGCCGCCGCCCGAGCCGCCGCCGCCGCCAAAGAAGCCGCCCGCGAAGAAGCCGCCGCCGCCGCCAAAGCCGCCACCGCCGACCGCCGCCGCCGCGCCACCGCCGCCGCCCGAATAGCCGCCCGACGGGACGAAGGCGGGAGGAAGCGGAATTGGCGCACCCTGCGTCGTCACCAGCACGACTTGCGGTTGCGCTGCGGTGCGGGTGGTCTTCACGACTCGGCGGACGCGGGTGCCGGTGCGGCTGTAGCGAGCGCCGGCCGAGGCAGCCGTGGTCCGTCGGACGATTCGCTTGGTCGCCTTGTGCGTGTAGACACTGCGCGCCTTCGCAGTGTCTGCGACATGCACGGCACCGCCGCCGATGACAGCACCGCCGCAGGCACAGGCACAAAGTTTGGCTAAAGCCATCCGTACCGACATAAGCTCACTCTCTCGTTACCGTTGCCGCTTTAGGCAACGCCCCGTTTGCATCGGCCTTTCAGCCGCTATCCGGTAAAGTGCCGAACAAATCATTAAGTGCAAGGACGTTAACCAAACTTTGGCGTTACTTGGAGCAATTCACCCGGCTATTGGCGCGATCATCGTGGTTAACGTTTCATGATGATACAGCTCGTGCGTTAACCGTGCGGACAATCGCAACGTGCACATCTGTTCATCATGCTGCGACTCGACCCGACTCAGGTCGGCCGATTGGAGGGCAAATCCGCCGGTCAGCCACGTCCTATGCAAACTCCGATCGGGATTGCTTGTGGAGCGCCCGTCGCATGGCTATAGGCCCGCCTGTCAGGGAGTTGGCCCCGGGGGCGGTTCAGAGGCGCGCAAAGCGTTGAGCGACCGAAGGGAGATAGTGGGATGGCGACGGTCTTGAATCGATTGGAAGAATCCGAGAAGTTTGCGGTGCCGCCGGTGGGCGACGATGGCTATCGGCCAAGCGCGGACGAAGAGTTTATGAACCCGCGGCAGCAGGCCTATTTCCGCGCCAAGCTGCAAGCTTGGAAAGAAGCGATCCTGCGCGAGGCGGCAGGCACGCTGTCGCAGCTGCAAGTCGATACGCTACGCGAAGCCGATCTGACCGATCGGGCGTCGAGCGAGACCGACTGGTCGATCGAATTGCGGACGCGCGACCGGCAGCGGAAGCTAATCTCCAAAATCGAGGCGGCGATCCGCCGCATCGACGATGGCGAATATGGCTATTGCGAAGTGACTGGTGAGCCGATCTCGCTTGCGCGGCTTGAGGCGCGTCCGATCGCGACGATGACGGTCGAGGCGCAGGAGCGTCACGAGCGGCACGAGAAAATTTCGCGCGAGGATTGAGCTGCGGGGCTGGTCTTAAGCACTTCGACACGATTGCGGGCTATGCCGATCCCAAACGGAGATCGGTAAAATTCACGCGATGGACCAGTATTCGCAAGATCCCTTCAGCCCCGTGAACGACGACGGGGTCCACAACCGTCAGGACTCGCGTGACAGCTTGTTCCTGATGGCGGATTTCCGCGTTCATGGCGAAAAGGACGTTCGAGCAGTGCGTGTCCGCAACCTGTCGCAGGGCGGATTGATGGCGGAATTTCCGGACGGCCTGACACAAGGGTTGCGCGTCGAGTTTGACGTGCGCGGGATCGGCTGGGTCCCTGGTCACGTTGCCTGGTCGGCTGCCGGCCGAATCGGTGTGGCGTTCGACCGCCAAATTGATCCGATGCTGGCGCGTAAGCCGGTCGGGCAGGGCGCGCATACGCCAACTTTCGTGAAACCGATCTTCACGCGTACCCAGCGCTGATGCGTGCGGCCCGGGCGCGATGCGCCCGGACCTGATACAGCGTTAAATCTGCATCATTTCCTGTTTGATTCGAAGTTTTTGCTTCTTCAGTTCGGCGAGCGTTACGGCGTCGGGCAACGGGCGCTGTATTTCTGCTGCGATCTGACGATCGAGGACTGCATGCTTGGCCGTCAGGGCCGATTGATGCGCGGTCTGCATGGAATGCGTACCTCCTTCATGTACTGCTTGGGGAGTGAATAAAACATGCTTCGGGTTAATTGTCTCCTTCCGATTCGCCGACACGCGACATGCTAGCGCAATCGTGCGACGGATCGATTTTATGCGGTTCACACGCGCGTGATTTGCTAAGGGCGCCGCATCGCATGGGGATCTTATGGACGACAGCCTGATCGCAAAGCGCCTGGAGATGTTGCGGTTGGAACATCGCGATCTCGATTCGGCGATTGCGGCGCTGATCGACTCCGGATCGGCCGACCAACTCCAACTCGCCCGGTTCAAGAAACGCAAGTTGCGCCTGCGCGATGAGATCGCGCTTTTCGAAGATCAGTTGATCCCGGACATCATCGCGTAAACCGAGCCACGAAGTGCACCGGATTGGGACAGTTTTACGGAGCTCGGACGATGACACTATACCGTTTCGGCCCGGTTTGTGAGACGTAAAGCATCATGAGGGGTCATGGCTACGATTTACGGATGCAACGCCGCGTAATCGATACGCTCTATATCGACGCGATGGTGCTGGCCGATGAGGCCCGCAGTTATTTCGACGAGGGGGGGCGGAACGATCGCGAGGCGCTCGATCCGATGGCACGAGTCGCGTTCAGCTGCGAATCGCTGAAGGTGACGACGCGACTGATGCACGTGATCGCCTGGCTGCTGACGCAACGCGCGGTCGATGCCGGCGAGATGGCTCCGCGCGAGGCGCTCGATCCATCCCGCCGGCTCGGGTCTGCACCGGTTACCGAGGTTGCTGCGCTCGCGTCGATGCCCAAAGTCGCGCGCCAGCTTATCGAAGCGAGCAGCGATCTTCATCGGCGCGTCGCGCGTCTGGACGAAGCGCAGACTGCCGATGCGGAGGCCGAAGCGTTCCCCAGCCCGGTGCGGTCGCTGCACGCGCGTCTTGCGCTCGCCTTTTAAGGCCTACGCGCCAACACCGCGCGATCTAGGGCCCAGCGCGCCCAACGCGCGTGATCACAGCTTAAGCCGCGCCCGCGCCGCCAGATATTGCCGCTCCAGCCGATCGACCATGTCGGCGACAGGCTCGACCCGGTCGATCACGCCGATGCCTTGGCCCGATCCCCAGATTTCCTTCCACGCCTTGGGCTTGGCACTGCCACCACTATTGTTGGCGCTGCCGAAATCCATCGTCGAGAGATCACCCTCGGGCAGATTGTCGGGGTCCATCCCCGCCGCGACGATCGATCCGCGCAGGTAATTGCCGTGTACGCCGGTGAACAGATTCGAATACACGATGTCGGCGGCCTTGCCCTCGACGATGCCCTGCTTGTACGCTCCCTCGGCGTTGGCCTCGGTCGCGGCGATGAAAGGCGATCCGATATAGCCGAAGTCCGCGCCCATCGCTTGCGCGGCGAGCACGGCGTCACCGGTCGCGATCGACCCTGACAGCGCCAGTGGGCCATCGAACCACTGGCGGATTTCCTGGATGATCGCGAAGGGCGACAAGCGCCCGGCATGGCCACCGGCACCCGCCGCGACCGCGATCAGGCCGTCGGCGCCCTTTTCGATCGCCTTACGCGCGAAACGGTCGTCGATGACGTCGTGGAGCGTGATGCCGCCCCAACTGTGCACCGCGGTGTTCAGATCCTCGCGCGCGCCAAGCGAGGTGATGACGATCGGCACTTGCCACTTGGCGCAGGTCGCCAGATCCGCCTCGAGCCGCTCGTTCGAGCGATGCACGATCTGGTTGACCGCAAACGGGGCGGCCGGGCGATCGGGGTTGTCGCGATTGTGCGCGGCCAATTCTTCGGTGATGCGGTGCAGCCATTCGTCGAGCATCGCCTGGGGCCGCGCGTTCAGCGCGGGGAAGGACCCGACGATCCCTGCCTTGCACTGGGCGATGACCAGCTCGGGTCCGGAGATGATGAACAGCGGCGAGCCGATGATTGGGAGCCGCAGGCGATCGAACAGGGGGGGGATGCTCATGTGGGTTTCATAGCGCAACCGAAAGGACTGTCCAGCCACCCCGCGTTTGCCCCCCGCGTTTGGCCCACGCGTTTGCCTCACGCGTTTGCCCCACGCGTTTGCCCCACGCGTTTGCCAAGCCCGGCGGAAGCGCTAAGGAAAAGGCTTGATCGTTACCGGAGTAACCAAGTGAAGCTTCCTCTCGCCGCCGCCCTTCTCCTCGGAACCGCGACTCCGGCCTTTGCTGCGGGGCAATTGCCCGCGGGCGTGGCGCCGGTCTCGTACGACATAACGGTGCGGCCCGATGCGAAGGCGATGACCTTCTCGGGCGAGGAAGACATCACGATCACTGTCGAGCGCGCGACCAGGACGATCGTGCTCAACGCTGCCGATCTGAAGATCGCGGCCGCCACCCTCGACGGGCAAGCCATTCCGTTCACGCTCGATGCGACCAAGCAGCAACTGACGCTAACCGCGCCGATGCTGGTATCCGCTGGGCAGCACACGCTACACTTCGCCTGGACCGGCACGATCAACACCTCGGCCGCAGGGTTTTTCGCGATTGATTACACCAATCAGGACGGTTCAGCGGCGCGGATGCTGGCGACGCAGTTCGAGGCACCCGATGCGCGCCGCTTCGCGCCGATGTGGGATGAGCCGGCCTATAAGGCGACCTTCAGGGTGAGCACGGTCGCGCCGGGCGAGCAGATGGCCTTCTCGAACATGCCGACCGTCAGCGTGACCAAGCAAGGCGACGGCACCAAGCTGTATCGCTTTGCCGAGACGCCGAAAATGTCGAGCTATCTGCTGTTCCTCGGCATGGGCGATGTCGAGCGCAAGACGGTGATGGCGGGCAAGACCGAGATCGGCGTCATCACGCGGCGCGGCGTGGTCGATCAGGGCGATTATGCGCTCGCCCAGGCCAAGCGCCTGCTGACCTATTACAACGACTATTTCGGTCAGCCATACCCGCTGCCCAAGCTCGACATGATCGCGGGGCCGGGCTCGTCGCAATTCTTCGGAGCGATGGAGAATTGGGGCGCGATCTTCTATTTCGAGCCCGAATTGCTGTATGATCAGAAGCGCGCCACGCAGAGCGGCAAGCAGCGCATCTACACCGTCGTCGCACATGAAATGGCGCACCAATGGTTTGGCGATCTCGTCACGATGCGGTGGTGGGACGATCTCTGGCTGAACGAAGGCTTCGCCTCGTGGATGGAGAATAAGAGCAGCGTCGATCTCAACCCCGAATGGTATGCCGCCGCGACTGCCGTGGCGCAGGACCGCGAAGGCGCGCTACAGGCCGATTCGACCGCCGCGACGCACCCGATCATCCGCAAGATCGAGACTGTCGACCAGATCGGCGAAGCGTTCGACGGGATCACCTATCTGAAGGGCCAGGCCGTCATCGGCATGATGGAATCGACGCTCGGCCCGGATACGTTCCGCGATGGCATCCGTCGTTACATGGCGAAGTACAAATATTCGAACACCGCGACCGATCAGCTTTGGGCCGAATTGTCGGCGGCGGCGGGCAAGCCGGTCGCAGCGGTGGCGCATGATTTCACGCTGCAGCCGGGCGTGCCGCTCGTGACGATGACGAGCGCGCGCTGCTTGGGCGGAAACACCCGTGTCATGCTTAGCCAGACCCGCTTCGGCTATGACGCGACCGCGCAAGCCGCGCAAACCTGGCGTGTACCGCTGACGCTCGGCATGGTCGGCAAGCCGGCCACCAGCGTTACGGTGCGCGGTGCCGCCGCAACCCCGGTGACGGTGCCGGGCTGTGGGACGCTCGTGCTCAACCGCGACAAGCAAAGCTATGTCCGCGTCGCCTATAATTCCGCGGGCCACGCTGCGATCGTCCGCGATTTCAACACGCTCGCGCTGACCGATCAGCTCGGCACGCTCGGCGACGACTTCGCGCTGGCGAAGGGCGGCAATCAGAAGCTCGACCGCTATTTCGCCGATGTCGCCGCCGTTGGCACCGACGCGAACCCGCTACTGTGGCAGACGATTGCGGCGCAGTTGGCCGATCTCAGCCGCCGCGCGCCAAAGGGCCGTGCGCACGATGCTATGCGGACCCGTGTTGCCGCGACGCTCGCGCCAGTGATGCAGCGCGTCGGCTTTGCCGCGAGCAAGGACGAAACGCCGCTCATCTCGACCCTGCGAGAAACGTTGATCTCGGTTCTAGGCGATGTCGGCGACGCCGATGTCGCGGCCAAGGCGCGCGCCTATGTCGCGGCGCTGAAGAGCGATCCGCAGGCGATCCCGGCGGCGATCCGCGCGCCGATCCTCGGCACCTATGCCAGCAACGCAACGCCCGGCGAATGGGACGCGCTGCTCGCGCTTGCCAATGCCGAGAAAAACCCGGTGGTGAAAAACGGCTATATCCGCTTGCTCGGCGCGGCGGATGACGATGCGCTGGCCAAGCGCGCGCTCGGCTTGCTCGAAAGCGATCGTTTCACCAACCCGCAAAAAGCGAGCCTGCTGCGCGCAATCGCGGGTGGGCATCCCGATCTCGCCTTCGATTTCGCCATCGCCCACATGGCCTTGGTCAACACGCTGATTGAAACGAGTAATCGCGCTGGTTTCGTCGCCAGCCTGGGGGCCGGGTCCGACGATCCCAAGATGCCCGCCAAGATCACCGCGTTCGCTACGGCGAACTTGCCGGTTGCGGCGCGTGGCGGCGCGAAGGCGACGGTGGCATCGATGGCGGCGCGGCGGATGGTCAACGCGCGCATCCGCGCCGACATCGCGAAATGGGCGCTCGGCGGGTCCTAATCGACCCGTTTGAGCCCGACGGCATAGTTGCGGGCGTTGGCGACATAATGGTCGGCCGACGCCTGCAGCATCGCGTTGGTGCTGTCATCGAGCGTGCGAACGGCGCGCGCGGGCGATCCGACGATCAGGCTGTTCGGCGGGAACACCTTACCCTCGGTCACCAGCGCGCCAGCGCCGACGATGCAGCCGTCGCCGATCTCCGCGCGATTGAGCACGATCGCGCCCATCCCGATCAGCACGCGATCGCCGATCGTGCAGCCGTGCAGGATCGCGTGATGGCCGATCGTGCAGTCGCTCCCGATCGTCAGCGGCGCGCCATGATCCGAATGGCACATCGCGCCTTCCTGAATGTTGCTGCGTTCGCCCACGATCATCGGAGTGTTGTCGCCCCGGATCACCGCGCCGAACCAGATGCCGACGTCATCGCCCAATTGCACGTCACCGATCAGATCGGCGCTGGGTGCCACCCACGCGTTCGCGCCGAGCGTCGGGCGTTTTCCGTCGATTTCGTAAAGCGGCATGGTGCGTCCCGTTCATCCTGATCCTGTGTGCCGACCTTGGCGCAGCAGCCTCGCGAAGAACAGCCCCGCCGCCGCTCGCCCGCGCGGCGCTTTTGCTCTAGCGTCGCGCGATGCCGCTCCACATTTACGTCGATGCCGACGCCTGCCCCGTGAAGGATGAGATCTACAAGGTCGCGCTCCGCCGCGAAATCGCCGTCACGATCGTCAGCAACAGCCCGATCCGCATCCCGATCCACCCGCTGCTGTCGCGAATCGTGGTCGGGGCCGGGTTCGACGAAGCCGATGACTGGATTGCCGAGCGCGCCGATGCGGCGAGCGTGGTGGTGACCGGCGATATTCTGCTCGCGGACCGTTGCCTCAAAGCCGGGGCCGCGGTGCTTGCCCCCAATGGCAAGCCGTTCACCACCGCGTCGATCGGCAATGCGATCGCGGTGCGCGCGATCATGGCCGATCTGCGCGCGGGCGGTGATGCGATCGGCGGGCCGGCGCCCTTCGCCAAGACCGACCGTTCGCGCTTCCTGTCGGCGCTCGATGAAACGCTTGGGCGGCTGCAACGGCGATAGCGGCGGCCAGGCAGAGATTGTTGGGCTGGACAAGCGCGGGGGCGGCGCATTAAGGCCTTGCTCAACGGGGCGGCACACGCTGCCCCGATCCGTTTCGCCCAACCCGCGTCTGCCGCGGGCAGGGCAGCGGGCGCGTAGCTCAGTGGTAGAGCACACCCTTCACACGGGTGGGGTCGCAGGTTCAATCCCTGCCGCGCCCACCATCATCGAAAAGGCCCACCGCTCCGGACTGGAGTGGCGGGCCTTTTCGTTTTCGACGACCGTCGTCCCGCCGGGGGGCGGGACCACGGTGCGTGGGGCGATCAGAAATTCACGCTCAGCCCGAAGTTGAAGATCGTGCCGGCGTTGTTGCGGTTGTAATAGACGCGGTTTTTGCCGCTTTGCTGATATTCCTGATATTTCGTGCCGGTGATGTTGCGCACTTCGAACTTCATCTCGGTATTTACCCCGGCAATCTTCACGCCCTGGCGCGCGACGAAGTCGAGGTGGATGCCGGGCTCTTCAAAGATATCCGGCTGGCCGGACGGCCCACGCCGCGTCACGCGCTTGCTGGCATAGGACAGCAGGAACGTCTGCTGCGAAAGGTGGTCCTTCTCCTCCAACCCGACCTGCAAATTGACCAGATGATCCGACTGACCGGTGAGTGGGGTGCCATTGCGGAACAGCTGGTTGGCGTTGGTCAGTGACAGCGGATAGGCGTTGATCGGATCGTTCGGCCCGACCAGAATTTTCGACTTGGTGAAGGTGTAATTGGCGATCGCGAGCAAGCGCCGCTTGGTAAAGAAATCACCGTCTGACAGCCAGTTCATCGTAAAGTACTTCTGCGTCTCGAGTTCCACGCCGTACAGATCGGCCTTGGGCGCATTGGCGAAACGGTTGGTCAGCGTATTGCCGTTATCGTCGGCATAGACCTCGATCGGCTTGTCGATCCGCTTGTAGAATCCCGAGAGCGAAATCCGCTGCTCGCGCGCAAAATACCATTCGTAGCGCGCTTCGGCATTGTACAATTGGCTGTCGACCAGCAGCGGGTTGCCTTGCACCGCGGTGTTCTGCTCGGGGTCGAAATACGTCTGGAACACGAGCTCGCGGAACTGCGGCCGCGCGATCGTCTTCGATCCGCTGACGCGGATCTGCATGTCGGGCGCGAGCTGATAGGTGACCGTTGCAGCGGGCAGCCAGTAATTGCGGTTCAGATTGGTCGCCGGTGGCAGGATCGTGGCCGTGGTATAGACCGTCACGGGAGCGACGGTTTGCTTCGCCGTTTCGTACCGCACGCCGAGCGTGGCGCTGAGCTTCGGCGAAATCTGCGCCTGCACCTGGCCGTAGGCACCGTGGATCCGCAACTTCGCGTCGAACGTCGGGTTGCCGCCGAGATTGTCCTCGAGCCGCACGAAGAAGTCCTTGCCCGGGAACGCCGTCACGACCGCCGAGCCGAGCAGCAGATCGGGCCGCAGCAACGTCACCGCTTGTGGCAGCTGGCCGTTCTGGCGGAAGGCAAATTCCCGCACTTCGGTGCGGCGTTTCGTGTCGGTATAGGCATAGCCGATCGTCGCAGTGATCTCGGGGATGATCTTGTACCCGAGATCGATCCCGCCCGCGAACAGGTCTTCGTTCAGGTTCGAAAAGCCGATCGTCGCGCCATTCGGGCGCGCGCCGACGCCGAGCGAGTTGGCGTAGCAGCCGTTAAGACTGGTGTTGTCACAGGCGAAGTTGGCGTCCCGCGCATAGGTGACGCCGATCTCGTTGGGCGATTCACGTTGCGTGTTGGCGTAACTGCCACGCACGTCGAGCGAAAGATCGGGGTTGAGCTTGAATTCGCCAACCAACTGCGTGTCGATCAACTGGCGTTCGAACCAGGCGGTATCCTGCTCCTGCACGATGATATTGGACCCGAAGTTCCGGACCGTCGTGCCGACGCCAAGACGCGTCTGCTTGAGCGTGTCGCGGATATACAGTGTCGTTTCGCGGATCTTGTTCTGTCCGAATTCGAGGCTGAGCCCGAGCATGCCGTTCACAACCACCCGGTCGTCGGTGATGACGCGTTCGAAATTGCGGTCGAGCTGTGAAAGATCGGTGGCATTGGCGGTCTGCTGCAACGTGTCGCGGGTGCGCCATTTGTTGCTATAGCCCGCGGTCGCGATCACCCCGAGGGTCGCGCCGCCCAGATCGAACGATTTGCCGCCAGTGATATTTCCGCTCCAATTTGGCGGCAACGCCTTGTTGCGTTGAATGACGGCGTTGCGCCCGGTGATCAGTTGCGCGGCAATCGCAGTATTGGCGGCGTTGGACAGATCGGCGATCTGCGCGCCGCTCTTCAGGAATGCGGCGAGCAACGGTGCGGTGTTACGCTGGCCATTGTCGAACCCGGTCCAGTCGCTCGCGCTGCCGAAATAGGTGTAGCCGAGCTGGCCGGTGGTGACGGTGTCGAGCCCGATCCCGGCGCCGATCGTCAGGAATGCTTGCTTGGGGGCCGATTTGGTCGTCAAATTGATGACGCCACCGCCGAATTCACCCGGGAAATTGACCGAATACGTCTTCTGGACGAGCGACGACGCGATCACGCTGGTCGGAAAGATGTCGAGCGGCACGACGCGCTTGAGTGGCTCGGGGCTGGGCAGGGGCGAGCCGTTGAGCAAGGCCAGCGAATAGCGATCGCCCAGGCCGCGGACATAGACGAAGCCGTTGCCGACCACGCTGAGCCCCGTCACGCGGGATAGCGACCCGGCTATGTCGCCTTCGCCGGTGCGGGCGATATCGGCGCTCGACAGGACCGAGACAACTTGCGGCGCGCTGCGTGCGACGTTGCGGTTGCGCGATCCGACGACGACGATGTCGGTATTGCCGCCGGGGACCGAAATCTCTGGTGCGGGCGGCTCGGGTGTCTGCTCGGGCGTTGCCGATGGAACGCCTGGGGCGGAGGTCTGGTCGACCGTGTCGGCGGGTGAGGAAGGGGCTGGCGTGGCCGAAGTCGGCGCGCTCGGCGACGCCTGCGCCCGCGCAACCGACGGCGCGATCAGCGCGGATGAAAACAGCAACAGGCTCGCAAAGCTCACTGGCTTCGACATGGTCAACCCCCTCTTATATTCCGAAAAGGGGCGGAGCGCCGCACGTGCGACCCTCCGCCCCATATCACGCAGCCGTTATCAGATCGTCGGCAGCGTGGTGCAGTTGCCCGTCAGGCTGGTGCCGAGCGCTGCGGTCGTGCTGTTGCAGGTCCAGCCCTGGTACCACGTGTCCGCCGCATCCTTGACCGCACCGATGTAGGTCGTCTTCTCGAAGAAGCCGGCCGGGGTGATCGTGATGCCGTTGAACACACGACCGTTAAGCGTGGTCTGGTCGAACGGGGTAACCGCAGTTTCGTTCGCGCCGTTGATGAACAGGTTCGTCAGCGTCGGGGTATAGGTCGTCGCATTGTTGTTGGCACCGCCATTGAACAAGGCGGCGACGTCAGCGTCGGTCAGCGTCTGGCCGCTGAGCGGCGAACCGATGAACGGACGCGACGCCAGGCACTGCATGACGACCGAGCGGAACACGGGTGCGCCGTTCTCGTCGGATGCTGCGTCAACCGTTGCAGCAGCGGTACGCGAGTCGCTGATACGCAGGCACGAATGCGCCGGGTTGGTCGTCATGACCGAATTGACCAGCGTGTAGTCGGTCGCGCCGCGCAGCAGGATCGCCGCCTGATCGGCATTGCCCGGGCCGGTGCGGTCGATGAAGGTCGCATTCGAGACCGTGGTGTTCTGGCGGGGATTGTCGAGCACCGAATTGTTGTCGGTGTCGGCCTCGATCATCGCGTCGGCACCCTGCGCGAGGCTGCCTGCACGCTGTGCCACGATGACGTACTGGAAGTTCGCCTTCGTGCCGACGTCGGTGTCGAGATTGTCGTCCTCGGCGCCGATCGAAACGTAGTATTTCATCGCGACATGGCCGCCGAAGAATTCGGCACCGTCATCCGAGCTGTTGAACGACTGGATGTTGTTGAGGACCGTACCCTCGCCGACGCCCTGCGTGGTGAGCGACTGCAATTCGGTCGCGGCCGAGAGGACGAAGCCCGAGTAGCGGATCTGCACATAGCTCATGCGACCGCTGTTATCGAGGTTGTTGGTGCCGCCGTAGAGTGCGGGATCGACTGCGCCTTCGGTCTGGCGTTCGCAAGCGACGGTACCGGCGTTGGGCGAGCTGCCATTGGCGAGCGCGGGCGACCCCGGAACGGCGCAATCGGTGATCTGCGCACGGCCCGAAAGCACGACGCCACCCCACTGGCCCGACGAGCTGTCGGTGTTCAGGCCGAGCACGTTGTCGCGGCTGGTGAAGACAATCGGTGCGGTTGCGGTGCCGACGGCGTTGATGCGGTTGCCGCGGTTGATGTTGACCCACGACGCACCCGACGCGGCATAAAGCACCACGCCCGGCTGGATCGTCAGCGTGACATTCGAATCGGCGGTCAGCGTGCGGTTGGTGCCGTCAGGCTGGGTCACGACGCGGGTGTTCGACGCGCTGAGCGGCGTCGGGCCATTGTCATAGCCGACATCGACACGGCCGGGGATGAAGTAGAGCAGGCCCGGGATGCGCGTCAGGTTGATGCTGGAGACGATGCGCGACGGCAGCGCGCAGACGCGATACGTGCCGGTCGGGCCAGTGATCGTGCCGCGGTCGTTGAGACCCTGGGCGTCGGCGATCGTCGGGCAGCCGGTGGCCGGCGTAACGAGGCTGACCGTCGGGGTCGGCGTGGGTGAGGGGGCCGGGGTCGGCGCCGGGTTGTTGATGATGCTGATGTTGCCGCCGGTGCCGGGCGAGGCGATGTCATTTGCACCGCAGCCACCGAGCGCGGCGATCGATACGGTCGCAATCAACATGCGACGCAGATTCGAATTGGTCATGTTCCCTGTCTCCAGCTCGCTGAGCCGCCTGGTTGGCGGCTTTGATCAGACGATGCAGTCGCGAGTCGGCTCGCCCCCTCGCATCCTCATCGAGGGTCGCTCTAGGAAAGGGATGTGACGCGCTCAGTGTATTTTCGTGACAGAAGCGTATCACTTACGTGACAAATATAAGTCGTGACCCGCACGCACCGCGGTCAGGAAGCCCACCCCCACGGCCGTTCGCGAAACCATTTGGTTACAACATACTTGGTCCCCGCGCGCACCTTCATGCCGTGGTGCATCGTGGCGGGATTGAGCGTGCCGTCGGGGCGGCGATTGTTCCACGCGAGCAGCTTGCCAAGCTCGGGCTGGACGATCTTGTCGATCGTCTTGAAGCGCGTCGCACCACCGGCCTCGGGCGTGTTGAGATAGATCATCACGGTCCATGTCCGGTTGCCGGCGACGCTACAGAATTTGTCGAAATCCGGTCCGTTCGGTTCGAAATAGTCGGTATGCTGCTTGAATTCCTGGCCGACGGCATAGCGCTGCCCTTGTATCGGCTCGCCATGCAGCGGATCGAGCCCGGTGAACGCCGTGATCTTTTCGTTGAGCGTGATCGTGAGCGGGTCGTCGGGCGGGAGATCGCCGGTCTCGCTGGTACGATAGGTCGGATCGCCGTTAAAATCCGCGACGGTCGATGGTCGCCGGGTCGCATCGACCGCGGCACAGATCGCCGCGCACGTTTCCGCATCGAGGAAATGCCGGCGGATGAAGAGCGTCAGCTTGGGACTCGGCACGCGCTGGACCCCGGATTGCGCCAGGATGTGATCGACCACCGCCTCAGAGGGGTGACCCGAGCCGAGATTGAGGGGGTGCATCATGACCGCCTCTCTGCCAAAGTGATTGCGCTTATTCCAGTCGCTTGCGCGGGCGGCGGTGATATGACGCATGGCTTCACACGAATGACGCCGGACTGTAACACTCGCCGCCTAGCAGGGTCGCGATCGGGGATTGGTGCCGCATGCGGTTGGTTTTGGATGCGCGGGCGCGAGCCTTTTTGCGACGCGTACCCGTCACGAAAGTCTATACCGGCGTCGAGCTGCTGCTGATCGCGCTGCTCGCGGTGCAATGCGCGCGCCTGGTGTGGGCGGTGCTGACGCCGGTCGGGCCGGTCGGCGTGTGGCGGCCTGAACAAGGCAACATCGCCGCCGCGCCGCAAGCGATCTTGCGCGGGTTCGATCCTTTCTTCCTGATCAGTGGCGGTGATGCCGCCGGGCCGAGCGTTGTCACCACGCTGCAACTCACGCTGTTCGGCACGCGTCTCGACGAAGCGCAGGGTGGTGGATCGGCGATCATCGCGGGGCCGGACGGCGTGCAGCAAAGCATTGGCGTGGGGCAGGAGATCATGCCCGGCGTACGGTTGAAGGCGGTCGCGTTCGATCATGTCACGATCGACCGCGGCGGCGCTTCGGAAGATCTGTTTCTGGTCCAGCCGGATCAGGCACCCGCAGCGGCGCCGGTGCCCAATGGACCCCCGCTGATCGGCGGCAATGGCGCGGCACCGCCAGTCGGCCCGCCAGCGCCGGGCGGCAATGGTGCCAACGGCGTCAGCTTTGGCCAGATCAAATCCGATATCGGCTTCATCCCGCGGATCGACCAAGGTCGCGTCAACGGCATGACGGTCCGCTCGCAAGGCGGCGGCGCGGCCTTCCGCGCGGCGGGTCTGCGCGACGGCGACGTCGTGACGCAGATCGGCGGGCGCCCGGTCAGCGGTCAGGCCGATATCGAGCGTATCGGCGCACAATATGCCAAAGGCGGCACGCTCTCGATCACGGTTGAGCGCGGCGGCGCCACACTCCCACTTGCCATCACGATTGCGGGGCCATGAAGAAACTGATCCTCGGCCCCATCATGGCCTTCACGCTGGCAGGTACCGCGCTTGCGCAGACGTCGATGAACGTGCGCGATGCCGATATCCGCGCCTTCATCGCCGATGCCGCGCGCGTGACCGGGCGCACCTTCATCATCGATGCGCGGGTGACCGGCAAGGTGACCGTCGTCACCGATCATCCGGTGTCGAAATCCGAATATTTCGAGATTTTCCTGTCCACGCTGCGCTCGAACGGGTTGATCGCGGTGCCGACCGGCAATGGCGCGTTTCGTATCCAGCCGACCGACAATGCCGCGTCGCAGCCGAGCCGCGTCGGATCGCGCGGGGTGGCGGGCAACAGCTTTGTGACCGAAGTCGTGCGGCTGCGCGCGATCGAGGCATCGACCGCAGTCGATACGGTGCGCGGGCTGGTTTCGGCGCAAGGGTCGGTCACGGCCAATCGCGGCGGCAACAGCCTGGTCATCGTCGATTTCGCCGACAATATCCGTCGCGTGCGCGAAGTGCTTCGCCGGATCGATGCCGATACCTCCGCCACACGCGTCGTCGCGCTGAAGAACGCCGGCGCGCGCGAAATCGCCACCGCGCTACAGGCGCTTTCGGGGCAAAGTGGCGGCGGCGGGGCAGGCGGAGCCGGTCCCTCGACTGGGGTCAGCGTCGTCGCGGTCGCCAGCTCCAATTCGGTCGCGATCCGCGGCGATGCCAATTCAGTCGCGCGGCTTGCCGCCGTTGCCGAGGATCTCGACCGGCGGGCAAAGAACGGCACCGAGATCAAGGTCATCTTCCTCGAAAACGCCGATGCCGAGCAGCTCCTGCCCGTGCTGCAGCAACTCGTCGGGCAAACCCCGTCGCCGATCACCAACCAGCAGCTTTCCGCCTCGAATTTCGGTGGCAACAGCGGCCAGCAAGGCGGCGGCAGCGGCTTCCAGCCGACGTCGCGGCCCGCCAATACCCCCGCCGTCCAGCAGGATGTCGGGGGTGGCGGTGGCCAGCAGGGCCAGGCCGCGATCAGCGCGGGCGGGCGCTCGGCCTCGGTCGTCACGCGCTTCGTCGGCGCCAACGCCATCGTCATCGCAGCCCCCGCCGAGGTGCAGCGACAACTCGCCGATGTCGTGCGGCAGCTTGATACGCGCCGCGAACAAGTCCTGGTCGAGGCGATCGTCGCCGAAGTGTCGGACCAGACCGCCAGCCAGCTTGGCGCGCAATTCGCGATCGCCAATATCAAGGGCGGTGTCTTCGCCGCCTCCAGTTTCCAGAACACCGCGCCGAGCCTGTTGACGATTGCGGGCGCGATCGGTGCGCGGCAGCTCAACACGCAGACCACCGTCATCAACGGCAGCACGGTTACGACCAGTTCGAACAGCTCCGCCAGCGATTCGCTGCAGCAATCGGCGCTGCAATCGATCCTTGGCGCGAGCGGCGGTTTCGGCGGCTGGGCGGGCAAGATCGGCGACACGGTGTTCGGGTCGATCATCAATGCGGTCAAGAGCGACACGACCTCCAACCTGCTCCAGGTTCCGCATCTTGTCATGCTCGACAATCAGGAAGCGCACAGCCTGGTCGGGCAGGAAATCCCGATCACCACGGGCCAGGCGCTGTCGACCAATTTCGATAACGCGTTCCGCACGACGCAGCGCGAGAATGTCGGCATCGAGCTGACGGTGCGCCCCCAAGTCAATTCGAGCGGCACCGTGAAGCTCAATCTGCGGCTCGAAGTCAGCTCGATCGCGGGGCCGGTGTCGAGCGACAATAGCGATTTGATCCTCAACAAGCGCGAGGTCGAAACCGTTCGCACCGTCGATGACGGCGACATTGCGGTGATCAGCGGCCTGCTCGACGACAATGAGCGTCGCACGATCGAGAAAATTCCGTTGCTCGGTGATATTCCGGGCCTCGGCAATCTGTTCAGATCGAAGGCGAAGTCGCGGACCAAGACGAACCTGATGATCTTCATCCGCCCGACGATCCTGCGCAGCGCCGAGGACAGCCGCAAGCTGACCGAGCAGCGCTATGGCTATCTGCGGCTGCAACAGGGTTTGGCGACGCCGAACGAGGAACCCTCGATCGATCAGCTCGTCCGTGACTATCTCGGTGCCACGCCCCCGATCCCGAGTGCGCCGATCCCGGGCAATATCGAGGATCCGCGTATTTCGGTGCCGATCCAACGTAGCTCGAGCAGTGTGATCAAAACAAAGCGGAGTCGGTAGGTGCGCGGTCGCTTGCTTGGTCGCTCCCCGGCGAAGGCCGGGGCCCAGTCGGGAAGGTCGACGAGCCTGAACGTTGCGCCTCGGCAAACGACGCCACGGAACTGGACCCCGGCCTTCGCCGGGAAGGGAAAAGAGCTATGAGCGACCTCCACCAGACGCTCGCGATGGGCGAGGCAGTGTCGGACGCCTTAGCAACCATCCCCAACATCACCATTCCCTATGCGTTCGCGCGCCGTTTCGGCGTGGTGCTAGATCCCGGCACCGATTCGCATTTCGCGGTCGCGATGCGCGAGGGGGCCGATCCCAAGGTGCTGCTCGAACTGCGCCGCCACCTCGCGCGCCCGTTCGACGTCGGCTTCGTCTCGGCCACCGAATTCGACCGCCTGTTGTCGGAAGCCTATGCGATGGACGGCCAAGCCGCCGCCATGGCCGCAGGCACGCTTGGGCTTGGCGATGAGCTCGACATGCTCGCCGATCACCTCCCCACCGCCGACGATCTGCTCGATACAGCCGACGATGCGCCCGCGATCCGGCTGATCAACGGCATCATCGCGGACGCCGCGCGCAACGGCGTTTCGGACATTCATATCGAGCCGTATGAGACTGGCCTCGTCGTGCGAATGCGGATTGACGGCGTGCTGCGCGAGACGCTGCGGATGCCGCCACACGTCGCGCCCGTGGTGGTCAGCCGCGTGAAGGTGATGGCGCGGCTCGACATTGCCGAGCGCCGCGTGCCGCAGGACGGCCGCATCGGCCTGACGCTGGGGGGCAAACTGCTCGACGTGCGCGTCTCCACGCTGCCGTCCCGCGCGGGCGAACGCGTCGTGCTGCGTATTCTCGACAAGGAAAATGCCGGCATCACGCTCGACGTGCTCGGCATGACTGCGGCGATCAACGGCCTGCTCAAGGAAGCGATTACCGAACCCAACGGCATCATCCTGGTCACCGGGCCGACCGGGTCGGGCAAGACCACCACGCTCTATGCCGCGATGCGCCTGCTCAACGACGGCAGCCGTAATATCCTGACGGTCGAGGATCCGGTCGAATATGCGATGGAGGGGATCGGCCAGACACAGGTCAATCCCAAGGTCGGTCTGACCTTTGCCGCGGGCCTGCGCGCGATCCTGCGACAGGACCCCGACGTCGTGATGGTCGGCGAAATTCGCGACCGCGAGACTGCCGAGATCGCGGTCCAGGCCTCGCTCACCGGGCATCTCGTGCTGTCCACCGTCCACACCAACGACGCGGTCGGCGCGATTACCCGTATGCGCGACATGAAGGTCGAGCCGTTCCTGCTCGCCTCCACGCTGCGCGCGGTCATCGCACAGCGGCTGGTGCGGCGGCTATGCGAGAATTGCCGCAAGCCGGTGCAAGCCGAGGGCTCGGTTTCGGCGCTGCTCGGCTTCGATGCGGGGACGATCGTCTATGAGGCGGTGGGATGTGAAATGTGCCAGGGCACCGGCTTCAAGGGCCGCGTTGGCGTTTATGAAGCGATCCGCATCGACGAAACGGTCCGCCGCATGATCAATGACGGCGGCGACGAGGCGCTGATCGCGCGCCACGCTTTCCTCCATGCGCCAACGCTGGGCTCGGCCGCACGCCAGCTCGTCCGCGACGGCGTCACCACGCCCGAGGAGGCAGTCCGCGTCTCGCGCCGCGATATGGCCGATGCCGAGGCCCCGATGGCGCTGCCTGAGGTGGCGGATGGGTAAGGTCGCCCCTCCGTCCGTTCGTTTCGAGCGAAGTCGAGAAACCGAGCAAAGGGCAGGTTTCTCGACTTCGCTCGAAACGATCGGTTTTGCGATCGTCTCTGGTGACGTGGCCAATGGCTGACTTCGATTACCTTGTGATCGACACCAAGGGGCGCGAGGTGCGCGGGCATATCGCCGCGCCTTCGATCGACGAGGCGCGTTCCGCGCTCGACCGGCGGCGGCTTTACGTCGTCAAGGTCGAGCCCGGCTCGGGCCGCCCGGCAAAGGGCAAGGCGCTGCTCTCCGATTTTCGGATCGGCGGCGCCAAGATGAACACCAAGCAGTTGACGCTTTTTACGCGCCAGCTCGCGACGCTCAACCGCGTTTCGCCGCTGGAGGAATCGCTCCGCACGATCAGCCGCCAGACCGAACAAGAGCATGTCCGCGCGATCGTCGATTCGGTCCATTCGGGCGTGATGGAGGGGCGGCGCCTGCACGAGGCGATGGCGCGCGAGGCCAAGAGCTTTCCCGCACTCTACCGCGCGATGGTATCGGTGGGCGAAACCTCGGGCTCTCTCCCGGTCATTCTCGAACGCTTGTCGGTTCTGCTCGAACGTCAGGCCGAAATGAACGGTAAGATTCTGACCACGCTCGCTTACCCGTCAGTGCTGGCGGTGGTGGCGATGGCGGTGGTGACCGCGCTGATGGTGTTCGTCGTCCCGCAAGTGGTCGAACAATTCGATACCGTTGGTCAGGAACTGCCCTTCCTTACGCGCGCGGTGATGGCGGTTTCTGGCTTTCTCGTCGGCTATTGGTGGGTCCTGCTGCTGGTCGGCGCGATGGCCATTTTCGGCACGTGGCGCGCGTTAAAGAACCCGCGCATCAAGCTCGCGTTCGACACCCGTATCCTGAAGCTTCCCTTGCTGGGAAGGCTGCTGCGTGATCTCCACGCCGCCCGCATGGCCCGCACACTGGCGACGATGGTCGCGAGCCGCCTGCCTTTGCTCGAAGGGTTGACCCTAACCGGCGGCACGATCCACAATTTGCGGCTGAAACAGGCGTCGGACGAGATCATCGACTCGATCCGTGGCGGCGGCAGCCTGTCGGCCGCGATGCGGCGTACGGGCGTGTTCCCACCGCTGCTGACCTATCTCGCCGCCTCGGGCGAGACCGCCGGGCAGCTCGACGATATGCTGGAGCGCGCCGCCGACTATCTCGAGCGCGAGTTCGACCGCTTCACCACCACGGCCCTGTCGCTGCTCGAACCACTGATCATCGTCGTGATGGGCGGCGTCGTCGCCACGATCGTGCTATCGATCCTGCTCCCGATCCTGCAACTCAACACTCTTGCCGGACAATGAGGTCTGTTATGTCTGAATCTGCCCCGAAATCCGCTGGTGCGACCCGCGTTCGCCCGTCCGAACAGGGTTTCACGCTGATCGAACTGATGGTCGTGATCGTCATCCTCGGCTTGCTCGCCGCGATCGTGACGTTCAACGTGCTGCCGCTCGGTGACCGCGGTAAGATCACCAAGGCCAAGGCCGACATCGCCACGATCGAAGGCGCGCTCGATCTCTACAAGCTGCAGAATGACGGTTATCCGACGACGACTGACGGGCTGCAGGCGCTTGTTTCGCCGCCGGCCGATGCCGATGCGTCCAAATATCAGCGCGGCGGCTATATCAAGAAACTGCCCAACGATCCGTGGGGCCGTCCGTATCTCTACGCCGCGCCGGGCGAACATGGCGACGTCGATATCTGGACGCTGGGCGCGGACAAGAAAGTGGGCGGCGAGGGGCCCAACGCCGATATCGGTAGCTGGCAATAACGCCTCGATGGAGCACCGCGTCGCCTCGAAGACCGAAAACGGCTTCACGCTGATCGAGTTGATGATCGTGATCACGATCATCGGCCTGGCCAGTGCGGCGGTGGTGCTTGCCTTGCCTGATCCGCGCGGGCGGCTGGCGGACGAGGCCGAACGCTTTGCTGCGCGGACGCGCGCCGCGCACGACCTCGCGATCGTCGGCGCGCGCCCGATCAGCGTGTGGGTGTCGGCGGGCGGTTATGGTTTCGACGAGCGCCGCGACGGCGCGTGGGTTGCGATGGCCGATCGCCCCTTGCGCGTGACGCAGTGGAGCAAGGGCACGCGCGCCGAACCAAGCGGGGCAAGCCCGCGCGACCGGGTGCTCTTCGATTCGACCGGCATTGCCGACCGGCCGCTCGACGTCACGCTGGCGCGCGCCGATCAGACGATCGTCGTGCATGTCGGTAGCGACGGCAAGGTGCGCATCGGTGGATAAGCGAACGCGCCGCGCGCAGGGCTTCACCCTTATCGAAATGATGGTCGCGCTCGCGGTATTCAGCCTCGCCGCGCTCGCGCTGATCCGGCTCGAGGGGGCGACGATCCGCGGGGCCGGCACGCTCGATACGACGCTGATGGCGCAGATTGTCGCGCGCAACGTCGCGTTCGAGGCGCTGACCGATGCACGCGCGCCGACGATCGGCACGGCGACCGGCATCGAACAGAATGCCGGGCGCGCGTGGAACTGGACTCGCGTGACCCAGCCGACCGGCGACGTCCGCATCCTGCGCATCGACGTCACGGTGAGCGATGCGTCCGGACGTAACGCAGGGCGCCTGACGGTGGTCCGCGATGGAGCGACGAAGCAGTGAGCGCAGCGTCCGGCCCGAACCGCCAGGAAAGCGGCTTCACGCTGATCGAAGTGATGATCTCGCTGCTGATCTTCGGCTTGCTCGCCGCCGCTGGGGTTTCGCTCTTGTCCTTTGCGGTCCGCGCGCAGGGCGCGACGGGCGTAAAGCTCGAACAGATTTCCGCGATGAACCGGCTGTCATCGATCCTCACCGCCGATCTCGCCCAAGCCTCGATTCGCCAGACGCGCGGGGTCGGAGGGGAAATCCTCCCCGTCTTCACCGGCGAATCGGGCGCGACGGACAGCACGATGCTGCGCTTCGTCCGCGACGGCTGGAGCAATCTGGATGGGGCGCCGCGCGCGTCCGAACAGAAGGTCGAATATGGCATCGTGGACGGGGCGCTGGTACGGATCGCCTATCCGATGCTCGACGGTGCCGCTCCGCTCCCGCCGACCGCGATGCTCGATCATGTCCGGCAAGTCGCTTTGCGGTATCGCATCAACGGCGCGTGGAGTGATCGCTGGACCAGCACGCCGCAGTTCCCGGTGCCGGCAGCGCTTGAGCTCCGCATTCAGCGCGACAACGGCGTCGAGACACGGCAGCTTTTCCTCGTCGGCACCGGATATGGAAAGCGGGTCGATGTCCAAGGCAAATGACGTCGCCCCGTCCGAACGCGGGGCGGCATTGCTGACGGTGCTGTTGCTCGTCGCGGTGATCGCCGTGCTGGCGGGCACCGCGCTCGAAAAGCTGCGGTTGGCGACGCGGCTGGGCGGTAATGCGGTCGCGCTCGACCAGGCGCGCGCATATTCGTTCGCTGCGGAAACGCTGGCCGTCGTGAAAGTAACCGATCTGTTGTTGAAGGCCGAGGACCGCGTCACACTACAAGGCGGCTGGAGTGGCAAGCCGATCCCGCTGCCGGTGCCGAGCGGCACCGCCAGCGCGGTCGTCGTTGATGGCGGCAATTGCTTCAACCTCAACAGCCTGGTGACCGAGACGGGGCCGGGCGTGTACGCTTCCTTCACGCCGGCACGGATTCAGTTCGCGCGGCTGATCCGCCTGGTCGATCCCGCCGCGCGCGCGCCCGATGCGATCGCCGCGGCGGCATCCGACTGGATCGACACCGATTCCGACGCGATCCAGGACGGTGCCGAAGACGGGGCCTATGCCGGCGGCAAGCAGGGATACCGCACCGGCAACACGCTGATGCGCGATCCAAGCGAGCTGCGCGCCGTCGCGGGCGTGGCGCGGGTCGATTACGACACGCTCCGCCCGTGGATCTGCGCTTTGCCCATTGCCGCGCCATCGAAGATCAACGTCAACACGATCCTGCCTGAGCAAGCCCCGCTGCTGGCGATGCTCCGCCCGAATTTGACGGTCGAGGCGGTGCGCCAAGGGTTGCTGCGCCGCCCGCCCGCCGGGTTCAGCACCGCCGCCGCCTTCTGGTCGCAGCCGATCATTACGGGGGCAGGGGCCTCGGACGATGCGGCGGGGCAGAGCGATATCAAGACCGTGTGGTTTTCGCTGCAGGTCGATGTCGCGATGAACGGGGCGATTCTGCAGCAAACCGGGTTGATCGATGCATCGGTGCTTCCCGCGCGCCTCGTATCGCGGCAATGGGGCGAGCGAACATGACCGACACCCTCGTCCTCTTTATGCCAGCGCACGACGTGCCGTGGCGCTGGCTGCGAATTGCCGACAATGTCGTGTCGGCGCGCGGCGAGGGGTTCCCGGCGTTGCCCGCCGAAAGCGAAGAGGCGCATGTCGCGGTCGTGCCCGCCGACGCGGTTACGCTGCACTGGGCCGAATTGCCCGATCGCTCGCTCGCGCAATCGGTGACGGCGGCGCGGATGCTCGCGGCGGACGCCAGCGCGACGCCGATCGGTGAGCTGCACGTCGCGGTCGGACGCGAGGGGAGCAACCTCGAACGCCCGATCGGTGTGGTCGCGGCCTCGCAGATGCAGGCGTGGCTGGTCGAGCTTGCCGCCAATGGCGTGGACCCGGAGTTGGTGCTGCCGGCACCCATGCTGCTGCCGCGTCCCGAATCGGGCTATCTGCGCGCCGATCTCGGCGGTGAAGGCGTGGTGCGGGGGCCGACCAGTGGGTTTGCCGACGAAGCACGCCTGACCGAACTCATCACCGGCGGGGCGGCACCAGAGGTGATGCCGCGCGAGGCGCTGGAGGCGGCCATCGTGGCGGCGGTCGCAGCGCCATCGCTCGACCTGCGGCAAGGTATGTTCGCGCGACGCACGAGCATCGCCATCGATTGGCGGCTGATTCGGCGGCTCGGCTGGCTGAGCGCGGCGATCGTCGCGGCCACAATTCTGATCACGTTGGTGCAGGTGCTGATCTATTCAAGCGCAGCCGACGAACTCGAGCGCCGCGCCGACCTGCTCGCCCGCACCGGACTGTCGCGCGGCGAAGCGGTGAACGATGCGGATCGACAACTGACCGCGCGGATCGAACGGCTGCGTGGCGGCGGCATGGGCTTCAGCCGCACCGCTGCCGCGGTGTTCGGCGCGATCCGGGCGACGCCGGGGACCGAAGCGCGCACCCTGTCCTTCGATCCAGCCGGCGCGTTGCGCGTCACCGTGGGCGTTCAGAATGAAGGACAGATTCTGCAGCTTCAGCGCAATCTCGATGCCTCGGGTTTCGACGCCACACCGATGGGGCAATTTCAGTCGAGTAGCGGCCGTCTGTCGGGGGATATCATGGTGAAGCCGCGATGACCGAGCAAGTCCTGACCTGGTATCGCGCGCGGACGCAGCGCGAGCGCTATATGGTGGCGGGGGCGGGCATCGCCGTCATTCTGGCCTTCGTCTATTTCCTGATCGTGCCGCTCAGCGATGCGCTCGCCTCGGCCAAGGCGCGGCATGCCGATGCGGTGATCGCGCTCGGCGAAACGCAAGCGCGCGTCGATGCGGTGAAGACGCTGCAAGCCGATCGTGCCGCACCGCTCGACGCGCCGATCGAATCGGTGATTCGCGCACGCGCGAACGACGCTGGCTTCGCGCTGACCATCGTTACGCCACAGGGCAGCGACCGAGTCCAAATCGCCATCGCCTCGGCCCGCCCCGGGGCGTTGATCAGTTGGATCGCCGGGCTCGAAGCCTCGGGGCTGTTAGTCGATCGGCTGGGCACGACCGACAATGGGGACCGTACGGTCGCCGTGCAGATGACCGTGAAGGCGCAGGGGCAATGACGCGGTTCCGCCTGACGACCGGCCCGCTCGCCCTGTTTGGCGCAATCTTCGTGATCGCTTTGATCGCCCTTTTGCCGCTCAGGCTCGTGCTCGGCCAGTTCGATCTGGCGCGCACCGGCTTTGCTGCGCGCGAGGCGACCGGCAGCGTGTGGTCCGGGGCGCTGCGCGAAACCGCGGTCGGTAGCATTGCGCTCGGCGACATGGGCGCGGCGCTGTCGCCGTGGCCGCTCTTCGTCGGGCGCGCGCGAGTCGATCTCGCCGGCCATTCGACCAGCACGACGCGCGCGGTGCACGGCGCGGTGAGCGTATCGCGCCACAGCGTGGGCGTCGACGACATGACCGCAATCTTGCCGGGCGGGGCGGTGTTCGCGCGCTTCCCGGTCAGCGGGCTCGATCTCGACGATGTCAGCGTGCGCTTCACCGATGGCAATTGCGAGAAGGCCGAGGGGCGCGTGAAGGCGACGCTCGGCCGCGACATTGCCGGGATCAGCCTGGCGCAAGGACTGTCGGGCACCGCGCGGTGTGACGGCGGCGCGCTGTTGTTGCCGCTCGCCAGCCAGGCGGGAACCGAGCAAGCCCTGGTGCGAATCTGGCCGACCGGACGCTTTCACGCTGAGTTGACGGTCAAACCGGTCGACGCCGCGTCGGCGTTGCAACTGGAGATGAGCGGTTTTCAGCAGACGGCGCGCGGGCATGTGCTGACCGTCGAAGGCAAATTCTGACGCTCCATTCTTGACGCTTGCCCCTGCGGACCGCTAGGGGCGCTTCCTCTGCGGCGATCGTAGTTCAATTGGTTAGAGCGTCGGCTTGTGATGCCGGATGTTGCGGGTTCAAGTCCCGTCGGTCGCCCCACTTCTTTTTCAGCCAGGAAATCAACATCGTGACGACCGGATGGGGCTTTGCCGATTTCGACGATCATGAGGGCGTGCACCTCTTCACCGATCCCGTGTCCGGGCTGCGGGCCGTGATCGCCATTCACTCGACCAAGCTCGGGCCTGCGACGGGCGGGGTGCGCTTCTGGCATTATGCCGATAGCAACAGCGCGATCACCGACGCGCTCCGTCTGTCGCGCGGCATGAGCTTCAAGAATGCTATGGCCGATCTGCCGATGGGCGGCGGCAAGGGTGTCGTGCTGGCGGCAAAGCCGGGCGACTCGATCAGCCAGGCGCAACTCGAAGCCTTTGGCCGAGTCGTCGAGTCGCTGGGCGGGCGTTATGTCACGGCGGAAGACGTTGGCATGTCCGAAGCGAGCATGAAGACGATCGCCACGATGACCAAGCACGTGTCGGGGCTGCCCGTTGCGGCGGGTAGCGCCGGCGGTGATCCAGGGCCTTACACTGCGATGGGTGTGTATCTCGGTGTCAAAGCCGCCGCCGAGCGTGGTCTCGGCGCGGATGGCATGAAGGGAGTGCATGTCGCGATTCAGGGCGTTGGCAGCGTTGGCGGTGGCCTTGCGCGGCTGCTCGCCAAGGACGGCGCACGGCTGACCCTGGCAGACGTCAATGCCGGCCGCGCTGCGGCGCTGGCGGACGAATTGGGCGCGCAGACAGTCGCGGCCGACGCGATCCTTGCGATCAAGGCCGATGTCGTCAGCCCCAACGCCCTGGGCGCTATCCTGACGCCCGAGTCGATCGCTGCGTTGCGGACGACGGTCGTTGCGGGCGGCGCCAATAACCAATTGGCGACGAAGGCGGAAGGTGCCGCCTTGCAGGCACGCGGGATTCTTTACGCGCCCGATTATGTGATCAACGCCGGTGGTATCATCAACGTCGGGTTGGAATATCTGGGTGAGGGCGACCAGGCCGAGGTCAACGCCCGGATCGCGCGCATCCCGAATCGCCTGATCGAAGTGTGGGACGAAAGCGATCGCACTGGCGCGCCGGCGGCCGACGTGGCCGACAGCATCGCGCGCCGCTTGATCGGCCGGGTCTAACGCACCGGCAGGCAGGCTACCATCGCGCCGACCGCGGTGATGGTCTCCTGCACATCGCGCACTTTCAGCGTATCCATCCCCGCCGCGCGGACGGCGTCGTCGTTTCCGCCGGGATAGATCGCGTCGCCCAGGAACAGCATGTCCCCGGTCGAGATTCCCGAATGCTCCGCCAGGCGGCGCATCGCATAAGCCTTGTCGATCCCGCTGTGCGTGATGTCGAGCGAGGTCGACCCGCCGATATTGACCGACAGATCGGGCAGAGCTGCGCGCAATGACGCTTGCAGCGCCTTGCGCTTGGCGAAATCGGGGTCCCATGCCTTCTTTGCATCGAGCGGCGCTTCCTGGCCGAGGCCAGAGAAGGTGATCTGGCTGCCACGATCCTCGACCCGCTCTCCCCAGATCCGCTCGTCGGCCAAGCCTGCCGTGGCGAACGCAGTGTCGATCGACTTCAGGATATGGTCGCGCTCAGCGGGCTCGAAAATCTCGGCATAGATCGCGCGCCATTGACCCTCTTCGAAACGGTATAATTTGGTCCCGGTGGTCGGCATAATGAAAAGGCGTTCGACTCGCGCCGCCGACGGGATTGCCGCGATCACCTGTTTCTCGAATTGCGGCCAGTCACCGCCCGAAATCACCGCCACCGCCACGCGATCGAGCAATTGCGCGAGCAGGCCCGCCATCTCCGGCTCGATCCGTTGCTTGCTTTCGGCAAGCGTGCCGTCGAGATCGAACGCAACCAGCAATTTCATGTTCAGACCCTTGAATATTGGTTTCGCGGTCAACGTCCGCGGGGCCGCGACGGTTGCACTTATCCGGCGCCAGAAAAGCGCCTACACGATATCCATGCAAATACGCTGCCCCGCGCGATGAATGGCTGGATTGCGCTCGTGCTAATCGCGGGCCTGACCGGGTTTGCATTTGCCTGCGCCGGGGCCGGCCGCGTGCTGTGGAGCGGCGTGATCGCAGCGCTGCTGTTCGGGGCGGGCGGCTATGCGCTCCAGCAGCATGCGGGCCTGTCCGGCAGTCCGGCACGCTCGGACCGCGAACCAATCGTCATCGATCCCACCACCACCATGTTGCGCGGTGCGATGCTCGGGCAATTTACCGGCGATGGCGCCTATCTGATCGCGTCCGATGCGCTGATGCGGAGCGGCAGCCGCCGCAGCGGGACCAAGGCGGTCCTGCTCGGCCTCACACGATATCCGCGCAGCCAGACGCTGTGGACCGGCTACGGCACGGCGCTGGCGCAGCATGACGGCACGATGTCACCCGCCGCGTCGTTCGCCTTCGACCAGGCGACACGGCTTGCGCCCGAACATCCGGCACCACCCTATTTTCGCGGGCTGGCCTATGCCGAGACTGGCGATTTCGGGATGGCGCGGCGCTATTGGCTGCAGGCGCTGGCCTTGTGCCCGCGTGAGGCGTCGTATCGGCGCCAGATTGCCGTTCAACTCACCACGCTCGATGCGGCGATGATGCAGTAAGCGGCACAAAAAAAGGGCGCTCCCCGGAAGGGAAGCGCCCGATCTTCGTCAGAGCCGGGCAGAACGCCCGCGACTGCCTTACTTGGTGACGTTGTCGGCCTTGGCCTCGCCCGCGTCGCGGACGTTGTCGGCGGTGTCGCGCATCGCGTCGGCCGAATTCTCCATCATGTCCGAAGCGACGGCATTCGACGAATTGTCAGCCATGTCGTCCATCATCGCGGCATTGTTATCTATGCCGTCAGCCATCATCTCGGCATTGTTCTCGATGGCGGCAGCTTCAGGGTTCTTGTTGCAGGCGGCCAGCGAAACCAGGCCGGCGGCGACGAGAACAAGGGCGATCTTCTTCATGCAATTGCTCCCAAGCAATATATAGGGTTCGAAGCAGCCCAGTGCCGCCGCGAAGCGCGGTGGCATAACGTCCTGCTTGGGTGCGTCAATCGCCAAGCCGCGACAAAGTTCCCGGCCCGCCACCTTTTCGCCGTATTTGCGACGAGACGAGTGCGTTCATTTCTTTGGACTTACTGGTCCCATCGCCTCCGGCGCGTCTGCGACGATGGCGAGCATCGTGGTCCATGCCGCGACGTTTTGCCGCAATTGTTCGGGATCGATCCGGTCAAGCGTGTCTTCCGGCGTGTGGTGCCAATCGAAGTAGCGCAAGCCCGACTGGTTGAGGTCGATCGCGGGGACACCGGTTCTGAGCATCGGCCCGACATCGGTGCCGTCGCCGCCGACGCCGGCACCGCGCACGATCCCGATCGGCGCGAGGGCGACCGCGAGGCGATCGGCGATCGCCTTTGCCGTGTCGGGCAGATTGACCTCGAAGCGCCACACCCGGTCCGCGCCGAAATCCGATTCGGCGGCCAGCGCATGCGGTTCGCCGGCATGGTGCTTGGCATAGGCGATCCCGCCCCAACCGCCGGTTTCCTCATCACCGAACCATACGACGCGAATCGTGCGGCGGTGCTTGCCCGCATCCATCAACCGCTTGGCGGCGGCAGCGGTGATCGCGATGCCCGATGCATCGTCGATCGCACCGGTGCCCAAATCCCAACTGTCGAGATGCCCGCCGATCAGGATCGTGCCCGCCGCCGGATCGGTCCCCGGTACTTCGGCGACCACATTGCCCGAGGTCCGCGTTGGTGCAAAGGTGGGGGTCAGCGTCAGATGCAGCGTCACCGCCTTGCCGAGTTTGACCATCCGCTCAAGATTTTCGGCATCGGCCACCGACAGCGCCGCAGCCGGGATCGGCGTGACGCCGGGGGCGAAATTGGTGTTCCCGGCGTGCGGCCCACGGCCATGATCGGTGCCGATCGAGCGGATCACGATCGCTGCCGCACCCTTAGTCGCTGCGATGTTCGGCCCAACGAACCGCGCTGCGCCTTGCGAGCCGTAGCTCGATCCGTCCTGCGTCGGCTGCATCGCGTTCGAAACGAACGCGATCTTGCCGGCCAGGCTACCGGCCGGGGCCAACAAAAGATCATTGAAGCTGGCGAAATAGGCGACCGGCAGCGTGAGGCCCTCGGGCGGCGTCGCACCCGAATTGCCCAGCGCGGTAAGGCGCAGCGGCTGCGGGTAGGGGGCGACGACTTCGGCGGTTTCCTGCCCGCGCACCCAGACGTTCTGCAATTCGTACGGCTCGATCCGCACATTTTTGAAGCCCAACGCTTTCAGCTTGGCGACCGACCAAAGCCGCGCGCGCTCCTGCTGCGGAGAACCGTCGGGCCGCGGACCGATCTCGGTGGTGAGGCCTTCGACGATGTCATAGGCGACGTCGTCCTTCAGCGCCGCGTCGCGCAGTTTCGCAATGGCGGGATCGACGATCGCTGCTGCCGGAGCGGTGCGCTGTGCGAGGGCGGGAGCGCTAAGCGCAATGGCGGACGCTGCACAGGCAACGAGTTTTGCGTTTTTGATCATTGCCTTTGGGTACTGGCCTCCGGCGCATTTGCCAATCCATCGGCACGGGCATCTTGGCCAACACGCAACGGTATGCCTAAGCGTGCTGCGAGGGGAGTAGCGATGGACCAAAAGCGATTGATCGACGCCATGCACCAGCAGGCGAAGGGCGACCCGATGAAATTGCTGCGAGTCGCGGAACTGGCGCTTGCTGCGCAGGATGACGCACGTTTGCGCGCGCTGTGCGCCGAGATGCTCGCCGCTGCTCCCGCCGGATCGCCTGCGCTGAACTTTGCCGATGCGGTGCTCGGAAAGGCTGTCCCGTCGTGGCATTTCACGATGATGCGGGATGCCCGCCGTAATCGGGCCTATGACGCCGCGTTGCGCTGCGCGATAACGCCGCAGTCGCGCGTGCTGGAAATCGGAACGGGGGCAGGCCTGCTGGCCATGATGGCCGCCCGCGCGGGCGCGCGCGAGGTCATCACTTGCGAAGTGAACCCCGTGATCGCGGCTGCGGCGCGGGAGGTCATCGCGCTCAACGGCTTTGCCGATCAAATCCGCGTGATCGGCAAGCATTCAAGCGATCTTACGCTCGCGGATATCGGGGGTCGGGCCGATATTCTGGTGTCGGAGATCGTCGATTCCAGCTTGCTTGGTGAAGGCGTCCTTAATGCACACGAGGCGGCGATGCGCGATCTCGTCAAGCCCGGTGGCGTCGTCATTCCGGGCCGCGGGGCGATCCGCGTGGGGCTGATCGATTCGCCGAAGCTCGAACGGGAAACGCTCGGCATCATCGACGGATTCGACGTCCGCCCCTTCAATCGGGTGCGCCGTCGCGGGCGCGGCGGTCATGCGGGCCGAGCGTCCGACGTGCAGCGCAGCGCGGCGATCGACCTGTTTCGCTTCGATTTCGCATCGACCACCAAAACGCCACCCGCCAAGACGACCGTTGAATGCATCGCGTCGGGCGGGCGCGTTAACGCGATCGCGCGCTGGATCGCGCTCGATCTCGACGATGCCACGCGGTATGAAAATGCGCCCGGGGCAGGACCGAAATCGTGCTGGCCGGTCATTCTCTACCACCTTCCCGAGCCGATCGAATCCGAGCCCGGGCAACGGATCGTCGTCCACGGTCGGCACAATCGGACGAGCGTGACGCTCTGGACCGAGTGATCGCGCCGCTATCGTGATCCGGCACGATGCTCCCGCGTTGCGTTCGGCGCTTGCGATGGCTACATCGCGCGCCTGACATCTCCCTTAAGCGATCGAACGGAGCCCGCAGCCGATGGCCGTGCAGTACAGCTATGTGATGAAGGGCCTGACCAAGACCTTCCCCGGTGCGCCGAAGCCGGTGCTCAACAATATCTCGCTCCAATTCCTACCCGACGCGAAGATCGCGATCATCGGGCCGAACGGTTCGGGCAAATCCACGCTGATGAAAATCATGGGTGGAATCGACCCCGATTTCACCGGTGAGGCCTGGGCCGCGGACGGCATCAAGGTCGGCTATCTGCCGCAGGAGCCAAAGCTCGACGAGACCAAGGACGTGATCGGCAACGTCCGCGCCGGGGCCGGCCCGATTGGCGGGATGGTCGATCGTTATAACGAAATCGTCGCGATCATGGGTGATCCGCCCGAAGATTGCGATTTCGACGCGCTGCTCGCGGAAATGGGCGAGTTGCAGGAGAAGATTGATCTGGTCGATGGCTGGAGCCTCGACAATCAGCTCGAAATCGCGATGGAAGCGCTACGTTGCCCGCCGGGCGACAGCCCCGTTACCAATCTTTCGGGCGGTGAAAAGCGCCGTGTTGCCTTGTGCAAACTGCTGCTCGAAAAGCCCAACATCCTGCTGCTCGATGAGCCGACCAACCATCTCGATGCCGAAAGCGTCGCCTGGCTCGAAAACTATCTGCGGGACTATGTGGGCAACGTTATCCTCGTCACCCATGATCGCTACTTTCTTGATAACGTCGTCAATTGGGTGCTCGAGCTCGATCGCGGGCGCTATTACACGTATGAATCGAACTATTCGGGCTACCTCGAAAAGAAGGTCAAGCGGCTCGAGCAGGAGGATCGCGAGGAGCAGGGCAAGGCCAAGGCGATCTCCGACGAGCTGGCGTGGATGCGGCAGACCCCCAAGGCACGTCAGACCAAGTCCAAGGCGCGTATCCGCGCGTTCGACGAGCTGATGGAGAAGCAGGAAAACCGCTCGGTCGGCAAGGCGCAGATCCTGATCCAGCTGCCCGAGCGGCTTGGCGGCAAGGTGATCGAGGCCAAGGGCCTGACCAAGGCGTATGGCGACAAATTGCTGTTCGACAATCTCGATTTCGTCCTCCCGCCGGGTGGGATCGTCGGCGTGATCGGGCCGAACGGCGCGGGTAAATCGACGCTGTTCAAGCTCATCACTGGCCAGGAACAGCCCGATGGCGGATCGATCGAGGTCGGCCAGACGGTCAAGCTCGGTTACGTCGATCAGTCGCGTGACGATCTGACCCCGACCAACACGGTATGGGAGGAAATTTCCGACAAGCTCGAAATCTTCCGCTTCGGCAAGCAGGAACTGGGCACGCGCGCCTATGTCGGCGCGTTCAACTTCAAGGGCCAGGACCAGCAGAAGAAGGTCGGTCAGCTGTCGGGTGGTGAGCGCAACCGCGTCCATCTCGCCAAGATGCTCAAGGAGGGTGGCAACGTCCTGCTGCTCGACGAACCAACCAACGATCTCGACGTCGAGACGCTGCGCGCATTGGAAGAGGCGCTCGAATCGTTCGCAGGGTGCGCAGTGGTCATCAGCCACGATCGCTTCTTCCTCGATCGCCTCGCCACGCACATCCTGGCGTTCGAAGGCGACAGCCATGTCGAATGGTTCGAAGGCAATTTCGAGAGCTACGAAGCCGACAAGCGTCGTCGCCTGGGCGATGCGGCGGATCGTCCGACGCGGCTGGCGTATAAGAAGCTGACGCGCTGAGGGATATTGGCGGCGCGGACCTTTCCGCGCCGCCAAATGGTTGCGGTCATCACGACCGTGACCTATCCCCACCACGGAGTTGACCGTCAGGGGGGCGCGGATGTTTCTGGCATTGCTTGCAGCGGCGATCGGCGCGGCGTCTCCGCCGGTAGACTCACCGGTTCCGAAAGCGGCAGCGACAGCGAAAGCCGGGACGCTGACCGATCTCACGCCGGATTTTGCCGAACTCGCCGACCAAACCGCCACGCTGAGTGATATCGAGCGCGTGACGGCATTTCATGCCCATTTCGACCCGCTGCTGCCGGGCTATTTCAACGGCAAGAGCGAGCGCCAGCCGCGCTTCGACATCACCGCGCTTCGCTTTCTGCAGAGCTGGCCCAGGCAGCGCGCCAAGATCACGCAGACCGCTGCCGCCTTCGGCGATGCCTTTGCGCGCGGGCAGGCGCATTTCAAGACGGCGTTCCTCGACTATAGCCTCACTGTGCCTGTGTATCTGGTCCACTCGATCGGCCAGCAGGATGGCGGGACGCGCACGATCGGCGGACGGACGGTCCTGTTCTTCGGCGCCGACGTAATGGCCGAACTTCATGATGAGACGACGATCGGGCCGTTCCTCGATCATGAGATTTTCCACATCTATCACGAGAAATATTTCGGCGGTTGCTCGGCGCTGTGGTGTTCGCTGTGGCGGGAAGGTCTAGCGACCTATGCCGCGTCGCGGCTCAATCCCGGCGTCGGCGACCGCGCGCTGCTGCTGACGCAACCGCAACTGATCCGCCCCAAGGTCGAGCCGCGCCTCGCCGAGGCGATGTGCAGCCTGCGCGCCAAATTGGATTCACCGCGACGCGAGGATTACGCGCCGTTCTTTTTGTTTGGTCTAGCCAAGGGGCCGTTCCCGTCGCGCTACGGCTATTTTCTCGGCTATCTGCTCGCCGCGAAAATCGGCGCTACAATGCCGCTGCAAGCGCTCGCCAAGCTACCGCCCGAACAGGTCAAACCACTGCTGAAGGCGGCGATCGACGGCTATGGGCCGTGCACCGAGCCCAACGGTGCTACGCCGTAAAGCGCTTCGTGAAGCCTTTGGGGAGGCGTTCGCTGTCGGCGCGTGTTTCAACATGATCGACGCGCGCGTGCGGTGGACCCTCGTGGCACGCTTCGATCAGCGCGGTCATCGCGTCTTCCTCACCCGCGACCAGCATCTCGACCCGGCCGTCCTTCAAATTGCGCACCCAGCCGACGACGCCGAGATCGGTCGCCCGACGCACGACCCAGTCGCGAAAGCCGGTTCGTTGAACCTTGCCGCTGATAAACACGCGCTGCATCATCGTTCTAACCGCCCTTGATCCGCGTCGCCAAATTCGCGCGGCGGGGCCACTATACAGGGTCGGCGCGGGAACGCGGTGCCATCTGCATGACGTCCACCGCAAATCGTACAGTTTCCGTCGCTTGTGCGACATTCTTTACGGGTAGTGGATCGCGACCACTTCATAGCTGCGCTCGCCCGAAGGGAGCGTAACGCGGCGGACATCGCCGATTGCGGCACCGCGCAGCGCGCGGGCGATCGGCGCGTTCCAGCCGATCTTGCCGCCCGCCGCATCGGTCTCATCGTCGCCGACCAGCGTCAGCACGCGCTCGGCGTCATCCCCCATGTCATTAGCGTCGGCGATCGTGACAGTCGCGCCGAACCACACGCGATTCCGGTCGGGTTGAGCGGCGGGGTCAATCACCTTGGCCGCCTTCATCCGCCGCGCGAGGAAACCCAGCCGCCGGTCGATCTCCCGCAGCCGTTTTCGGCCGTAAATATAGTCGCCATTCTCGGACCGGTCGCCATTGCCCGCCGCCCAGGAAATGACATCGACCAGCTTCGGCCGCTCCTCGCCGAGAAGCTGGCGATATTCCGCACTCAATACGGCGTATCCGGCGGGGGTGATGTAGTTGGGACGGTCGTCCATGGGGATCACTTACGGCCAGGCCGCTCTCGGACGCGCTTGACCAGCGCCCCGCCGTCGCGGCGCTCGACGATGAAACCGGGCACTGCTTCGACCAGATCCGAAAGCCGCGAAAAACCGTAGTTACGGGTGTCGAAGCTCGACCGGTTACCGGCGCGTTGGCCGACCTCGCCGAGCGATGCGAAGCCCTGTTCATCGCGCTTCGACGCCTGATATGCATCGATCAGCAAGCGGGCGAGGGCAGTGTCGATCGGGGCTTTCCCCTCCTTTGGAAGGATTGCGGGCGGGAGCGGCATCGGTGTCTCGGCGGCCGTCTTCTCCAGCGTCTCGACGTCGATGAAGCGGTTGCACGCCTGCCGGAAACCCTCGGGCGTGTTGGCGCGACCGAAGCCGTAGACCTGCAACCCCTGCTGGCGGATACGCGTCACCAGCGGCATGAAATCGCTGTCGGATGACATGATTCCGAAGCCCGTGACGCGACCTGTGAGCAGCAGGTCCATAGCGTCGATCGTCATTTTCATGTCGGTTGCGTTCTTGCCTTTGGTCACGTCGAACTGCTGCTGCGGGTCGAGCGCATAGCGCAGCGCGACCTCGCTCCAGCCCTTAAGCGCGGCCTTGCTCCAGTTGCCGTAGATACGCCGGATGTTGACGGTGCCAAGATCAGCCAGCGCGGTCAGCACCGGGTCGATGGCATTGTGGCTGGCATTGTCGGCGTCGATCAGTAGCGCGACGTTGCCGGTAGGAAGGAGTTCGCTCATCGCGCGAGCCTAGTCGCTCGCCACGAGCCGGGCTAGACGCCGCCTCAACCCGCGGTCCGCTTGCCGAGATACCAGCTGATCCGGTTCGCTCCGGCCGAGCGTGAGCGCTGCGGGTTCATCAGATCATAGACCACCGCGTTCTCAAGCACGCGTTGCACGTAATTGCGCGTCTCGTAGATCGGGATCGCCTCGATCCAATCGACTATGTCGACGCCGGGCATGCGCGGATCGCCATTCGCGCGCAGCCATTTGTTCACATTCCCCGGCCCGGCGTTGTACGCCGCAACCGCCAGCGGATAGCTGCCGAACTGGCCGTAGATCCGCCGGAAATAGGCCGAGCCGACCATGATGTTGTAATCGGTATCGCTGGTCAGCGATGCGGCGTTGTAGGACAGGCCGAGCTTGGTCGCCTGCTCGCGCGCGGTGCCCGGCATCAACTGCATCAGCCCGCGCGCGCCGGCATGGCTGATCGCGGCGCGGTCGAACTGGCTTTCCTGCCGCGCGATCGCGTGGATCATCGTCCAATCGTCCTGACTGGCGGCGGGGACGCGGACATTCGGAAAGCCGATCGTCGAATAATCGCTGAGCCCGTTCTGCAACGCGCTGCGTCCGACCATCACGCCGAGATCTGGCCGCCCGAGCGTGCGCGAGAGTTCGGTCGCCAGCACATGATCGCTATCACTCTTGGCGTCGGTCGCGATTTGGAGGACGAAGGCGGTCTGGTCCTCCCACGCGCCGGTCGTGCCGAGATATTGCGCGGCGCGAACGGTCTCGCGCGCATAGAAGGCCGCGCGGACGGCGGGATCGACCGGGCGTAACGCCGGGTCACCGGGCGGCGTCAGCGGCTTGCCGAGCCGTTCATTCGCCAATTGCCCGTAGAATACGTCGCGGAAACCCGCAGCACGGGTATAATAACCGGTAGCCTCACTGCCCCGGCCGGCCGCCTCCGCCGCGCGCGCCGCCCAATACAGGCCCTTGGCCTGGATCGCAGGCGCCTTCGATGCCGACGCATAGCGCAGGAATGGCGTGACCGCATCGCCCGGGCGCGCCAATTGCTTCAGCGCGGTTTGCCCGGCGAGCCACGTCAGATTTGTATAGTCGTCGCGCTCGCCATAGGGTCGCGTGGTGATGTCCGTGCCGGCGGGATAGGCGTCGCCGACTTGGCGCGCGATGTCATAGGCAAGTGCGGCTTGCCCGTCGTTCGCGGCGGCGCGCGCGTTGGTCCACAGCACCTCGAACCATTCGCCCGGGGCGGCCGGTACGCTCGTCAGGGCAGGGCGCTGCGCCAGCGTATTGCGCGCGCTCATCGATGCGCCGGTGTTGCGGTACCAACTCGCGCGGTCGGCAAGCCAGCCGGGATCGGCCATGCCGAGCGCCTGCGTCGCGAGCGCGCGATCGGCTGCATCCGGCGCGTTGGTCTTGAAGGCGAGTCGTGCGGCGAACAGCGGTTGGCGCGCCGGGCTGGTCAGCGCGAGTTGGCGCTGGGCAGAGGTGGTCGCCCCTTGCCACAGCAGCATATCCATCCGCGCGTCCTGATCCGCCGGAGACAGCGCGGATGCAAAGCCGCTTCCGATTTTTGCTTCGTCCGCCAACGACAGCGCGCCCGAAGTCCAGGCGACACGGGCTGCGGCATTGGCCTCGTCGCGCGCGCTGATCGCGGCCAATGCTTCGGCGAAGCGTGTCTTGCCCGCCGCAGTCAGCGCCGGGAAGCGACGGAAGAAGCTGACGACGGTCGATGGCGACCAGCCGATCGTGTCGAGGGATTTTTCCGCGGCGCGGCGCATCGCGAGTTCGCCCGGCCAACCGGGATGCGCGAGCAGGAAACGCGAATAGGTCTCGAACCCATAGCCCGATCCCGCCGACAACATCTTCCATTCGGAAATCGCCGAGGCAAGCGCCGCGTTGCTTGCGGTCGTACCAGTCAGCACCTGTGTCGCGCGACCCCAGCCGAGTTGGTCCTGCGCCGGATCCGCGGTCGCAGTGTCCGAATTGGCGCTCAACGACACCGCGAGGGTCGAAATCCCCGCCAGCAGCAACCCCGATTTGATCAAAGATGCAATCATGTGGACAGACTATGCTTCCCATCCGTATTTGTCGCGCATCATATTTGAAAAATGCGACGGAATCCGGTCGCACAGGAGCCATCAACCATGTTTTCGGGATCGATCCCGGCGCTCGTCACGCCGTTTGCCGCTGACGGCAGTTTCGACGAGGGCGCATATCGCGATTTCATCGAGTGGCAGATCGCCGAGGGCTCCGCTGCGCTCGTTCCCGTCGGGACGACGGGGGAGGCCGCGACGCTGAGCGCCGAGGAGCATTTTTACATCGTCGGCGTCTGTGCCGATCAGGCGCGTGGCCGCGTCCCGGTGATCGCCGGTGCCGGATCGAACGACACGCGCGTTGCGATCCACAACATCGCCGCGGCCAAGGCGGCGGGGGCCGATGCCGCGTTGATGGTGCCGCCCTATTACAACCGCCCGAATCAAGAGGGGATCTTCCGTCATTTCGAGGCGGTGGCGGGTTCCTGCGGTTTGCCGATCATCCTTTACAATGTGCCGGGCCGCACGGTGACCGACATCGCGGTCGAGACCGTCGCGCGGATCGCACGAGCGCTCCCGAGCGTGGTCGGGATCAAAGATGCCACCGGGCAGCTCCAGCGCGTCTCGAGCCACCGCGCCGGGGCAGGGGAAGCTTTTTGCCAGCTCTCGGGCAATGACGAGACTGCGCTTGCGTTCAACGCGATGGGCGGGGTGGGGTGCATCTCGGTCAGCGCAAACGTCGCGCCGCGGCTGTGTGCCGAATTCCAGGCGGCCTGCGCGGTTGGCGATTATACCACGGCGCGCGCTAGGCACGACCGGTTGTTCGCCCTGCATCTGGCGATGTTTACCGACGCATCGCCGGGGCCGGTGAAATATGCGGTGAGCAAAGTGCGCTCTGGCTTTCCCGAGACGCTGCGCCTGCCGATGACTTGGCCCAGCGCGGCAAGCCGAACCGCGGTGGATGCCGCAATGGCTGCGCTGTAAAAGCACGAAGAAGGGGAACGCGACATGCCGGGCGGACTTGTAGCTTTATTGGACGATATCGCGGTGCTGGCGCGTTTGGCGGCGGCATCCGCCGACGATGTCGCCGCTGCGGCTGGCAAGGCCGGGAGCAAGACGTTGGGCGTGGTGATCGACGATGCCGCGGTCACGCCAGGCTATGTCGTCGGATTGTCACCCGCGCGCGAACTCCCGATCATCTGGAAGATCACGCTCGGATCGCTGCGCAACAAATTGCTCTTCATCCTGCCGGTCGCGTTACTGCTCAGCGCTTTCGCCCCCTGGGCGCTGACGCCGATCCTGATGTTGGGTGGTCTATACCTGTGTTTCGAGGGGGCCGAGAAGGTCCTGCACGCGTTGCAAGGCGATCATGCGGAGGAAGCGGTCGCGACGATCGAGGACCCCGCCGCGCTCGAGGCGCGTCAGGTCGGCGGGGCAATCCGCACCGACTTGATCCTCTCGGCCGAGATCATGGTCATCACTCTGAACGAGCTGACCGGGTCGCCGATCCTCACGCAGGCGGGCGTGCTGGCGCTGGTCGGCGCGGCGGTGACGATCGGGGTGTACGGCGTGGTCGGCCTAATCGTGAAGATGGACGATATCGGCCTGCATCTTGCCCGCTCTGGCGGGGCGGCCGCGGGCTTTGGCCGCGGGCTCGTGAAGGCGATGCCGCTGCTGCTGCAGACGCTGTCGGTGGTGGGCACCGGTGCAATGCTCTGGGTCGGCGGCGGCATCCTGATCCATGGCTTCGCGCAGTTCGGATTCACCGCGCCCGAGCATTTGATCCACGAACTCGCGGTCGGCATCGGCCGCGGCATGGGCGCGATCGAATGGGCGATCACCGCGCTGAGCGGCGGGCTGGTCGGGCTCGCGGCGGGTGCGCTCGTCGTCGGGGCTTTGCATTTGAAGCCCGGCGCAACGCATTAAGCGCGCCGGGATCAATCCTTCGCGAAGAACCGATCGATCACGCCCTGCGCCAAGCGAGCCGGGCGTAGCGTGGTCGCGTCGAGGCAGCACCAGCTCGATTTCACTTCGGCCAACACATCCTCGCCACGCTTGATGATCGTTTCGTAAAACGCGCGCGCGCCCTGCACTTTTTCGAGCAGGACGGTGGCGATCACTTCGTCGTCGAGAAAGGTCGGCTTGCGATAGGTGATCTCGTGCTTGAGCGCGACCCAGGCGTGCGACGCGACCGCATCGGCCGGGGCGAAGCGCTGCCAATGGCTGACCACCGCATCCTGTACCCATTTGAGATAGGATGCGTTGTTGACGTGCCCCATGAAATCGATGTCGGCCGCGTCGATGGCGACCTGAAAGACGTGGGAGGCGAATTTGGGGGCGGCGAGATCGGACATGGGCATATCCTAAACTGTAACGGGCGTCGGTGCGAGCGGACAATCGACCCTAGCTGTAGATAAGCCGTTAGCGCGCTTTTACGATACCTGGTAAATTACGCAGGTGACTTTCGCTTGCACGCGGTACGCCCTACATCGCGCTGGATATGGCCCGTCCCAAACCCCCGATTTTCGAAAAAACCAAGATCGTCGCCGAGAACCGCCGCGCGCGGTACGATTACGCGATCGACACCGTCTATGAAGCAGGTATCGCTTTGGTCGGCACCGAGGTGAAGTCGCTGCGATCTGGCACAGGATCGATCGCCGAAAGCTATGCCGAGGTGAAGGACGGCGAAGTGTGGCTGATTAATTCCAACGTGCCCGAATTCAGCCACGGCAACCGCTTCAACCACGAGCCCAAGCGCGCCCGCAAGCTCCTGTTGAAGGAGCGCGAGATCAACAAGATGCACGGCGCGGTGGCGCGCGATGGCATGACGTTGGTGCCGTTGATGATCTATTTCAATTCCAAGGGCCGCGCCAAGATCGAGCTAGCGCTCGCCAAGGGCAAGAAGGCGCATGACAAGCGCGAGGCGACCAAGGAACGCGATTGGAAGCGCGAACAGGGGCGGTTAATGCGCGACCGTGGTTGAGGCCGCGATCAGGCCGGGGTTTTGGGCGCGCGCGCTCGCACGCCTCCACCGCCACGTGCCGACCCGCGAACGGATCGAGCAGAACCGGTATCTCCGGCCAGTCGCGGCACGCATTCTGGTGCCATCGCTGTGGCGCTTCAATCGCCGTTCCGTTCCACGCGGTGTCGCGCTCGGTCTGTTCACCGGTGTTCTGTTTCCCTTCGCGCATGCGCCAATGGCGGCGGTATCGGCGCTGCCGGTTCGTGCCAACGTGCCCGTCGCGGTCGCCACCACGCTGCTGCACAATCCGCTGACGACGGTGCCGATCTATTACGGTTCGTTCCTGCTCGGCCACTGGATCCTGCATTTCGATCCCTATTTCGGTAGGCCGGTCGCCGCGAACGTGAGCGCCAACGCGAGCTGGCTGCACTGGTTGGTGGCGCAGGGCGGGCCTGCGACGATCGTCGGGATGATTGCGCTGGCGGTCGTGTTGGCCGCGGTCGGCTTCGTGGCGAGCGGCCTGTTCTGGCGGCTGCGGGTTGCGCGCAAATGGCGCGGCCGTGCGCATCGATTAGGGCCGAATCAGGCGAATTGACTAGGCGTATCGTCCGGCTACAACACGCGGCAATCTGTTCTCAACGAAGGATTACCGCATGCGCCGCTCGCTGATCGCCGTTTCTTTGCTCGCTTCTGCCGCACTTGTCGGTGCAAGCTACGCCAAACCGGCGCCCAAAGCGAAACCGGCAGCAGCAAAGAAAGCGGTCGCAGGCAAGGCCAAGGCCGGCCCCAAGATCGGCAGTTTTGGCTTCGATGTGGCCGGCATGGACCGCAGCGTTAAGCCCGGCAATGATTTCGCCGCCTTCGCCGGCGGCACTTGGTCCAAAACGACCGAAATCCCGGCCGATCGCGCGACCTGGGGCATGTTCAACGTGCTGCAGGACGTATCGACCGAGCAGACCCGCACGATCCTCGACGAAGCCGCCAAGGCTCCAGGCAGCAAGATCGGCGATTTTTACGCGACCTTCATGGATGAGGCCGCGATTAACGCGAAGGGTGTCGAGCCGATCAAGCCGTGGCTCGCCCAGATCGACGGTGCCAAGGACAAGACCGCGCTCGCGGTCGAGATGGCGAAGCTCGCGCGCTACGGGGTTGGCGGCATCTTTGGCATGGGCGTCGGTCAGGACAGCAAGGATCCGCAGACCTATGTCGTCAATCTCGGGCAAGGCGGACTCGGCCTGCCGGATCGCGATTATTATCTGAAGGACGACCCGAAGCTCGCCGACACGCGCGAGAAGTACAAGATGTACCTGGCGACGATGCTCGGTTTCGTCGGCACGCCCGATGCGGCCGCGCGCGCGAATGCGATCTTCGATTTCGAAAAGTCGATCGCGACGGTCCATTGGACGCGGATCGAATCGCGCGATGCCGACAAGCGCTACAACAAGCTCAGCTTCGCCGACATTGAGGCCAAGGCACCCGGTTTCCCGTGGGCCGCCTATGTCGCGCAGAACGGCATGGGCGGGCGGCCCTATTATCTGGTCGGCCAGCCGAGCGCGATCGCAGGCGAGGCGAAGGTGTTCGCTGACACCTCGCTGTCGGTGCTGCAGGATTATATGAAGCTGCGCGTCCTGCGTGCCTATGCCAATTATTTGTCCAAGCCGATTGTCGATGCGAATTTTGCCTTCACCGGCACCGTTCTGAGTGGCACGCCGCAGCAGCAGCCGCGCTGGAAGCGCGGCGTCGCCGCGACCAGCGGCGCGCTGGGTGAGGAAATCGGCAAGGTGTATGTCGCGCGCTACTTCCCGCCGGAATCGAAGGTGGCGATCGACCAGCTCGTCAAGAACGTGATCGCGGCGATGAGCGTGCGGCTCGACAAGCTCGAATGGATGGCACCCGACACCAAGGTGAAGGCGCAGCAGAAGCTCGCGGCCTTTACACCGAAGATCGGCTACCCGACGAAGTGGCGCGACTACAGCAGCGTCAAGATCACGCGCGGTGATCTGGTCGGCAACGTGGCGGCGGCGAACGAGTTCGAATATTTGCGCAATCTCGGCAAGCTTGACAAGCCGATCGACCGCACCGAATGGGGCATGACGCCCATGACGATCAATGCCTACGCCAATCCGGTGCTGAACGAAATCGTCTTCCCGGCGGCCATCCTGCAAGCACCGTTCTTCGACGCGAAGGCCGATCCGGCGATCAACTATGGCGGCATTGGGGTCGTGATCGGCCACGAGCTGAGCCATCATTTCGACGATCAGGGCCGCAAATATGACAAGACCGGCAAGCTGACCGAATGGTGGACGGCGGAGGACGTCAAGCGCTTCACCGCGCTGACCGACAAGCTGGTCAAGCAATATGACGCTTATGAGCCGATCCCCGGCCAGCATATCCAGGGTGGCCTGACGCTGGGCGAGAACATGGCCGATCTGGCTGGCCTGGCCGTCGCCTATGATGCGTATCACCGGTCGCTCGGCGGCAAGCCTGCGCCGGTGATCGGCGGGATGACCGGCGATCAGCGCTTCTACCTCGGCTATGCGCAGGTGTGGCGCAACAAGTTCCGCGAACCCGCGCTGCGCTCGCAATTGCTGAGCGATCCGCACTCGCCGGGGCCGTTCCGCACCGCCGAAGTGCGCAACGTCGATGCCTGGTACGCCGCGTTCGGCGCACAACCGGGTGACGCGCTCTACCTCGCGCCCGCCGACCGCGTCCGCGTTTGGTGACGCCGCTGCGCGGGATTAGGCGAAGCCAGATCCCGCGCGGCGGCGCGGCCGGTGCCGCCCCGGCGGCATCCGACGGCGCGGCTTTGCCGCGACGACCTTTCTTTTTCGATCAGGGAATAATTTGATGAAGCGCTCCTATCTCGTCGCGCTGGCTTCGGCGGGCGCGCTCGCGACCGCCATCGCCGGGGCCGGCATCGCCAAGACCGCACCGAAACCGGCCGCCAAGGCTGCACCCGCAGCCGCCAAGCCCTATATTGGCAGCTTCGGCCTCGACACCGACGGCATGGACAAGGCGGTCGCGCCGGGCGACGATTTCGTCAAATATGCCGGTGGCGCATGGGAAGCGAAGACCGAAATCCCCGCGGACAAGGCAAGCTGGGGGGCGTTCAACGCGCTGGGTGACCGCTCGCTTGACCAAACGCATACGATTCTTGAGGCGCCGTCCAAGGCGTCGGGCAGCAAGATCGGCGATTTTTACGCGAGCTTCATGGACGAAGCCGCAGTCAATGCGAAAGGCATTGCGCCGGTACAGCCGTGGATCGCTGCACTCCAGGGCGCAGGCGACAAAACTTCGCTCGCGGTCGAGATGGCCAAGCTTGAGCAGCAGGGCGTCGGCGGCCTGTTCCGCGGTGGCGTGCAGCAGGACGACAAAGCCCCCGAGAACTACATCTTTGGGTTCAGCCAGGGTGGGCTCGGCCTGCCCGATCGCGCCTATTATCTGAAGGACGACCCGAAGCTCGCCGACACGCGCGCGAAGTATCAGGCGTATCAGGCGCAGATGCTGGGCCTTGCCGGGGTGGAGAATGCACCCGCTCGTGCAGCGGCGGTCTTCGCCTTCGAAAAGCAGTTGGCAACCGCGCACTGGGACCGGATCAAGTCGCGCGACTCCGACCTGACCTACAACAAGTGGGCGATGGCCGATTTCGCGGGGAAGGCCCCCGGCTTCCCGTGGGACGCCTATTTCAAGACCGTTGGCACCGCGAGCCAGGCCAATTTCCTCGTCGGGATGCCCGACGCCTTGACCGGGGAGGCTAAGGCCTTTGCCGACGCGCCGGTGCAGGTGCTGCAGGATTTCATGACGCTCAAGGTGATGCGCGCGTACGCGGGCTATCTCTCCAAGCCGATCAACGATGCCAATTTCGCGTTTTACGGCACCGTGCTGAGCGGCGCGCCGCAGCAGCCGGCACGCTGGAAGCGCGCGGTCGGCACGGTCAGCGGCGCGCTGGGCGAGGAAGTCGGCAAGAGTTATGTCGCGACCTATTTCCCGCCCGAAACCAAGGCGGCGGCGGATCAGTTGGTCAAGAACATCATCGCCGCGATGCGTGTCCGGCTCGACAAGCTGACCTGGATGGCGCCCGAGACCAAGGTCAAGGCGCAGGCGAAGCTCGCCGCCTTCACGCCCAAGATCGGCTACCCGTCGGTGTGGCGCGATTATAGCGCGCTGACAGTCAAGCGCGACGATCTGGTCGGCAATGTCGCCGCCGCCAACGCGTTCGAATATAAGCGCGATCTCGCCAAGCTCGGCCAACCGATCGACCGCACCGAATGGGGTATGACCCCGATGACGGTGAACGCCTATGCCAACCCGCCGATGAACGAGATCGTCTTCCCGGCGGCGATCCTGCAAGCGCCGTTTTTCGATGCCAAGGCCGATCCGGCGATCAATTATGGCGCGATCGGCGTCGTGATCGGCCACGAGCTGAGCCACCATTTTGACGATCAGGGCCGCAAATACGATCCGACCGGCAAGCTTACCGACTGGTGGACCGCCGAGGACGTCAAGCGCTTCACCGCGATGACTGACCAGCTCGTCAAGCAATATGACGCGTATGAGCCGCTCCCCGGCCTCCATATCAAGGGTGGCCTGACGCTGGGCGAGAATATGGCAGATCTCGCCGGTCTCGCGCTTGCTTACGACGCGTACCAGCGTTCGCTTGGCGGCAAGCCGGCTCCGGTGATCGGCGGGCTGACCGGTGATCAGCGCTTCTACCTCGGCTATGCCCAAGTGTGGCGGATCAAGTTCCGCGAACCGGCGCTGCGCTCGCAAGTGATCTCGAACGAGCATTCGCCGGGGCCGTATCGCACTGCCGAAGTGCGCAACGTGGATAATTGGTACAAGGCGTTCGGGGTCAAGCCGGGTGACAAGATGTATCTCGCGCCGGCGGATCGGGTGAAGGTTTGGTAAGGCCGCCGTCCAAGATTTAGCGAAGCTAAATCGCGGATCGACGGCGGCCCGGCCGGCGCCGCCCCAGCGGCGTCCGACGCCTCGGCTTTGCCGAGGCGATCCGTTCTCCTCCCCTCCGCCGGGGAGGGAGAAACGCCCGGCAGCACTTACCGTGACAAACCCCCGTCGTTCCGCCGCTTAGCTCTTGACGCTCCCGGCCGTTGCCCCAAAGCATGACGCAATGGCCACGCTCCCCGCGACCCCGCAGTCCACCGCCTTTCGTAGCGCCGCGCTGATCGCGATCGGCTGTGGCGTGGCGGCCGCGCTCGTCATTCTCGGGCTGATCGGGAGTTTGTCCATCGCCGCCGCCTTCCTGGCTGCTGCACTCCTGGTGACGGGTGGGCTGCTCGCATTCCGGCGCCTGTTCCCGCCCACGGCCGCCACCGCGCTTGAGCCCGACTGGAGCGTGGCGCGGGCTCTCGCCGAAAGCAGTCCCGATGCGATCGCCGTGACCGATCGGGCCGGTCGGCTGGTCTGTGCCAACGATCGCTATGAAGCGGTGTTTGGCGGCTTCCCGACCCCGCCCGGCCTGCCATTCGACGCAACCGGGGTCGAGCGGCTGGGCAATGCCGGGCGCGCCGCCTGGCGTGACGGTGGCGCGGCGATCGATCGGCTGCTGATCAATGGCACCAACCTCTCGGCGCAGGTCTCACGCGCCGGGGAGGACGAGAATCTGCTCGTCTGGCGCTTCCATGCAGCGCAGGGGCTTGATCTGGCGCAGACGATGGAAAATTTGATCGCGGGCGCCACCGGCGACCGGCTCGGCAGCGCAGGAATCATGGCCGCCCTGATCAAGCCCGACGGCCGGATTCGCGCCGCCAATCGCGTCTTGCGCGCTCGCGCGATGGGGCATGAGGAAGGCGCGATCATCGGCCGCGACTTCGCGCAATTTCTCATCACCGATGCGCACGGCATGGCGCGTTTCGAACGCGAGGGGCTGACGCAAAACCCCCTGCGCGTGCTACAAATCCCGTTCCTCGATGGCGAGGATGCGCCGATGCTCGTCGCCTTGATCGACGAGGAGGAGAACGGCCACCCCGCAATCGGCGAGAGCGCGAGCGCGCACATCAAGAGCCTGGTGTCGCTGATGCCGTTCGGGATCGCGTTGATCGGCGGCGACGGGCGGTTCCTGCAGATGAACGATGCGTTCGCGCGCGCCGCTGCGGTCGATCCGCAAAGTCCGCCAATCTATCCGGGTGACCTGGTGGTGCGGGAAGACAAGGGCGTGGTGGCCGACGCGATCCGCAGATTCGCTGGCGGCGCGACGCATTCGACCGATCTCGCGGTGCGACTGAAAGACCATCCCGACGAACCCGTTGCGCTGTCGATCGCCGGTGCGCGCGGCCTGGGCAGTTCCGCGGTGTTGCTCAGCCTGAAGGACAATAGCGAGGAAACCCGACTCAAACGCGAAGTAGCGCAAGCGACCAAGATGCAGGCGGTCGGACAGCTTGCCGGCGGCGTGGCGCATGATTTCAACAATATCCTGACCGCGATCATCGGGCATTGCGATTTGATGCTGATGCGCCATTCGCCTGGCGACAGTGATTATGACGACATCCAGCAGATTCGCGCCAATTCTAACCGCGCAGCCAGCCTGACCCGGCAACTTCTCGCCTTCTCGCGCCAGCAGACGCTGCGCCCGCAAGTGCTGCAATTGCCCGACGTCATCTCTGAAGTGTCGAATCTGCTCAAGCGGCTGCTGGGGGAAACGGTGACTTTGACCGTCAAGCACGGCCGCAACCTGTCTCCGGTGCGTGCCGATCCGGGGCAGCTCGAACAGGTGGTCGTCAATCTCGCGGTCAATGCGCGCGACGCGATGATGTCCAAAGATCCACGCGGTACCGGGACGCTCGCAATCCAGACCTATGCCGTTACCGCGAGCGAGGTGCGCAAGCTCGGATCGGACATTCTGCCCGCCGCCGATTATGTCGTGCTCGAAGTGGCCGATACCGGCGGCGGCATCCCGCCCGATATCCTGCCCAAGATTTTCGAACCCTTCTTTACCACCAAGGAAGTCGGAAAGGGTACGGGCCTCGGTCTCTCCACCGTTTACGGCATCGTCAAGCAATCGGGCGGTTGGATCTTCGCCGAGAACGTCAAGGGCGGGTCGAAGGGCGGGGCAGGCGCCGTGTTTAAAATCTACTTGCCGGTCCACACTGCCGGGGCGCTGGCCGAACCGACGCCCGCCCGTGTCGTGCCAAAGGAGAAGCCGGTCGATCTGTGGGGCACCGGCACGATCCTGTTGGTCGAGGACGAGGACATGGTCCGCGCGGTCGCCGAGCGGGCGCTGACGCGGCAGGGCTATACCGTGCTGACCGCCGAGCATGGCGAGGCAGCCCTTGAGCTTCTCGCGGCCAGCGCACGCCCCGATCTGCTCATCTCCGACGTGATGATGCCCCTGATGGACGGCCCGACGATGGTCCGCCACGCCCGCGCGCGCTATCCCGACCTGCCGATCCTGTTCATGTCCGGCTATGCCGAGGAGACGATCCGCAAATCGATCGATCTCGAGAATGTCGAATTCCTCGCAAAGCCCTTTTCGGTGCAGGAGCTTGCCGAAGCGACGCGGGCGGTGTTGGCGCGGGCGGGTGCGGTTGCGAAATGATATGGCGCAGGCCGCGGGCGGCGGCTAAGGCGTTGGAATGGGCGCACCGCACACTATTCTGATCGTCGAAGACGAACCTTTGATTGCGATGATGATCGAGGATTTTCTGGAGGTGCTTAACAAGGCACTGGCCGGGTCGGTCGATACCGTCGACGCGGCGCTGGCGCTGATCGCCGCGGGTGGGATCGATGCCGCGATCCTCGATGTGAATCTGCGTGGTGGCGAGAAAAGCTTTCCGATCGCCGATGCACTGGCGGCCAAAGGCATTCCGTTTGTGTTCGCGACTGGCGGATCGCACGATACCGTGGCCGAAGCCTATCGCGACCGCCCCACGCTCCCAAAGCCGTTCACGATGGACGGCGTAGCGAAGGCTCTCGACGCGCTGGGCTGAGGCCGCTGTTTCCCGGAAAATACTTTCGTTCCTCTCTTGTTCTTTCGGAACAAACGCGATACACACTCCAACACGCATTGAACGCGGCGGGCGTTCGGGCTAGCGATGGAGGCTCCCAGTGGCGGTATCTTTGAAGGTCATCGACAGCAAAATGGCAGCATCCACGGACAAGGCCGCCGAAAAGGCCAAGGACGAACGGGCGAAGGCGCTCGAGGCCGCTCTGGCTCAGATCGACCGCGCATTCGGCAAGGGCTCGGCAATGAAGTTGGGCTCGAAGCAGACGATGCAGGTCGAGGTGATCTCGACCGGCTCGCTCGGGCTCGACATCGCACTCGGGGTGGGCGGTTTGCCACGCGGGCGTGTGATTGAAATTTACGGGCCGGAATCCTCGGGTAAGACGACCCTCGCTCTGCATGTGATCGCTGAGGCGCAAAAGACCGGCGGCACCGCTGCCTTCGTCGATGCCGAACACGCGCTTGATCCGGTTTACGCCAAGAAGCTCGGCGTCAACATCGACGAACTGATCGTGTCGCAGCCCGACACCGGCGAGCAGGCGCTCGAGATCGTCGATACGCTGGTACGCTCGAACGCGATCGATGTGCTGGTGGTCGATTCGGTCGCGGCGCTGGTCCCGCGCGCGGAAATCGAGGGCGAGATGGGCGACAGCCACGTCGGCCTGCAAGCACGCCTTATGTCGCAATCCTTGCGCAAGCTGACCGGCTCGATCAGCCGTTCGCGCTGCATGGTGATCTTCATCAACCAGCTCCGCATGAAGATCGGCGTGATGTATGGCAACCCGGAGACGACGACGGGCGGCAATGCGCTGAAATTCTATGCTTCGGTGCGCCTCGACATCCGGCGCACCGGACAGATCAAGGATCGCGACGAGATCATCGGCAACACGACGCGCGTCAAGGTCGTCAAGAACAAGGTCGCGCCGCCGTTCAAGCAAGTCGAATTCGACATCATGTATGGTCAGGGCGTCTCCAAGATCGGTGAAATCCTCGATCTCGGCGTCAAGGCCGGGCTCGTCGAGAAATCGGGTGCATGGTTTTCCTATGACAGCGTCCGTATTGGCCAAGGCCGCGAGAATTCGAAGACGTTCCTGAAAGAGCATCCCGAAATGTCGGATCGGCTGGAAGCGGCGATCCGGTCGCGGACCGACAAGGTAGCCGAGGAAATGATGGCCGGCCCCGAGCCGGACGAGGGCGACGAAGAGTTGTGAGTTTCGCGTTGGCGCTGCCCCTGATCGGCAGCGTGGCGTGCGGAGCGGCGGGCGTGCACGCCGCCGGTCCAGCCAAGACGGCCCGCGGAACCGCGCCGCCGTCGCAGAAACCGGGAAGGCCCGTCGGCAACGGCGGGCCTTTCATATTGGGGGTGTTCAAGCGTGTCAGGCCAGGCGGACCGGACGCAAGCGCGCGGATGCTCCGCGCCGTCGCGGTGGCCGATCTTCTCGGAGCCGCCACCGCGCGGCCTTGGGCGTTGGTGCGCAGGCTGCTAGAACAGGTCGATTAGTGCGAAATCCGGAGACCGCCATGACGCTCATCGTCCATCATCTCGAAAATTCCCGGTCACAACGGATCCTGTGGATGCTCGAGGAGCTCGGGCTTCCCTATGACATCAAGCGCTACGAGCGCGACAAAGACACGATGCTGGCGCCGCCCGAGCTCAAACACATTCATCCGCTCGGTAAATCGCCGATTCTCCAGGATACCGACGCGGCACAGACGATCGTCGAAACCGGCGCGATCATCGACTATCTGGTCGAACTCGCCGACGGAAAGTTGGGGCCACCGGCCCACCGCGGCGACACGCTGCGCTATCGTCAGTTCCTCCACTATGCCGAGGGATCGATGATGCCGCCCTTGCTGGTATTGCTGGTGGTCAATCGTATTCCGTTGCTCGGCAAGACCGCGGCCAAGCGCATCCACCCGATGATCGACGTGCACCTCGATTATGTCGAGTCCGAGCTGTCGAGCCGACCCTATTTCGCGGGGGACGAACTGAGCGGCGCCGACATCATGATGAGTTTCCCGCTCGAAGCTGCGCGCAGTCGCGCCGGGCTCGATGGATCGCGCCCGGCGACGATTGCGTGGCTCGACAAGATTCATGCGCGCCCGGCCTATCAGGCGGCGCTCGCCAAGGGCGGGCCGTACGCTTACGCTTGAGTGGCGGCGTTCGGGCCGGGAAAAAGAAACGGGTTCACGCGAAGGCGCGACGAGAAGGGCAGAGCGCGAAGCAGAAGGATTCCGACGCCGCGGAAAATCGTCTGACCAGAGGTTGAGGGCGCTGTCGCGCGACTTCTAACTTCGCGCCCTTTTCTTCTCTTCGCGCCTTCGCGTGAACCTCTTCTTCTTCAAACCGCGCCGTGTGGCGACTTTGAAGAATGCGGCGCGTGCGGCGGCTCGATCTCGGGCTCCTGCGGATCGGCCAAGCTCCCCTCCCATTTCGCCACAACCGCGGTCGCTACCGCATTGCCGACGACGTTGGTGCCCGATCGACCCATGTCGAGGAACTGGTCGACCGGCAGGATCAGCAAAAGTCCCGCCTCGGGAATGCCGAACTGCCCCATCACCGCCGCAATCACGACGAGCGAGGCGCGCGGCACGCCGGCGATCCCTTTGGACGTTACCATCAGAACGAGCAGCATCACGATCTGCGTGCCCAGCGGCAGGTCCACGCCGTATACGCGCGCCAGGAAGAGCGTCGCGAAGGTCATGTACATCATCGACCCGTCGAGATTGAACGAATAGCCAAGCGGCAGCACGAAGCTGGCGATCCGGCGCGGCACGCCGAAGCGCACCAGCGCCTCCAACGTGCGCGGATAAGCGGCTTCCGACGATGCGGTCGAGAAGGCGAGCAGGATCGGTTCTCGGATATAACGCGCGAGGCTGAAGGCACGCGGCCCGATGAATACGAACGCCGCGCCAAATAGCAGCAGCCACAACACCGCCAGCCCGAGATAGAAGCTCCCGACGAACAGCCCGAGCGTCCAGATGATGCCGAGGCCGTTAACCGTGATCGTGGCGGTGATCGCGGCGAACACCGCCAGCGGTGCCAAACGCATCACATAATCGGTGATCTGCAGCATCATCGCGGCCAGCGCCTCGGCCCCGCGCACGATTGGCGCACCCTTCTCGCCAATCGCAGTCAGCGCGACACCGGCGAAGACCGAGAACAACACGATCTGGATGATCTCATTGGTCGCCATCGCATCGACCACCGAGGCGGGCACGATGTGCGTGACGAAATTGGTAAGGTTGAATGCCTTTTCATCCAAGCCGACGCTCGCATCGGGCGGCGGCAGTTTGAAGCCAAAGCCGCTGCCCGGCGCGACCGCATCGATCACGAATTCAATGCCGTGGAACAGCAGCAAACCGAGGCTCAGCGAGATCAACGATGCGCTGACAAACCACGCCATCGTCCGTCCGCCGATCCGGCCCAGCGCGTTGATGTCGCCCATATGCGCGATGCCGACGACCAGCGTCGAAAACACCAGCGGCGCGATGATCATCTTGATCAGCCGCAGGAAAATCGTCGTGACGATCGAGAAACCGGCGCCGATCTCCTTCAACCGCGCGGTCGCCGCCGGGCTGCCATCGGCGATGTTTGTGTTGATCGCCCAGCCAATGATCAGCCCGAGCACCAGCCCGATCAGGATATAGGTCGTCAGTCGCTTCGCCACGTATCGGCCCCCGGTGTTATGGTCACGGCCATCAACGGGAGAATGGCGCGGGGGTCAAGCGATGCGCGGCGGGATTGACGCGTTGCGGGCGCCGCATCGTGCTGGCACAGTGCCGCGATGAAGCTGACCCGTCGCGCGTTTGCCGCTGCCACCGCCGCCATGCCGGCCCTTTCCGCGACCAGTGTGCTCCGCGCCGCTGCGCCCGATCTCGCCGGGCTTCGGCCGATCACCGGTGCTGCCGCGCCGATCGGCGAGTCGGAACGCCGCGCGCGAATCGCACGCGCGCAATCGGCGATGCGCGCCCACGGCATCGGTGCGGTGTTGATCGAATCGGGGTCGAGCCTGGTCTATTTCACCGGTGTCGAATGGCACCGCAGCGAAAGGCTGACCGCCGCCATCCTTCCGGTCGAGGGTGATCCGTGCATCGTCACGCCGTTTTTCGAGGAACCCTCGGTCCGCCAGACGCTCGGCATCACCGCCGATGTGCGGGTGTGGCAGGAGGATGAAGACCCGCTGAAACTGGTCGCTGGCTTCCTCGGTGAACGCGAGCTCACCGCCCGGCCGATCGGGATCGAGGAAACCGTGCGCTATTTCGCGGTCGACGGTCTTGCGCGGGCACTGCCGGGGGCAAAGATCGTCAGCGCCAATCCGGTCGTCCGCGGGGTGCGGATGCGCAAGACCGCGCCCGAGATCGCGTTGATGCAAGCTGCGACCGACGTGACGATCGCCGCCTATCGCTGGACTTGGCCGCGCGTCGAAAAGGGCATGAAGCCCGCCGATGTCTCCGCCCTGATGAACGCCGCCACCCGTCAGCTCGGCGGCGATCCCGAATTCGCGCTTGTCCTGATCGGCGCAGCGGCGGCCTATCCGCACGGCAGCCGCGATGCGCAAATCGTCGCCGACGGCCAGATCGTACTGATGGATTGCGGGTGCACCGTGCAGGGCTATCAATCCGACGTCTCGCGCACCTTTGTGTTCGGGTCGGCCAGCAAGGAACAACGCCAGGTGTGGGACCATGTCCGCACCGGCCAGGCCAAGGCCTTCGCCGCTGCGCAGATCGGCACGCCTGCGGGCGCGGTCGACGATGCGGTGCGCAGGTTTTACCAAATGCTCGGCTATGGCCCGCGCTACCAGCTGCCCGGCCTGTCGCACCGCACCGGCCACGGCATCGGCCTCGACGGACACGAACCGGTCAACCTCGTCCATGGCGAGACGACGCCGCTCGCTGAGGGCATGTGTTTCTCCGACGAGCCCGGCCTGTACTTGCCTGGCAAATTCGGCGTCCGGCTGGAGGATTGCTTCCACATGACGGCGGCGGGTCCGAAATGGTTCAGCGTCCCGCCGCTGTCGCTCGATGCGCCGCTGGGGTGAGGATGGTGGACTGGAGCAGCTACGAATCGGCTGGGTTCGCCAAGCTGCCCCAAGGACGTGACGAGGATGCACTTGCGGAAATTGAGCCGCTGTTTGTCGACTTGCCCGCCGCACGGGCCGGGCACCGGCTGCCGCGCAGTAAAGTCGCGGCCCTGACGGCGATCGACACGATACGGGGCGTTCTTGCCTGCCGCATCGGCGCAAGCGTTCGCCCAGTCCGGGCATTGCTGTTCGACAAAAGTGCCAGCAAGAACTGGGCTCTCGGCTGGCATCAGGATCGCACCATCGAAGTTCGAGCCCGAATCGCTGTTCCGGGATTTGGTCCATGGACCGTCAAGGCGGGTGGTCATCACGTCGCGCCACCGATATCCCTGCTCGAGGCGATGGTGACGGCGCGTATCCATCTCGATGATGTCGACACTGACAATGCTCCATTGTTGGTCGCCCCGGGTTCGCATCGGCTCGGTCTCGTGCCGGAAAGTGATCTCGCCGCGACAGTTCAGCGGTGCGGCGTAACGGCGTGCCTCGCCGAGCGTGGCGACATTTGGCTGTATTCGACCCCGATCCTGCATGCGTCGGATGCGGCCGCGCATCCGCGCCATCGTCGCGTATTGCAGGTCGATTTTGCCGCGATCGATTTGCCGAGCGGCTTGCACTGGGCTGATCTCGTCTGACCTGACACCACACGACGAACCGAGCCATGCTTGAGATACGCAGCAGCCTCGCCTAAGCCCTGCGGCCATGACCCAGCTCCCGATTTCCACGAACGACATCCGCCGCAGCTTTCTCGATTATTTCGCGGCGAACGGCCATGCGAAGATCGCCTCCGCGCCGCTGGTGCCGCAAAACGATCCGACGTTGATGTTCGTCAACGCCGGGATGGTGCCGTTTAAGAACGTCTTCACCGGCCTCGAATCGCGGCACTATGTCACCGCGTCGTCAAGCCAGAAATGCGTGCGGGCCGGGGGCAAGCATAATGATCTCGACAATGTCGGCTATACTGCGCGCCACCACACCTTCTTCGAAATGCTCGGCAATTTCTCGTTCGGCGATTATTTCAAGGAACGCGCGATCACGCTCGCCTGGGGGCTGCTGACCAAGGAATGGGGGATCGACCCGAACCGGCTGACCGTCACCGTCTATCACACCGATGACGAAGCGTTCGATCTGTGGAAGCGGATTGCGGGGCTCCCCGAGGAGCGCATCATCCGCATCGCCACCAACGACAATTTCTGGTCGATGGGGGACACCGGGCCGTGCGGGCCGTGCTCCGAAATCTTTTTCGATCATGGCGACCATATCCCCGGTGGCCCTCCGGGCAGCCCGGATGAGGATGGTGATCGCTTCGTCGAGATCTGGAACCTCGTCTTCATGCAGTTCGACCAATCGGCCGACGGCACGCGCACGCCGCTGCCCAAGCCGTCGATCGACACCGGCATGGGGCTGGAGCGGATCGCGGCGGTGCTGCAGGGCGTCCACGACAATTACGATACCGACACGTTCAAGGCGCTGATCGCGGCATCCGGCGCGCTCACCGGCACCGCGACGACGGGCGACAATCAGGCGAGCCACCGCGTGATTGCCGATCATCTGCGCACCTCGGGCTTCCTTGTGGCGGACGGCGTGCTGCCCGCCAATGAAGGCCGTGGCTATGTGCTGCGTCGCATCATGCGTCGCGCGATGCGCCACGCGCATCTACTCGGTGCGAAGGAGCCGTTGATGCACCGGCTGGTGCCCGCGCTGGTTGCCGAAATGGGCGCGGCATACCCCGAACTCGTGCGCGCGCAGGCATCGATCGAATCGACGCTGTTGCAGGAGGAAACGCAATTCCGCCGCACGCTCGTCAATGGCTTGCGCTTGCTCGACGAAGCCACCGCCGCGATGGAACCGGGCGCTACGCTCCCCGGCGAAACCGCGTTCAAACTCTATGACACCTTCGGCTTCCCGTATGATCTGACCGAGGACGCTCTCCGCGCGCAGGGCTTCGGGATCGATCGCGCCGGGTTCGATACCGCGATGGCCGAACAGAAGCGCGCCGCCCGCGCCGCGTGGAAGGGATCGGGCCAGCGCGCCTCGGACGAGGTCTGGTTCGACATTGCCGAAACCGCAGGCGGCACCGAATTCATCGGCTACGCATCGGAGGAAGGCGAGGGCCAGGTCGTCGCGATCGTCAAGGATGGCGCGCGGGTCGACTCCGCAACGACCGGCGAAACCGTCGAAATCGTCGTCAACCAGACGCCTTTCTACGCCGAAAGCGGCGGGCAGGTCGGCGATACCGGTACGCTGACCGCACCCGGCGTGCTTGGCCAGGTCGAGGACACGCACAAATATCTCGGCCGCCTCTGGTCGCACCGCACGATGATTAGTGAAGGCAAGATCGCGGTCGGCGATGCGCTGCATTTGACGATCGACCGCGCCCGCCGCGACCGCATCCGCGCCAACCATAGTGCAACGCATTTGCTACACGAGGCGCTGCGCCAGCGCCTCGGCCTCCACGTCGCGCAGAAGGGCAGCCTCGTCGCGCCTGAACGTCTGCGCTTCGATTTCTCGCAGCCAAGCGCGATCGATCCCGCCGCGCTCAGCCAAGTCGAGGCCGATGTGAACCACCATATCCGCGCCAACGGCACCGTCAGCACACGCCTGATGACCCCCGACGAAGCGATTGCCGAAGGGGCGATGGCGCTGTTCGGCGAGAAATATGGCGAGGAAGTCCGCGTCGTGTCGATGGGGACCGAAGGCGAGGCGACCTACTCGCTCGAACTGTGCGGCGGCACGCACGTCCGCGCGCTTGGCGATATCGGCCTGTTCACGCTGGTCGGCGAAGGTGCGGTGTCCTCGGGCATCCGCCGCGTCGAGGCGCTGACCGGGGAGGCTGCGCGCGCCTATCTCACGTCACGCGACGACAAGCTGAAGGAAGCCGCGACCGCGCTAAAATCCTCGCCCGACGAAGTCCCGGCGCGCGTCCTGGCGCTGGTCGAGGACCGACGACGTCTTGAGCGCGAATTGGCCGAGGCCAAGAAGGCGCTGGCGCTCGGCGGCGGGGCAGGGGCGGCAGCCGCTGGACCCGAACAGGTCGGTGGCGTCAATTTCCTGGGGCAGGTCGTCGATGGCCTCGATCCCAAGGGCCTGCGCGGCGCCGTCGATGACATGAAGCAGCGGCTCGGCGGGTCAGGCGTCGCGATGATCGTCGCAGTCAATGACGGACGCGCTTCGGTCGCGGTCGGGATGACCGAGGATCTGGTCGGCACGAAAAGCGCGGTCGATTTGCTCAAGATCGCGGTCGCCACGCTTGGCGGTCAAGGCGGCGGCGGACGGCCCGACATGGCGCAGGGCGGTGGCCCGGATGGATCGAAGGCTGCTGAGGCCGTCGCAGCGGTCAAGGCTACGCTGGCGGGGTAAGCGTTCCCCCGGGCACCTCGTGCCAGGCGCGGTTGGCTAACGGACAGCTTGCTTGTCGGTGCGGAAATGCTCCCGCGCCGCGCGCGACAGGTCGTTCAGCATCGCCACGATCTGCGCGGTTGAGGCGGGGGCTTCTGGCGGTCTTTCCGTTTCGCGCGCCAGCGTTTCGATCCCGTCATGGTCCGAGAGGACTTGGTCATAGGGCATATACGGTCACCTGTTCTGCAGCGCCTTTCTGGCTAACGGACTTGGGTTAGCGGCGGCTTGCCGGGTCCGGTTAATCCGCGTTTACCGCGTTGCTCCGGCGCGTCGCGGAGAAGAACCGAAGCGTTCCCGTTGGTGCTGTTCGTTCCGCCTGCGATCGCGTAGCCTGACTGCCGCGCACCACAGGAGAGCGGACGATGAAGCAGATGATCTATCGCTCGCAACCCTTCGGTTTCGATCGCGCCATGCTGGCCAGCATCCTCGTCGATGCCCGCCGCAACAATCCACGGGACGCGATTAGCGGTGCGTTGATTTGCCGGCAGGATCTGTACCTGCAGTTGATCGAAGGACCGGACGCCGAGATCGACGCGCTCTACGGCCGGATCACGCGCGACAACCGCCACGACAACATCGTGTTGCTGCTTTCCGAGACGGTTGATCGGCGGCTGTTCGCGGAATGGGCGATGCTCGATGACGAAGCGCCCTCGCTCGCCTGGTCGGCCGAAGAGGTGGAGGAGGGCGCGCTCGATACGGCAAGCCCTGCGGCGCTCCGGGGCGTTTTCGAACGGCTCGCGGTGCGCGCGCGGGAGAACGCGTCCGCCGCTTCATAACCCCGGCCTCCTTGGTCTGTCCTACAGGGCGTCGCGCTGGCAAGATGGCGCTGCGTGCGCTTCGAATCCGAAAGAACGCCGTTACCTCGGCGCAACCCCGCACCGTACGCCGACGGTGTGACCTTTTGTGACTTTAGCGAAAGCGGCGTCACAAAAAGGTCATCAATCCAATAACCTAGGCTAAATCTCAGCCACCTCGCCCGTCGCTGCGCCGCGCCGCACGCGCTTCAACCGCGGTAGCGCGACCATCTCGGCTGCTGCCTTGATCTCCTGCCGCAGCTCATCGCGCTTCTGGTGGATCGAGGCGATAACCGGGCCGACCGCGACGCCGAGGTCGGTCAGCACCGCCTCGGCCAATTGCAGCGAGGATTCGAGCGTCTCGGGCACCGCGTCGCTTGCACCGGCTTTGTAGAGTTCGGCGGCATGCGCCGTGTCGCGTGCGCGCGCCACGATCGTCAGTTCTGGCACCCAGCCGCGCACGCGCCGTGTCAGCGTGACGCTCAGCACGGGATCGTCCATCGTCAGGATCAGTGCCTTGGCGCGCCCGAGATTGAGCCGGTCGACCAGTTCGGGCCGCACCACGTCGCCGAAAATAACCGGATAACCCTCGGCGCGGGCTGCCATCACGGCATCGATATTGGCCTCGACCGCGACATAAGGCTGCCCGTGGACAGTCAGCATGTCGCACACCATCCGCCCGACTCGGCCGAAGCCGATCACGACTGTACCGGGGCCTTCCGGTGAAATCTCGGCATCGGGCAAATCGCTGCGTTGCTCCAGCCCGCGCGCTGCGCGCTTGCCGAGCATCGACAGCAAGGGCGTGATCGTCAGGCCGATCGCGGTGACGGTCTGCCAAAAGCTGGCGAGGCCCGGTGCGATCAACTGCGCTTGGGCCGCGGCGCCGAGCACGATCAGCGTCGTTTCCGATGGGCTGCCCATCAGTACGCCGGTCTCCACCGCCACGCCGCCACGAATCCCGGCCAGCCGGAGCAGGACGAACGTTACCGCTGCCTTCACCGCGACCACCGCCGAAATGCCGAGGAAATAGGCGCCCCAATCCGCCGCAACCGCGCGCAGGTCGACACTCATCCCCACCGTGATCAGGAACACGCCGAGCGCCAGCCCCTTGAAGGGTGCGGTGATGACCTCGACCTCGCTATGGTAATCGGTCTCGGCGATCAGCAGCCCGGCGATCAACGCGCCGACGATCGGCGACAGGCCGACCGCGCCGGTGGCAAGGCTCGCCGCGATCACGACGAGCAGCGATGCCGCCAGAAACAGCTCCGGGCTCTTGGTCCGTGCGGCCTGCGCGAACAGCCGGGGCAGGAAGAAACGGCCACCAACGAACAGGATCGCCACGGTCAACACCGCCGCCCCGCCGACTCGCGCGAAGCCGGCCAAGCCACCGGCCGCTGCCATCGGCCCAAGCGCGCCCAGGATGAAGATAATCGGCACTAGCGCCAGATCCTCGAACAGCAGCATCGCAAACGCCGTCCGCCCGACCGGTCCGCTGGTCCCCGCAATCGGAAGCACCAGCGCCGTCGAGGACAATGCCAACGCAATGCCAAGCGCCATGGACCCGGGCCAATCCAGCCCGGTGAGCATATGCAGCCCGATCCCGATCGCGCCCCCCGCACCGATCAACTCGGCCGCGCCGACCCCGAACACCAGCCGCCGCATCGACCACAGCCGCTTGAACGACAGTTCCAGCCCGATCGAGAAGAGCAGCAGAACGATGCCGAATTCGGCGAACGGCTCGATCGCGTGCGGATCGGAGATCGTGAAATGGTAAAGCCACGGATAATCGACGACGAGCGCGCCGAGGCCGAACGGCCCGACGAGCAGGCCGACCATGATGAAACCGATGACCGGACTGATTTTCGCACGGGCGAATGCGGGAATAACCAGACCCGCCGCGCCGAGAATGACGAGTGCGTCGCTGAACCCGGCGTTGGCAAGGGGAGAGGCCATCCGCGCACTGTGGCGCGAATGGCCGGCTTTGTCAGCCTATCCCTGCACGCCCATCTTGGTTTCTAGGTTCAAGCGGACCTGCTCGAAGAATTGCTCGGTCGTCATCCACGGCTGATCGGGGCCGATCAGCAGCGCGAGATCCTTCGTCATGTGACCGTCCTCGACCGTCTGAATGCACACGCGCTCGAGCGTCTCGGCAAACTCGGTCACCTCCGGCGTCCCGTCGAACTTGCCGCGATACTTTAAGCCGCCGGTCCAGGCGAAGATCGAGGCGATCGGGTTGGTCGAGGTCGCCTTGCCCTGCTCGTGCTGGCGGAAATGGCGGGTCACGGTGCCGTGCGCCGCTTCGGCCTCGACCGTCTTGCCGTCGGGGGTGAGCAGCACCGAGGTCATCAGGCCGAGCGAGCCGAAGCCTTGCGCGACTTGGTCCGACTGCACGTCGCCGTCATAATTCTTACACGCCCAGACAAATTCGCCGTGCCACTTGAGCGCCGATGCGACCATGTCGTCGATCAGGCGATGCTCATAGGTGATGCCCGCTTCCTTGAACTTGTCCTTGAATTCGGCCTCATACACCTCGGCGAAGAGGTCCTTGAAGCGCCCGTCATAATATTTGAGGATGGTGTTCTTGGTCGACAGGTACACCGGCCATTTCAGGTTGAGGCCGTAATGCATCGATGCGCGGGCAAAATCGCGGATCGAGTCGTCGAGATTGTACATTGCGAGCGCGACGCCCGGCGACGGGTAGCGAAATACTTCTTCGTCGATCACCGTGCCGTCATCGCCATGGAATACCATCCGCAGCGTGCCGGGGCTGGGCACAAGGAAATCGGTCGCACGATATTGATCGCCAAAAGCGTGGCGGCCGACGACGATCGGGTGCGTCCAACTCGGGATCAGGCGGGGCACGTTCTTGATGACGATCGGCTCACGGAAAATCGTGCCGCCGAGGATGTTGCGGATCGTGCCGTTGGGCGACTTCCACATTTTCTTGAGGCCAAATTCCTCGACACGCTGCTCGTCAGGGGTGATCGTCGCGCACTTCACGCCGACGCCGTATTTCTGGATCGCCTTCGCGCTGTCGACGGTCACCTTGTCGTCGGTGGCGTCGCGGCTCATCATGCCCAAGTCGTAATAGTCGAGATCGATATCGAGATAGGGGAGGATCAGGCGCTCGCGAATCCACTGCCAGATGATCCGCGTCATCTCGTCGCCATCGATTTCCACGACGGGCGTCTTCACCTTGATCTTCGCCATTACGCTCTTTCCTATGGGGAGGTTTGAGGCAGCGTCTAGGAGGAAGGTGGGCGGCGATCAACCCAGCGTAGGCGCCCAGCATGAGCGCGATGTCGTCAGGCCGCGATTCCGCTGCTGCCCGTTGGCGATTGTCGCGGTAAGGGGTGTGCGATAGGAGCAGAACCATGTCACCTATAGAAAAACCCGTCGCCCCCGCCGAAGCCGTGAAATGGCGTGTGCCTGATCTCCACCCGGAGGGACGCAAATATGTCGTTATTGCCGGCGTGGTCGCCTTCGTCGCCTGGGTGTCGCTGGGCTGGTTCGTCGCTTGGCCGCTGGTGGGGCTGACGCTGTGGGTCGCGCTGTTCTTCCGCGATCCGGTGCGGGTGACGCCGAGCGGTGCGGACCTGATCGTATCGCCAGCCGACGGCCTCATCTCGATGATTGAACGCGTCCCCGTGCCGCGTGAACTGGCCGGGCCGAACGCGCTGGGCGACGCACCGCTGATTCGCGTGTCGGTGTTTATGTCGGTGTTCGATGTCCACATCAACCGCACGCCGATCGCTGGCACGATCAAGCAAGTCGTCTATATCTCGGGCAAATTCGTGAATGCCGAACTCGACAAAGCGAGCGAGGACAATGAGCGGCAGCACCTTCTGGTCGAAGGGCGCCCCGATGCCAACGGTCACGTCCGGCGGATCGGCTTCACGCAGATCGCCGGGTTGCTGGCGCGGCGGATCGTGCCGTTCGTCAAGCCCGGCGACATGGTGGCGAGCGGTCAGCGCATCGGCCTGATCCGCTTTGGCAGTCGGGTCGATGTCTTCTTGCCCGACGATTGCACCTGCCAGGTCGTGCTGGGCCAGCGCAGTGTGGCTGGGGAGACGATCCTCGGCCGCGTAGGTGGGATGACTGCGACCGGAATCGCACAATGACCGCCGCATTGTGCCTGTAAATCACCGGTTGCGCCGCCCGACGGCGCGCGGGCTTCCGCTGCGCGCGGTTGCGCCGAATGCGGTAACCGCGCTTGCGCTGTGCTCGGGCCTTACCGGCATCCGCTTTGCGATCGCCGGCCAGTGGGAAACCGCCGTCGTCATGGTAATGATCGCCAGCGTGCTCGACGGGATCGATGGCCGCATCGCCCGGATGGTGCGCGGCGAGAGTCGTTTTGGTGCCGAACTCGATTCGCTGTCTGATGCGATTTCGTTCGGCGTGTCGCCAGCGTTGATCCTGTATCTCTGGTCGCTGCAGGATTTGCCGCGCGTCGGTTGGTTGATCGCACTGGTCTTCGCCGTGTTTTGTGCGCTGCGTCTGGCGCGGTTCAACGCGGCGATCGACGTTGCGGAGCAGCCGCATAAATCTGCCGGATTTCTGACAGGGTCACCTTCACCGGTCGGGGCGGGGCTTGCGATGCTACCGATGTATCTGTGGTTCTGGACCGGCCTGGACATCTGGCGATCGCCGCTGATTGTGGGGCCTTGGGTCGCACTTATGGCGATCCTGATGGTTTCCAGTGTCGCGACCTACAGTTGGTCGTCGCTCAAACTCCGCCATAATATCCGCTTTGAAGCGATTGCGGTCGTAGTGCTGCTAGGCGCGGCGCTGATCTCGGCGCCCTGGCACTCACTTACCTTCTTATGCGCCGCCTATCTTGCAACGCTGCCGTTCAGCATCTCGGCCTATGCCCGCGTCAAGCGGCTGCGCGCCACTGTGGGCGAGCCACTTGTGTCACCGTCCGTGCCCGTGCGCGAAGCCGACCCTCGCTGACGATGACCGACGGGACAGCGGGCGTCACCGGATCGACAGAATTGCGGAGAAGCGCCACGATGCGCGGCATGGCAGGCACCAACGTCAACCAGAATACCGAAATGCTCGCGGCGAGTGCGCTTGCGAAAACCAGAAAACCGACAACAGCCATCTTCCAACTCCATCCTTCACGGTGACGAGTCACGTTTCCGCAACCGGCTAGAACGAAAACGGTTCCATGTTCCGCCCGTGAACATGATATGTTCTATTTACGTTCCGACTGTCAAGGGCTGTTACGGAGTTGCGTTCGCTCGATACTTCCGCTATCGAGCGCGCCTTCACACCGCATGGGAAGCACACATCGCCGGTGTCCGACGCTGGGGTTTTACCCCCGCATTGAGGATTACTCGCTTCCCAGAGGATCAACCGGAAAGGAAATATCTTATGGCGGCACCAGTCGTCTCCATGCAAGCATTGCTCGAAACGGGCGCGCACTTCGGCCACCAGACGCATCGCTGGAACCCGAAGATGAAGCCTTACATCTTTGGCGACCGTAACGGCGTCCACATCCTCGATCTGTCGCAGACCGTGCCTTTGTTCGCACGTGCGCTCGAATTCGTCGCAGCCTCGACCGCGTCGGGCGGCAAGGTTTTGTTCGTCGGTACCAAGCGCCAGGCGCAGGAGCCCGTTGCTGACGCAGCGCGGCGTTCGGGCCAGCATTTTGTCAACCATCGCTGGTTGGGCGGCATGCTCACCAACTGGAAGACGATTTCGGGTTCGATCAAGCGCCTTAAGACGCTTGAAGAGCAGCTTTCGGGCGACACGCACGGCCTGACCAAGAAGGAAGTGCTCCAGCTCACCCGCGAGAAGGACAAGCTTGAGCTTTCGCTCGGTGGCATCCGCGACATGGGCGGCATTCCGGACGTGATGTTCGTGATTGACGCGAACAAGGAAGAGCTCGCGATCAAGGAAGCCAACACGCTGGGTATCCCGGTCGTGGCGATCCTCGATTCGAACGTTTCGCCCGACGGCATCGCTTTCCCGGTTCCGGCGAATGACGACGCGAGCCGCGCGATCCGCCTGTATTGCGAAGCGATCGCGATCGCCGCGACCCGCGGCGGCAACGAGCAGCTTGCCCGCAAGCAGGACATTGGTTCGATGGAAGCGCCGCCAGCCGAGGAAGCGCTGACGGTCGCGCCGGAAGCGCCAGCCGCTGAAATCACGCCAGCAACCGATGCCGCCCTGCAGGCCGAAATGGTTGCAGAGGCCGAGCGCCAGATCGACGCATAAGCGTCGCCGAACTGACATGTGGGCGGGGTAGGGCTGAGGCCCCGCTCCGCCTATATGCGTTTTTTCCAGATAGAAGGATTTTGACATGGCCGAGATCACGGCAGCAGCAGTGAAGGACCTGCGCGAGAAGAGCGGCGCGGGCATGATGGATTGCAAGAAGGCGCTGACCGAAGCCGCCGGCGATATGACGGCAGCGATGGATTGGCTCCGCGCCAAGGGCCTTGCCGCCGCCGCCAAGAAGTCCAGCCGCACCGCGGCCGAGGGGCTTATCGGCGTCGAAGTGTCGGGCACCAAGGGCGCTGCGGTCGAGGTCAATTCCGAGACCGATTTCGTCGCGAAGAACGAGCAGTTCCAGACCTTTGTCCGCGACGTGACCTCGGTCGCGCTCGAGCTGGGCGATGACATGGACACGATCAAGGCGGCGCATCTCGGCGCAAAGACCGTCGAGGAAATCCTTACCAACAACATCGCGACGATCGGCGAGAACCAGAATTTGCGTCGCGCCAAGCGGCTCGAAGTGACGCAGGGTGCGGTCATTCCGTACATCCACAACGCGGCGGCCCCTGGGCTCGGCAAGATCGGCGTGCTGGTCGCGCTTGAGAGCGATGCCGATCATGACGTGCTGCTGCCGCTCGGCAAGCAGATCGCCATGCACATCGCGGCGGCCTTCCCGCTGGCGCTCAACGAAGACGGCCTCGACCCCGAGATTGTCGCGCGCGAGCGTGCGATCGCGACCGAAAAGGCGTCGGAGAGCGGCAAGCCCGCTGACATCGTCGCCAAGATGGTCGACGGTGCGATTGCGAAATATTGCAAGGAAAATGCGCTCGTTAGCCAGTTGCTGGTGATGGACGGCAAGACCAAGATTTCGGACGTCGTCGCCAATGCCGCCAAGGCCGCCGGCAAATCGATCGAGCTCAAGGACTATGTTCGTTTCCAGCTTGGCGAAGGCATCGAGAAGGAAACGAGCGACTTCGCCGCCGAAGTTGCAGCAGCCTCGGGCGTGCCACAGCCGGTCGCCTGATCGTCCCTCTCGTAATGAACAAGGGCCGTGCCGTGAGGTGCGGCCCTTGTCGCATCAAGAAGGTATCGCATCGGCGCACCGTGATCTGCACGGTTTCCACGCTTCCAATCCGCGAACGCGCCCGATAAGGTCCCCGCCGCCCACCTTCAGCAATTTGGATCCCTGTGACCGACCCCCGCTACAAACGTATCCTACTGAAATTATCGGGCGAAGTCCTGATGGGCAGCTCTGGCCTGTCGATCGACCCCGATGTTATCGCCCGCGTCGCCGCCGAAATCGCTGACGTGAAGGCGCAAGGGTATGAATTGTGCGTCGTCGTGGGTGGCGGCAACATTTTCCGCGGCATTTCCGGCGCGGCGCGCGGGATGGACCGCGCGACCGGCGATTATATGGGCATGCTCGCCACCGTGATGAACGCGCTCGCGGTGCAGAACGCGCTCGAACAGATCGGCGTCGAGACCCGCGTGCAATCCGCCATCCCGATGGCCTCGGTCTGCGAGCCCTTCATCCGCCGCCGTGCCGAACGGCATTTGGAAAAAGGGCGTATCGTGATCTTTGCCGCAGGCGTCGGAAGCCCGTTTTTCACGACCGACAGCGGTGCCGCTTTGCGGGCCGCGGAAATGAAGTGCGACGCGTTGTTCAAGGGCACTTCGGTCGATGGTGTCTATGATGCCGATCCGAAGCTAATCCCCACGGCAAAGCGTTTTGACACCGTCAGTTACGGCACTGTCCTCGCGCAGGACCTCAAGGTGATGGATGCAAGTGCGATCGCCTTGTGCCGCGACAACAATATCCCAATCGTCGTGTTCAACATCCGCGAATCCGGCAATCTTGCCGCGGTTTTGCGGGGTGAGGGCGTTTCGACGACCGTCCAGCACAGCACAGGAGACTGAACATGGCCGCTTACGAAAAGGCCGATCTCGAACGCCGTATGGCAGGCAGTGTGGAGGCGCTGAAGGGCGATCTCCAGGGCTTGCGCACCGGTCGCGCCTCGATCTCGTTGCTCGATCCGGTGACGGTCGAGGTGTACGGCGCGCAAATGCCGCTCAACCAGGTCGCGACCGTATCGGCGCCCGAGCCGCGCATGCTGTCGGTGCAGGTGTGGGACAAGAGCAATGTCGGCCCGTGCGACAAGGCTATCCGTTCGGCTGGGCTTGGCCTCAACCCGATCGTCGACGGTACGACGCTGCGTCTGCCGATCCCCGATCTGACCGAGGAGCGCCGCAAGGAACTGGCCAAGCTCGCCGGCAAATATGCCGAGGAAGCCCGCATCGCGGCACGCAACGTGCGCCGCGACGGGATGGATTCGCTCAAGATCGACGAGAAAAAGGGCCTGTTCGGCGAGGATGAGCGCAAGAAGCTCGAAACCGAAGTCCAGAAGCTGACCGACAAGACGATCGGCGAGATCGATGCCGCTGCGAGCGCCAAGGAAAAGGAAATCCTCGGCAAGTGAGGCCGTTTGCCGCCCCGGTCGCCGATCCGGTGATTGCGACAGCGTGCGGGGCCCAACCGCTCCCGCGCCATGTCGCGATCATCATGGATGGTAATGGACGCTGGGCGAAAAAGCGCCATTTGCCGCGCCTTGCTGGTCACCGCCAGGGAATAGAAGCCGTCCGGCGCGTCGCGCGAGCAGCCCGCGCGCTCGGGATCGAGGCGCTGACGCTCTATGCTTTTTCGAGCGAGAATTGGCGGCGACCCGAGGAAGAGGTGAGCGACCTGATGGGGTTGCTGCGGCTGTTCATCCGGAGTGATCTCGACGAATTGGTGCGCGACAACGTTCAGTTGCGCATCATTGGGGACTACCGCCGTTTCAGCCCCGATCTGGTCGAGTTGATCGATAATGCGGTCGCGCGTACTGCCGTGAATGACGGGCCTATCCTGGTGATTGCGCTCAACTATGGTGCGCAGGCAGAGATTGCGGCGGTGGCGCGACGGATGGCCGAACGCGCGCGCGACGGGGTGCTCGATCCGGCGACGATCGACGCGGCCTTGTTTGAGAGTGAGCTGGAAACGCGCGATTTGCCCCCGCTGGATTTGCTCATCCGCACCTCGGGTGAGGTTCGGCTATCCAATTTCCTGTTGTGGCAGGCAGCCTATGCCGAATTGCTGTTCGTCGATACGCTGTGGCCTGAATTCGACAGCGATACGCTGGCGCAAGCGATCGCGGCCTTTGGGCAACGACAACGGCGGTTCGGCGGTCTGTGATCTCGCCATTGCCGCCAAAAGGTATGTCCAATCTGATGCTGCGTGTGCTGGTCGGGATCGCGTTGATCGCGGTTGCGCTGGCGGCGGTGTGGTTCGGCGGTATTCCGTTCTGGATGTTGTGCGTGGTGCTCGGAATCGTGATGATGGGCGAGTGGGCCGACCTGCACGCGACCCCGGCGTCCACGAAGCGACTGTCGCAATATGCGCTGTCGGTCCCGCTGGCGGCAATGATGCCGATGCTGGGCGTAGGTCCGGGCTTCTTCGCGCTCGGCTTGTTGGCGGGCGCTGCCTTCTTCGTCGTCATCACGACCCGGCTGAGCGGCCTTGCGCGCGGGATTTTCTATGTCGGGCTGCCGATCATGGCGTTGCTGCTGCTCCGGCGGCAGGAAGAGGGGATCGTCTTCACGATCTGGGCGCTCGCCTTGGTATGGGCGTGCGATATCGGGGCCTATGCCGCCGGGCGTCTGATCGGCGGGCCAAAGCTTGCGCCGTCGGTCAGCCCGAACAAGACCTGGGCAGGCCTGGCAGGCGGCGTGTTGCTGGCCAGCCTGTTCGCCGCGTTCATGCACTATCGCTTCGGCCTGGCTTTGCGCCTGACGCTGGCGACTCCAGCGCTCGCGGTGCTGGCGCAAGGCGGCGATTTGTACGAAAGCTGGCTGAAGCGGCAAGCCGGGGTCAAGGACAGCGGGACAGTGTTGCCGGGGCATGGCGGTGTGCTCGACCGGCTCGACGGGCTGGTGCCGGTCGCACCAGTCGCGGCTTTGCTGGTGCTGTTGCCAAAATTCTATTGGTGGTGAAGACAGTTCCGATGAAGTCGATTACAATTTTGGGGGCGACGGGTTCGATCGGCACATCGACGCTCGACCTGGTCGAGCGCGAGCCGGACCGGTTTGAGGTTCTCGCGCTGACGGCAAACTGCGATGTCGCGCGCCTCGCCGCGGCGGCGATCCGGACCCGCGCAAAGCTGGCGGTGGTAGCCGACGAAAGCTGTCTGGCCGCGCTGCAAGCGGCGCTTGCCGGCACCGCCACCCGGTGCGCTGGCGGGCGCGCGGCCGTGATCGAGGCCGCGAGCCTCAATGCGGACATCACGATGGCGGCGATTGTCGGATGCACCGGGTTGGAACCGACGATGGCGGCGATTGCGGGTGGCAAAACCGTCATCATCGCAAACAAGGAACCGCTGGTTTCGGCCGGAGAAGTCGTACTGGCGGCGGCGCGGGCGTCGGGCGCGACGCTGCTGCCGGCCGATTCGGAGCATAATGCGATTTTCCAATGCTTCGACGCGAGCCGGCCGGAACGTGTGCGCCGCATCATCCTCACGTGCAGCGGCGGGCCGTTCCGCACGTTCTCGACCGAGGAAATGCGCGGGATGAAGGCCGATCGCGCGGTCGCGCACCCGAACTGGTCGATGGGCGCGAAGATTTCGGTCGATTCGGCAACGTTGTTCAACAAGGGGCTCGAACTGATCGAGGCGGCGCGGCTGTTTCCGGTCGCGCATGACGCAATCGAAATCGTCATCCACCCGCAATCGGTCATCCATTCGCTGGTCGAATATGTCGATGGGTCGACGCTCGCGCAATTGGGGCCGCCCGACATGCGCGTGCCGATCGCCTCGTGTCTCGCCTGGCCCGACCGGATGGCGACGCCGATGGCCCCGCTCGATCTGGTCGCGGTCGGTCGGCTCGACTTCGAGGCACCCGATCCGGTGCGCTTCCCCGCGATCCGGTTGACGCGCGATGCCCTCAATGCAGGGGGCGCGCGACCGGCAATTCTGAACGCTGCGAATGAGATCGCCGTCGCAGCTTTTCTCGCAGGTCAGATCGGCTTCCTCGAAATTGCCGCAATCGTCGAAGATACGCTGTCGGCATACGATCCGGCCGCGCCGGGGACATTGGGCGATGTCCTTGCGGTCGATACCGAAGCGCGGGAGCATGCGCAGCGGCAGATCGCGGTTCGCAACGGGGCGTTTTTGAAGGATACCGTCGCTTGAGCCAATCCCCCGGCCTATTTCTGACGATCCTGGCGTTCGCGCTGGTGATCGGGCCGCTCATCTTCTTGCATGAGATGGGTCATTATCTTGCCGGCCGCTGGTTCGGCGTGAAGATCGATGCGTTTTCGATCGGCTTCGGCCCGGAAGTGTTCGGCTGGACCGACAAAAGCGGCACACGGTGGAAATTCAGCGCCTTGCCGCTCGGCGGCTATGTGAAATTCGCTGGTGACCTGAACCCCGCAAGCGTGCCCGATCCGGCGTGGCTGGAATTGCCGCCCGAGGAGCGCGCGCGCAGCCTGCAGGGGCGCCCGGTGTGGCAGCGCGCGATCGTTGTCGCGGCGGGACCGGTGATGAACTTTATGATCGCGATCGTCGTACTGGGCGGAATGGCGATGGCGTACGGCGTGGACGCCACGCCCGCCACGATCGGCGGTGTTCAGCCGGGCAGCGCCGCGGCAGTGGCGGGGCTTCAGCCCGGTGATCGGATAACGTCCCTTGGCGGTCGCGATGTCGCGACCTTTTCCGATCTCGCGAGCTTCACCCTCATGCGCCCGAACGAGCGGGTCGCGGTATCGCTGCTGCGGAACGGACAGCCGGTGCAGATCGATGTGACGATCGGTGCGCTGACGCAGAAGGACCGCTTCGGCAACGAATCCAAAATCGGTCGCCTTGGGATCTCCCCGGGCGCGCCCGCGCTGCGCAAAGTCGGCCTGATCGAGGCACCGGCGGCCGGCGTGCGGGCGACGGTTGAGGCGTTGCAAGGTACGGTCGACGGGCTCGGCCAGATTATTTCTGGCCGGCGGTCGGTCGAGGAACTGGGCGGGCCGCTACGGATCGCCAAGATGTCGGGCGAAACGCTGAGTTTGGGCACGCCCTACCTCATTTGGTTCATCGCGATGATTTCGATTAATCTGGGATTCATCAACCTGTTGCCAGTCCCACTGCTGGATGGCGGTCACCTCTTTTTCTATGCGATCGAGGCGATCCGGCGCAGGCCCGTACCGCCGCATGTCCAGGAATGGGCGTTCCGCGGCGGTTTGGCGGCGATCTTAGCGCTGATGGTGACGGTGACGTTCAACGATCTCGGCGCGTTTGGCCTATGGACGACCCTGCGCGGGTTGATCGGTTGACGCAGGTAAGGCAGGGCGGGCCAATAGTTTTCGGCCACGCGGAATTTTCTCCGACTTGGGGTGGGATGTGACAGCGATCAAGGTTTCGAATTTCGGAGCGCGGGCCACCGCCGCGCTGCTTACCGGCTCGATGCTGGCAGGCCTGCCCGTGGCTGCGTTCGCGCAGACCACCGGTCAACCGACCGCTCCCGCCGCGCAGGCGCCGGCCCCCGCTCCGGCTCCGGTCGCTGCCCCCGTTACCCGCACGATCAAGACACTGCGCGTCGAGGGATCGCAGCGGCTCGAACCCGAGACGGTGCTGTCCTATACCAAGCTGCGCAGCGGTCAGGCCTATACCAACGAGACGCTCGATCAGGCGCTCAAGGATCTGATCGCAAGCGATCTCTTCGCAGACGTAACGATCAGCGGCGTCGAAAGCGGCGACATCATCCTGCGTGTGCGCGAGAATCCGGTCATCAACCGCGTGATCTTCGAGGGCAACAAGCGCCTGAAGGAAGATAAGATCAAGAAGGAGGTGAAACTCGCCCCCCGCCAGATCTTCACACGTACCGCCGTCCGCCAGGATGTTGCGCGGATCGTCGAGCTCTATCGCCGTCAGGGCCGCTTTGCCGCTGTGGTCGAACCGAAGATGGTCAACCTCGACCAGAATCGCGTCGACGTCATTTTCGAAGTTTCGGAGGGACCGAAGTCCAAGGTCCGCCAGATCAACATTCTCGGCAACACGGTCTATTCCGACAACAAGCTGCGCGAGCAGATGGCGACCAAGCAAGCGCGCCTGACCACCTTGCTCAGCTCGAACACCAGCTACGATCAGGACCGTCTGGCGTACGACCAGCAGAAGTTGCGGCAATTCTATCTGACCGAGGGATATGCCGATTTCCGTGTGACCTCGGCGGTCGCGGAGCTGACACCCGACAAAAAGGACTTCATCATCACCTATGTGGTGGAAGAAGGGGATCGCTACAAATTTGGTGACGTGACCGTCGACAGCGACATTCGCGATTTCGACAATAAGCGGCTCGCGGCCAACCTGGGTATCAAGAAGGGCGATTGGTACGATGCTAAGAGGGTCGAGACCTCGATCGATTCGCTGAGCGAAGCTGCCGGCCTGTTTGGCTATGCGTTTACGGACGTTAACCCGGACTATGCGCGTGACAAAGAAACGCTGACGATGGGACTCAACTTCCACATCGCCGAAGCGAAGCGGTCGTACATCGAGCGGATCGACGTCAACGGCAACACCCAGACGCAGGACAAGGTGATCCGCCGCGAAATCCGCCTGGCAGAAGGCGATGCGTTCAACAGCTTCCAGGTCAAGCGCTCGCAGGACCGCATTAACTCGCTGGGCTTCTTCCAGGACAAGTTCGAGATCAAGCAGACGCAAGGGTCGGCGCCAGATCGCGTCGTGTTGACCGCCGACGTTGAGGAAAAATCGACCGGTGAGCTATCGCTATCGGCAGGCTTTTCGAGCCTCGAGCGATTCATCATCCAGGCTTCGATCCGGCAGCGCAACTTCCGCGGCAAGGGCCAGGAATTGCGTGCGAGCGTGAATTATTCGACATATTCCAAGTCGGTCGAACTGGGCTTCACCGAACCTTATCTCTTCGACAAGAACATCGCGATCGGCGGTGACATTTTCCGGCGTGATTACAACGCGTTCAACTTTGTCGGTAATCAGCGCCAAACGACGTATAGCCAGGTATCGACCGGGTTCCAGATTCGCTCGGGCGTGCCGCTGACCGAATATGTCCAATTGGCCGCGCGGTATGGCCTGTCTTACGATCAGGTTGGCCTCGACCAGAACTCCTATTTCTCGCCGGATCCGGTCAGCGGCGTGCTCTCGTGCGACCCAATCAAGGCCGGGCGCTATTTGTGCGACGCAATCGGCAACCGCGTGACGTCATCGGTTGGTTACTCGCTTATCTATGACAGCCTTAACAGCCGTCTTCGTCCGACGGCTGGACAGCGCGCGATCGTCAGCCAGGATTTCGCCGGTCTTGGCGGCGACGTGAAATATATCCGCACCAAGTTCGAAGGGTCGAAATTCGTCAATATCGGGAGCGGCTTCATTGCGTCGCTGAACGTTGAAGGTGGCTATATCCGCTCGCTGGAGAAGAGCCGCGGCGTCGGGGTCGACAAGGTTCGTATTACCGACCGTTTCTACCTCGGCGAGCCAGATTTCCGCGGGTTCGACATCCGCGGCGTCGGCCCGCGCGTCCAGCGCATCAATTATACGACCGACGCGGCCGGGAACCAGACGCTGCTCACGGACCGAAACCAGTTCGTTGACGACGCGTTGGGCGGGCGGGCCTATTATCTCAGCAAACTCGAGCTGGAAATTCCGCTGCCATCGGGCGCGCGCGAATTGGGCTTGCGGCCATCGATCTATGTTCAGGCGGGTGCGCTGTTCGGCATCACTCGTCCGCTGCCCACGATCGGAATCTGTTCGGGTACCACCACCGCCAACTGCTTCCCGACCATTAACGGCGTCGTCCAGCCGCTGGTGACCCCGGTCCTCGCAAGCAACGGCCAGCCCTTCTACACCGTGCCTAACATCGACGCGACCAACCCGGGTCAGATAACAACCTGCCCGGTCGGCTACGCCTCCACGGTCGGTGGGTCTTGCGTCGGCACTTCGGTCAACACAGTCTATACAAATTCGACCGCGCCGTTCCTCGAGCGCTTTGCCGGTGATTCGCCGCGGCCGCGCATTTCGGTCGGTGGCGGCGTCAACTGGAACTCGCCATTCGGGCCGTTGCGCATCGATCTTGCCTATGCCTTGCTCAAGGACAAAGGCGACGACACCAAACTTCTCACTTTCAACGTAGGGACACAGTTCTAATGAAGACGTATCAGACATTCCTGCTCGGCTGTGCAGTGATTGCGCCCGCTTTTCTGATCGCGGGCACGGCCCAGGCACAGGTCGGCGGCGTGGCGATTTCCGATCCGGAAACCGTGATCCTGACCGCAAAGGCGCTTGATGCCGCCAATCAGACGATCGGCACGACCTACAAGACGCAGTTGGACCAGGCCAACGCTCGCCAGACCGCTTTGCAGGCCGAGCTTGCAACGATCGGCGCGCCGCTCGACCTGAACAAGGACAAGCGTCTGTCGGATGATGAGATCGCTGCGGCGCAGCGTTCTAACAGTCCGATCCTCGCCAAGCTCGAAGCCGCGCAGAAGGCTGGACAGGCCGACGCGACACGCCTGAGCGGGCCGGCAACGCTCGCGCAGGCCTACGCGATCGAGCAGATTTCGCAGCGCTATTCGGCTGCGGTGAAGACCGTCGTCGATGCCAAGAAGATCAGCCTGTTGCTGTCGGCCGGCACGGTTCAATTTAACGCGCCTGCGGTCGATGTGACCAACGACATCCGAGCGGCGCTGGATGCCGCGGCGCCGACCGTGCCGGTCACCCCGCCAGCCGGCTATCAGCCGAGCCAGCAGACGCTGCAGTTGCAGCAGCAATTCCAGCAGCTCGTCTATCTGGCGGCTGTGCGTCGTGCGCAGGCACAGGCTGCTGGCGGCGCGCCGGCTGCACCGGGCGCTAAGCCTGCGCCTGCCAAGCCACCCGTTGGCCGCTGAGCCGTCGCTGGTGAGCGAGACTGAGGACCGTGGCGCGCTTGGCCCGCTCGATATCGGGCGGGTCATGGCGGCGCTGCCGCATCGCTATCCGATGCTGTTGGTCGACCGGGTCGAGGAACTTATCCTCGACCGGTCGATCACTGCGATCAAGGCGGTGACGATCAACGAGCAGTTTTTCCAAGGGCATTTCCCGGGGCGTCCGATCATGCCCGGCGTGCTGATCGTCGAGGCGATGGCGCAGGCGGCGGGAATCCTGGCGGTCGAATCGCTCGGGCTCGCGGGTTCCGGCAAGCTCGTCTACTTCATGGCGATCGACGGGGCGAAGTTCCGCAAGCCGGTCGAGCCTGGCGTGCTGCTGAAGCTTGAGGTCGAATTCGTGCAGAAGCGTTCTAGCGTCTGCAAATTTGCTGGGCGCGCCACGATCGACGATCAACTCGCCGCCGAGGCGAACTTTACCGCGATGATCGCCGATCCGCCCAAGGCGGGTTGAGACGGACAAGAGTTGCGTGATGCGCGGCCCTCTGATAAGGGCCGCGCCTTCGCTGCTGGTCGGTAACCAGCGGCTTTTCGGAGAATTAGACGTGAAAAAAGGCATTCACCCCGATTATCACACCATCACGGTGCAGATGACCGACGGCACGCAGTTCCAGACCCGCACCACGTGGGGCAAGGAAGGCGATCTCATGACGCTCGACATCGATCCGCTGGCGCATCCGGCTTGGACCGGCGGGCGTGGCACGATGCTCGATGCTGGCGGTCAGGTCGCACGCTTCAACAAGCGTTTCGGCGCAATGTCGTCGATCGGCAAGAAGTAAGCATCTCGCGCGTCGTTAACGGCGCGTTAGCGATAGCGGCCTAGGATTTCCTTCTCGCGAGATGCGCGGGAAGGGATATCCCATGATCGCCGCTGAATTCGAACCCGCTCCCAAACCCGATCGTCGCCGCAGTCGGCGCACGCCGACTTCGCTCGACGCGAAGCTGGGCAGGGGCGGGCTCGATCGCGCCTTGTGCAAGGTGACCAACGTGTCGCTGCACGGCGCCAGACTCCACACCTATTCGCCGCTGGAGAAGGGCGCGTCGATCTGGCTGACCTTGCCCCGGCTGGGTCATGTCATGGCGACGATCGTCTGGGCCGACGATTTCGAAGCCGGTTGCCAGTTCGAATATCCGCTCGACGATGCGGCCTTCGCGAAGCTCGTGGGCGCGAACGCCGAGCTCGAATAGGCTGGTCGTTTTGGCGGAGAGAGTGTCCGCAGAGCTTCGATGCCCGCACGCGTCCGTAGAGGATCGTTACAGGCCAGTAAAGTCCCGCTTTTACGCCGATTATCCTACCTTACTAGGCTATCTTCTGCCCGCCCATGTCCGTGTGGGTTAGCTCAAAGCCAATACAGAACGTGGACACGAGCGTGGACATAATGGTAGGGCGTGGACATGGCCAGTTCGCTTCATCGCCTTACTGCTCGGCAAGTGGAAACGACGAAAAAGCCCGGACGGCTTGCCGATGGCGGCGGCCTCTACCTGCGCATCACCGCCGCCGGAACGCGCACCTGGGTGTTTCGAACGACTAACAACGGCAAACAGGAGGAGTTGGCGCTTGGCCTGTTTTCGGTCGTTTCCCTGGCCGCAGCGCGCCAGCGTGCGGCGTCGATCAGGCAGCGCCTTGCCGACGGCCAGTCGCTCAGGCTGGCGGCCGACAAGGACGGCGGTGCAAGCCTCTCGTCGGCTGGCCTCGCAAGCCCCGCGCCTGTGACGTTCGGCGCCTTCGCCGAGGCCTACATCGTCAGCGTCGAAGATGGCTGGAAGAACGCGGTCCATCGGCAGCAATGGCGGCAGAGCCTACGCGACCACGCTGCCGCGCTTTCGAAAAAACCGGTCCATGAAATTGACACGCCAGACGTGCAGGCGGTGCTTTCGCCGATCTGGTTGACTAAGGCGGAAACGGCCAAGCGCCTGCGCGGCCGTATCGAGAAGGTTCTGGACGCAGCCAAAGCGCAGGGTCTGCGATCCCAGGACTCGGCCAACCCAGCGGCCTGGAAAGGTCACCTGGCGGTCCTGCTGCCATCGCAGAAAAACGTGCGACGCGGCCACCATGCAGCGCTACCTTGGGAGGAGGCACCATCGTTCTGGGCGCAGCTGCGGGCGCGGGAGGCGCTCGCGGCGCGCTGCCTCGAATTCGTGATCCTCACCGCCGCACGCTCTGGCGAAGCGCTCGGGGCGGTTTGGGGCGAGATCAACCTCGACACTGCGATCTGGCTCGTTCCCGGGCAGCGAATGAAGGGCGGCAAGGCCCATAGCGTTCCCCTATCAGCCGCTGCGGTCGAGCTGCTTGGGAGACTGCGGTCGGTTGAGTCCGCGCCTGATCAGCGGGTCTTCGCGGTGGGGGGCGTCGCCCGGTCCAACATGGCGATGGCAATGTTGCTGCGCCGGATGGGCCGAGGCGATCTGACGACCCACGGCTTTCGATCGACCTTCCGCGACTGGTGTGGGGACGATACCGACTTCCCTCGCGAGTTGATCGAGCACGCGTTAGCGCATGGCATTCCGAACAAGGTCGAGGCTTCATATCGGTGCCGGACCGCAATCGAGCGTCGACGCGAATTGATGGAGGCCTGGGCACGGTACTTGGGCGCGTACGACGGGCCCTCATGAGGGGATAGCCCGCCGCCGCGGCGTCGATCAGGGCAGACGAAATCGCACGACACGGGCATCCTTCCAGCCGCCGATGACCCTCTTGGCACCATCGCGGCCCTTTTCGTCTTTGCCGCAATGCCAATGGCCGTAGTCAGGGAGTTTCTCGAAGGTCGCCCAATCGAAACCTTCCTTCTTCTGCCCGGTCGTCACCCAGAGCTCCCGCGTTCCGTTCTTCAGGAGCCTGATAAAGGCGGGAGCGTTCTCGAGCTCGGCCTTACCCATGGCCGGATCCACCTCGTTGATGTTCAGCACGTCGTGACGGGAGGCCAGTTCGGTCAGGATCGACCGAGCGGTCGGCAACTTCGGCCGAGTGCTCATATATCCCTTGAAGATACGCCAGACTGACGGAGGCTTCCGGTCGCTCGGAGGTAACACATTTAGTCGTTCAGCCATTCCACCTGCGGTGTAAACGAGCGCGAAAGGGTGAATGACGTCGTCGGGCAGTTGCTCGGTGCGGAACGTTTTGTTTGCTCGTTTGCAAAACCGGCGAAAATCTTTGTTTGAACCGCACCGGGATTGTCGGAGGCTCCAACTCCTGAGAATGCGGAGCCTGTATGAGCAAGACAACGAACAAGTTTTCACCCGGGCTTCGCGCCCGAGCGGCGCGGATGATATTGGATCACGAGGGCGATTATCCTTCGCGCTGGTCGGCTGTGGTGTCGGTCGCCGATAAGATCGGCGACATCGTCAGCGGCGGTCAGATCCGAACGCGCGCAATTGTGATGCAGCAGAAAACAGGCGACCAGTTCAGTTCGAACTGTTGCCGGACGCCCGGGCCAGTCTGCTGGCATGGCTTGAACGCCGGGGTGGCACTGTGGACGACTACGTCTTCCCGAGCCGGATCGATCACCGTGGGCATCTCAGCACCCGCCAGTATGCTCGGCGTGTCGATGAATGGCGCGCCGCAGTTGGCTTAATGCGAAGCGAATATGGCACACACTCGCTTCGGCAAACCAAGACGTCGATCATTTACAGGGCGACCGGCAACCTTCGCTCGGTCCAGATACTTCTCGGTCATAGCAAAATCGAGAATACGGTGCGTTATCTCGGGATCGACGTGGAGGACGCGCTGGCCCTTGCAGAAAACACTGAAATTTGAGTGATCGGCTCCCCGTTGGCGCCGAGGACCCGATATTACCCTGGCCGGCATGGGAACGGCGGTGATCCGAGGTCTGCCACTGACGCTCAACGTTGTGAGACCGCCCCGATCACGAACACCTGGATTTACGTGTCCGCATTGAAACTACTGACGCGTAAGAAAGTACTCTCCGTTAGCTGCGGAACGCTTGCCGGACTGCATCGCTGCGCGAGTTGACTTCAAGTTTACGGTAGATCGCCTTGACGTGGGTGCCGACTGTGTGGGGTGAGATACTCAGCGCGCGTGCGGCTTCCTTGTAGCTCTTGCCCTCAGCAAATGCGCGCAGCAATTCGGTCTCGCGCTGAGTGAGCCGGGCATCTGCATCACCCGCAGGCTCGGCTTGCGATGAAGGTGTAGGAGCGCGCAGCAGATCTAGCAAATAGACTGCCGCCGCCGGACTGACCGGCGCGCCGCCATCCAGTGTGATCCCGATGCCATCAAGGATTTGCTGCGGCGTGCTGTCCTTGAGCAGGTAGCCATCTGCACCCGCAGAAAGGGCCTTCACCACCGTTTCGCGGTCCCCGAAGGAACTGATGATCAGCACCTTGGCCGCGCACCCCGCCTTGATTTCGGGCACCAGATCATAGCCGTTCCCGTCGGGCAGGCCGATATCCATCAGGAACAGATCGGGTGCCAGGGTGATCAGCCTGCGGCCTGTTGCAAGGTCCGGGGCTATGGCGATCACATCGTACCCTTCCGCCATTCCCATGATCTGCATGAAATAGCGACGCACCGCCGGCTCATCCTCGATGATTGCGATGCGGACGGGCGCGCTGGGCGAAGGTGTCGTCATGCCGAAAATCTATCAGCCGCACGCATAGGCGCACATCCTATACCGGGAGCAAAATCATGGGATGCGGACATCAGGCAGGCTGGAGCAGGCCAAGCGTGATGCGCGTGCCTTTGCCGGGTTCGGATTGCACCGCATAATCGGCCCCCAATGCCCTTGCGCGGACACGCATATTGGCGAGGCCGCGGCCCGCATCCCCCGCTTCCGCGCCGCCGGAGCCATTATCGGCAATGGTGATAGCGACCGCGCCATCGGTATGAGCCGCTACCTCGACCGCGATCTCGCTCCCACCCGAATGTTTGAGCGCGTTGGTGACCGCTTCCTGCATGATCCGGAAAACCTGCAACACATCGCGCGGGCCAAGATCGGGGGCATCCAGCGTGGCGGGCTGGTGCCAGCGGAAGGCAAAGCCCGCCGCTTCGATCCGTGGTTGGATGCGTGCGCGGAAAGTGGCGAGCGCGGATTCGAGGGATTCGCCCACCGAATCCATCGAGTCCACCATCAGACGCATCTCGTCGATCACGCTTTGCAGACCTTCGGCAACCTTGGGCGGATCGGCCTCGCCCAGCCTTGCGGTCAGCATCATCGTCATCAACTGGCTGCCGAGGCCATCATGCAGATCGCGCATGATCCGGCGGCGTTCCTCGTCATGGGCCTGCGCGCGCACCAGTGCCTGTTCGCGCAAACCCGCCTCGGCCAGTTCGGATTCGCGCCGTGTGACCTTCTCTTGAAGCATCGCATTCAACGCTCCTTGCGACTGGAACAGCCGAAAATTGCGGGTGAGGAACGCCGCTGTCATCGCCAGCAACAAGAAGACGGCGGAATTTCCGACATTGTCCCCCGGCAATTGCAGTTCGGGAAACCATTCCAAAGCGGCATCCATCAGCAATGCTGCCGCAATTACCGTCATCAGGGCACTTTCCAGCAGGCGATCCTCAGCTTGTGTGGCAAAGTGCCAGGCGAGCCGCGCAACCACCGCCATCGCCGACGCGCCCAGATACCACACCCAGATCATGGCTGGCACATCGAAGCCTTCGGGCATGGGCACGCGATAGATATGCCAGGCGATTACCGCCATCGCAGCCACATAGACAGCTATCGTAATCGGTTGCAGCCATGGCACGGGCCGGCCCGTCCAGCTATCGACGAAACACAGCATCGCAGCCGGGATCAACTGGTAGATCGCAAAGAACGCTACCATTCGGCCCCAACCATCGATCGGCGGATCAAGCCACAGATAATAGCCCGCATTGGCCACAAATCCGGCACACAGCAGACTGAGCCAGGCAGCAAAGCGCCAGTCGTCCGATCGAAACATCATAATCGTCGCAATCAGGCCGAGCAGGCCGAGCAACCCGCCAGTGAGAAGGTAGAAGGACGACGCGAGGAACAATTGGCGAGCGGTATACTGTTCTAGGGCGGCGTAAACGGCGATTTTGGGTTCGTACACATCGGTATAGGGAAACCCGTCGCGCAAGGTGCTGATTCCGACGAAGTCGCCCCCCGTTTCCGAGATGATCGCGCCCCCTGATTCCGAGATGATGTCGCCCCCCGGAAGCGGGGCCTTGTCGGCAATGATCGTTGTTGTTTCGTTCGGTGCTTACGTCAAGCGATCTGGCTGGTTTTCGCACGCCGCATGCTATCGCCATCGAGGTCGAGCCGATGGGCGTTGTGGACGAGGCGATCGAGGATCGCGTCGGCATAGGTCGGATCCGCGATCACCTGATGCCAACTGGCGATGGGCAGCTGGCTGGTAACGATCGTCGAGCGCCGCCCGTAGCGTTCTTCGAGGATCTCGAGCAGATCGTGGCGCGCGAGTGCGTCGAGCGGCTCCAGGCCCCAGTCGTCGAGGATGAGTAGCTGCACGCCGCCGAGCTTTCGCAGCAAGCGTTCGTGACGACCATCCCCGCGGGCAAGCGCGAGGCTGGTGAACAGCTTGGGGACGCGCTGATAGAGCACCGAGCGATCGTCGCGGCAGGCCTTGTGACCAAGCGCGCAGGCAAGCCAGCTCTTACCGACCCCGGTGGGTCCGGTGATGACCAGATTGTCGTGGGCGGCGATCCAGTCGCCGACCACGAGCTTCACGACCAGCGCGCGGTCGAGCCCGCGGGGTTTGCGATAATCGATGTCCTCGGGCGAGGCCTGATGGCGCAGCTTGGCGAACCGCAGCCTGGCGGCAAGCTTGCGATCGTGACGGACGCCCCATTCGCGATCGAGGAGGAGTGCCAGCCATTCGGGATGGGTAAGCCGATCCGCTTCGGCATTGGTGGCAAGTTCGTCGAACGCCCTGGCCATACCGGCCAGGCCCATTTCGTTCAGCCGATCAAGCGTCGGATGTGCGAGCATCGTCGTGTTCCTTTCAGTGATAATAGCGTGAGCCCCGGATGTTGGGATGATCGACCGGCGGGCTCTCAACCGGAGGCGATGACGGGATCTGGTCGAGGTTCTTGTCGAGGATCGATCTGACCGAGCCGTAGGTGAGCGCACCGATATCGAGCGCGCGCGAACAAGCCGCTTCGATCCGCTTGGCACCGAAGCTGCGCGTCATGCGCATGATGCCCATACAGGCCCGGAAGCCCTGCTCGGGATGGCGCCGTTCAACGAGGATCTTCTCGCACAGCAATGCCGTACATGGCCCGATCGCGGTCGCATCGCGCGCGATCCGCTCTACTGTCCAGTCGGCAAAGCGCCGGTGCGACGAGGGCATATGCTCCGGGATCGTGGTATGGCGGCCATTGCCCGAGCCGCGCATGTGCGCGGCGATCCGCTCGCCCTTGTGGAACAGCTCGATGGTCGCCGCGGTGATCCGCGCTTCGATCGGCTCGCGTGCGAAGCGGTATGGGACGGAGTAATAATGCCGCTCGATCTCGACGTGATAATCGAGTCCTGCGCGCCTGCGCCGCCATTCGGCGTAGACATAGGGCTCGGCTGGCAGCGGCTTCAGCGCGGGCCGGTCGATCTCTTCGAACAACTGACGACGCGTCTGCCCAACCCGGCGCAGCACGCGCCGATCGTTCAACTCGGCAAGCAACCCGGCGATCGCGGCGTTCAGTTCGGCCAGGCTGTAGAAGATCCGACGCCGAAGGCGTCCGAACAGCCAGCGCTCGACGATCAGCACGGCAGCTTCGACCTTTGCCTTATCGCGCGGGCGGCGCGGCCGCGTCGGCAGCACCGTGCTGTAGTAATGCGCCGCCATCTCGGCATAGCTGCGGTTGACCTGCGGATCGTAAAGACAAGCCTTGATCACCGCGACCTTCGCATTGTCGGGCACGAACAGCGCCGGCGCACCGCCGAACATTGCGAGCGCGCGCGTGTGCGCCGCCAGCCAGTCGGGCAGCGTCTCGGTCCAGCTTCCCTCGGCATAGGTCAGGCTGGACGCCCCCAGCACCGCCACGAAGATATGCGCGTCACGCACTTCGCCCGTCAGTCGGTCGATCACCACCGCGATCTTGTCGCCCGCATAATCGACGAACAGCTTGTCACCCGGCGCATGGTTCTGACGCATCGTAACCGGCAGCTTCATCGCCCAGCCGCGATACAGGTCGCAGAATCGGCTGTAGCGATAGCCGGTCGGATGCTCGGCGATATACTCGTCCCACAACACCTGCAGCGTGACATGCTTGCGCTTCAGCTCGCGATGAACTTGCGCCCAGTCGGGTTCGGGACAGCGGCGGTGGCCGGTCTTCTTGCCCGCATCGCGGTAGAGTGATGCCTCCAGCGCAGCATCGCCGAGCGTCTCGTCCAGCGGCCATCTCAGTCCCGCATCCGCGACACGCTTCAAGGTCGCCCGCACCGTCGAGGGCACCGCACCCACGCGCAGCGATATCGCCTTGTATCCCAGCTCCTGTTCGAACCGGTATCTCATCATCTCGCGGACACGTCGCATACTCACCCTTCCCGCCGGCATCATTCACTCCTTCGGACAGACCCAAAGGAGCGACGATAACCCTGCCGGCGATCCCGGTCCGACCCACCCCGCAAGGGGGCGACATCATCTCGGAATCCGGGGGCGACTATTTCTCGGAATCCGGGGGCGGCATTATTTCGGAATGAGGGGGCGGCTTGCCTCGGAATCAGCACGCAAGGTTATGAAGGTCAGTGTGTTTGCGCCCGGCTTGAGCAACCCCGAAGGCATCCGCACCAGGGTTCGGACCTGTCCGTGAAAACTGCGATTGCCCGGCTCCATGCGCCCGCGCACGACAATCGGCGATCCATTCAGAGCAAGCTTGAAGTTGTCAGTCTGCAAGTTGGGGAAAATCCCCAATCCATCTGCCGGCACGCGATCAAGCACGAAGGTCATTTTAACCGCAAACACGGCCGTGTCGCAGCAATATGTCCACGGCAGCTCGACCGGTTCGAAACGTGCGTTTGCCGCCTCTGCAAAATTTGGCGCGGCCAGCCGAGCAACCGCGACATCGCGCACGTTTACAAGGTCCGGTTCCTTGCCCGGATCCGCATGGAACAGGGGCCGGTCGATAGCCAGCCAGTAGATCGCTTGCACCAGCAACACGGCGGCCAGCAGCTTGCCCAGCTGAGCCCAGTTAAATCCACCCATTTTGTTTATGACACGGCCCCCCGATTGTGGGCCTGCAATGGCGCAAAGCCATTTATCTGAAAAGAGGCCAAATCAGGCAGCGGCCAATATTAGGAGTAATAAGCGGATACGCGCCTGTCACAATTCGTCGGGCGGCTGGGTCGCATCCCATGATATGGGAGCCATGGCGCATGGGATGCCGCCCCGCCGCCCATCCTCCTAATCCTGTTGCCAACAAGGGTAACCGCAACAGGGAGAATGACTGATGACCCGCAATGAAAGCCGCCGCCGCCTGCTGATCGCCGGCGCACTCAGCCTCACCAACATCGCACTGGTCGCCAGCCTTGCGCTGGCAGGCCTCAGCGCCCCCGCCAACGCGCAGGGGCAGAACCAGGACATCGTCGAAAAGCCGAACCGCGCGGTGGCCTGCCCGTCGGGTTGGCGCACGCCGAATGGCAACACCGCGCTGTGCGAACCGATGGGCAGCACTTCGCCCAAGATATACTCCAAGAAGGAAAAGGACAGCTGCGCGGACGGTTACTTCGAGGTCAACCGCGTGTGGTGCTCGACCAAGAAGTAGTGATCGTGGGGCTGGCCGTCGGCTGCCCAAGATTTCTACCAACTAGTTCGGGCACTGCACTCCGGTTGCGGCGCTCGATCCAGATCCGCGGGGTCAATTGCGACCCGGTCCCGTGGAACACTTGCGGGGGCGCTGCCGCGATGCGGCGCCCTTGCATTTTTATTCTGATGCAAATCAGACAAGCAGCGCGATCCCAGAACTACCGGAGCCATCTGTGATTACGTTTCAATCAGGGGAAAATTCGATGCGTTCACTTTCATCAATGACCATGCTCGCAGCCGCCGGGCTTATGATATTCGCCGGTGCTTCGCTGGCGGTCGCGCCTCCGGCACACGCTCAGGGGCGCAATAACGGCACCGTTTCAATGCCAACAGGCGGCTGTCCGTCTGGCTGGTTCCCCGACAGTGCGCCCAGAACCTGCAAGCCCGCTGCGGCGGGGTCATCATCAACGCCCGCCATCTATGTCCGCACCAACACAAGGACGGAATGTGCGCCCGGATATTGGGTCGATAATCAGAATAACGCCGTCTGCACCACCCGCAAATATGTCAAAGGGCCAAGCGCCGAAGCCGAGCGCGGCACAGGCGGCAGGATTAAAAAGCCTGATGGCATGATGCGATGCCCGACCGGCTGGCGCACCACTGAAGAATTCACCCATTGCTACACCGAGACCAAAAACGCGCCCATCGCGCGGCCAAAAGGGGCTAAGCCTTGCGCTGCGGGCGAACTCAGCGATTGGGGCACCTGGTGCATCTCGAATTACGAAAACCTGACCTACGACGATGCTAGGCGAGCAGGCGTTGCCGATTTCAACAAGACCTATGTTTTTGCGCTGAAGAACGGGCGCGATGCCGCGGCGGTCCCCGACGATTCGATTTCGCCCGAAGCAGAAGCCTTCTTCCAGAGTGTAGGGCGCGCTCCAGCGGCCGATAGCGCATCAGGTGATGCCTCGTCTTCTGGTAGCCAACCCGCCGCCGCGCAGGCAGCCGAATGTGTCACCGGATCGGAAGTCGGCGTAGCTGTCGGCGGCGCGCTGGGCGGACGCACCGGTGCAGCCCTTGGCGGCGCGCTGGGCGGTCTTGGCAAGAAGAAGAAAAAGAACGGCTGCTGAAACAATGCCAGTGCCTGACGAGCGCTTGCGCCGGTCAGGCACTGGCACCGGGAGAAAATCGATGAAATCTTCAATATCTTGGCTGGCTATAGCACCGCTGGCTTTTGCGACGCCTGCTTTTTGCATGCCTGCCGCAACGGAGCTGACCTATTCCTTCCCCGGCGCCGGAACCATCGAACGCGAACCGGTGCCGTTTGTCCAATTGGGATTTGGCGGCGCTGTGGATATGGTCACAGTGTCAATCATCGAGCCCGATAACACGCAAACCGAACTCTACAACGCGGCCACCGACCTTGTTCCCATGAAAACAAACGCGATGTTCGCGATCACTTTGCCCACATCATTGGACGCGCCGGGCAACTATCGCATCAGCTACACCATCACTGTGCCGGGCAAAGGCACCACCGCCGAAACGAAAAGCGGCGCGTTCAGCTTCACAATTGACCTGCCCCGGCAGCCTGCTGCGGACACCCCCGAACAGGGTAAAACAAGCAAAGCGGACTGACACGCCGACAATCGCGACCCGGTGCCCGGTTCATAAGCTTGGCCATGCATCGCAAAAGAAGAGACATATGTTAAAGAAAATGATTCCGATCGTGACAGTTAGTTTGATCGCAGCTCCTGTTCTGGCGCAACCGCGATATTCGGGCGGAAACGAACCGGTCACGCTCAGCGCGTCTGAAACCGATCCGTGCAGCTACGGCGTCATCGTGGAACTTGCGCCTGAGACCACGATCAGCGTGTATCCGGGCGCCAGCGAGGAACTAGAAGCCATTGGCGAACTGGCAGAAGCCACCCCCGTCTGGGTCTGTGAAACCAGCAATGACGAACAAATGGTCGGGATCATCTATGCGACATACCACGGCGAGGACTGCGAAGTATCGTCCCCGGTCGCAGAAGATACCGACTATTTTGGGCCATGCGATTCCGGCTGGGTGATGGCACAGGATGTCGAACTGCTGGCTGGCTGAAGCCGGGACGAAGCGATTGCGGCCCATGCGGAGGCAGCGGGCTCGAAAAGGTTGCCTCTCACGACTGTATTCTTGCTCGTCAGTCGTTCGCCCGGGGGAACGCAACGGAGCCAAGGGGGCAAGCGCATGGCGGCCGCGAACGGCAGGAACAAACCTGCTCCCAATAATACGCATGAGCCAGGTTCATTATTGCGAGCGGAATGACGGCTTCGGGAGGCATCGGACACACAGTTCAGCATTCCAGAACGACCGAGTCTGGTCGATTGCTGCCGGCTGTTCGTGGGACGAAGCCGTCGTTCCCGGCTCGCTGATCGGATGACGGCTTTCGGCTGGAGCAGACGCTCCAGCGCTGCATGGGTGCCATCCTCGAATGACTAATTTCGGGTCGCGTCCCTAATCGCGGCTACCAGGGCTCGAGCCGCAGTAACCTGCCGCACTTAATCGACCTCAGCCGATTTGCGTAAAAGCATGGATTCAGAAAAAAACTGCCATCGGGACGGGCCAACAACCGATCCTCTTTAATGCTTGCATAGAGCCAGAGAGCCATTTGACGCCGAAAGTGGCTGACATATCGCAGTGCGCCTGAGGAGCTATATTGCTCTTCAACCCTGCATGGATCGAAAATGCATCGCACGGTCGACAAGGTCAGTCATGTGGTGCGCCGCATGGGTGGTGAGCGGATGCTGCGTGAAACCGGGTCGGGGGGATATATAGTCCGCCATCTGCCGCGCCATCTGCAACTGGATGTCCGACCCGTCTGCAAGCACAGCGATCAGGATATTTTCAAGCGCGATCAGCCGGATACGCAGTTGCACGATTTCGGTGTTCGTAAGATCAGGTGTATCTGAGGGAGCCGGGGGTCGCGGCGGAGCAATCGAGCCGCCTTCGTTCTCCCACCGCGAAAGCGCCTGCCGACGGATTTCGACTGGGTCTGGGCTGGAAACCGCCGTGGGTGCTGGCATCTTACGCCTTCAGCCGGATATCGTCGGCATGCGCGGGATAGGGCGCGGTCTTGCCGGGATCGAAGGGCTGGCCGCCCAGCTTGCTGGCAAAGCCGTGATTTACGTCGCGATGATGCGCCTCATCGGCGCGGACCAGCAGGACGACGTCACGCAACGTCGCATCGTCGGCCATCTTCCAGTAATGCTTGGCAATCGCTGGAGCCGCGACGTTGGGTGAGCGGCCCTCGTCGATCTCCTGCAGGTAAAGGGTGTAGCTGATCACCGCTTCTTCTTCGAAATAGCCGACCACGCGGTGCGCGGTGCGTGACGAGATCAGATAGAGGACCGAGAACAGCAGCAGGAAGATCCACTGCGCCATCAGGATGACCAGCCGCTCGAACAGCGTCGGCTTGGCAATTTCGATGAAGGTCATCAGGTGCATCCGCTCGTTTTCTGCCTCCTCCATCAGGGTGCGGATCCAACCTTCGTCATCCTTCATGCGGCGTAGGCTGGTGAGATGGGTGAACATCGCGCCGACCATGCCGGGTACCGCAGCGACCGTCTCGAGAACGATGGCGCGGTGGCCATAGCGCTTGGCGAAGAAGGTGTCGGCGGTGAAGCGCAGCAGCTTGGTGAAGCCGAGCGCGAACCTGTCCGAAAGCCCGTCTGGGGCGTGATGGATCACCGGCTGGGCATCGTGCTCGTCGGCGAGCGCCCGCCGGTCGGGAGTGAGGATGGAATTGACCATATTCGGTCCTTTCGGGGGACGCGGGGGCTGAAGCTTGGGAGGAGCCGGACGACGAGGGGTAGTTCCGGGAGAAATGCCTGATTCATCGCCTGACGGGCACGCAGCGCCAGTGGCAGCATATGACGGCGATGATAAAACGTGGTGGGTGGATGGCTGATTGCAAAGCGATGTTAGGCGCCTTGCGACCAGCCGAACACAGACTGAACGTCAGTGCGTCGACACAGAACCTCCCATAACCATGCTGGCGCCTTCGACATACAGCGCCGCTTCCTTGCCGATCAGGATCTCGGCGAGCGCCCAATAAGCTTCGCCCGAGGCCGACAGCACCTCGTCGGTGGCTGCCTCGCCCAGAATGTCGCGGATCGCAGGCCGCAGCGCATCGGCCACCATCGGATAATGCTCGGGCTTGACGCCAGTCTCGACACGCCGCGCCGCCATCCGCAGCACCGGGCCGGTCAAGGCTTCAAGCTTGTCGATGTTCTGCGCATAGGCAAGGATGGCGGCAGCAAGGCGGCGGGGCTGTTCCCCGCTTTCCTGCGCGGCCTCGTCGAACCTCGCCTTGACCGCAGGATCGACGAACAGCCGCTCGTACATCCGCTGGGTGATCTCCACGCCATGCTGCTGCAGTGCTGACGCGGTGGAATTGACGATTGCCCTGGTTTCGGCGCTCAATATTCGGCTCATTCTTATATCTTCCTCGTGGATATTCGATGGCGAAGCCGCATGCGTGCGGGCACTGGCGATTGTTGGTTCAGAACAGGCCGTGGCTGCCACCAACGGCGCCCACCAGCGTGATCACGGCCAGCGCGACCAGAATGTGGTGGACGCGCTGCATGCGCATGAAATCGACCTGCGGCGTCTGCGATTTTGCCAGGCGGCGGTGCAGGAACAAAGGCTCGACAACGAACAGCATCAGCGAGAAGACTGCCCACAACGTGACCATCGCATGCATCCACCAGAAGTGCGGATCGGCGAAACGGGCCCACATCTCGCCCCGGTGCACCATCCAGAAACCGCTCGTGCCTGCGAGCAGCACTCAAAGCTTTGCCTGCCCGGCGAAGCGTCCCTCGATCGCATGAAATTTGCCCAGCTGGTCGGTGGCGCGTTCGCTGTGCTGGATGGCCGGCATTACCACCCAAGTGACAAAGCCGACGCCGCCGATCCAGAACAGCACCGCCACGACATGGACAATCCGCGCGAGGGCAAAATCATCCATCGGTAGGCTCGGACGTTGCGACATCATCGAGCACCGGCTCCGCCCGGTAGAACTCGACCTGCAGCGACATCTTGCCCAGCGGCACCACGTAATGCGTGGCCATCGGCGCAATCGACGCAGGGTTGTCCGGCGTAACCAGAATCTCGCGATGCGGCTCGGTGAAGATCAGGCGCACCTCCCCAGTCAGGACGCGCAACAGGCCCCAGGCCCCGTCCTTGGTGCGATGCTCGTTGCGCAGCTTTTCGGGCAGCGATTGCTCGTCGAACACAGGCGAGGATGCATACGGGGTTAGCGTCATGATTTCGTCTCCAGGCGTGCGGGCGTCGGCTTGTCGGTGCGCAAGGCTTCCAGTCCGCCGCGCTCGGTCAGAACCCCGGTCAGCAGGCTGTCGGCAATCCGGTGCGCCGATATCCGGAACCGTTCGGCAGCCGCAGGGCTCGAAACGTTCAGTGCAACAGTCTCATCCCACAACACCAGCCAGCGGGCGAAATGCGCCTTGGTCAGAAGGCCCAGCGCAATATGTTTCTGCATGGGCCTGCCATTGAAGCGGCCCGGTTCGATCATGATCGATGCCCAGAAATCCTTCATCCGCGGCAGATGCTGCGACCAGTCGGCGACGTGGTTGCCAAAGATTGGTCCGAGCAGATCGTCACCCTGTACGCGGGCATAGAAGCGATCAACCAGCGCGCCGATGAGAAAATCGTCGACTCCATCGTCGGCAGCCTGCGCGCGTTTGGTTGCACGCACTTGCTCTGCCTGCGCTGTCACGGTCATCGCGTCCTGCCTGAAAAGATGCATTCGATTTGCATCGTTTATCCTGACTAGCGCTTAATAGCCATAATTCATATGCATGTATTATGAGGTTGTCGCTTCACGCCGATTATGCCCTGCGCACGCTGATGTATCTTGCGGTTCACGATGGCCACAGGTCGATCGGGGAGATCGCGCGGGCCTATGCAATATCCAAGAACCACCTGATGAAGGTGGCGCAGCGCCTGGTGACGGAAGGTTTTGTCGAGGCCGTGCGCGGTCGGTCGGGCGGGCTGCAACTGGCGCGAGCCCCCTCTCAGATCAACGTCGGGCAGGTCGCGCGCGCGCTGGAAGAAACCCGCAGCTTTGTCGAATGCTTCAACCCGGCTACCAACAGCTGCGTGATCACGCCCGCGTGCCAGATGCGCCACGTCCTTGCCGGTGGCCTTGAAGCATTCTTCCGCCACCTTGATCGTTATTCGCTCGCGGACCTCACCAAAGACCCCTCGGCAGTGCGGGAGAGCTTGCTAACACCAAGTGCAGACCCCCAACGCGAATAGCGATTACCGATACGAGCAATGCGCGTGAAGCGACCATCCGAGATCGAACCTTGCTGTGCCCTTGTCTGAACGCGATGAGGCTGAACCCAGCCACTGGTGGCTTATGGGTTCAACGATAAGGTCGGTAAATCTGTAATCTTCGGGCGACTTGCCGACCTCCCGTTTCAAAGGGCCTTATCGGCAGCTCCTGGCAGTATTGGACGTTTCGGTCGGCGTATTTGAACGACCGGCTTTGGTCGACACCCGCCGATAGTCTCGCCGCCGCGAGGACCCATAGCCGGTCATTCATGCTGTCCTCGCCGCTCCCCGTCTTCGGACATTGGCTCACGATTGCTGAGGCGTCAGCTAAGCCCCTTCTCGGCGGCTGGTACGATCCCGTCACCGCCTCGCCCGCATCGACCACCGCCACCACGCGGTGGACGATCAGCCCGCCGGTATCGGGCACCAGCGCGATGTCGAGCGCGAGAACGCAATATCCCGACAGGTTCCTGTAGCGCGCAAAGGCAAAGCCCACCCCGCGGTTGTACCCACGCGCACGTCAGCAGAATGGCGCCGGTCACATGGGGTGACGGTGCGGTCACGCGCCGGTCACGACGGGGCTGTCGGCGCGGCGCTTTGCGATACCGGCATGATCTCGATGATCTGATCGCCCGCCTCGATCCTTTCAGCACCTTCTTCCCAGAAGCCGATCGGCACGCCTCGTCGCAGCAACCGCACGCCAAGGCCTGGCCCGATCGCGCGCAGCGGCTTGCCGACTTCGGCAGCGGTGGCGACGCGTTCGTGGAGCGCGACGCGGCCATCGGCTGCGGCGAGATCACGGATATAGTCCACCGCGCCGCAATGCGTCGACGACCGCGCCAGCAAATGCCCACCCAGGCTCACCGGGTTGATGATTGACGTTGCACCAGCCTGGCTCAGCAGATCCTCATTCTCCACCGCGCGAACGCTCGCACTGATCGGGATCGAGGGGTTGAGCTGGCGCGCGCTCAGCACCACCAGCGCCGCGGTATCGTCGCGCCCGGGCGACACGAGCAGCGCGGTCGCGCAATCGACACAGGCAGCCTCGAGCGTCGCATTGTGCGTCGCATCGCCTTCGAGTGCCGTCACGCCGAGATCATAAGCGGCGGCCACCCGCGCAGGATCGGCATCAACGACGACGATCTTGCGGGGATCGACACCCTGGCGGATCAGCTCGATCACCGCCGCCTCGCCGCCCGAGCCGAAGCCGCAGACGATGTAATGCTCGTTGAGAGTGCCCTTGATCATGTGCGTTCGTATCCGATCCCAAGTCTTTTGAAAGACGAAGGAGTAGGCGGTACCCAGAAAAATTAGCCAGATGAAGATGCGGATCGGCGTCACCACGAGCGTATCGAACATCCGCGCCTGCTGCGTGACGGGGACGATGTCGCCGTAGCCGACGGTGGTGATCGTCACTGCCGTGAAATACAGCACATCAAGAAACGAGATTTGCCCGTCGAGATTGTCGCGCAGGCCATCCCGGTCGAACCAATGCCCCGCCACCGCAATCCCCATCAGCCCAAGCGCGAGCCCTGCGCGCAGCAGCAGCGACTGCCACACGCTGAGGGAACCGCGCCGCACCAGTGACAGCGGAGCCTCGGCGCTTGCCCCGGGATGGACTTGCCGGGCTGTCAGGGGGCGGTGTCGCTTCGATGCCGACACAGCGTCTTTGCGTAATTTATTGATCGGTTTGTCCCTGTGTTGCTTTAGCTGCGCCCCGCCAACCGATTCTGAATGACTTTCAGCGGGTTTCAAGCGCTCGATTTAAAATCCAGTTCCGCAAGGAAGGTGGGTCGATTTCCCTGCGCCCGCACCATTGTGAGCTGCTGCCGGTCCCATGGACACCGAGTTAGGCTACATGAGCCTGCTTCGCGAAGCCCACGGGGCTGAGATAACCCAAGGTCGAGTGGCTGCGCGTGGGATTGTAGAAGCGTTCGATGTAATCGAACACGTCCTGCCTTGCCTGATTGCGCGTGCGGTAGGTTTTGCGCGCGATCCGTTCGGTCTTCAGCGAGGAGAAGAAGCTCTCCATCGCAGCGTTGTCCCAGACATTGCCGGAGCGGCTCATCGAGCATGTGACCCCGTTGTCGGCCATCAGTCGCTGGAACTGCTCGCTGGTATATTGGCTGCCCTGGTCCGAGTGGTGCAGCAGCGCATCGGGCTTGCCACGCCGCCAGATCGCCATGACCAGCGCGTCGGTGACGAGCTGCGCCGTCATCGTGTCGCTCATCGACCAGCCGACCACCCGCCTTGAGAACAGGTCGATCACCGCGGCTGCGTACAGCCATCCTTCGGCGGTCCAGATGTAAGTGAAGTCGGCAACCCACTTCTGGTTGGGCGCGTCGGCGTTGAACTGCCGATCGAGCACATTGCCGGCAATAACCGAGCGCACACCATCGTCCTTGGGAAGGCCCCGGCGGCGCGGGCGTGCCATCAACCCGTGCAGGCGCATCAGCCGCTCGACACGATGCAGGCCACAGACGAGGCCTTCGGCCAAGAGATCGTGCCAGACGCGACGCGCACCATAAGTCCGGTAGCTGGAGATGAAGCTGGCGCGGATCTTCCCTGCATACTCTTCATCGCTGCGCGACCGGGCGCTCGGCGCCCGCACAAGCCAGGCGTGGAAGCCACTGCGCGAGACATCGAGCGCCTCGCAAATCCACGACACCGGCCAGATCCCCTCGATGCTTTGCAATGAACCCGAACCTCATATCGAGTCCCTCGCAAAGTAGGCCGCGGCTTTTTTTAGGATGTCGCGTTCGGCCTTCATCCGGGCCAACTCGCGGCGCAGCCGCTCAATCTCCTGCTGCTCCGGCTTCATCTGGCCGTTGCCGGGGAATGCCGATTGGGGATCGGCTTCCGCTTCGCGGACCCATTTGCGCAGCACGTTCTCGTGCAGGTCCAGGTCGCGGGCAGCCTGGGCCACCGCCACGCCCCGATCGCGGACCAACTTCACCGCCTCGAGTTTGAACTCTCGGCTGAACTTCCGTCGTTGCATTTACACCCTCCGGTTCCGAAAACACCTTATCTCGGTGTCCACGAAACCGGCAGCAGCTCATGTCGAGTATCGCATCAGCCAAAAGCCCCTTCAGCTTGCGCGTCAACCCTGTTGGCTTATCTGGAGTTGGCGCCCACCCGTTCAGGTGCCGGAACCCTGGGATGTCCCTAAGGATGCCCTGACCGTTTGTCGCTGCGTACCAAGTCCAGCGATCCCCAGCTCCATGACGTCGCCTATTTCGAGATAACGTGGCGGAACTTGTCCCATGCCCACGCCCGGGGGAGTGCCGGTCGAAATGACGTCGCCAGGCTGCAGGCTCATGAACTGCGAGATGTAGCTGACGATGAAAGCGGGTTTGAACACCATCGTTGTTGTACTCCCGTTTTGAAAGCGCTGCCCGTTCACTTCAAGCCACATGGAATGATTGTCGACGTCGCCGAAATCGTCGGGGGTGACGAGCCACGGCCCGATCGGGCCGAACGTGTCGCAGCTTTTTCCCTTGGTCCATTGCCCGTGACGCTCGGTCTGGAAAGCGCGCTCGGACAAATCGTTGCAGATGCAGTAACCAGCGATCGCGCGCTGCGCCTCGTCTTCGTCGGCGTAGCGCACCTCCTGGCCGATCACGAGGGCGAGCTCGACTTCCCAGTCCATCTTCGTGCTGCCGCGCGGCTTGAGGACGTCGTCGTTAGGGCCGTGCACGGCGCTGGTCGCCTTCATGAAGATGATCGGCTCCGGCGGTACGACCGCATTGGTTTCGGCCGCATGGTCGCTGTAGTTCAAGCCGACACAGATGAACTTGCCGACTTGCCCGACGCATGCGCCGAGGCGCGGATCGCCCGCGACCAAGGGAAACGTGCGCGGGTCGAGCGCGGCGATCGCCGCCAGCCGCTGCGGCAGCAAATTCGCCCCCGACACATCGGAGATGTGCGACGATAGGTCCCGGATGCGCCCATTCGCATCAAGCATCCCAGGTCGTTCCTGCCCCTTTGGACCATAGCGTAGCAGTTTCATGTCAATCGTCCTATCAGCTGTTCGACCAGCCGCCGTCGATGACGTGGCATTGGCCGGTGGTGAAGGCGGAGGCATCGCTTGCCAGATACAAGGCGAGCGCCGCAATTTCTTCCGGGCGGCCAATCCGACCCATCGGCTGGCGCGCGACGAAGGAGGCCATCGCGGCGTCATAATCGCCGGTTGCCGCAAGCCGTGCATCGAGCGAAGGCGATTGGACGGTGCCAGGGCAGATCGCGTTGCAACGGATGCCCTGTGCAACGAAGTCGGCGGCGACGGATTTGGTGAGACCGATCAGCCCCGCCTTGGTCGCCCCATAGGCGAAGCGGTTGGGAACGCCGAGAATCGAGCTGGCGACGGACGCGACGTTTACGATCGATCCTCCTTTGCCCGCGATCATCGCCGGCAAGAACGCGCGGATGAGGCGCATGGCGGACGTAAGGTTGAGCGCGACCGCGAAGTCCCAGTCCGCGTCGCTACAGTCCAGGATCGATCCGTTGTGGACCACGCCGACACAGTTGAAAAGGATATCGACGCGACCCAATTCCGCCGCCAGCGCCAGCACCGCCGCGCCATCGGTCACATCGAGGTGGCGAATTTCGCACCCGTCCAGCGTGGCCAGCGCGTCGCGGTTGATATCGAGCGCGATCACGCGCGCGCCGGCGTCGCGGAAAGCTTCCGCGACGGAGCGGCCGATGCCATGCGCGGCCGCGGTGACGAGGGCGGTATTGTGGGACAGATCGTGGATCATGACTGGCCTTCCTGCGGATCAGCGTGCTGCGGTGGGAAGACAGGATGGGCCGGTGGGGCCGAAATTCTTGTAGGTCAGGATGAACTCCTGATGGCCCAGCACTTCAGACCGGGTCGCATCGCCCGCAGCCACTGTCAGGACGCTCTCGTAGATTTCTGCGCCCAGCTGATCGAGCGACGCCTTGCCCTCGATGATCCGGCCGGCATCAATGTCCATGTCGTCAGACAGTTTGGCAAAGGTCTCGGGATTTCCGCAGATCTTTATCACCGGCGATATGGCCGAGCCGACCACCGATCCGCGACCGGTGGTAAAAAGGATCAAATGGCATCCGCTGGCGATCATCTCGACAATCTCTGCATTGTCGGAAATATTCGGAAAACCGAACCGCACTTCGCCGTCGGGCACGACGTCGAGCAGAAACAACCCCCCGGTGGGCGGCACTTCGCCAGGCCTGATCAAACCGGAGATTGGCGAGCCCCCGGACTTGGAATAGGCCCCAAGCGACTTCTCCTCGAGCGTGGTCAGACCACCGTCGGCATTGCCAGGGGCGAAGCTGCCGTAGCCAAGCGTGCTGTAGTAACGCGCCGCCTTATCGACCGCGCCCTCGAGCTCGTGGCCAAGATCCGTGGTGAGCGCGCGTGCGGCCATGATGTGTTCGCACCCGATTAATTCGCCGGTTTCCTCGAAAATGCAGGTCGCTCCCTCCTCCACGAGGCGGTCGAAACAGCGTCCGACTGCAGGGTTGGCGGAAATCCCGCTGGTGCCGTCGGAGCCGCCGCAAATCGTGCCGACGACCAGCTCGGATACCCGCATCGGCACGCGCGGGGTGCGTTCGACAATCGACCGGAGGTCTGCAATCGTTGCCAGCCCCGCTGCGATCGTCGCGGCGGTGCCACCGCTTTCCTGGATCACCAGGGTCTCGACCGGACGGCCGCTTGCCGCCACCGCGTCGGCCAGCTCGCTACGATTGAACGCCTCGCAACCGAGCGACACCAGCAGCACCCCGCCGACATTGGGATGGGTCGCCAATTGCTTCATCATCTTCAGCGCGTAGGTGTTGGGATAGCAGCCCGGAAACCCGATCAGCTGAACCGACGGATCATCCGCACGGTCGACGATGCGGCGCGCGACATGATGCGCGCACTCGACCAGATAGGCCACGATTACAACGTTGCGCACGCCCTTGCGCCCGTCGGCACGAAGATAGCCCTGCAACCGCTTCTTTTGTAGATCGATCATTGTGTCTCTTCGCGCAGATTGGCGGTTTGGCGGGTATGGCTGTCGAGGTAATCGCTACGCATGTTGTGGCCATGAACATGCCCGCCGGTGGGGACCGCCACCGTTACCGACCCGATCGGAGCGCCGTATTTCACCACGCTTTCCCCCGGGGCGAGCGGTCGCCGGGCAATCTTGTGGCCGACCCCGATCGGCTCGCGCAGCGTCTCGCAAACGCCATCGATCTGCACCGCCAGCCCCGGTTCGCAGTGCCGACAGCAGACGAGCACGTTGTCGAGCGGGTGGATCAGGATGAATGCTGGCTCAACTAAGGGCATAGAGCCTCCGCGCATTGCCGCCGAAAATTGCGTCCTGATCGGCGGCGGACAAATGTGACAGCAGATCGCGACACTGCGCGTGCCACGCGCCATACTCGCCCGCGAGCAGCACGACCGGCCAATCGCTTCCCCACAGCAAGCGATCCGGGCCGAAGCATGCCAGCAGATGATCGACATAGCGGCCGATCCGCGAAATGCCGGTATCGCCGCCGGCTTCGGTCCACAGGCCGGAAAGTTTGCAGCAAACCTGCGTCTTGCGCGCAATCCGGGCCATGGCGGCGGCCCAGTCGTCGAACGCCGCAGCCGCGATTTGCGGTTTGGCGCCATGGTCGATGACCGCCGACAGGCGCGGATAGCGGTGCAGCAAGCGCGCGAGGATCGGCAAATGCTGTGGCCGGATCAACGCGTCGAAGACGAGCCCACACTGGACCATCATGTCAAAGACCGGCGCCAGATGCGCTTGGAGCATCCAGTGATCGTCGGCGATCCCCTGGATCATCGGCCGCAGCCCTTTTAACCGCGGATTGCCTGCAAGTCGGGCGACATTGGCGCTGGCGTCGGGTCGGTCGAAGTCGACCCAACCGACGACGCCCTTCACGAACGTATGGCGCGCGGCGACTTCCAGCAGGAATTGCGTTTCCGCGGTCGTCGGCGTGGCCTGGACGAGGATCGACCCGTCCACGCCCATCGCGGCGAGCAACGGGCCCAGGTCAGCCGCATCGAAGTCGCGATAGATCAGCGCCAGATCCGGCGTGGGCCATGCATAATCGCCGCGATCGAGCGACCAGAAATGCTGATGGGAATCGATCTGCACGGTTCAGGCGCCACCGCGCGGAACGGGCGTATGCGCGGCGATCAGCTCATGTGCCTTCATGTCTTCCCAGAATGCCGCGGGAATGGCTTCCTGGAACAGCGCGATCGTCTCGGCCACGCGACCCGCGCTGCCGACGCCCGCGATCACCGACGCGACGACGGGATGCGCGAGGGGGAACTGCAAGGCCGCCGCCGCGAGTGTAACACCATGCCGGTCGGCGATCGCCTCGATCCGCTGCGTTCGGGCAATGATCGCGGGTGGCGCGGGCGCGTAATTGTAATGCATCTCGCCGCCGCCCCGCGTGCCCGTTGCGAGAATGCCGGAATTATACGCGCCGCCCAGAATGATCAATGCGCCATGCTCGCTGCATTTGGGGAAGAAGCGGTCGAGCGGATCCTGCTCGAGCAGCGTATATCGTCCCGCCAGCAGAAAGCAGTCGAACCGCCCGATCTGCATCGCCGCGTCGCAAACTTCCCATTCGTTCACCCCCAGGCCCACCGCGGATATGTCGCCGGCGGCGCGGAGTTCATCGAGGGCGCGATATCCGCCCTCCGCAAGGTCGCGGAAATGCCGGTCGTTGTCTGCGCCATGCGTCATACGGCCAATGTCGTGGACCAGCAGGATGTCGATGCGCGAAAGGCCGAGGCGATGCAGACTGGCCTCATACGATCGCATTACGCCGTCATAGCTATAGTCGAAGCGCGGTGTGAATGGCATTGGTGAGGCGAACCCCATGCGCATCTCCGATCCATCGGCGCGCGCGATCGGGTCGAGCAAGCGCCCGACCTTGCTGGACAGCAGGAATTCGTGCCGCGGCCGCGCGCGCAAGGCGTCGCCGACCCGCCGTTCCGACAGTCCGAAGCCGTAAAATGGCGCTGTATCGTAATAGCGCAGTCCGGCGTCCCACCCGGCGTCGAGCACGGCACGGGCCTCGCCGTCGCTTATCTGGCGATAAAGATTACCCAAGGGCGCGCAGCCCAGCCCCAATGCGCGCGCACCGTGATGCTGGTGCCAACTCGTACCCGGAACCAAGTTCACTCTCTCCCGCATAAGCCATATACGCAAATAGATTTCATATGTGCAAGTTTATAGTAAGCGCGCTTGAATTTGAGCGCTTTGCCCATCAGAGGACGGCCTTGTGAGGAACCCAAGGAAGGTGCGCGACGAAATGGACACCGGGAGCAAGCCGCCCACCAAACGCAAGCTCTACTCGGCACCGGCGCTGGAAAAGGGCTTGGATATCCTCGAGCTGCTTGCAGTTACGCCCGACAGCGTAGGCCTGAGCGAGCTGGCCGCGAAGCTGGGTCGATCGGTGGGCGAGATCTTCCGCATGCTCGCCGTGCTCGAACAGCGTCAATACGTTGCCGCTCAGGAAAGTTCGGACAAGTTTCAGTTAACGATGAAGCTCTTTCAGCTTTCCCACATGCATCTGCCGATCAACATGTTGGTCAACGCCGCGGCAGCACCGATGCGGCGATTGTCGCAGCATACCGGGCAATCCTGCCATTTGGCCATCCTCGACGACGCCGTTATCCGGATCATCGCGCGCCAGGAGAGCTTTGCCGATCTCAGCTTCAGCGTGCGCGTCGGAACTCAGGCACCGGTTTTCCAATCGTGTTCGGGCAATATTCTTTACGCTTTCGCGGACGCGCGCGTGCGCGAGTCGCTACGGCGGAGTGCCGGCGAAAATGCGGGCGTCGCTCTCGACCAGGACGCCACCGACACGCGTGCCGCGACGATCCGGCGACAGGGCTATTACGAGGTGACGAGCGCAAAAACCGTGGGCATTACCGATATCGGCTATCCTGTGTTCGATCACAGCGGCGCGATCACGGCGGTATTGGCGATCCCTTATCTCGATCAGGTCGATGCGGACCGCGCAGCGGGACTGGCGCGCGCCCACGCCGAGCTCGCGCTGGCCGCGCGCGAGATCTCGGAGCGGCTCGGCGCCAAATCGAACTGCTGATCGCGGCGTTGCAAATCGGCGCGCTATCGGCCCCAATGTCGCGTGGGAACCGGCGCGCCATAGCTGGCCACGGGTGCGCCAGCATCCGGTGCTAGGAAAGCGAGAATACTGCCCGACGCTCCGAACGCCCGATCATCGACCGACAGCCCGTGAGCGGCAGTGGTGATGAAAAGCGTCCGCCCCTCATCGCCGCCAAAAGCGCAGCTCGTGGGGCGCGGGCAGGGGGTCTCGAGCCAGCCGAGTTGTTCCCCGTTGCTCGCGAGGATCGCGATCCCCGCGCCGTCCCACATCGCGCACCAGATGCGACCCTTGGCGTCGATCGCCAATCCGTCCGGTTTCCCAGGGATGCCCGCGAAATCTTGCACGATGCTGCGATTCGACAGTTCGCCTGATGCCACGTCGAAATCGTAGCGGTAGAGCAGTCGCGGCACGGTATCGACGAGGTAGAAGGTCGCGCCGTTGGGGCTCCAGCCGAGGCCGTTGCACACGTCGAAGCCCGAAGCCATCACACGCAGGTCACCTGCGGCATCGAGGCGATACAGCGAGCCCTTGCCGAGCGTTCCATCGCTGGAGCGCGAACCCACCCAGAACCGCCCGGCAGGATCGCACTTTCCATCGTTGAAATGCGTGCCGTCCATGGCGGGCACTTTAAATCGCCGCAACTCGGCGGCGGCGTCGCCGAGCCAGAGCTCGCGCTCAAGGGCGGCCAGCAGGCCTCCGCTCGCCGTCGCGCTCGCCGAGCCGATTTTGGCGACGACGAGGGTTTCGCGATTTTCTCCGGTATCGGGGTCGAGGATGTTTACAGACGGTCTCACGATATCGACCCATACCAGCGTCGCCGTCGCCGCGATCCAGTGCGGTGACTCAGCCAGACCCGCTTTCACTGGCCACGCGTGCAGTAAGGGGAGGGACTCGAGACGCGTCGACATTCTAAGCCTATCTACGATCATTTCGTTGCTATAAACGATACACGCTGATAGCGAAATATCCAGCTGTGCGGAAGTTGCGGCAAGCCAACGAGCGATGGGAGAGGGAATTGGTGGGCAGCGCACGCGTAACGACGGCCGGGTTCAGGTGGATCATCGTCGCAATGTTGGCGCTCGCCGCCGTGCTCAATTACGTCGATCGCCAGACTTTGGCGCTGATGGCCGGCGCCGTCCAGCGCGACCTGGTGATCGACGACCAAGGCTATGCCGCGGTCGTCAACGCCTTTCTCGTCGCCTATATGCTCGGTGGACTGGTCGCCGCCTTTGTCGTGGATCGGCTTGGCGCGCGCTGGGGCATGATCCTCTTCGTCGGCTGGTGGTCGCTCGCCAGCGCAGGCACTGGCCTCGCGCAGAGCGTTTTTCATCTGGGCGTCAGTCGCTTCGCGCTTGGCCTCGGAGAGGCGGGCAATTGGGTGGCCTCGCCAAAGCTGGTGCGGGAGTGGTTCCCGAAGAAAGAGCGCGCGCTCGCGATCGGGCTATATTCCTCCGCGGCCCATTTCGGAGCGGCGATCTCGCCCGCGCTGATGGCGGTTCTGTTCCTGACGGTCGGCTGGCGCCTCACGTTCGTCCTCTGCGGCTTGGCCGGGCTCCTCTGGCTGGGGGGATGGCTACTGCTGTACCGGCCGAACACTGCCTTGCCAGTCTATGCGGCCGATGCGGCGGCTGACGCCGAGCCCGTTGCCACACAGGCCGAGCCGATCGATGAATCGGGTTGGCGCGGCTGGGCTGCGGTGATGCGTACCCGTGGCGTATGGTGGTACGCGCTGGCGGCGGCGCTGACCAACCCCGTGTGGTTCTTCTATCTCTTCTGGTTTCCCAAATATCTGACCGAAGAGCGCGGACTTAGTATCGCGGAGATGGGGCGTACCACATGGATCGTCTACGCCGCAGCAGGCTTTGGCGCGGTTGGCGGCGGCCTGCTGTCCGGGCGAATCGTACGCCGCGGCGTCAAGCCGGCACTCGCGCGCGTCATGGTCATGGCGCTGGTCGCGCTCGTCGCGCCGCTTGGCGCGCTCAACGCACTGCAACCGAGCGTAACAGTCAGCCTCGCACTCGGGGCAATTGTCGCCTTCTGTCACACCGCCTGGGTTACCAACCAGACCGCGCTTCCGGTCGATCTGTATCCGACGCGCCATATTGGGAAGGTGATGGGGATCGGCGGAATTGCCTCGGGTCTCGCGACGATCGCATCGACCTATATGGTAGGCCAATTGGTCGCGGTGCTCACGTATCGGCCGATGTTTCTGGTCATCGCGGTGGCCTATCCACTGGGGGTGGTGGCCGCCTATTTCGCGACGACGGGGCGATCGATGGTCGACCGGGAGAGCGGGATATGAACCGTGAAAGCTTCATCGCGGTCGAATGGGGCACCGCGAAAATCCGTGCGCGTCTGCTCACGGCCACGGGCGATATCGTGGATCAGGTGATCGAAGAGGTGCGGCTGGTCGATCTGGATCGCGCGGCGCAGGTGGCCAGAGTCGCGCACCTGCGGCAGCGGTGGCCCAGCGCGTCGGAGACGCTGTGGCTGGCCGGAATGGTCGGATCGCCAATCGGCCTGGAATCGGTCCCGCACCTGCCCTGTCCCGCGACGCCGGCGCAACTCGCCCGGCACGCGCGCCAGACCATGATTGCAGGCACGCCGTTGCGGATCCTGCCCGGATTATCCTGCACGTCGCGGTTCGGCGACTATGACGTCATGCGGGGCGAGGAAGTCGCTGCAGCAGGCCTGATCGGTCACTGCGACTTGGTCGACGCCGTCCTCCTGTCAGTACCCGGTATGCACGGGAAGTGGATCGAAATGGGCCGGGCGCGGATCGAGCGATTTCACACGTCGATGACGGCCGAGCTTCACGCCCTCATTGCGGAGCGCAGTATCCTTGCCCCATTGACCCAGGCCGCACCGCACGATGGCGACGCCTTCCGCGCCGGGCTTACGCTTGCGGCAGACGGCGGAAGTCCTGCCCGGCTCCTGTTCTCGGCGCGCTCGCGGGTGCTGGCCCAGCATCTGACCGAGGAAGACGCGGCCTCTTTCATCTGGGGCGTCCTGATCGGCAGCGATGTGCGCGAAAATCTTCCCGGGCCAGGCGACGCTGCGCGACAATATTTCGTCACGGGAGGCGGCCATGCGGCGCCCCTGTTTCGTGCCGCGCTCGCCCACCTCGGCGCGAAGGTGGAGGTGATCGACAACGACCATCTCACTGCGCACGGCTTTGCCACGATCCGGCAATTTTCGGCTGAAGGAAACACGTTCGATGACTGAACGACTCAAGGGGCATGTTGCCGTCGTCACGGGCGCGGCCGGCGGCATCGGCGGCGCGATTGCGCGGCGCTTCGCAGGGGAGGGTAGTCGCGTGGTCGCGCTCGACAGAAAGGCTTCGGCCGATGGCGACATGACCCTGCTTTGCGACCTGGGGGAAGACGCCTCGGTCGAGGCGGCAGCTCGTGCGGTGAGCGAAGCGGGCCTGTGGCCGACGATCGTCGTCCATGCCGCGGCGATCGGGGCGGGCAGCGCTACGCTGGATACCGATAGCGATTTCCTGGCCCGGATGATGAACGTCAATGTCGGCGGGGCTCTTCGTCTGGCAAAGGCGTTTGGACCTGGCATGTGCGAACGTCGGCGCGGCGCGTTCCTGTTCATCTCTTCGATCAACTCAACCTTTGCGACACCCGGGCTCGCGGCCTATGCCGCATCGAAGGCCGCGCTGGACAGTTTCACCAAGACGCTGGCGCTCGAACTCGCGCCCGACGCGGTGCGCGTGAACGCGATCCGCCCCGCGTCGATCGATACGCCCTTGCTGCGCGGCGGTTTCGACTCGCGCCCCGATCCCGACGTCGCCCGCCGGGCAAACATCGCACGACATCCGCTGGGCCGGTGGGGCACCCCTGACGACGTAGCAGCGCTAGCGCTCTTCCTATGTTCGGACGAGGCATCCTGGATCACCGGAGTCGATTATCTCATCGATGGCGGGGCCAGCATCGCTCGACGCTGACCCAGACTGCGAAAATAAAAAGGCATTTCAAATGTGGTGCACTTGACAGTGTAGCTAAGTGTGCAACAACGGCCCAACCCAAAGCACTGCTTCAAAAGCAATCGGGGAGAGGGAAAGTCATGAAATCGAACATTCTGCTGAGTGGTGTTTGTCTCGGCGCCTTGCTTGCCGGCGCACCGGCTTTCGCACAGACACAACCTGCAGCGCCAAGCACGAGCACGGACGTCAGCCAGTCGCGCGACACCCCCGATGCGCAGGCGGATACCGCCGGCGCCGACATCGTCGTGACGGGCTATCGCCGGAGCCTGGCGGAAGCGCTCGACGCCAAGCGCAACACGGATCAGTTCCAGGAATCGATCGTTGCCACGGATGTCGCAAAGCTCCCAGACAACACGATTGCCGAGTCGCTGCAGCGTGTCTCAGGCGTCCAGATTCGCCGTGCTTTGGGCGAAGGTACGAGCGTTTCGATCCGCGGGCTTCGCCAGAACCGCACGGAAATCAACGGTCGTACGCTGGTTAATCCCAACGGTCGCGGGCTCGGCATCGCTGCCGTGGCGGATTCGGATTATGGCCCGTTGTCGCTGTTTCCCTCGGAATTGATCGGACGGCTCGATGTCATCAAGCTGCAGGGTGCCGAGCGCGCGGACGGGTCGCTCAGCGGGACGGTCGACATCATCACGCGCAAGCCGTTCGACAAGAAAGGCCAGCTGATCGCAGTGTCGGGCTCGGGCGTCTATTCGGATCAGGACAAGCGCTGGGGATATGACGGGTCGGCGCTCTATTCGAATACCTTCGCCGACGACACGTTCGGGATCCTGGTCAACGCGACCTATTCGAACAAGCCGGTCAACGAGGATTCGTTCAATTCCTTCACGGGCTACACCCCGCTGACGAGCTCGTTCAACACCGTGGCCAACCCCAAGGCCAATGACCCGAACGGCGACGGCAACCCGGCACTTTACATCGCGGATTTGCGGTATCAGCGGCTGCGGGAGCGTCGCGAGCGGATCGGCGGCAACGGCGCTTTCCAGTGGCGCCCGTCCGACAGTCTCGAACTCTATGGCGACGTCGCCTATTCCCACCTCAATACCAACCGGACCCGCGACTGGTTCTCCGTGCCTCTGAGCACGGTCGCCGGTGACTATACGACCTACAAAGTGTCCACGAACGAAATCCTTACATCGGGGACGATCAATCAGGTCGCGCAGGGCAATGCAGAGGCACTCAAGGTCAAAAGCGATACCGTGAGCAGCGCGCTCGGTTTCAAGTGGAGCACCAATGACGGGCGCTTCTCGGTAAGGCCGGAAGTAAACTATTCGCGCGCCACGATGGACGTCTCGCAGACATATGTGCGCGTGACGTCGCTGAACAAATATCTGTTCAATTTTGACGTCGGCGGTGGCGGCATTCCTACGCTGAACGGACCGGCCGCGCTGAATGCGGCCGACCCAGCGCAATTCCGCTATTCCAACATCTTCGACAATTTCAATCGCAACACGGCTCAGGAAACGGCCGGCAGGATCGATTTTACCTTCAAGACCCTCAACGCCTTCCTGTCGCAAATCGACGCCGGCATGCGGTACTCCGCGCTGAATACCACGCGTGACACGATTCAACGGCAGGTTGCCTTCAGCGGAGCGACGCCTGCACAGACGTTCCCCGTGGCGAGCGGGCCCGCCGTGTACGGCGTGAGGAGCTACCCCGATCTGCTCCTCGGGGGGGCGCCTGCCATCGCGACCAAATATGTCGCGGCGTTGTCGTCGAGCCTGCCATTCGGCACGGCGTGCGAGACCATCGCGCCCAACAGCGGCCTGTGTCCTGCGCGGTTCGTCGATCCACTGCAGTCGTTCCGGATCTCCGAGAAGACAATGGCGGCCTATGTGAAGGTCGGGTTCGCAGCGCAACTCGGTGCTATGCCGCTGACCGGCAACGTAGGGCTGCGCTACACCGAAACCGACCGGGCGGCGAATGGCGCGATCAAGCGTGCGAGCGGCCTCGCCGACCCCCTGGTGGTCAAGACGCGCTTCGCTAACTGGCTGCCAAGCGCAGTGGCCAAGCTCGAACTGACGAACAAGCTCGTTTTCCGACTTGGTTATGCCAAGGTCTTGGGCTTGCCGGACTCGATCGATCTGTCGCCCGATCTCACCTTGAACCGCCTGACGCCCTATAACGGAAACGCCGGCAATCCCGCATTGCAGCCGCTCCGCGCGGACCAATATGACGCCGCGCTGGAATGGTATTTCGCGCGGGGCTCTGCGCTGACGGTCGGTGCGTTCTATAAAGATGTATCAACGTTCATTTACAGTCGCGCCAATTATGAGATTCCGACCGGAGAAGTCGCGCCACCGGATTCGCCGCTCGGGTATTTGATCACACGCCCATTCAATGGAACTGGCGGTAAGGTTAAGGGCGTGGAGGTTTTGTTTCAAACGCCATTCTACTTCCTGCCCGCACCGCTCGATGGGTTCGGTGTGGTAGCGAACTTCTCCTATATCGACAGCACGACCTCGTTGCTCGATAGACAGCGCAATTCTCTCCCATTTCAGGGACTTTCGAAAATAAACTACAATATTGTTGCTTACTTTGAGAAATATGGTTTTGGCGCGCGGGTTGCTTACAATTATCGTGACAAATATTTCGATAGCGTAGGTCCTGGAAGCACGGCAATCTATTATGCACCGTATCGGACGATCGATGCATCCATTCGCTATGAACTCAAGAATTTCACCATCTTTGCCGATGCGTCAAATCTGAACAATGAAGTTCAGCGGCGCTATGTTGAATCGTCCGAAGCAACTTCCTTCTATGGGGTGCAGGGACGACGATTCTCGGTCGGCTTCAACGCCAGATTCTAACGCGCCGGCCTTTTAGGGTGTGAATTATCGCGAGGGATCGAAGTTCGGACTTCGATTCCTCCCCCTTTCAATATTGGCGCTGCCCAAAAAAAATGCTGACGGGAATCATACATGAGTAACGCGATAGGTGGCGTTTTTCCGGTGCTGCCGACGGTCTTTGATGAAGCCGGCGAGATTGACCTCGACGGGCTTGGCAATGTCATCGAGTTTGCGCTTGCGTGCGGCGTTGACGGGTTGGTCTTCCCCGGGCTGGCCAGCGAGTATGACATGCTTTCACTCGAAGAGCGCGAGGCGTTGATCGGCTTTGTCGGCGCTCGGGTGGCCGGACGCGCGAACTTCGTGGTCGGCGCAAGCGGCGACGATGTTGCGACAAGCATACGCTTGGCGACGGCGGGCGCCGGCGCGGGAGCGGTGGCCGCTATGGTCATGACTCCAAAGGCGATCGGTCCCGACACCGGGTTGCTCGGCGCGTTCTACAGCGCGTTGGGTCGGCAGGCCGTGCTCCCGCTCATGGTGCAGAACGCCCCCGTGCCCATGGGCTTGGGTCTCGATACCGCGCAGCTGCGCGCGGTGGTCGAGGCGACCGATTCGATCCGCTGGGTCAAGGAAGAGAATATGCCGTGCGGCCAGCGGATCAGCGAAATGCTCGCCGATCCGCCGGCGCATTTGCTCGGTGTTTTTGGCGGTGCGGGCGGTCGCTACATCACTGACGAACTTGCGCGCGGCGCAATCGGAACGATGCCCGCGGTCGAGACGCCGGAGATTCATGTCGCATTGATGCGCGCGCACCGTGCCGGCAATGAAGAAGCGGTGCGCGATCTGTACGAAGCGGTGCTCCCGATCCTCATGATGCAGGCCGTGTTCCGTTGGCGACTGACCAAGGAAGTGCTTCGGCGGCGCGGCGTGATCGACAGCGCCTTTACGCGCGCAGCGGGTCCGCGATTTGATCCGGGTGACCATGCCGAATTGAGCCGGATCCTGTCGCGGCTCGAGCCGCTTTTGGGGGGGGCAGCGGTTACGTCGCTGTCCGCACCTTCGGTTCAGACCGCCACGCGGTAATCGAGCGCCGGATCGGTAAGGCCTAGTTCGGGGCCGCGGTCCTTACCGGCCTCGCGGATCTGCCGGGCGGCGTCGTGCAGCGCCTGCAGCATGTCGGGCATTGCCGCGGTCGGTATCCATCCCGAAAGCCCGATCGCAGCATAGACGGGCGTCCCGATCGTGATCGCCACGGTATGCTGTTCGAGTTCGTCCTTCACGCGAAGCCGGGCATAGCCCGCAGTACGGATTTCCTCGAGCGCGTCGAGCAGGTCGGCCAATGACGCATACCCGGGAATGTCGTGGCCAGCATAGGTTTCCTCCACCTCGAGATCGTCCAGCGCTGCGAGCAAGGCCATGCCGATCCCGCCGCGTGTTGCGGGATAGAGGCCGATGCGCCCCAGCGCGTCGGTCTCGGGCATGTTCGGCGGCGCATGGAAAAGATAGCTGACATTGTCGCGCCACAGGACGCCCATCGCAACGGTGTGCCCGAAGCGGCGCAATTGCTCGAGCGCCGGCAAGGCGCGGCGAAGCAGGCCTGAAGCAAACAAGCTTTGGGCCGCAAGCACCGTCATCCCCGATCCGGGACGGTATTTGCGGTCGCTGGTTTGCCGGGCAATGCCGAGATAGGTCAGTGTCTTGAGGAGTCGGTTGACCCGCGTGGTTTCCAAATCGACCCGACGCGCCAATTCTCGGCAGCCAACGGGCTCGGTCGATGTCGCAAGCGCCTGCAGCACGGTGATTCCGTCGATGAGGCTTTGGTTCGGCTGAGCTCCCGCTTTGACGCGCCGGGCCGTTTCTCGCATTCCATAGTCGCCTTGTTGCTGGTTCAGCCGCATCAATATCATGGGCATCAACGCTTCGCTATCGAGCACCAGACCGTTGCTGATATCGGGCTGCGGGAAGTTTGTCGAATTCGTCCGCAGGGACGTTGCTATTAAAGCTTTGTATGATAAGCCCTGGGCCAAGGCGGATGCCGTTGGAGAGGGAGCAGGACTATGTCGTTGGACAGCCGTATTGCCAGGTTGGATGTCTTCGCCGTTACCATTCCGCAAGACACGACCTATCTCGGCAGCCTCGGACCGGGCGAGCAGGTCAACAGCGCTGGATATTTCGTTCGTACCGGAAACCGAACGATTTATCCGGCCACGATGCGCTCCGCGGTGGTGCGCGTAACACTCGACTCCGGAGAAGAGGGGTGGGGCGAAACCTATGGACTCGTTGCCCCGGGCGTCATCCACGCGCTGCTTTTGGACATCGTCCAGCCGATCATCGCGGGCCGATCTCCGTTCGACGTGCAGGCGATCTGGGAGGACCTGTACGATCTGATGCGCGTGCGCGGCTATGTCGGCGGCTTCTGGCTCGATGCGCTTGCCGCGGTCGATATCGCACTGTGGGACTTGATGGGCAAACTGACCGGTCTCCCGCTGCACCAGCTGCTCGGCGGGAAGCATCGCGATCGGATTCCTGCCTATGTGTCGGGCCTGCCCGCGCCGTCCATCCCGGAGAAGGTCGCGCTTGCAAAAAGCTTCGTCGACAAAGGATACAACGCGATAAAAATCGCCGCTTCGGTCAGCTACGATGGGGTCGAGCGCGAGATTGCGGCGCTGCGCGATGGGCTCGGGCCCGACATCGCGCTGATGCTCGACTGCCATTGGATGTACACGCCTGCGGAGGCGATCGCGCTGCTCGATCGTCTGGCCCCGTACAATCTGTATTTTCTCGAAGCGCCGTGCAAGCCCGAGGACGTCACCGGCCTCGCCGACATCGCCGCCCACGCCACCGTACCGATCGCGGCCGGCGAGGAGTGGCGGACCGTCTATGACGCCCGCTCGCGCCTTGAGGCCCGCGCCGTGTCGATCGTGCAGCCGGAGATGGGGCATACCGGGGTCACGCAGTTCATGCGGATGGCGCACTTGACGCAAGGGCACCACGCCAAGGTGATCCCGCATGCCACGATCGGCGCGGGCATCTTTGCCGCCGCGAGCTTGCATGCGTCCGCCGCCGTGTTGAACCTGCCCTATCACGAATTCCAGCACAGCATCTTCCCGCATTCAGCCAAGCTGATGGATGGCCGACTGGAATGTGCGGAAGGCTATTTCGCACTGCCCGAAGGCCCGGGGCTCGGCATTACGCCCAACGCCGTATTTTGGGAGAATGCGCAAAGGCTCGGATGACCGTCTGCGCTCAGGCGGGTCATGATATCGGCCGGGGGGCGTCCCGGCGGTCGATACTGAGCGGCGAGCGGTCCGTCGCGAGTTTGATCGTAATGTCTGCCCGCCCCGGCATCTCCAAAAGGATGTGGCGCGTGAGCCGTTCGAAATGCGCCACGAACCGTGTAACTTGGGTATTCGACATGAGCGCGGCAGGGCCGGCATGGTGTCGGCCAAGGTCCGCCTCCTGTTCGATCCGCCAGTCAGGCACCACGTCGAACCCAGGCGCCGCCAGCAGTACCAGACGGTCGATCCGGGCAAACAGCGCGGCATATTCGGTCGCGAGCGCATCATTGACGAAGCGCCGCCAAATTCCGTTGGGGTCCTCGGAATACTCCAGCGCGTTGACCGGCGCAGCGAGGGCGGTGGCGGGCTGTGCGCGTGCGCCGACGCACCATCCCTCGAGCAGAAGCACGCGGGTATCCGCCGACGCACCACCCCACGATGCCCGCAGCGCACGATCATCCATGGCCTTGTCGAAACGCGGGAGTGCGGTGCGCTCTCCGTTCCGCAGGGCGCTCAGGATATTGAGGCCCAAGGCAATATCATGCGTGCCGGGTACGCCGCGCGTCGCGAGCATCGGATGCACGCGGCGCGCCAAAGCAGACCGTTCGGCCTTCGTCAGATACAGGTCGTCGAGCGACAGGACCGACACGCCCGCGATCCGCGCCGCCAGCCCGTCGGCGACGGTCGATTTGCCGCTGCCCTGCGCGCCGCACAGGCCGTAGATCAGCGGCCCGGGGCCGCTGTGGCGCGCCAGGACAGCGCGAAGATCTGTCTCAAGCAAGTCGATCAGCGCGGTCGAGCTAGGCAACACAGTTCGGCGGTACGAGTCCGGCAAAATGCGCCTCCAGATTGGCCGCCGCCTGCAGTCCCATCGCGGTGGGCGTTTCGACCGTCGCGCTGCCGAGATGCGGCAAGAGAACGATATTTTCGAGCTTGAGCAACGCCGGGGTCAGCTTCGGCTCCTGCTCGTAGACATCCAGACCGGCGGCAGCGAGGTGACCGTCGCGCAACGCGCGCGCGAGCGCGGCTTCGTCGACGACACTCCCGCGCGCGGTGTTGATGAGCACGGAACCACGCTTCATTGCCGACAGAATCCGTGCATCGATAAGATGCCGAGTCGCCGCGCCCCCCGGGAGGTGCAGCGACAGGATATCGACCTGTCCTGCCAAAGCCTCCAGCGTTTCATCATAGGCTGCGCCCAGCTTCTGCTCGATGGCGCGCTCGGCGCGTGTGCGGCTGAAGTACCGGATGGTCATGCCGAACGCGGCGGCACGCGCCGCCATCGCTTGCGCAATGCGTCCGAAGCCGACGAGGCCCAGCGTCTTGCCAGCCAGCGCCTGGCCCATCATGTGCGTGGGCCGCCAGCCGTCCCAGCGCCCGGCGCGCAGCTCGCGCTCCCCCTCGCCGGCGCGGCGCATTGCCATCAGCATCAGCAGCATCGCAACGTCCGCGGTTGCATCGGTCAGCGCGTCGGGTGTGTTCGTCACAACGATCTTTCGGTCGCGCGCAGCGGCAAGATCGATATGATCGGTCCCCGCGCCAAAATTGGCGATGATGCCGACGGTGCGGCCGGGTGTGGCGAGGAGTTCGGCGTCAATCCGGTCGGTGATGGTGGGGCAGATCGCGTCGTACTGCACCATCGCCGCGGCTAGCGCAGCGGGTTCGAGCGGGACGTCGGTCGCGTTGAACGTGACGTCGAACACTCTCGCGAGGTGCGCCTCGACCGTATCCGGCAGGCGCCGTGTGACCAGCAGGCACGGCCTCATCGATCACCTCGCACGAACGGGCTTGTCGCCTCGAAATGCTTCGATCCGAGCGCCGCGGGCATGCCGTGCCCGCAGCGATCACGCGTGTCGGGGCGCCCAATCCCAGCCACATCGTTCATGCGCACGGTGAACCGCCCGACCCGATCGACCAGGTCCTGCCATCCACTCGTAGATGATCGATCGCTGCGAAGTCCCATTCGATGCCGAGTCCGGGTGCCGAGGAAGGGTAGGCGCGGCCATGTTCGATCCGCATTCCGCTCGAGGTCAACGATTCAAGCTGCGGGATATATTCGATCCAGCGCCCCTGCGGAGTGGCGCAAGCAAGCGCGACATGAAGCTCCATCAGAAAATGCGGACAAACCGCGACGTTGAACGGCTCGGCGAGATGCGCGACCTTCAGCCACGGCGTGATCCCCCCGATCCGGGCGACATCGACTTGCACCAGGGAGCATGCGCCATGCTGTAGATACTCGCGGAAATGCTGCAGGCTGTAGATCGATTCTCCTACCGCGACCGGAAGGGTGGTCGCGTTGGACAGGCGGACATGCCCCCCCATGTCTTCGGCCGGCAGCGGTTCCTCGAACCAGGCCAGGTCGAACGGTTCGTAAAGCCGGGCGCGGCGGATTGCCTCGTCGACGGCAAAGGCCTGATTGGCGTCGACCATGATCTCGAAATCGTCGCCGACGGCGCCGCGGACGGCGTCGAGCCGGCGCACGTCTTCCTTCGGTGGACGGCCTACCTTGATCTTGGCGCCGCCAAAGCCGCGCGCCTTGACCGCCAGCGCATCCTCGACGAGCGCGCCGGCCGCGATATGAAGCCAGCCACCTTCGGTGGAATAGAGCGGCAGCGACGGCTGCGCGCCGCCCGCCTCCAAATGCAGCGGGCGAGCGCTGCGGATGCATTTGAGATCCCACAAGGCGGTGTCGATCGCTGCGAGCGCAAGTGCCGTGATCGCCCCGACCGCAGTTGCGTGGGTATGAAAGAACAGGTCGCGCCAGATCGCTTCGATCGCATCGGGATCACGCCCGATCAGGCGTGGCGCGAGGTGGCGGACGATCAGATCGACAATCGCATGGCCGCCGGTGCCGATCGTATAGCTATACCCGGTGCCGACCGCGCCATCGTCGGCATAGATCCGCACGAACGGAGTCTCCTGCGATACAAAGGATTGAATGGCATCGGTCCGCATCACCTGCGGTTTTAGATCGACCATCAGCACTTCGACCCGATCAATCCTGCTCATGCAAGGCCCCGTGATCGCCTAGGATCGTACGGTCGATCGCTGCGATTGTAGTCACGCCGGTCAGTGCCATCCCCACTCTCATCTCCCGTGCGATCATGTCGAGCAGTCGGCTGACACCGGCTTCTCCGGCTGCCGCGAGTGCATATGCCCAGGCCCGGCCGAGCAGCACGCCATCCGCGCCGAGCGCAAGCATCCGCAGCACGTCGAGCCCGCTGCGCACGCCCGAATCCGCCAATATGGTCAGCTCCCCGCGCACCGCCTCGGCGATGGCGGGGAGCATCGAAGCGGTCGACGCCGCGCCGTCAAGCTGTCGGCCGCCGTGATTGGAAACCACAATGCCGTCCGCGCCGAGGGCGCGGGCTTCGGTCGCATCGCCGGCGTCGAGCACCCCCTTGATAATCAACGGTCCATCCCATTGCTCGCGGATCCAGCCAAGGTCGCGCCAAGTGATCGATGGATCGAAGTTCGCGCCCAGCCATCCCATATAATCGCCGAGTCCGTTGTTTCGGCCGAGCACCGAAGCCAAATTGCCAAGGGTGTGCGGTCGACCGTTAAGCCCGACATCCCATGCCCAGCCGGGACGGCCGATCACCTGCATCATCCGCTTCAGCCCCGCATGGGAGCCCGACATGCCCGATCGCGCGTCGCGGTAGCGGATCCCCGGCACCATCATGTCAACCGTGAAGACCAACGCGCCGCAGCCCGCAGCGCTAGCCCGCGCGAGAAGCTCGCGCATGACGCCACGGTCGCGGATCACATAGAGCTGAAACCACGGCGCGCCGCCGTCGCGCGCCACTTCAGCAATATCGCAGATCGAAACGGTGGACAGGCATAACGGGATGCCCGCTGAACGCGCGGCACGCGCGGCCTGGACCTCGCCCCGCTTCGCCAGCATGCCGCCGATTCCGACCGGCCCCAGCACCACCGGCATGGCCTGACGCTGCCCGAATAATTGTGCCTCGAGCGAAACGCTCGACACGTCCTGCAGCACACGCTGGCGCAGCACCGTCTTTTCAAGGTCGGCGCGATTGCGTCGCATCGTCACTTCTTCGTTCGATCCACCATCGACATAGTCGAACAGGAAGCGCGGAAGGCGCCGGCGTGCGGCCTCCCGGAAATCGAGCGGCGAGGAAAGGATCATGCGGTTGCTCCGCTCCGGCCGCAGAGCAACCTTTGCCACGTCGGGCAAAGACGACAGGGCGCGTTCGAAGACTTAAAGAACAGGATTCCAATTAGCAAAATCCGGTTCCTCACGTTTTAAAAGTTCGGGGGGGGGGGGGGGCGTGATGGGTCTAGGAGGAGTCCGACTGGAACGGCGCAATGCGTCAGAACGACCCGGCCACTTAGTTCAGCTGGACAAACTGAACGTCATCGACCCTGAGCCATTGATTAGCTGTCCCGGTCGAGCTGAACGCCACGGTCGCCTGATGGTTTGTTACCGCAATATTGTCGAGCGTCACCAGCGTCCAGGCACTCGTCGCCGGGATGTCGAAGCGTCGTTCCGTACCGCCATAGTTGAGCGCCCGCATCACAGCCGTGCTTTGCCCACCGGAGCTCTTGACGCGCGCGGTCAGGCGGTAGGTCCCGTTGGGAAGAAATTTCAGATTCTGCTTGGTCGTCACGACGAAGTTCGCGGCCGCGGTTTGGATCAGCGAGCGCGTACCGTTGTAGACGTCGTCGGACACGAGATAGCTCGCGGGCTTGTCGTAGGTTTCAATCCATGCCGGAGGGTTCCAGGCCTGGAAAAGACTTACCGGCGTCGCATCGAAAGCGCCGTTCCCGACAAGATTGGCTCCGAGCTGCGGCTTATTATAATATCTGAAATAATCGAATTGCGAATAGCCCGGCAGGACCGACGTATTGCTGGCGTTGGCCGTGCGCAGCGCGGTGAGCCAGAAGGTCTGCGGTGTATACACATAGCCATTGGTCGTGTTGTCGATTGTGAGCTTCAGGTCGCCGTTGACGTAGAATTTCGTGAAGGCTGTGGTGTATTCAAACCCGTACACGTTCCAGTCGCCGAAATTGACACCGAGCGATGCTCCATTGCCGTAGGGCCGGCGGTGCGCGGTGGTCGAGGTCGACTGCTTATAGTCGCCCATCCCCATGCTGTCGGGCGAGTCGTGTTCGAAACCGTCGATCTCGTAAAGCTGGTTCTGCTCAGGCTGCAGGCCCGCATCGATATCCTGATTGATCCGCGGATCTCCCCCGGCGCCGCTGATATCGCGACGAATGCCCATCGACCAGAAGGAAGAGTGCAGGCCGGTCGTGGCGTTGAAGAGCTTCGCCCGGATCTCGTAATAACCGTACCCGAAGGTGTTGCGCGACATGATGCCGCCACCTGTATAGTCGGGCGCACCATCGCCGTTCACGTCCTCGTAGCCGAACTTCAGATTGAGCGCGGATCCGTCGAGCGACACGTTCTGCGAACGGACATAGCCGCCCGCATAAGGAGCGGCGATGCGGTAGTACCAGTCGTCTGTATTCAAGGTCGCGGCGTTGAATTCGTCGGCATAGGCGAGGGTATAGCCCACCGGCGCGCTCGCCACCGCCGCATCTGCCACCGCCCCTCGCGCGGATATGGACACAGCTGCGGGGAGCGCAGGCGATGCGTCGGCGACCGCAGTAGCGGGCGCGCCGGATATAACCGCGACGGCGCTGGAGGGTGCAGGCGACGCGTCCTCCAAGACGACAGCCGCAACGGCGGCAGCGACGAAGGCGAACAACGATCCGGATACGAACAGCGTCTTCTTCATGAGTCCTCTTCATGCGCCCGCGTCAATCGAGTGGCTGCAGTGCGATTGTGATGCTTATTCAGCAATAATGCAATTCATAAGTGCACATGGATTTCGCATATGCAAAATATCTGGTATGACGCTTGGGCGTGGAATGCGGTGGATTGGCGCGCGCGCCGAACAGGCGAAGGAACGGACGATGAGAATGTTGCGCCAAACGGAGATTATGTCTGAAGTAGCGTTTGCCGATCAGCGACGCGCCGGGGGCGTAATGGAAGCCCAAAGGTCGATCGCATGACCCAACGACTGTGCTTCGCACTCGACCTTGTCGATGACGCCGCAATGATCGCCGAGTATGAAGCGTGGCACGCGCCGGGCGGCGTGTGGCCTGAGATTATCGCCGACATTCGCGCATCGGGCGTCCTCGACATGGAAATCTGGCGCACGGGTACCCGGATGTTCATGCTCATGACGGTCAGCGAAGACTATCCCCGCGCGCGTCCACCGCAGCCGCGTGAGCCCGAGTGGCAGAAACTGATGTGGAAGTTTCAAAAGCCGCTGCCAATGGCTGCGGTCGGCGAGAAATGGATTGAAATGAAGCGCATTTTCTCGCTCGAAGAACCGTAGCGCTCTGACGATCAGGATCGGATGCGGGCTATACTTGAAGCACAAGGCCGCAGAATGAAATTGCTTGCAGACTGATAGCGGGTCGTCGCGGTCGCGACGCTCGATTACTTTCCAAGGCGTAGCGGCGACGATGATCCAGATATTCGATCTGGTATCCTTGGGCCATTTCAATACTGCTTTTTCAGAGCTAGGAAGAGGCATCGAGAGGGCTGTCACGACGGGGTGCCAGGCCGTCTGTCGTCTTGAATCATCATCACGCCGAGGCTGGCCTTGAAGATTTCGATGTACCGCATAAAACCATATAGGTTATAAGAACGGGTCAACAAGGAGATCCTGACGCTGCCGATCGGGGAGCTCATCGCGTTCCTCGTGATGCGCGTCCTGGGCGTGAACGCCAACATCATGTCGTTGGGCGGGATCGCCATCGCGATGGGCCCGGTGGTCGATGCAGCCGTCGTGATGATCGAGAACGCCCACAAGCATCTCGAACGCTGGGCGCACGACCTTCCCGGCGAAACCCTGTCGGGCGAGGCGCGCTGGCGGGTGATCACAACGGCGGCGAGCGAGGTCGGGCCAGCGGTGTTTCTCAGCCTGCTGATCATGACCTTCTCGTTCATGCCCCTGTTCAATCTCCAGGGGCATGAAGGCCGGTTGGTCGCGCCGCTCGCCTTCACCAAGACCTATACGATGGCGGGCGCGGCTTTGCTGTCGGTGACCCTCGTGCCGATGTTAATGGGCTGGCTGATCCGCGGCCGTATCCCGGCCGAGAGCAGCAATCCGATGAACCGCTGGCTAACCGCGATCTATCGCCCCGCGTTCGACTGGGTGATGCTGCGGCCCAGAGCTACGCTTGTGATTGCGGCCTTCGTCTTCGCCACAACGGCCCCGCCGCTCGGCCAGCTCGGCGGCTAGTTCATGCCGCAGATGAACGAGGGCGACTTGCTCTATATGCCTTCGGCGCTCCCGGGCATCTCGACCGCGCAGGCGTTGCGCCTGCTCCATCAGACCGACCGGCTGATCAAGACGGTGCCTGAAGTCGCGTCGGTGTTTGGCAACGCCGACCGCGCCGAGACCGCGACAGATCCGGCGCCGCTCGAGATGTTGGATACCTTCCAAAACCGATCTTCCAAAAGTGATTGATTTCTCTCGCGAGTCAACTGCCCGTCATGTTGGTTCCCGATCGACCGACCTGCACATCGGGCATCGAAACGCCGAAATGGGACCTGTAGTGGGACCGAAATCCCCCGCGGGTGCATTCATGAATTAAATCAATACTTTACAGGAGCAATTGGCGGAGAGAGTGGGATTCGAACCCACGGTGAGCTTGCACCCACGGCGGTTTTCAAGACCGCTGCCTTAAACCACTCGGCCATCTCTCCGCGCTGGCTTCGCATAGCCAGCGAACGGCGACTTGTGCAAGGTTTGTGGTGCGTGACAGGGCTTTGGGGGTTCATGTCGGCGGGCGGCTGTGCCACTAATGCCGCATGGTGGGCACGAAAAATCTCGTACGGCGGATCCGGATAGCGGCGCTTGCTGTGGTTGGGGCGCTTTCGCTAGGCGGACCAGCGCTTGCGCAGGATGAGGCTGGATTTCAAAGCTATCTGCTGACGTTACGCGCGCAGGCCGACGCGAAGGGGGTCAGCCGCGCGACGCTTGACGCGGTGATGCCGACCTTGACGCTCAACCAGCGCGTCGTCGATTTGGACAGGCAGCAGCCAGGCGCCAACCCGAACGCCCCCATCCCCGATTTCGCGCCCTATAAAGCGCAACATCTCAGCGCGGCGCTGATCGCGAGCGGGCGGAACGCCTATCTCTCCGCGCGACCGCGCTTGCAGCGGATCGAGGCGCAGACCGGCGTGCCCGAATCAATCATGGTTGCGATATGGGGCCATGAGACGAGCTATGGCCGGGTGATGGGTGGGTTCGATCTGCCGCGCGCGCTGGCGTCGCTGGCGTATGAGGGGCGACGGCGTAGTCTGTTCGCCGACGAATTCATCGCGTCCTTGCAAATGATGGACCGCGGGGTCGCGCGATCGCAACTGATCGGCAGTTGGGCAGGCGCGACCGGCGGGTCGCAATTCCTGCCCTCGGTCTATCTGCGTCTGGCACGCGACGGCGATGGCGATGGGCGCGCCGATATCTGGAGCAGCCAAGCCGATACGCTCGCGTCGATCGGAAACTATTTCGCCAATGCCGGGTGGCGGCCGGGGCAGCCGTGGGGCATGGCCGTGTCGGTACCGCCGACGTTCGATCGCAGCCAGATCACCAACCGGTTGCTGTCGCCGCGCTGCGTGAAGGTGTTCGCGCGGCACAGCGGTTGGAAGACCATGGCCGAATGGCGTGCGCTTGGCATTGCGGCGCTGACGCGCGGCTGGCCTGGTGATGCCGAGCTGGCGACGTTGATCGAGCCCGACGGTCCGGGCAAGACGGCCTATCTGCTGACGGGGAATTACCGCGTGATCCTGGACTATAATTGTTCCAATTTTTACGCGCTGTCGGTGGGGTTGCTCGCCGATGCGGTCGAGCAATAGCGTGGTGATCCTGCTCGGACTCCTGCTCGCCAGTGGCGGTTTTGGCGCTGAAGCGGCCACCGCGGCGCAGCGCGGCACCGCGGGCGACCGCGCGCCGATGAAGCCCGAGCTTTGGTCGGGCCCCGCGACGGTGCAAATCCAGCGTCCCTCCGATCTGCCGCCCGAGGTTGCGGATACGCGCGGCCCGCGCGGGACCTCTGGCGAGGCGCATGACGATGGCGTCGGCTACGCAACGATGATGGCGGAGCTGCCCGAGGCACGGTGGAGCAACGTCGCGGTCGGCGTCGGCTATGCGGGGCTGGCCCCCGGCACGCTGGTCGAACTCACAGCCCTCGATAGCGGGCGGACGATCGTGGCGCTGGTGGTCGGGCGCGAAACGGGCGGTGCGCTGGTTGCGCTGTCGCCGGGTGCCGCACAGGCGCTCGGCGTCGGCGATCGTGCGCCGGTCCGTGTGCGGAGCGTGGTCACCAGCCCGCAGGACGAGATGGCGTTGCGCTCCGGGCGTGCTGCCGCGCCCCGGCTCGACGCGCCGCCGGCGTTGCTGACCGCCTTGCGCCGTAAACTCCCCGTACGGGCCGCCCCGCAGCGCGCCACGACACCAGCCCGCGCGCCGACCCGCCCGCCGGCGCGCGCAACGGCACCCGCGCCAGCCCCGGCGCCAGCCGCCCCGCCGTCGCAACGCGCCACCGGCGGCTTCTACGTCCAGGTGGCCGCACTGTCTTCCGCGGCGCGCGCGACCGCATTGGCACGCGACCTGGGCGGCCGCGTCGCTGCATCGGGCGGGCTTTACCGCGTCCAACTCGGCCCGTTCACCAGTTCCGCCGAAGCCGCCCGCGCGCGTGACGGGGTGGCTCGACGCGGCTATGGCGCTGCACGAATCCTTCACTCCGACTGACAAGATCGAGATCGAACCCAATGTCCTTGCGCAACAAAGTCCTCGCCGCCGCCACCGTCGCGATCGCCGCCACGTGCCCCGCCGTCGCTGCGCCGGACTATCAGACTCCTGCGCCCGTCGCCTATCTCCAGGATCTTTCGTCGGGCGCGATCCTCTATGCCAAGGATGCCGATCGGCGGATGCCGCCCGCTTCGATGGCGAAGATGATGACGGTCTATGTCGCGTTCGACATGATCAAGTCGGGCGAATTGAAGCTCGACCAGAAATTCCCGGTCCGGCCAGAGACATGGCGCGCGTGGCACAGCCAGGGCTCGACCATGTTCCTCGGCGTCGGTGAGGAACCCACTGTTAGCGATCTGCTGAAGGGCATCGTCACGCTTTCCGGCAACGATGCCTGCGTCGTGCTGGCCGAAGGCATTTCGGGCACCGAAAGCGCCTTTACCGACCGGATGAATCGGGCGGGGGTAAAGCTCGGCCTGACCAACAGCCATTTCGGGACGTCGAACGGCTGGCCCGACGAGGGGCGCACCTATGTCACCGCACGCGATCTGGCAAAGCTGGCGAGCGCTACGATCAAGGATCATCCCGATCTCTATAAGCGCTTCTATTCGCTCCGCAGCTTCACCTGGGGTAAGACGCTGGGTGATGCCAAGCCGATCGACCAGGCCAATCGCGATCCCTTGCTCGGGCGAGTCGCTGGGGCCGATGGCCTGAAGACCGGCCATACCGAGGAAGCGGGCTTCGGCTTCACCGGCTCGGCCGAGCAAAGCGGCCGCCGCCTGGTGATGGTGATGGCGGGGCTCGGGACGTCGGGTCAGCGCGCCGAGGAATCGGTCAAGTTCATGGAATGGGGCTTCCGCGCGTGGCAGGCCAAGCCGATCCTGGCCAAGGGCAAGCAAATCGAGACCGCCGAAGTCCAGCTCGGCAGCGCAAGCACCGTAGGCTTGGTCGCGCCGACCAATCTGACCGCGACGATGCCCGCCGGTGCGGTGCCCGAAATGCGCCTCACCGTCAGCTATGACGGCCCGATCAAGGCACCGATCAAGGCCGGGCAGCATATTGCCGATCTGATCGTCACCACGCCCGATCTGCCGCCGCAGCGTCTGCCGCTCGTCGCCGCCAATGACGTAGACGAAGCGGGCTTCTTCGGCCGCGCCTGGGCCGGGCTGATGGGCCTGTTCGGCGCTTGAGCCGGTGGCGGTAACCGGGCGCTTCATCTCGCTTGAGGGCGGGGAGGGGGCTGGCAAATCGACTCAGGCGCGCTTGCTCGTCGCTTCGCTGGCTGAGCGCGGGATCGATGCGCTGGTCACCCGCGAACCGGGCGGCAGCGAGGGTGCCGAGGCGATCCGCACGCTCCTCATGCAGGGGGACGTGACGCGGTGGAGTGCGCATAGCGAAGCGTTGCTGTTCGCCGCCGCGCGTGCCGATCATGTCGAAAAAACGATCCGCCCCGCGCTCGGGGCCGGGCGCTGGGTGATTTGCGACCGCTTTCTCGACAGCAGCCGCGCCTATCAGGGCGTCGCGGGCGGTATCGACGATTCAGCGGTGCTCGCGCTCCACGCCTTCGGGTCGCGCGGGATGTTGCCCGACCGGACGTTGGTGCTCGAACTCGCGCCTGACCAAGGCAGGCTACGCGCAGCGGGCCGCGATGGCGAAGCGGCCGATCGCTTCGCGGCGCGGGGCGATGCGTTCCACGCCGATGTCGCCGCCGCCTTCCGCCGCTTTGCGACGCACGAGCCCGATCGCTTCCGGCTGATCGATGCGGGGGGCGACGTGGATGCGGTCGCCGCCGCGGTGTTCGCCGCGGTGGCCGATCTTCTGCCATGACCCTGCCGATCGGAAACGACGCCGCGCACGCCGCGTTCGCTGCGGCGATGACAAGCGGATCGCTGCACCACGCCTGGCTGTTCGCCGGGCCGGAGGGGATCGGCAAGGCAAGTTTCGCGCGTGCGGCGGCGCTGCGCTTGCTGGCGGATGGGGCAGGGGCGGTGCTGCCGCCCGGCTTCGACGTTCCCGAGGAGAATGCGCAACGCAAGCTCGTCGCCGCCGGATCGCACCCCGATTATCGCGAACTGACGCGTCAGCCGAAGGAAGGCGACAAGACCGGGCTCGATCTCGCGCGCTCGATCCCGATCGCGCAGGTCCGCGCGCTGGGGTCAATGTTCGCGACGCGCCCGTCGATGTCGGAGCGCCGGGTCGTCATCATCGATGCGGTCGACGATCTGGAGCGCCCCGGTGCCTCCAACGCGTTGCTCAAGAACCTCGAAGAGCCGCCGCAAGGCACGATCTTCCTGTTGATCAGCCATGCGCCGGGACGCTTGCTGCCGACGATCCGCTCGCGCTGCCGGCAATTGCGTTTCGATCCGCTGAGCGAGGACGCCATGACGTCGGTGTTGCGCGAGCGCATACCCACGGCCGATGCGGCAGAGGTCGGCGCGTTGATCCGTATCGCCAACGGATCGCCGGGGCGGGCTCTTGGCTTTGCCGGCCTCGATCTGGCCGCACTCGACAGCGCGCTCTCCGCGATTGCGCAAAGCGGCGACCCCGACAACCGTCGTCGGGTAAAACTCGCCAAGAGCCTCGCGCTCAAGGCCGCACAGCCGCGTTATGAAGCGTTTCTGGAGCGGGCACCGGCCTTCATCGCCGCCGCCGCGCCGACGTTGCACGGTGAGCGGCTCCGCACGGCGCTTGACGGCTATGACGCAGCGCGCACTCTCGCGGCGACGGCCCGCGCACTGACGCTCGATGCGCAGGCGACGGTCTATGAGATGGCCGGGATCGTCGCGCGGCTCGCGCGCTAAATCCGCGGCGGCAAGGCTTCAATTGGCGGGTGCGATGCTCTAGGACGCCGCGATGACCGAGCCATTCTATATCACCACCGCGATCAATTATCCCAACGGGCGGCCGCATATCGGCCATGCCTATGAAGCGATTGCCGCCGACACAATCGCGCGCTTTCAACGCCAGGCCGGACGCGAGGTGCGCTTTCAGACCGGCACCGACGAACATGGTCTGAAAATGACCCAGGCGGCGCGCGACCGCGGGATCGAAACGCGCGCTTTGGCCGACGAAATGTCAGGCTATTTTAAAGAGATGGCGGCGGCTTTGAATATCAGCCATGACCGCTTTATCCGCACCACCGATGCTGATCACTATGCCGCCAGCCAAGCGATCTGGCAGGCAATGGCCGATGCGGGCGATCTCTATCTCGACCGCTATGAAGGCTGGTACTCCGTCCGCGACGAAGCCTTTTACGACGAAAAGGAACTCGTCGGCGGGGAAGGGGGAAAGCTCTCACCGCAGGGCACGCCCGTGGTGTGGACTGCCGAGGAAACCTGGTTCTTCCGCCTGTCGAAGTATCAGCAGCCCTTGCTCGACCATTATGTCGCCAACCCCGATTTCATCCGGCCCGACAGCCGCCGCAACGAAGTGATCCGCTTCGTTGAGGGCGGGCTCAACGACCTATCGGTGTCGCGAACGAGCTTCGACTGGGGCGTGCCGGTGCCGGGCAGCCCGGGGCACGTTATGTATGTCTGGGTCGATGCGCTGACCAATTACATCACCGGGCTCGGCTATCCTGATCTCGATGGCGATTTCGCGCGCTTCTGGCCGGCCAATTTGCACATGATCGGCAAGGACATCGTGCGCTTTCACGCCGTTTACTGGCCGGCCTTCCTGATGTCGGCGAAGCTGGCGCTGCCAAAATCGGTGTTCGGCCATGGCTTCGTGCTGGCGCGCGATGGCGCCAAGATGGGCAAGTCAGCGGGCAATGCCGCCGATCCGCTCGCGCTGGCCGAGGCTTACGGCGTCGACGCGCTGCGCTACTTCCTGCTGCGCGACATCAGTTTCGGGCAGGACGGGAGCTACTCACCCGAAGCGATCGTCACCCGCGCGAACGCCGATCTGGCGAACAGCTTCGGCAATCTGGCGCAACGGACGCTGAGCCAGATTTTCAAGAATTGCGACCGCTGGCTCCCTGCTATTCACGGCCATAGCGAGGCCGATAGAGCGCTGTTCGATCTGGTCGAAAAGACCGTGCGCGACGTCATGCCGCGCGCCTATGACGAACTGGCGCTATCGCATGCGACCGAGGCGTGGATTCAGGCGGTGTTCGCCTGCAACGCCTATATCGACGAACAGGCGCCGTGGGCCCTCAAGAAGACCGACACCAAGCGGATGGAGACCGTGCTCGCGACGCTCTACATCTGCATCGCGCAGTTGGCGGTGGCAATTGCGCCGGTCATCCCGGCCAGTGCCGCTAAGCTGCTCGACGCGATGGGCATCGATCCTGCGCTCCGCACACCCACCGCGATTGGCTCGCACTGGTATTCGCCGCTCGCCGAGGGCGGGTATCGAATTGAGCAGCCAGTCGCGCTGTTTCCGCGGCTGGAGCAGCCGACGGAGGTTGCCGCATGACCTTTATCGACAGCCATTGTCATTTGAGTTACAAAGGGTTGGCCGAACAACAGCAGGATGTGCTGGAACGCGCGAGACGCGCCGGGGTCGGCACGATGCTGACCATTTCGACGCGCGAGAGCGAGTGGGATGACGTCATCGCCATCGCCGAGCGAGAGCCCGATGTGTGGGCAACCGTCGGGATCCACCCGCATGAAGCGGACAAACATCCCGATGTCGGCACCATCCGCCTGGTCGAGCGTGCGCAGCATCCGCGCGTCGTCGGGATTGGCGAAAGCGGGCTCGACTATTTCTACGATCACAGCGACCGCGACCGCCAGCGCGCCAGCTTCCGCGCGCACATCGCCGCGGCACGCGAGACCCAATTGCCGATCGTCGTCCACACGCGCGATGCGGAGGAAGACACGGCCGATATCCTCCGCGAGGAAATGGGGAAGGGTGCCTTTCCCGGCGTAATCCACTGCTTCACCGCGAGTGGCGCATTTGCCGACATCGCGCTCGAGTTAGGCTTTTACATTTCCATTTCCGGCATCGTGACCTTTAAGAACGCCAAGGATTTGCAGGAAACCGCCGCCAGGCTGCCGCTCGATCGGCTGCTCATCGAGACCGACGCGCCGTTCCTTGCACCCGTGCCACATCGCGGCAAGGTCGGCGAGCCAGCCTTCGTCGCCGACACCGCCGCCTTTCTGGCGAAATTGCGCGGCGTGCCGCTCGATACGCTCGCCGCCGCCACGGCCGCAAATTTTCACGCGCTGTTTACCAAGACGCTGGCATGAAGGTGCGGATCCTGGGCTCGGGTACATCATCCGGCGTACCTCGGATCGGCAACGATTGGGGCGCATGTGACCCCAGCGAACCGCGCAATCGGCGCCTGCGTGCGGCGATCCTGGTCGAGAGCGCGACGACGCGTATCCTGGTCGATACGGGACCGGATATGCGCGAGCAGCTCTTGGCGGCGAATGTGTCCACGCTCGATGCGGTGATCTGGACGCACGATCATGCCGATCACACCCACGGCATCGACGATCTGCGTCAGGTGTTTCATGCGATGGGCCACCCGGTGCGGGGCATCGCCCGGCCGGAGCTCAAAGCGACATTGATGCAGCGCTTTCGCTATGTCTTTCACGGTTGGGACGGTTACCCGCCGACGGTAGCGATCGAGAATCTTCCCGATGCGATCACCGTGGGCGACATTTCCGTGCGGGTCGCCGATCAGCCGCACGGGCCGTTCCAGTCCGCTGGGCTCCGTTTCGAGAATGGGGGCAAGGCGATCGGATATGCGACCGATCTCAATGCGATGACGCCCGACATGACGGATATTTATCAAGGTCTGGATATCTGGATCGTCGACGCGTTGCGACGGCAGCCACATCCGTCGCATGCGCATTTGTCAACCACGCTCGGGTGGATCGAACAGTTCGAGCCACGTCGGGCGGTGCTCACTCATATGGACCAATCGATGGATTATGCGACGCTGGTTGCCGAGCTGCCGCCGGGCGTGGAACCGGGCTATGACGGGCTGGAACTGACCGTATGAACGACAATGGCTTCAACGCGCTGTACCTTGCACTGATGATGATTTTGCCGGTCAGCGCGCTTGCCGCACGCCGGTTGCCGATCGCGGATGTGTTGAAGATGGCGCTGGCATGGGCCGCGATCTTCGGCGTGATGTTCCTGTTGGTCATGCTGTGGCAGGATGCATTTGGTGGCGGCGGTCCTGCCGGGGGTACGAGCGCATGAACAGCAATATATTTAACATAATACATATTATCGGACTTGTGGCGATGCCCATTCCGGCGGCCATCTCACGATGATCGACCGTCTGGTTGCAATAATGGCGCGGCTCCGCGATCCAACCACGGGTTGCAAATGGGATGTCGCACAGGACTTCGCGAGCATCGCGCCGTATACGATCGAGGAAGCCTATGAAGTCGCCGACGCGATCGCGCGCGCCGACATGGCCGATCTCAAGGAGGAACTCGGCGACCTTTTGCTCCAGGTCGTGTTCCATGCGCGCATGGCCGAGGAAGCCGATCACTTTGCCCTGCCCGACGTGGTCGCGGCGATCAGCGACAAGATGGAACGGCGTCACCCGCATATCTTTGGTGACGCTACGAATGGCGGCCACCAGCTCTGGGAACACATCAAGGCCGAAGAGCGCGCCGCCAAGGGCAAAGCGGATGCACCAACGGGCGCGCTCGATGGCGTTGCGCTCGGGCTCCCCGCCCTGCTGCGCGCCGAAAAGCTGCAGAAACGGGCGGCCCGCGTCGGCTTCGATTGGCCGGATGCGACGGGCGCGCGCGCGAAGATCGATGAGGAACTGGCCGAAGTCGAAGCCGCCGCAACTACCGCGGAGATCGAAGAAGAGATTGGAGATCTGCTGTTCTCGGTGGTCAATTGGGCGCGCAAGCTGGGTGTCGATCCGGAGGCGGCGTTGCGCGGCGCGAATGCGAAATTCGAGCGGCGGTTTCAGGCGATGGAGGCGGCCGATTCACATTTCGCCGCGCGCACCTTGGACGAGAAGGAAGCGCTGTGGCGGAGCGTGAAGACCACTAAACCGTGAAGCGGTTTCTCTTCGTCTGCAGTCAAAACCGCTTGCGGAGCCCGACCGCGGAGCAGATTTTCGCCGGACATCCCGGCATCGAAGTCGATTCTGCCGGCACCAATCATGACGCGGAAAATCCACTGACGGGCGAGTTGGTCGCGTGGGCCGATGCGATCTTCGTGATGGAGCGGGCACACCGCACCAAGGTCCAACGCCACTTTCGCAGGCATCTGCGAGGTCAGCCCATCGTCTGTCTTGATATACCGGACGATTATGCGTTCATGGAAGACAATTTGATCCAGCTTTTGCAAGTCAGGATGGCCACACACCTCCCGCACGCCACCCTCTAATCTCCGCGCTGACTAAACCGCGCATATTCGCGTTCGTCCATTCGGACGTCGTACACCGCGCTATCGCCGTCGACCGTCTGCCCCAGCACTTCGCCATGCGAATGCAGCCACGCCGCCCCCGCGCCATCGCCAGCGTCGAGCGTGATCGTATAGCGTCGATGCGTCGCGGTCAGTAGCGCCGCGACGGTGTCGAGGAGTTCGGGAACCCCTTCCCCGCTCAGCGCCGACAGCGCGACGACGTCCTCGCGCCGCGCCGCTTCACCGAGCAGTTCCGCGCGCTCGTCCTCATCGAGCAAGTCGAGCTTGTTCCACGCCTCGATCCGCGGAACCGAGAGATCGACGCCAATGTCGCGCAGCACCGATTCGACGTCGTCGCGCTGGGCGATCGTGTCGGGATGCGCGATGTCGCGGACGTGGATCAGCAGATCGGCCGAGACCACCTCCTCGAGCGTCGCCTTGAACGCCGCAACCAATTGCGTCGGCAATTCGGACACGAAGCCGACCGTGTCGGACAGGATCGCCTTGTCGATGCCTGGGAGCGCAATCTGACGGAGCGTCGGGTCCAGCGTGGCGAAGAGCAGATCCTCCGCCATGACGTCAGCCCCAGTCATCCGGTTGAAAAGCGTGGACTTTCCGGCGTTGGTGTAGCCGACCAACGCAATCACCGGCCACGGCGCGCGCTGGCGCCGGTCGCGGTGCAGGCCGCGCGTGCGGGCGACTTGTTCGAGCTCCTTCTTCAACCGCGCCATACGGTCGCGGATCAAGCGCCGGTCGGCCTCGATCTGCGTTTCGCCCGGGCCGCCAAGGAAGCCGAAGCCGCCGCGCTGGCGTTCTAAGTGGGTCCAGCTGCGCACCAGCCGCCCCGCCTGATAATCGAGATGCGCAAGCTCGACCTGCAGCCGCCCCTCGGCCGTCGCGGCGCGCTCCCCGAAAATTTCGAGGATCAGGCCGGTCCGGTCGATCACCTTGGCCGACAGCGCCTTCTCCAGATTGCGCTGCTGCACCGGGGTCAGGCTGGCGTCGAACACGACCAGTTCGGCCTCGACCATGCGCACCGTCGCGGCGAGCGCCTCGAGCTGGCCCTTGCCGATCAGCGTCGAGGGCTGAAGCGCGCGGACCTTGATCGCGACGCGCTCCACGACTTCGACATGGATCGCCATCGCGAGCCCTGCCGTCTCGGCCAGCCGTCCCTCCGCATCGCGTGTCGATGCGCCGGTATCGGGATAGACGACGACGGCCTTTGCACCGCGCGCTACGTCGTCATGGTCACGTTCAAATCCAGTGGTCAATCGTCGTCCGAACCTGCTGTTTCATCAGCCAAATTGAGGGGGTGCGCGGGCTGGATCGTCGAGACCGCATGTTTGTAGACGAGTTGCGCCATGCCGTCGCGTTGGAGCAGCATGCAGAACAGATCGAATGCCGCGATCTGCCCCTGCAGCATTACGCCGTTGACGAGGAACATCGTCACATTGTCCTCCGACTTGCGCACCGCGTTGAGGAAAATTTCCTGGAGCAGCGGCGCCTTCTTCTGCGCCTCGCCCACGGCATTGATGATCGCGTCGATATCGACCGTGTTCGACGGCATGATCGTCGAAATCGCGTGCTTGTAAATCAGTTGTGACTGGCCGTCGCGGCGCAGCAGGACCGAGAAATTGTCGAACCAGGTGACGATGCCCTGGAGCTTCACGCCCTTGACCAGGAACATCGTGATCGGGGTTTTCGAACGGCGCAGCGCGTTCAGGAACAGGTCTTGCAGCGAGGTTTGCTTGTCGGCCATCGGTCGATCCTATGTTTTTGGCAGGTGGTTCCTGCGGTGCGCCGGTTCCGGCGTCGAGTTCGCGCGGTGTGCGCTGACCCTAATCTAGGGACGCAGGCGGGGTTCGTCCACTGTGCGAGGTGTTTGGCGGTACCCAAAGTCCCATAAGTGTCCCTCGAAAGGGGTGTTTGAGCTGTGGCGGCCGGGGCCTGAGGTCACAGTAAAGTCACACCAACGGTTCGCTACTCGGAAACCCACATCAAAAGGTGCTAGCGCATCGCAGCCCCCTACTCCTCCCGAACCTCGGTAATGCCCAGCAACTTCAACTTACGGTGCAGTGCCGAGCGCTCCATTCCGATGAAGTTCGCGGTGCGCGAGATATTTCCCGAAAAGCGACGGATCTGAACCCGAAGGTATTCGCGCTCGAAGGTTTCGCGTGCTTCGCGCAGCGGCGCGCCCATGATTGCGGTCGCGCCGCCGCCAATCTCGCCCGGATCGCCGAGGATCTCGGCCGGCAGCATGTCGAGGTCGATCTGGCCGACTCGATCCCCCGGTGCCATGATGATCACCCGTTCGACCACGTTGCGGAGCTGCCGCACATTGCCGGGCCATTCGTAATTCTGCAGCGCGACCATTGCCTCGGGCGTTACGGCGGGGGTCGGCACGCGGCGTTCGTTGGCGTAATGCGCCATGAAGTGATCGACCAAAGCGGGAATGTCCTCGCGCCGTTCGGACAGACCAGGGATGGCGACGGGGACGACGTTGAGACGATAATAGAGATCTTCGCGGAAACGACCCTCGCTGATTTCGTGGCTTAGGTCACGCGCGGTTGCGGATACGACGCGGACATCGACCTTGACCACGCGCTGCCCGCCGACGCGGCTGAAACTCTGCTCGGTCAGCACGCGCAGGATCCGGCCTTGCGTCGCGATCGGCATGTCGGCGATTTCGTCGAGAAACAATGTGCCGCCATGTGCTTGTTCGAGCAGGCCGGAGCGGACGAGTTGCCCCCCCTCCTCCACCCCGAACAATTCCTCTTCGACGCGTTCGGGGGTCATGCGCGCGGCGTTGACGACGATGAAGGGGGCCTCGGCACGCTGGCTCCAGCCGTGCAGGAGGCGCGCGGCGACTTCCTTGCCGACGCCGGCCGAGCCCATGATCAACACGCGGCTGCCGGTCGAGGCGACGCGCTTCAACGTGGCGCGCACGCCGTTGATCGCGCCCGAATTGCCGGTGAGATCGGTATCGCGGCCGACGACGGCGCGTAAGGAGGCCACTTCGCGGCGGAGGCGTTCGGTCTCGGTGGCGCGCGCGACCATCAGCAGCAAGCGCTCGGCCTCGAACGGCTTTTCGATGAAGTCGGCAGCACCGCGGCGGATCGCGGCGACGGCAGTGTCGAGATTGCCATGGCCCGAGATCATCAGCACCGGGATCGACGGGTCGCGCAGCTTGATTTCGTCGAGCAGTTCGAGCCCGTCGAGCCGCGACCCCTGCAACCACACGTCGAGCAGCACCAGAGAGGGGCGCCGGACCGAAATCGCTTCGAGCGCCGAATCGCTGTCGGCAGCGGTGCGGGCGCCATAGCCCTCATCTTCGAGGACACCGGCGACCAGATCGCGGATATCGCGTTCGTCATCGACGACGAGGATGTCGAGGGGCATGGGATCAGGTCCGGTTCTGCTGGAGTTCAGGGGTGCGCGCATCGGCAATGCCCCCATTGCCGTCGCTCTGGTCATCGCCGCTGCTGTCTAAATTGGCGAGCATCGCGGTATCAAAACTGGTGGTCACGATCGTGCCGCCGCCGGGCCGATCATCAAAGGCGATCGTGCCGAAATGCTCCTCGACGATCTTCTTGACGATCGCCAGGCCCAGCCCCGTCCCGCGCGCGCGCGTGGTTACATAAGGCTCGACGATGCGGTCGCGCGCTGCGGGAAGGCCGATGCCGGTGTCGGCGAGCGTGATGGTGATGCGACCGTCGGCTTCGCTCAGCGTCATCGCGATGCTCGCCTCGCTTGCGTCGAGATTGGCCTCGACCGCCTCGACCGCATTCTTGACGATGTTGGTCAGCGCCTGGCCGATCTGGCGGCGATCGCACACCAGCGTCGGGCCGGGATCGTCATGCGCCAGCGTGAAGGCGATGCCGGGATGCGCGACTTCGTGCAGGAACAGCGTCTGGCGCGCGATCTCGACCAGCGATTCAGCCCGGAACACGGGTTTCGGCATCCGCGCGAAAGAGGAGAATTCGTCGACCATGCGACGCAGATCACCGACCTGTCGGACGATCGTGTCGGTTAGGCGGGCGAAGGTCGTGTCCTCGGGATCGATCTGCTTGCCGTAGCGGCGTTGCAGGCGTTCGGCGGCGAGCTGAATCGGGGTGAGCGGGTTCTTGATTTCATGTGCAATACGGCGCGCGACATCGGACCAGGCGGCGCGGCGCTGATCGAGCAATTGGCCGGTGATGTCGTCGAAGGTCAGGATCGGCCCTTCCGCCGCGCGCGTGACCTTCACCGCGAGGGTGCGCGCTTCATTGCCCGCGCCGATCTCCACGATCGCCTCGCGCTCACCACTGTCGAGCAAGGTGGCGAGTTCGGGGGAAACAAAGGCGAGCGGTTTGCCCACCGGCAGATCCGTTGCGCCATCGAGCAATGCGACGGCGGAGCTGTTGATCAATCGGATCGTCCCATCGGCCGCAACCGAGATGATGCCGGCGGAAACGCCCGACATCACCGCCTCGATCAGCGCGCGCCGACTTTCAAGCGCGCTGGTTTGCGCCTGCAACCGCTCGGTCATCTGGTTGAACGCAAACCCCAGCGTTCCGATCTCATCCTTAACCTCCGGCGCGGGCACCCGCGCGGTCAGATCCCCGCCGGCGACACGCTGCGCCGCGCCGACCAGCTCGCCTACCGGGCGGACAAGGCGATCAGCGGCTTCCAGTGCAATCCACACCGCGATCGCGACGATCAGCAACGAGATCGCCAGCAAGGCGGCATTGAATTTCAACTGGAGCGATTGCGAGCGCACGAGCAGATCCCGGTAGCTCGACAGCAAGGCCACGCTGCGCCGCGATTGCGCCTCCATCACCCGCACGTCCGATATCGCCACGGTGAGATAAAAAACGTTGGTGGTCCCCGGCAGCATCGTCAGGGTCTTGATGCGATCGCCCTTCACGGTCGTGATGCTCGGCACCTCGCGCTCGACGCGCGCAATATCTGCGGGCGAGACTTCCTGCGCGAGATCGAGTCGGTCGGGATTGAGGCTCGCGATTTCCTGAAACTTTCCGCCTGGAGAATAGACGAAGATGAACCCGTCCGAGAGGCTGCGGAAAAAGATCTCGCGGTTGAAATAGGCGATGAATTGCGGCGATTTGGTCCGCTCGATGAAATCAGGGCCGACGAAATCCTGCGAGATCGCGCTGGCCGAGGTGACCGTCGCATCCTGCCAGCGGTGCAGCATCTGTTCGTACGACGTCGTCGCGATGCCGGTAGCATTTTCGATCATGCTTCGCGCCTGGTCGGAATACCAGAATTGTACGCCATATTGGAACAGCAGCGAGGCGAAGACGACAACGAATAGCGTCGGCACGGCGGCAATCACCGAGAACAGCGCGACGAGGCGGACATGGAGGCGTGCGCGTCCACCGATCGGCGAACGTGCCGCGCGCCGCATGGCGATCCGGCGCCCGATCAGCACCAGCAACGCAATGCCCGGCAGCAGGTTCGCGACGAGCAAGAGCGCGACCACCGGCGGAGCCAGAATTTTTTGCGGGCCGGTGCCGTCTGCGATGACGAAGTAACTCGCGATCGCGATCGCGGCGGCGATCAGCAGCACCCCGATTTCCGCAAAGGATGCGAGATTGGGGCGGCGCGGTCCGTCGCGCTGGTCCAAATTCGTAGCCGACGGAATATTCATCGTGACATTCCTACAACGCAACCGTTGCAGAGAAAACACACAATTGCGTCATCCGTCTTGGCAATGCGCCGTTCGACCGTTGCTGGGCCGCACATTCATGGATCTATCCCCAAATTATCGAGCCGTTTGCGCAGCGTATTGCGATTAATCCCGAGCGCCCGCGCCGCGCGGAGCTGGTTCTGGCCGTGGCGGGCGAGCAGCGCTTCGATCAGCGGGCGTTCTACCTCGGCGATGATCCGGTCGTAGAGCGTGCCGTCATCGAGTGCGGCGGGTTCCTCGATTGCCAGACGCTCGATCCGCGCGCGGATCGCGGCGTCGATTCCCGTGTCGCCAAGCGCAGGTGCCGGCGGCATGACGCCACCCGGCCCCCCGCCCAACATCGCGCGCACTTCTCCCGCATCGATTCGCTCGTCACGCGCGAGCACGGCGACCCGCCGCATCATGTTCTCAAGCTCGCGGACGTTTCCGGGCCAATCGTACGCCTCGAGCACGGCGATCGCATCCGGATCGAGTTGCTTGCGCGGCAAGCCATCCTCGGCGGCGCGATCGAGAAAATGGCGCGCGAGCAAGGCGATGTCCTGCCGCCGTGCGCGCAGGGCCGGTAGCGTGACCGGCACCACGTTGAGGCGGTAGAAAAGGTCTTCGCGGAATTGCCCATTCGTGACGAGCGTGGACAGCTCGCGGTTGGTCGCGGCGACGATCCGCACGTCGGCGCGAATCGTGCGCGCACCGCCGACGGTGGTGAACTCGCCGGATTGCAGCACGCGCAGCAGTCTTGTCTGCGCCTCCATCGGCATGTCGCCGATTTCGTCCAGGAACAGCGTGCCGCCGGCCGCTTGTTCGAAGCGGCCGGCCGAGCGCGCCTGCGCGCCGGTAAAAGCGCCGCGTTCGTGCCCAAACAGCTCGGCCTCGATCAATTCGCGCGGGATTGCCGCCATGTTGAGCGCGATGAAGGGGGAGCGGCGGCGCGGCCCAAGATCGTGGATCGCACGGGCGACCAATTCCTTGCCGGTGCCCGATTCGCCCGACACGAGGACGGTCAAATCGTTCGACACGACGCGCGCGATGATGCGGTACACGTCCTGCATCGCAGGGCTTCGCCCGATCAGCGGAAGCGCGGTGTCGTCCGCATCGATCGGCTCCATCACCCCGCCCGATCCGCGTGCGAGCGCGCTTTGCACGGTGCGCGACAGGGCATCCAGATCGAACGGTTTGGGCAGATAGTCGAACGCACCGACCTCGGTCGAACGGACCGCCGTCGTCAGCGTGTTTTGTGCGGAGAGGACGATGACCGGCAGCCCGGGATGCTGCCGCACGACCCGATCGACCAAGTCGAGGCCGTTGCCGTCGGGTAGCACGACATCGCTGATCAGCACGTCGGGCGGATTGGCGGCGAGTTGCACTTCAGCCTCGGCGATCGTCGCGGCGGTTGTGATGCGGTGACCATCCCGCTTCAGCGCCTGGCCCACGACGGTGCGAATCGCGGCATCATCATCGACGACCAGGATTCTCCCGGTGCGGTTCATGCCGTGCCGCCCGTCTCGCGGCCGCGCGGCAGCATGATTCGAAAGACGGTCATTGGCGGGGTTCCTTCGCGCGCGAACTGGATGATGCCGCCCATGTCGCGCACCAGTTTGTCGACGAGGGCGAGACCGAGCCCCTGCCCCTCGGGCTTGCCCGAGATGAACGGGTCAAAGAGGTGATCGGCAATGTCGGCGGGCGGACCGGGGCCATTGTCGATGACGCAAATCTCGATCGGCAGCGGGGTGCGCGGCTTGCCCGGCGCAGGCGCGATCGCCATGCCGTGGCGGTATGCCGTCGCCAGCGTGATGCGCGCGTCGGCCTGATCGCGCACCGCCTCGCTCGCATTCTTGAGCAGGTTGAGCACGACTTGCAGCGTGGCGTCGCGATCGAGCTGGACCGGCGGGAGCGAGGGATCAAAGCGCTCCTCGATCGCGACATGCCGTCCGAACCCGGCAAGCGCGACGCGGCGGGCATGGTCGAGCAAGGGGTAGATATTCTCCGGCGCCAGCTTCAACGGCCGCGTATCGGTAAAGTCCTGCATCCGGTCGATCAAGGCGGCGATGCGGTCCACTTCGGTGGTGATCAGCGTGGTCAGCTCCTCCGCCCCCTTCCCCTTCGACAGCAATTGCGCGGCACCGCGGATGCCCGAGAGCGGATTCTTGATCTCATGCGCGAGCATCGCCGCCGCGCCGATCGCCGCGCGGGCGGCGGCGGCGCGATCGGCGCTATGTCCCATCCGGCGCGAGGTGGCGGCATGATGCAGCGTGATCGTGCGCCAGCCGGGATGATCTGCGATCAGCGTCTCGATATAATCGACGCGGATCTTGCCGCCGCGCCGCAGCGCGATTTCGGTATCGAAAGCGGACAGGCCGTGATTGTCGCGCGGATTTTGTTCCTCGGGCGGTTGCATCACCGATCCCAGCGGTTGCCCGAGCATCGCGCGTTCAGACAGGTTGAGCAGCGCCTCGCACTCGGCATTGGCGTGCGCGATCCGGGTTTCAGGATCGATGACGAGCACCGCGACCGGGAGTGCGGCGAACAGATCGCCGAAATCAGGCGCGCCGACTCGGTCCACTCGCGCCCTGCTCACGCGGCGGCGCGGCTGCACCAGGGGGCGTAGAATTCGGCGAGCATCGCCTGCACGACCTTGTGATCGGGGATCTGATTGACCTTGTTGCGGAACTCCGCCGAACCGTGAAGGCCGCGCGTGTACCAGCCGATATGCTTGCGTGCCATATTGACGCCGGTTTCGATCCCATAGTGACTGAGCATCGCATCGTAATGTTCAGCGATTACGCCATATTGTTCCTCGATCGACGGGTCGGCGACGCGGCGGCCGTGGGCGAACCATTCCATCACCTGCCCGAGCAGCCACGGGCGGCCGTAGGATCCGCGCCCGATCATCACGCCGTCGGCGCCCGATTGCTCCAGCGCGGCCTCGGCATCCTCGATCGAGCAAATGTCGCCATTGGCGATCACCGGAATCGATACCGCATCCTTGACGGTGCGGATGAAGGCCCAGTCGGCATTGCCCTTGTACATCTGGTTGCGCGTGCGGCCGTGAACGGTGACGAGCTTTACACCGAGGTCTTGTGCAATCTGTGCAAGTTGTGGCGCGTTGAGGCTCGCGTGATCCCAGCCCATCCGCATCTTCAGCGTGACCGGCACGCTGACCGCATCGACCACGCCCTTGATGATCGCGCCCGCCATGTCGAGATCGCGCATCAGCGCCGACCCGGCATCGCCATTGGTGACCTTGCGCACCGGGCAGCCCATGTTGATGTCGATGATCGCCGCGCCACGATCCTCCGAGAGCTTCGCCGCTTCGCCCATTTCAAAGGGCGTGCAGCCAACGAGCTGCATCGAGACGGGGTCCTCGATCGGATGCCACGCCGCCTTTTGCAGCGACTGACGCGTCTCGCGGATCGCGGCCTGGCTGGCGACCATTTCGGTGACGTTGAGGCCCGAGCCGTAGCGGCGCACCAGCGTGCGGAACGGCATGTCGGTGACGCCCGTCATCGGCGCGAGGATCACCGGAGCGGCGATCGTCACCGGGCCGATCTTGAGAGGAGCGAGGGTCTGGGAGGTCACGGAGTTCGGTCTGCCTTAAAAACAGGCAGCCTATAGGCGAACTGGTCGGTTGCAGCAAGGCTGGCGGGCGCGTGCCGCTTGGGCTAGGCGCGCGGTATGACTAGGGGAAAGACCGCCGCGATCATCGTTGCCGCTGGGACCGGCGTGCGCTCGGGTAGCGCGGTGCCGAAGCAATATGCGCTGCTTGGCGGCAAGGCGGTGCTCGCACACAGTTTCGCGGCGCTCAGCGGGCATCCGGGGATCGACCATGTCGTGGTCGTCATCGGTGCCGGGCAGGTAGCGGCGTTGCAGGACGCGGTTGGCGCGGTCGAGTATGCCATTGGCGGCGCCACGCGGCGGATGTCAGTGCTGGCGGGGCTTGAGTCGCTCGGGGGGGACTTCGATCGCGTCCTGATCCATGATGCGGCCCGCCCATTTCTGAGCGCGGCGGTGATCGATCGGCTGATCGCAGCGCTGGATGATCATGACGGAGCAGTCCCCGCCGTTCCCGTCGCGGATACCCTAGCGCGCGGCGACGTCGCCTTGGGTGAGACGGTAGCCCGCGACGGTCTCCACCGTATTCAGACGCCCCAAGCCTTCCGCTATGCCGCCGCGCTTCAGGCGCACCGCAATTGGACCGGCGACGAGCCGACCGACGACGCGCAGATGGTGCGCGCCGGGGGCGGCGCAGTCGCTCTGGTTGAAGGTGATTCGATGCTCGAAAAAATTACCCACCCGGCCGATTTCGCCGCCGCCGAAGCGCGCCTCGCCGCTACGATGCGGTCGCGCACCGCGATCGGATTCGACGTCCACCGCCTAGAAGTGGGCGAGGAATTGTGGCTCGGCGGCGTGCTGATCCCGCATGACAAGGGCTTGTCGGGGCATAGCGACGCCGACGTCGCGCTCCACGCGATTACCGATGCGTTGCTCGGCACGATTGCGGCCGGCGATATCGGCACGCACTTTCCACCGAGTGATCCGCAGTGGCGCGGGGCCGATTCGGCGCAGTTTCTACGGCACGCCGCGTCGCTGATCACGGCACGCGGCGGGGTGATCGACTTCATCGACCTGACGCTAATTTGCGAGGCACCCAAAATCGGCCCGCATCGCAGCGCCATGCGCGATCGGATCGCGGCGCTCTTGCAGCTTTCTGCCGATCAGGTCAGCATCAAGGCAACGACGACCGAACGGCTCGGCTTTGCCGGGCGTGGCGAGGGTATCGCCGCACAAGCCGCCGCGACGGTGCGGGTTCCGGAGACGCGATGATGGATACGATCCTGCCCGCAGAACTGGTCGAGGCCGCACGCAAGGTGGTTGCGAGCAATCTTGCCGTCGGACGCCGCGTCACGCTGGCGGAAAGCTGCACTGGCGGGCTGGTCGCGGCGGCGATCACCGAAATTCCGGGGTCCTCCGAAATGTTCGAATGCGGGTTCGTAACCTATTCGAACGACGCCAAATTCGAGATGCTGAAGGTGAGCGGCGACGTGCTGGAAACGTTCGGCGCGGTGTCGGTCGCGACTGCGTGGAGCATGGCGCAAGGCGCGCTGGAAGCGAGCGGCGCAGACGTCGCCGTTGCGATTACCGGGGTGGCCGGGCCAGGCGGCGGGAGCGAGCGGAAGCCGGTCGGGACGGTCGTCTTCGCGCGCGCGGAACGCGGTGCGGACCCGGGCAATGTCGTCGCCGATCGCAAGGATTTCGGCGACCTCGGACGCGGCGGGGTGCGGCTTCAGGCCGCGCTGTGCGCGCTCGAACTGCTGATGGCGCCCGAACCCGAACCCGAGGCAGACGAGGCCCCGTAAAGCACGGCGGCGCGATCTTCGAACGCGCCGATCATCTTGCGCAAGGCGGTGCCGAACACTTGCCCTGCCAGCATTTCGAACACGCGGTTCTTGAACGCGAAATCGACGGTGAAGTCGACCGCGCAGCCGCCGGCCTCAGGCCGGAAGATCCAGTCGTTGCGCAGATATTTGAGCGGGCCGTCGAGGTATTCGACATGGATGCGGTTGGGCCGCTCCTTGTCGACCTTTGACGTGAAGGTTTCGCGCAAGCCCTTGAAACCAACGATCATGTCCGCGACCACCTGAGCATCAGTGCTCGACCGCACCCGGATCGCCGAGACCCAAGGCAGAAATTCAGGGTAACGCGCCACGTCTGCGACCAGATCGAACATCTGTTCCGGCGTGTACGGCAGTCGCCGCGTTTCGTTATGCCTTGGCAAGTTTCGCCTCGCGCGCCGCCCGCATTTTGGCGAAATCGTCGCCCGCGTGATAGCTCGACCGTGTCAGCGGCGACGCTGCGACGAGCAAAAAGCCCTTCGCGCGCGCGATGGCGGCATAAGCGTCGAACGTGGCCGGTGGAACGAAATCGATCACCTTGGCGTGGCGCGGGGTCGGTTGCAGATATTGCCCCATCGTCAGGAAATCGATCTCGGCGCTGCGCATGTCGTCCATCACCTGATGCACTTCCAGCCGTTCCTCGCCCAAGCCCAGCATGACGCCCGATTTGGTGAAGATCCGCGGATCGTGCCGCTTCACGCTTTCGAGCAAGCGCAATGATGCATAATAGCGCGCGCCCGGCCGGATCGTCGGATAGAGCCGCGGCACGGTTTCGAGGTTGTGATTATAGACATCGGGCCCCGCCTCGACGATCGATTCGATCGCGGCCTGTGCCTTGTTGCGGAAATCGGGCGTGAGGATTTCGATCGTCGTGTTCGGCGTGGTGCGGCGCAGCGCCTCGATCACCTTCACGAATTGCGACGCCCCACCATCGGGCAGATCATCGCGGTCGACCGAGGTGATGACGATATGTTCGAGGCCGAGCTCGGCGGCGGCGTCGGCGGTGTGCTGCGGCTCCAGCGCATCGACCGCGCGCGGCATCCCGGTCTTGACGTTGCAGAAGGCGCAGGCGCGCGTGCACGTGTCACCCAGGATCATCACGGTGGCGTGTTTCTTGGTCCAGCACTCGCCGATATTCGGGCAAGCCGCCTCTTCACACACGGTGTTGAGGTTGAGGCGGCGCATCATCGCCTTGGTCTCGGCAAAGGCGGTGCCGCCGGGGGCCTTGACCCGGATCCAGTCTGGCTTGCGCTCTCGTGGGAGCCGGGCGAGCGGGGACATCTCGTTCATGATGCGCAGATAGCGACTGATGCGCGTGCTTGCCAGCCCCTCCCTCGCACTCGTACAGCGCGGGCATGGCCGATTTCACCGAACTCCTCGCCGGCTATGGCCGGTTCCGCGACAATGACTGGACGCGCCAGCGCGACCGCTGGACACATTTATCGCAGGGGCAAAGCCCGAAGGTGATGATCATCGCCTGTTCGGATAGCCGGGTCGATCCAGCGCAGGTTTTCGATACATCGCCCGGCGAAATTTTCGTCGTGCGCAACGTCGCCAATCTCGTGCCGCCGTTCGAGCGCGACGGGTCGCGTCACGGCGTATCGGCCGCGCTCGAATTCGCCGTGACGCAGTTGCAGGTGTCCGAAATCGTGGTGATGGGACACGGATCGTGCGGCGGCGTGCATGCCGCGTTGACCCAGGCGTTCGATGGCAAGGCGCCGGGCGAAGGCGGTTTCATCGCGCATTGGGTCGACATGCTCGACGATGCGCGCGACCGGGTGATCGCGGCGCACGGTACGGGGCCAGAGGCGGTGCATGCGCTCGAGCTCGAGACAGTTCGGGTCAGCATTGCGAATCTGCGGACCTTTCCCTTTATTCCCGCGCGCGAGGCGGCGGGGACGCTGCGGTTGCGCGGGGCGTATTTCGCGATTGCCGACGGCGTATTGCACGTGATGGGGGATGACAGGGCGTTCGCCCCCGCCTGACCTGCGCGATTGCCGCATGGCGGGCGTTGGCCTAGCATGACGCCATGAGACCAAACACGCTCCGGCTGCTGCGGCGGTATCACCATTATCTCGGGCTGTTCTTCGCCCCGATGATCCTGCTGTTCGCGATCAGCGGGGCGCTCCAGACGTTCCGTTTGCAGGAGGCCAAGGGCTATGGCGGCCCGCCGCCGAACTGGATCGTCTGGCTGGCGAGCGTCCATAAGGACCAGGGCCCGCCGCGCGAGCCGCGCGCGGAGAAACCCAAGGTTGCAGGGGAGGCGGTGAAGCCGCGCGTCGAGGCCCGTGCGTCCGGACCGAAGCGCCCCTCCCCGTTGCCGCTCAAGATCTTCGTGGTGTTGCTGTCGATCGCGCTCGCCATTTCGACGATCATGGGAATCGTGATCGCGCTCGCCAACCGATCGATGCGGCGGGTATCGATCGTGCTGCTCGTGCTGGGGACCGTGGCACCGGTCGTCCTGCTGTGGGTTTGAGGTAGAGCATCAGGCAGTCCTAACCCCGTTCGGGCTGAGCCTGTCCAAGCCCTGGTCGCCACAACAGCCGCCGTTTCCTGGGCAAGCAGCCCTTCGACGGGCTCAGGGCGAACGGAAGGGACCGTTAAAGCCCCAAAGCCTCCCGCGCGATCTTCTCGACTTCAGGATCGAGCGCAGGCGGCGTCATGTCGATATGCGCCTCCAGCCGTTCGGCAATGGCGGTTAGCGCGGCGATACGGCCGGCTTTCTTGTCATTGCCGTCGATCACCACCCATGGTGCCCAGCGCGTGTCGGTGCGTTTGAACATGTCGTGCATCGCGTCGAGATAGTCCGCGCGCTTCTCGCGGTTGCGATAATCGTCCGCCCCGGTCTTCCAGCGCTTCCACGGATGTTCGAGCCGGTCTTGCAGGCGCTTGTCTTGCTGTTTCTGCGTCACATGAACGAACAGCTTGATAATCGTGGTGCCCGAATCGGCCTGTTGCGCTTCGAATTCATTGATCTCGTCATAGCCGCGCTTCCACTCGGCTTCCTTGGCATACCCCTCGACGCGCTCGACCAGCACGCGCCCGTACCAACTGCGATCGAACACCGCGATATCGCCATTGGCGGGCAGTTTTTGCCAGAAGCGCCACAAGAAATGGCGGTCCAGCTCATCCTGGGTTGGTGCCTTGATCGGCCAAACCTCGAAATTGCGCGGGTCCCAATCGGCGCAGAGCCGTTGGACGATGCCACCCTTCCCCGCCGCATCCCAGCCTTCGAACACTACCATCGCGCGCTTCTTGTGGACGATGTGTGCGACCTGGATATGCGCGAGGCGTTCCTGCAGCGCGGCAAGGTCGGCGTCATAATCGCCGGGGTATTTCTTGCCCGATTCGTAGTCGCAAAGTTCTAGCGTCAATTTCCCCTCCCGCTTGCGGGAGGGGTTAGGGGAGGGGCTGTAAACGCAAAGTTCGGCATCGCTCAGACATGCCCTCCCCCAGCCCCTCCCGCAAGCGGGAGGGGAGAGATTCAGCCGACCACCTTGATGTTAAGCTCCTTCAACTGCTTGGGCGTCGCGAAGTTGGGCGCACCCATCATCAGATCCTCGGCCTTTTGCGTCATCGGGAAGGTTATGACCTCGCGGATGTTGGGTTCGTCCGCCAGCAGCATGACGATCCGGTCGACGCCGGGGGCAGAGCCACCGTGCGGCGGGGCGCCGCATTTAAAGGCGTTGATCATGCCGGCGAAATCACGATCGACATCGGCCTGGGTGTAGCCCGCGATCTCGAACGCTTTGTACATGATCTCGGGCTTGTGGTTGCGGATCGCGCCCGACGACAATTCGATGCCGTTGCAGACGATGTCGTACTGGAACGCCAGGATGTCGAGCGGGTCCATCGTCTCCAGCGCATGCATTTCGCCCTGCGGCATGCTGAAGGGATTGTGGCTGAAATCGACCTTCTTCGCGTCCTCGTCATATTCGAACATCGGGAAGTCGACGATCCAGCAGAACTCAAAGCGTTTGTCGTCGATCAGGCCGAGCTGATCCGCGACGCGCGTGCGCGCTAGCCCTGCGAGCTTGGCCGCCTGCGCTGCCTTGCCCGCCGAGAAGAAGATGCCGTCATTCGGGCCGATGCCGAGTGCAGCGGCGATCGCCTGCATCCCTTCCTGACCGTGATTGTTGGCGATCGGGCCGCCGAACACGCCGTCCTTTTGCGTGGCATAGCCCAGACCGGGGAAGCCCTCGCTTTGAGCCCAGGAGTTCATCTCGTCGAAGAACTTGCGGCTCTTCTCATGCGTGCCGGGTGCCGGGATCGCGCGAACGACATCGCCGCCCTCGACCATCGACGCGAAACGGCCGAAGCCCGAGCCTTTGAAATGCTCGGACACGTCGGTGATCAGGATCGGGTTGCGCAGATCGGGCTTGTCGTTGCCGTATTTCAGCATCGATTCGCGGTAGGGGATGCGCTTGAACGGCAGCGCCGAGACCGTGCGGCCCTTGCCCTGCCAATTCGCGAATTCCTCGAACACGCCGTGAAGGACCGGCTCGATCGCCGCAAAAACATCATCTTGTGTGACGAAGCTCATTTCGAAATCGAGCTGGTAGAATTCACCTGGGCTGCGGTCAGCGCGCGCGTCTTCGTCGCGGAAGCACGGCGCAATCTGGAAATAGCGGTCGAAGCCAGCGACCATCAGCAATTGCTTGAACATCTGCGGCGCCTGCGGAAGCGCGTAGAATTTGCCGGGGTGGACGCGGCTCGGCACCAGGTAATCGCGCGCGCCCTCGGGGCTGCTTGCGGTGAGGATCGGGGTCTGGAATTCGGTGAAGCCCTGCCCGATCATGCGCTGGCGCAGCGACGAAATGACGTTCGAGCGCAGCAGGATGTTGGCGTGGAGCCGCTCGCGTCGCAAATCGAGGAAGCGATAGCGCAGGCGGATATCCTCGGGATATTCCTGCTCGCCGAACACCGGCATCGGCAATTCGTTCGCCGCCGATTGCACCACCACGTCGCGCGCACGGATTTCGATCTCGCCCGACGGCAGGTTCGCGTTCACCGTCTCGGCTGAGCGCGCCACGACATCGCCGGTGATCGTCACGACCGACTCGGCGCGAAGCTTGTCGAGCACCGCGTGCGTCGGGCTATCGCTGTCGGTGACGATCTGGGTGATGCCGTAATGATCGCGCAAATCGACAAACAGCAAATTGCCGTGGTCGCGCTTGCGGTGAATCCAGCCGCTGAGCTTCACCGAGGTGCCGACATCGGCGGCGCGGAGCTGTGCGCAGGTGTGGGTGCGATAGGTGTGCATGGTTTTTCTCGGGAAAATGTGGCCGTCCGCTTCCCTCCCTCATCCGCCTTTGTCAACCCGCGCGACCCTCGCTATGGGGTCGAGATGCACATCCACCCCCTCATCACCGACAGCGCCACGCTTGCCAATCTGTGTACGCGCTTGTCCCAGGCCGATTTCGTCTGCGTCGACACCGAGTTCATGCGCGAGAACACGTTCTGGCCGGAACTCTGCCTGATCCAGATCGCCGATGTGAACGAGGCAGCGGCGATCGATCCGCTCGCGCCGGGACTCGACATGAGTCCGCTCCTGCAATTGCTCGTCAACAATGAGGACGTGCTCAAGGTCTTCCACGCCGGTGGGCAGGACCTTGAGATCGTCTACAATTTGACCGGCACCACGCCGCACCCTTTGTTCGACACCCAGATCGCGGCAATGGCACTCGGGCAAGGCGAACAGGTCGGCTATTCCAATCTGGTCGATGCCTATCTCGGCTTCACGATCGACAAGGGTGCGCGCTTTACCGATTGGTCTAGGCGGCCGCTCGACGCGCGGCAGATCGAATATGCGATCGGCGACGTGACGCATCTGGCGGAGATTTTCCCGCGGATGCTGGAGAAATTGCGCCGCACCGGGCGCGGCGCGTGGCTCGACCAGGAAATGGAGCGGCTGGGCGACCCGAAAAACTACGCCAACGATCCCGAGGAAGCGTGGCGGCGAATCAAGGTGCCGAGCCGCAAGCCCGAAGTGCTCGGCCGCCTGAAGGCGCTGGCACGGTGGCGTGAGATCGAGGCGCGCGGCAAGGATCTTCCGCGCGGGCGGATCGTCAAGGACGAGACAATCGCCGATCTGGCGGGGCACGCCCCGAAACGACAGGCCGATCTTGCCAAGGTGCGCGGTCTGTCGGCGACCTGGGCGCAGAACGACATCGGCGCGCGGCTGATGCAGGCGCTCGAGGCTGCGACGCCAATGACCGCAGACGAAATGCCGTCGCGCGATGATCGCAAGCCCGGCATGGGCAAGGATGGTGCGCTGGTCGCCGATCTGCTGAAGCTGCTGCTCAAGATCCGCTCGAAGGAAATCGACGTGGCGGCGCGGTTGCTGGCGCGTGCCGACGATATCGATGCGCTGGCGGCGGGGCAGCGCAGCGGTTTGTCGATCCTGGAGGGGTGGCGCTTCGAGCAGTTCGGCTGCGATGCGCTCGATCTGGTCGAGGGGCGTCTGGCGTTCGCGGTGGTGAACGGCAAGCTCAAGATGACGCGGACCGAGGACGTGACCTAAGCGCTATGCGTCGGTGCGGGTGATTTCGACCATCTCGAAGACATAGCTTTTCCATCCGCGACTCGCAGCGGCCTCGATCGCGGCCGCGCGTTTCCGCTTGGCTTCGGCCAGCGATTTGGTGTGCCCCCAAAACACTTCGGTCTTGCCGTTTTCGAGGCTGGCGAGGATCCGCCAGTAATGCGTGAAGGCCGTCGTGGTCGGGCCGATCGTCTTGACATAACCGTCGGGCAATGTGGCGGTGAGATAGACTTTCCGCGCCATCCTAGTCGGTGATCAGTGCTTTACGCCCGAGCGCGGTCGCCAGCGAGGCGTGGCGGCGTTCGACGGTTTCGCTGTACAGCGCACGGTCGGAGGGCGCGACGTGCAGTGTGAGCGTCGCGCCGTCATCGGCGATCGACGTGCGTTGCAGCGGCCCGGCGAGACCCCCGCTCATCCGTTGCCCCAACCGCATCGCGAGGCCCCACTGAACCGCGCGCTTCAGGTCGGCCGGGCTGGCGAGTACGCCGATCGGAGCGGGCGTTTCGGTCCCGCCGCCAAGGCTGGTGTAGAGCGCCTGCGCGACCAGCGCGCGGCCGCGCGCATCGATCGCGACCCAATTGCCGTGGAGTGCGACCTCAACCCCGCGTTCGGCACGGAATTCGGGATTGGCGCGCCAGCCGACATCGGCAAGCAGGCAGGCCGCGAGCCGGAGCCGCGCCATCTCGGGCTCATCGCGCGTGAACAGCGGCGCGATCCAGCGGTCGAGCAGATCGCCATGCTCGGCAAAGCGCCCGTGGCGCCGGCCCTCGTCGCGCGCCGCGACGATCAGCGGGTCCTGCGCGCGCACCGCCGGATCAAGCGCGCCGTAGAGCAACCCCTCGCGCAGGCCGAAGGCGGAGACGATCGTGGTCTCGCTGCCGAGATGCTTGAGCAACACCGTGAGCAGCGCGGTGGCGTCGCCGAGGTTGGCCGATCGTGCCGCCGACAGGCCGGGAATCGCGCGCAGCCAGCTCTTGTTGACGTGGCTGATCGTGCGCCCCATCCGCGCGATCGCCTCTGCCGACATGGAATATTGGTGGATCACCGGCAGCGGATATTGCCCGAGATGCATGTCGAGCCGCGCGAGCGTGCGCCAGGAGCCGCCGACCAGATACAGCGGAAGCCCATGGCCCTTATGCAACCAGCCGGCCTCCTGCAGCGCCTTCGCGACATAGCGTTGAAGCGCGCCCTGCCCCTTCGCGCGCAGAGCCGCAATCCGCAGCACGCCGAGCGGAAAAGACACGCGCTCGTGCACCTTGCCGCCATGAACCCGGATCAGCTCAAGGCTGCCGCCACCGAGATCGCCGACGATGCCATCCGCCAGCGGAATAGCCGAAAGCACGCCGTAGCCGGCAGCGGTCGCCTCCTCCTCGCCCGAGAGCAATTCGACCTCAAGCGCGAGGTCGCGCGCGGTGTTGAGCAACACCTTGCCGTTCGAGGCGTCGCGCACCGCGGCGGTGGCGACGGTGCGAAGGCGGTTCACCTCCATCTCGCGCGCGACCGCAGCGAAGCGCGCGAGCGCGTCGGCCGCAACGTCGAGCGCGGAGGCGGCAATCGCCCCGGTCTCGGCAAGCCCGCGGCCCAGCCCGGCCATCACCTTCTCGTTAAAAAGGATCGCCGGCAGCCGCTCCGGCCCCTGATAGACAACCAAGCGAATCGAGTTCGAGCCAATATCGATGATGCCGGTGCGCGGCTCTACCACCGTCTCGGACTTGGGCTTGCGGAACAGGAGCGTCGCCATCAGGCGATCAACGCCGGTGACGCAGCGAAAGTTTCGGGACCGATCCGCTGACCGCGAGCGAGGCGCCACGCCCCGACAGCGACGGGTTGGTCATGAAATAGCGGTGCAGGTTGAACGGCCGGTCGCCGGGCTCGACGCGGATATAGGATCCATCCGCCTGCAAATCCCAGCTTTGTTCATTGTCGATGAGATTGGCGACCATCACCTGGTCGAGAATCTGCTGGTGGACGGTCTTGTTTTCGATCGGCAGCATATATTCGATTCGCCGGTCGAAATTACGCTGCATCCAATCGGCTGAGGAAATGAACACCTTCGCCTCGGCATTGGGCAGCGCCTTGCCATTGCCGAAGCACCAAATCCGGCTGTGCTCCAGAAAACGGCCGATCACCGATTTGACGCGGATGTTCTCGGACAGGCCCGGCACGCCGGGCTTAAGGCAGCAAATGCCGCGAATCACGAGGTCGATCTGAACGCCCGCCCCGCTTGCCTCGTACAATTTGTCGATCACGGCCGGATCGACCACCGAGTTCATCTTGGCCCAGATCGCGCCGGGTTTGCCCGCGCGCGCATTGGCGATTTCGCCGTCGATCAGCCGCATCAGGCGTGGGCGCAGATCACGGGGGCTGAGGCTGATCAGCGCCATATTCTCTGGCTCGACATAGCCGGTGATATAATTGAACATCTGCGCGGCATCGCGCCCCAGCCGCGGATCGGCGGTGAAGAAGCTGATGTCGGTATAAACTTTGGCGGTGATCGGGTGATAATTGCCCGTGCCGAAATGGCAGTAGGTGCGATACTGCCCGGCCTCGCGCCGCACGACCATCGAGACCTTGGCGTGGGTCTTCCAGTCGATGAAGCCGTACACTACTTGCACCCCCGCGCGCTCGAGCGAGGCAGCCCAGAGCAGGTTCTGCTCCTCATCGAACCGTGCCTTCAACTCGACCACGGCGGTGACCGATTTTCCGGCCTCGGCGGCGGCGATCAGTGCGTTGATGACGGCGGGCTGCTTGCCCGCGCGGTACAGCGTCTGCTTGATCGCGACGACATCGGGGTCAGCAGCGGCTTGCTTAAGAAAAGCGAGCACCACGTCGAACGTCTCGTACGGGTGGTGGACGACGATGTCCTTGGCGCTGATCGCGGCGAAGCAATCCCCGCCATATTCGCGGATGCGCTCGGGGAAACGCGGCGAGAAGGGGGTGAACTTCAAATCGGGGCGATCTTCATCGACGATCGCCTCTAGATCGCCGACGCCCAGGAACGCGCCGCTCTCCGTAACGAAGCAGTCCGATCCGCCAAGCTCGCCGCGCAGCACGGCGCCGAGGACCTGTGGCATCCCGCTTTCGAGTTCGAGACGGATCACGCGACCGCGGCGACGACGTTTAATCGCGTTGGCGAAGTAGCGGACGAGATCCTCGGCTTCTTCTTCGATCTCGATATCGCTGTCGCGCAGCACGCGGAACTCCGCCGCCCCGACGACGCGGTAGCCGGGGAAGACAAGCGAGGCGAAGCGCTTCACCAGCGATTCGACCGCGACGTAGCGTGCCTTTTCGCCAGGCAAGCGCACGAAGCGCGGCATTTGCGCCGGCAGCATGACGAGCTCGCGGATCGGTTGATCGTCCGACATGCGCACGAGGTCGAACATCACCGCCAGACCCTTGTTGGGCATGAACGGAAACGGGTGTGCCGGATCGAGCGCTTGCGGCGTCAGGATCGGGAAGATCTGTTCCCGAAATTGCGTTTCGAGCCAGTGGAGGTCTTCCGGTGACAAAGCCTCGTCGATCGTGCGCGAACTGAGCACGGCGATGCCCGTCTCTGCGAGCTGCCGGCGCAGGTCGCGCCACACATCGCGCTGGCTCGTCACCAGCGCGTCTGCTTCCGCCACGATCGCCGCGAGTTGCTGGCCGGATGTGAGACCATCGCTCGACAGCCGCGCGACGTCCTGCAATTGCTGGCCCTTCAAGCCCGCCACACGAACCATGAAGAATTCATCGAGGTTCGACCCAGAGATCGACAGGAAGCGCACGCGTTCCAGCAACGGATGCGCGGTGTTGCACGCTTCCTCCAGCACACGGCGGTTGAAGGCGAGCCAGGACAGCTCGCGATTGAAATAGCGATCGCTCCCCTCGCTGCCCGCGAACGGGTCGTCATCGATGTCCATACTCGCGAGATGGGCGGGGCGGGTCATGTGGTTTCCGTCGATTCGGGGGCGCGACCAGGGATCAGCCCGGCATCCTCCAATGTGGCGCGCGCGAGCGGAATCGACAAGCGTTTGTGGCGTGCGAGCACCGCCTGATCGAGCAGATCGACCGCGCGGAGCAACGCGACATGCGTCCGTTCGACCCGCACCACCAGCCATTGGATGACGTCCGCGCGGGCATCGATTCCGCGGCGCAGGAACTGGCGTTCGAAGATCGCGCGCATCAGCGCTTCGTCGGGATCGCCGATTCGTACCATCGGGCTGGCGGTCAGGCGCGAGCGTAGATCGGGCAGCTTGATCGTCCATTCCGGCGGCGGCGCGTCTGCGACGATCACGACCGGGCGGCGGTCCTCCTGCGCGCGGTTCCACGCGTGGAAGATCGTCGTCTCGTTTTGCCGTTCGGCATCGTCGATCAGCCCGCCACCGGTCTTGGCGGCGAAAATCCGCGCGAGTAAACTGCGCCCCGATTTGCGCGGGCCGGTGACCACGACCGCCATCACCGGCCATGTGCTCCAGCGTTCGAGCTGCTGCACGGCGCGCTCATTCGACGGACCGATCAGGAATTCGTCGTCGCGCGGATCGGCGGGCCAATCGAACGGGAGGGCCATTTGCGCTGGCTGCGCCATGTCAGCCGGTTGAATTGTCGGCGGGCGGCGGCGCCTGCCCGCTTTGGCTGGGTGGGCCCGAGCGGCGGATCCGGAGCGTCGACCCGCTCGCCCCAACGCTCCACCCGCGCGCCTCCAGTGCGGCGCGCAAAACCGCCGGGTCGCCGTCGAACGCCACGCGAAGCACCGACACGCCGCCGATCGCGAGGCTGGTGGTGATCGCGGAACGGACGCCGGGCACCACTTTCAGGGCGTTTTCGGTCGAGGTGACCGAGGAAGCGGTTGGCGTATCGACTTGCACCGTCACGACCGAACTTGTCGCGCCAGGGGGTGGCGGCGCACCGTCGATCCCGAGATCGATCGGCACTACGCCGGTCGGCGTCTCGGTCGGGGTTGGCGTCGCGACCGGTGGGACGAACGTAAGGCTCGGATCACCCGCCAGCATGCCCGAGCGCAACGCCGCCTGATAGGCGTCATCAAGCCGTTTGACCCCGGCGTCGAGCAGCACCGGCAGCGCATCACCGCGATCGACGCGCAAAGAGAATTGTGTGAGCAGCCGGTTGTCGGGGCCATGCCGTGCCTCGAACAGGCCGATGATCGGCCCGCCGGGCCATTCGCGGCGCAGCGTGACCTTCGGCACGAGGATGTCATTCGCCCCATATTGATCGAGCACGACGCGCCACCAACCGCGTCCCGGTCGTGCAGTCTGGCCGAAATTGAGCAACATCCCGTCCGCGCCGGTGCCGCTTGCGCGGACATAGTCGATCGCGCTGTTGCCGGTACGATAGCGCGTCCACGCGTCAGCCCAAGCGGTCTTGCGCTCGAACCCGGTCGCGCTGCCGCCACTGACTTCGATCGGAATCGTCAGCATCGGTGCCGAGCGTGTCGCGCCAACGGGAACGCCGAGGATTGCACCCGCCTTCGCGCGACTGAACAGCACACCTAGGCGGGCGATATACCGATTCGGGCCGATCTGTTCGTTCTCGACCACGATTCCCGACACGATGCTGTCGAGCGCGCCGTCGGACAGCGTTCCTCCGGCGACACCCATCCGCTGCGCGAGCATCGCCCAGCCTTTGCGCTGCGCGATCCGCCATCCGGCATAGCGCGCGGCATCGGCCGATTTGCCGGTGACATCGACCTCGACCCCACCGACCTCGAAACTGCCGGAACTGTCGGCCGGCGCGAGCCCCTGGTCGGGATCATCGACTTGCGCGATCACGAGCCCGCCGGTCGCAGCGAGCGCCAGCGCAGCGGCGAATTCGAAAGCACGGGAAAAGCGGCGGATTAGCATTGCGGCGCCCTTTTGGCGAAGGAGGCGTGGAAATCCAAGCAGGATATGGCTAGGCGACGATCATGAGCGATACGAAACCCGGCGATGAGCCTTATACCTACGCGCAAGCGGGCGTCTCGATAGCGGCAGGCAACGCGCTGGTCCGCGCGATCGGCCCCTTGGCGAAATCAACGCGGCGATCCGGCGCGGATGCCGAGCTTGGCGGCTTTGGCGGGTTCTTCGACTTGAAGGCGGCGGGTTTCGTCGATCCGTTGCTGGTCGCCGCGAATGACGGCGTCGGCACCAAGCTGAAACTCGCGATCGAGCACGACCGGCATGATGGGGTCGGGATCGACCTGGTCGCGATGTGCGCCAACGATCTGATCGTGCAGGGTGCAGAACCGCTGTTTTTCCTGGATTATTACGCCACCGCGAAGATCGATCCGGCGGTCGCCGAGCGCGTGATCGCCTCGATTGCGGAGGGCTGCCGCCAAGCCGGCTGCGCGCTGATCGGCGGCGAGACGGCGGAAATGCCGGGCATGTACGCCGCCGACGATTACGATCTGGCGGGCTTCTGCGTCGGCGCGGTCGAGCGCGATCGTGTGCTGACTGGGCAAGCGATTGCTGCGGGCGATGTCGTGCTCGGCCTCGCTTCGTCGGGGGTGCATTCGAACGGTTTCTCGCTGGTCAGGCGGCTCGCTGCGGACAAGGGGTGGAAGCTTGATCGCCCGGCGTTGTTCGATGCCGACGTGCTGCTGATCGATGCGTTGATGGCGCCGACGCGGATTTACGTGAAATCGCTGCTGCCGCTGCTCGCCGACGGCGCGATCAAGGGGCTGGCGCATATCACCGGGGGCGGCTTGCTCGAAAACATTCCGCGCGTGCTGCCCGAAGGCACGCACGCCCGGATCGACGCCGATGCCTGGGCGCAGCCGCGGCTGATGGCGTTCCTGCAAGCGCAGGGCAATATCGAGCCCGAGGAAATGGCGCGGACCTTCAATTGCGGGATCGGGATGGTCGCTGTTGTGAGCGCGGACCGGGTCGAAGCGGTGCTGGCGGCGCTCGAAGCGGCGGGCGAGACGGTCTTCACGATCGGCCAGATCGACGCGGGCGACCGCGGTTGCACGGTCTCCGGGTCGGACGAGATCTGGGGCGGGCGCTGTGCCTGGTCGGCGACGCATGTGCATGGGTAGGTTTCCCAGCAGCCCCCACCCCGGCGAAGGCCGGGGCCCAGTCGCGCAGGCCTACGCAAGTGAGTGCCATGCTCCCCGATTAAACGCTCGAAACTGGGCCCCGGCCTTCGCCGGGGTGGTGGCTTGGTGATGGCCGCACCCGTCACCAGAGTCGGCATCCTCCTATCCGGCCGTGGCTCGAACATGATGGCGCTGGTAGAGCAAGCCAGCGGCTACGAGATCGCCTTGGTCGCGTCCGATAAACCAGATGCCGCTGGGATCGGCTGGGCGCGCAAGCACGGCCTCGCTACCTTCTTTCAATCGCCCAAAGGCATCCCCAAGGCCGACTACGAAGCGGCGATCGACGCTGCACTCGACGCCAACGAGGTCGAAATCATCGCCCTCGCCGGCTACATGCGTCTGCTCTCCGACGATTTCGTAGCCCGCTGGCGGGGTAAGATCATCAACATCCACCCCTCCCTGCTCCCCAAATATAAGGGCCTCGACACGCACGCCCGCGCGATCGAGGCAGGCGATGCCGTCGCAGGCTGCTCGGTCCACGTCGTGACCGAGGAACTCGATGGCGGCGAGGTGCTCGGCCAGGCAGAGGTACCGATCCTGCCCGGCGACACGCCCGATACGCTCGCCACGCGCGTGCTAGCGGCGGAGCATCGCCTGTATCCCCGCGTTCTGGCCGAGTTTTGCGCACGATGAGTCCCGATCCGGAAGCCGTCCTCGCCAAGGTCCGCGCGCTGGCGCTGGCGCTGCCCGAGACGGCCGAGTGCCTGTCGCACGGCTCGCCCGGCTTCCACATCGCGAAGGGCAAGTTCTTCGCCTATTTCTGGCACAACCACCACAGCGACGGTGAGACTGTGGTGATCGTCAAGACCACCGGCCGCGACGAGCAGGCGATGCTGATCGAGATGGACCCGGACTGCTATTACAGCCCGCCATACATGGGTCCGTCAGGCTGGGTCGCGATGCGGCTTGACCGCGACGACGTAGACTGGGAGCGGGTCGGTGACCGGATCGCGATCAGCTGGGAATTGGTCGCGCCGCGGCGCTTGCTGGAGGCTGGCGGACGATGAACGACGAACCCGAGGTGCCGATCGAACCCGTCGCGGCCCCGCCCGCTGAACCCGCAAAGCCCGACCCGGCGCTGCAAGTCGCCGCCACCGAAGCCGTCGCCAAGGCGGAGGCCGCCGCGACGCGCCGCCGCTGGATCAACCTCGGCGAATTCATTGCGGTGGCGGGCCTGATCATCGCCTTGCTCGGCCTCTACCTCAATTGGTCGGACCGCCGCGAGGAAACGACGGAGAAGCAAGTCGCCACCGCCAAGGCCGAGCGCGAAAGCGCGCGTTTCGAACTCCGCGCCGTGCCGACCGCGAACGGCACGGCGCTGACGCTTCAACACGACGACCGCCACCCGATCCGCGATGCGACAGTCACTTTCCCGACAGAGTTGGGCGTGGAGCGGAAGGACACCGTGGCCGACCGGATCGAGCGCAACTGGTTCGAGCGCGCGCTGCTGAAAGCGACCGACGGCGGGCCGGATGCGCGCAGTGGGCGGCTGCCGGTGCTGATCGTGCTGACCTATTGGGATGGCGACACGCCGCGCACCACGCGCGGGCTTTACGACATCGGGTGGAAGACCGAGAAAGGTGTCTTTCCGTTTGGGCGCTCGCTGAAGCTGGAGAGTTTGCGGCTGCACGCGCTTGGCGGCGATCAAAAACGGCTCGACGCAGTGTGGGCGGCGGAGCGGCCGAAGGGGTAGAATATCCACCGGCTCCGTTCGGGCTGAGCTTGTCGAAGCCCCGCCTGCCACAATAAAAGCCGCGCGTGCGGCACGCAGCCCTTCGACAGGCTCAGGGCGAACGGGGTGGGGTGCGCCACATCACGCACACCATCGGTTATACGCTGCGCGCATAGACCAGATCGTCGTGCACGACACTGCCGACCTTGAATTCGCGCGTGCCGATCACCGTAAAGCCCTGGCGTTCGTAGAAGCGATGCGCGCGGTGGTTTTCGCCCCACACGCCGAGCACGACGCGGTCTTTGCCAAGGCGTGCGGCATCCGTCAGCGCCTGCGCCATCAGCGCGGCGCCAGCGCCAGTCCCATGCAACCGCCCCATGGCGTAGATGCGCCGAAGCTCGATATCGCCATCACGCGGCGCGATCGGTAAATCGACCGCCGTCAGGACGCTGTAGCCAAGCGGCGCATGGCCGGGCAGCGCCTCGGCCAGCGTGACCGCGCTCAGCGGATCGCTGGCCCACGCCGCGAATTTCTCGCGTGTATTGTTGGCGAGGCAATGCGCCACCATGTCCGCGCCGTCGAGCGACCCGGCATAGGTTTCCAGGAACGTGGCGGATGCGACGAGCGCGAGGGCATCGGCATCCGCCGCCCCCGCGCTGCGCAACCGCCAGACCGGATCAGCCAACGATTTCTTCGGGCTTGAAGAAATAGGCGATTTCGATCGCCGCATTCTCGTCGCTGTCCGAACCGTGGACGGTGTTGGCTTCGATCGATTCGGCCAGTTCCTTGCGGATCGTGCCGGGCTCTGCATTCGCCGGGTTGGTCGCGCCCATGATGTCGCGGTTGCGCTGCATCGCATTCTCGCCTTCGAGAACCTGCACGACGACCGGGCCGGAGATCATGAACTCGACCAGTTCACCGAAGAACGGGCGTTCCTTGTGGACGGCGTAGAAGCCCTCAGCCTGATCGCGCGTCATGTGGATGCGCTTCGAGGCGACGACGCGGAGGCCGGCTTCCTCAAGCATCTTGACGACGGCACCCGTCAGGTTGCGACGCGTCGCGTCGGGCTTGATGATCGAAAACGTACGGTTCGCGGCCATGACCGTGAAGCTCCTGTGTAAACATTGGGGGAAGTCGCGGCTCCCTAATCGGGGGGCGGCGCCGATGCAAGCCTTGGGATTGGGCCTCAGGCCGCCTGTTCCCAGCGACCGGCGTCGTTCTGCTTCCAGTAACGGCGCTCGATTCCGTCGCGATCCGCCAGCGCTTTCCACGCAATGCGCGCCTCGGCGATGCGCTCGCCGTCGAAAAAGTGGAAGGCGCGATCGAAGGTCAGCGCCTCGTCGCGCCACACCCCGTCGGCAAGCGCAATGTTGCGCGCGGCGTTGGCCGGGGCGGGGTCGGCGGCGATCAGGATCGGCTGTTGGGCGTCCGCTTCCCCGCCGGCAATCGCGTGCGGCAGGAAGCTTTCGGGCGCGTAGGTCCAGAGCAACCGGTCGATCGCGCTGCGCTGTTCTTCGCTCTCCGCGACGACGATCAACCGACCGCCGCCCTCCACCACGCGTTCGGCGATGCGGGGAAGGACGCGGTCGAGCGGTTGCGAAGTCAGGTGATAGAAATCGACTTGCATCGCGCGACAGCCCCTCCCCTAACCCCTCCCGCACGCGGAAGGGGGATATCCACTACGCCTCGAAGTTATCCGCGACGAACCGGTCGAGCAGCCGCACGCCGAACCCAGTCGCACCCTTGTCATAGGTCGCACCAGGCTTGTCGGCCCACACCATGCCCGCGATATCGAGATGCGCCCACTTCACGCCGCTGTCGACGAAGCGCTGGATGAATTGCGCCGCGGTGATCGATCCGCCACCGCGCGGGCCGACGTTCTTCATGTCGGCGATCGGGCTGTCGATCAGCTTGTTATACGCGTCCGAAAGCGGGAAGCGCCACAAATGGTCGCCCGAAGCCTTGCCCGCCGCAAGCAGTTGATCGGCCAACGCATCGTCATTCGCGAAGCACCCGGCATGTTCATTGCCCAGGCTGATGATGATCGCACCGGTCAGCGTCGCAAGATCGATGATCGTCTTGGGCCGATGCGTCCGCTGCACCCACGTAATCGCGTCGCACAGCACCAGCCGCCCTTCGGCATCGGTGTTAAGCACTTCGATCGTCTGGCCCGACATCGAGGTGAGGATGTCGCCCGGGCGGATCGCGTCGCCATCGGGCATGTTCTCGACCAGGCCGCACACGCCGATGACGTTGGCCTTCGCCTTGCGCAGCGCCAGCGCCTTCATCGCGCCGACCACGGCACCGGCACCGCCCATGTCCCACTTCATGTCTTCCATGCCGGGGCCAGGCTTCAGCGAAATGCCGCCGGTGTCGAAGGTAACGCCCTTGCCGACAAGCGCGAGATCGGGATCACCCGCCCCGGCCCCGCTCCACTTCAGCGCGAGCAGTTGCGCTTCCTTGGCCGAGCCCTGCGATACGCCGAGCAGGGAGCCCATGCCCAGTTCGCGCATTTCGGCTTCACCGAGCACGGTCACTTCGAGACCGAGCCCTTCGACTTCGGCCAGTACCTTCGCGACGAAGGTTTCAGGATAGATCACATTCGGCGGCTCGGCCACGAGCGTGCGGGTGAGTTCGAGCCCCTCGGTCAGCGCCTTTTGCTTGCTCCATTCGGCATCGGTGCCGTCGGGCGTCCCGTGCAGCACAACCGTCTTCAGCGTCGGCTTGGCCTTTTCGGACATTTTCGTACGGTAGATGTCATGCCGCCAGCCGCGCTGCGCGGCCGCAGCCGCAAAGCGCGCGGCGGCCTTCGGCGTCGCGGCGGCGCTCGCGAAATCGACGCTCACGCCTTCGACGCCCGAAGTAAGTAACCGCGCGGTCAGTGCGCCGCCAGCACGCTCGAAATCACCGTCACTGGCGGCTCCGACACCAATCAACAACACGCGACGAACACCTGTCGTTTCGGCGACAAAGGTTTCGACCACGCCCGCCGTCTCGCCCTCGAACCGGCTGGCGCGCGCGGCCGCCTTCACGAGATCAAGCGCGGCCGCGTCGATCAGACCAGTTTCCAGCCCCGCCAGCGCGTCCTTCTCCACAAGAAAGACGATGGCGGCGCTCGGCGCGGGTGCGCCGCTGGAAAGTTCGATGTGCATGGAGAAGCCTCGGTTACGACAAAACAGGGATGAGTCGTGGCTATGTAGGATGCCGAGGCCGTGCTGGCAAAGTGCGACGCTGCCAAAGCGAGCGCGGAACGCATTTTGGCGCAGCACGATTGCAGCATGCGGGCAGCGATGCGATAGGGCAGGACAACCAGCGGCATCGGGCAAGTGTTCCGGGCCTTTTTGCGCCAGGGTATTGTTCCGACGTGATACGTGCTTTCCTTCTTGCCACGGCCGTATCGCCGCTCGTGCTGATCGCCACTCAGGCGTCGGCGCAGGACCTGCAAACGCGCACCACGCCGCCCCCGCCGCCATCGGCCGCGCCGAGCGCGCGTGATGATCAGGTGCAATTCACTGCCGGCAACCTGCAATATGATCTGGAGGACGAGATCGTCACCGCGACCGGCGACGTCCGCATGTTTCGGAGCGGCGATCGGCTGCGCGCCGACAAACTCGTGTGGAACCGCAAGACCGGCAAGGTCGTCGCGACCGGCAATATCGCGATCGTCAATCCCGGCGGCGACACGGCCTATGGCGATTCGATCGAGCTGAGCGATGCGCTGAAGGACGGTGTGGTCGAGAACATGCTGCTCGTGCTGGAACGCGGCGGGCGGCTGGCGGCGCGCAAGGGCACGCGCTCGCTCAACGAAACCGTCGTGCTGGAGGACGCCGCCTACACGCCGTGCGCAGTGACCGGATCGGACGGCTGTGCGAAGGAACCGTCGTGGAAGATCACCGCCGTGCGCGTGATCTATCGCCCGGAACGCGGCCGGATTTACTACAAAGGCGCTCGGATCAATCTGTTCGGCTTGCCCACGCTGCCGCTGCCAGCCCTGTCCAATCCGATCGGCGGGGACAATAACAACGGCTTGCTCAGCCCCGACTTTCGCTATGGCCGCGTCAACGGCTTCGAATTCGCCCAGCCCTATCATTTCGCGCTCGCGCCCAATCGTGGCCTGACGATCACGCCGCGGATCTACAGTGCCGTCCTGCCGATGCTGCAGGCCGAATATAGCGCGCTCAACACCCTCGGGTCTTACAAGATTGCCGGCTATGCGACGGCCAGCCCGCGCAGCGGAGATCTGCTGACGCCTACCCCGCCGGGGACGCCCAATTTCTTCCGCGGCTACCTCGACGGCGTAGGTCGCTTTCAGCTTAGCCCGAACTGGAGCGCGACCGCCTCGGTCCGTCTGGTCACCGATCGCACCTTCCTGCGCCGCTACGACATCTCGACCGATGACCGGTTGCGCACCACCGCCAGCCTCGAGCGGATCGACCGCGACAGCTATTTCGCGATCACCGGCTGGTACGTCCAAACGCTGCGCGTCGGCGATCGCCAGGGGTTGCAGCCGATCGCCCTGCCCGAGATTGATTTCCGCAAGCGCATGAAGGACGGTCTGCTCGGCGGAACGTTCGAGTTCCAGGCCAACAGCCTCGCCATCTCACGCCCGGCGGGACAGGATACGCAGCGTGCGTTTGCCAGCGCGAAATGGGATCTGCGCAAGCTGACGCCATGGGGGCAGGAAGTCACTTTCACCGCCTTCGCGCGCGGTGACGTGTACAACGCCAACGACACGCTTGCGACGACGGTGGCGAGCTATCGCGGCAATGAAGGCATCAGTGCCCGCGCGATCGGCGCCGTGGCGGTCGACGTGAAATGGCCGCTGATCGGCTCCTTCCTGGGCGGCACGCAGCGGCTGACCCCGCGCTTCCAGATCGTCGCGGCACCGCAGACGACCAACCTTGCCGTCCCAAACGAGGATGCGCGCGCGGTCGATCTTGAGGATTCGAACCTATTCTCGCTCAATCGCTTCCCGGGCTATGATCGGTTTGAGGATTCGACGCGCTTCACCTACGGGCTCGACTGGTCGGTCGATTTGCCCGGGTTCGCCTTCACCACCAACGTCGGCCAGAGTTACCGCATCAACACGCGCGCAACGCTGTTCCCGGACGGCACCGGCCTGTCGCGGCGGATGTCGGACATCGTCGGCCGTACCGAGCTTCGCTACCATGATTTCGTGTCAGTCGTGCACCGCTACCGGCTCGACAAGGACAGTCTGGTGCTGCGCCGCAACGAGCTCGATGCGACGATTGGCTCGCGCCAGAGCTATGTCGTGGTCGGATACCTCCGGCTGAACCGCAAGATCGATCCCACCTTGGAGGATCTGCAGGATCGCGAGGAAGTCCGCCTCGGCGCGCGTGTGGCCTTCAGCAAATTCTGGTCGGTGTTCGGGTCGACTGTGATCGATCTGACCGATCGCCGCGAAGATCCGTTGATGCTCGCCGATGGTTTCGACCCCGTACGGCACCGGCTCGGCGTGCAATATGAGGACGATTGTCTCCGCCTTGGCGTCACGTGGCGGCGCGATTATCAGGACACTGGCGACGCGCGCAGCGGCAACAGCTATCTGTTGACGCTGGCATTCAAAAATCTTGGCCGCTAAGCACAGGTTCAGGCGGAGTGCCGCACTGGGCCGGGTCGGCCGTAGTGATGGCCTTGCGGGATGGGACTAAAGTACGTGAAGACTGAAATTGCAAAGACGGCCCGTGTCGGTCGTGCGCTCGGCCTTGGTGTGGCACTTGCCGCCTTGGTGTCGCTGACCGGAGCCTCGATCGCGCAGAGCGTTCCCGATAACGCTGTGCCCAAGAACAATCTCGACCTTCCATCAAACCCGCAGGTGTTTGGCAAGGTCGACCCTAACGTCCGCAAGCCGACCGCGCTCGTCAACGGCGCGGTGATCACGGGAACCGATGTCGATCAGCGGGTGGCACTGCTGGTCGCGGCGCGCGACCTGAAACTCAACCCGACCGAGATGGCGCAGTACAAGCTGCTCATCACGCGCCAGCTGATCGACGAGACGCTGGAGATCCAGCAGGCCAGGACGGCGGAGGTTAAGATCGCGCCTGAGGAAATCACCAAGACCTACGACTCGATCGTCGCGCGCAATTTCGGCAGGACCCCGGCCGAGATGCGCACCTATCTGCGCACGATCGGCTCCTCGGAACGCTCGCTTAAGCGTCAGATCGAGGCCGAGCTTTCCTGGAACAAATATCTGCGCCGCAAGGTCGACGTGAATGTCGGCGATGAGGAAGTGAAGGCGATCATCAAGAAGCTGACCGATGCGCAGGGCACGACCGAATATCACGTCCGCGAAATCTATCTGAAGGCCGATGCCGACCGCGCGCAGGAGGTCTTCAATCAAGGCAAGCAGATGATCGAGTCGATCCAGAAGCGCGAGAAGGGCGAAGACACGTTCGGCTATTATGCGCGCGGCTTTTCCGCTGCGACGACTGCCGCGACCGAGGGGGATCTCGACTGGCTGAGCGAAACCCAATTGGCGCAATTGCCGCCGTCGCTGGTCGAGGCGATCAAGTCGATGACGCCCGAACATCTCGCCGGGCCGATCGAGGTACCCGGCGGTTTCTCGATCATTTATCTGGTTGAAACGCGCAAGATCGGCGTGGCCGATCCGCTCGATGCGACGCTGACGCTGAAGCAAGTCAGCGTACGTTTCCCCGACGGGATCAGCCAGGCGCAGGCCGATATTCGCGTCGCCGATTTTTCCAAGGCGACCCAGGCAATTCGCGGTTGCGGTGAGGTTGCCAAGGTGGCGTCGTCGCTCGGCGCGGAAGTGGTCGACAATGCCTCGGTCCAGATCCGGCAACTGCCGGGCGCGCTGCGCGATATCATGCTGAAATTGCAGGTTGGCGAAGCCAGCCCGCCATTCGGATCGGTCAAGGACGGCATTCGCACGCTCGTTTTGTGTGGCCGCGACGAGGCGCGCGGTGGAAATCTGCCGGGCTTGGAACAGATGCGCGGCCAGATGGAAAGCCAGCGGACCAATTTGCGCGCAAACCAGTTGTTGCGCGATTTGCGGCGTGACGCGATCGTCGAATATCGCTGATCGCCCGATGCGCGCGCCGCTCGCCATATCGATGGGGGATCCGGCCGGGATCGGCCCGGAGATCATCGCCAAGGCCTGGGCGCGGCGCGCGGAGGCGGGCTTGCCGCCCTTCTTCGCAACGGGGGACGCGCGCGCGATCAGCGCGGTGTGGGACGGTCCAGTAGCGGCGATCACGCATCCCGAAATGGCCACGGCCGTATTCGAGGCTGCGCTCCCCATTCTGACCGTGGAGGATGGCGGTGAGATCGTCCCCGGATCACCCGATGTCGAAGGCGCGCGCTGTGCGCTGCGCGCGCTGGAACTGGCGGCGGGACTTGCCCGGTCGGGGGCTGCGCGCGCGCTGGTCACCGGGCCGGTGTCCAAGGTACAACTCTATCAGATCGGCTTCAGTTACCCCGGACAGACCGAGTTCGTGGCCGAACGCTGCGGCATTGCCGGTGAGAATGCAGTGATGATGCTCGCCGGGCCAGATCTGCGCGTCGTACCCATCACCACGCATGTGCCGCTCGCCGCCGTGAGCGGGTTGTTGTCGATCGACTTGCTCGTGGCCAAGGGCCGCGCGACGGCACGCGGGTTGATGCGCAATTTCGGGATTCTCAATCCGCGCATCGCCTTTGCGGGTTTCAACCCCCATGCGGGGGAAAGCGGCGCGATTGGGCGCGAGGAAATCGACGTGATCGCGCCTGCCGTCGCGCAACTGCGGGCGGAAGGCATCGACGCGAGCGGGCCGTTCGCCGCCGACACGATGTTTCACGCGCGCGCACGGGTAACGTACGACGCGGCCTTGTGCTGCTATCACGATCAGGCCCTGGTGCCGCTGAAGACGCTGTATTTCGATGACGGGGTCAACATCACGCTCGGCCTGCCAATCGTACGAACCTCGCCCGATCACGGCACCGCCTTCAACATCGCGGGCAAGAACGTCGCAGAACCGGGCGCGATGATCGCCGCGATCCGCATGGCGGGTGAAGCGGCCGAACGCCGTGCCGCCGCGGACGACGCGTGAGCACACCGCCAGCCGCGGCCACGCCGGATCTGCCCCCGTTGCGCGACGTGATCGCGCGCTATGGGTTGAACGCCAGCAAGGCGCTGGGCCAGAATTTCCTGCTCGATGCGCAATTGCTCGCCCGGATCGCACGCATCCCCGGCAACCTGAACGATGCCGAAGTGCTCGAAATCGGGCCGGGTCCGGGCGGCCTGACGCGCGCGCTGCTCGCCGCCGGTGCGCGGGTTACCGCAATTGAGCGCGACCGGCGCTGCATCCCGGCGCTGGCCGAACTGGGCGAGGCCTTCCCCGGCAAGCTGAAGGTGATCGAGGGCGATGCGCTCGAAATCGACGCCGCGCCCTTGTTTGAGGGCAAGCCGCATATTGCCTCCAACCTGCCCTACAACATCGGCACCGCGCTGCTGGTGCGCTGGCTGTCGGCCGAGTGGGTGCCGTGGTGGCAAAGCCTGACGCTGATGTTTCAACGTGAGGTCGCCGAGCGGATTGTCGCCCCAACCGATGGTGAGGCGTACGGGCGGCTGGCGGTGCTCGCGCAGTGGCGGTCGCGCGCCACGCTGGCGATGCCGGTGCACCGCTCTGCTTTCACGCCGCCGCCCAAGGTGATGTCGGCGGTGGTGCACATCGTTCCGATCGAGGCTCCTAAAGATGTGCGGTTTGCCACGCTGGAACGGCTGACCGCCGCCGCCTTCGGCCAGCGCCGCAAGATGTTGCGGCAAAGCCTGAAGGGCGTGAACGGCGCGTTGGATGCCCTGGAGCGCGTCGGGATAGACCCGACCCGGCGGGCCGAAACCGTCAGCGTGGCGGAGTTCGTCACCCTCGCCCGCGCGCTCGGTTAGTCCTTCTTTGGTACCGTCGTCGGGATCGCCGCCGAAGCGGTGATGATCGGCGGCCCCTTGGCGATCGATGCCGACAGGGCCGCGACCTCCGGACAAGCGCGCTTTCCGCACACGGTTCTGATCCGCGCGAGATTATCCTTGGCGCGCGACACGGCGCCCTTGGCGACCAGCGCCTCGCCCTGCCCGCGCAGGGCCGCGACATCGTTGGGATCGAGCGACAGCGCCTCGCGGTACAGGCGGATCGCCTTGCCAGGCAAGCTGCGGCTTTGCGCGACTTCCGCCAGCGTCACGAACGCATCACGGTTGCGCGGATCGACCGTAACTGCCGTCTCCAGCACATCGGTCGCCGCGTCGAGATTACCCGCCGCCTGCAACGTCTTGCCCTTGGCCAGCAACGCGAGCGAGCGCGCATCGACCGCCGGATCGCCGCGCTGGCCCTGCACCGCGGTGCCGACGGTCAGCAGCGTCAGCGCGGCAGCGACGGCAACAGACGTATAGCGCATGAGATACTCCAGTTTCGACACGGGTATGAGGCTATCACGCGTGTTGCAATCGCGCGACAAAAAAGCCGTCTGTTGCGTCATGCGCAGGGGTCAGGCGGATGCCGGGGCCGTGGGTGCGTCCCGCAGGCAGATTCGGGGCCTGCGCACGCCAGCCCGGATTGGCGGAGAGAAAGGCGGCAACCTGCCCCGCGCCCTCTTCGTCCAGCAGTGAGCAGACGATATAGACCAATGCCCCGCCTGGTTTGACCAGCGCCGCGCCGACTTCGAGTACCTTGCGCTGGGTTTCGACCAGCCGTTCGATCCGGTCGGGGGTAAGCCGCCAGCGCGCCTCCGGGTTGCGCCGCCAAGTCCCAGTGCCTGAACAGGGCGCGTCGATCAGCACGCAATCGGCACTGCCGGTCCAATCGTCGAGCATTTCGAGCTCGCGGCCAGGATTGATCAAGCGGCTCTCGATGATCCCGGCGCGCGCCCGCTCGGCGCGTGGGGCGAGCCGCGACAGGCGATTGCGATCGGTATCGGTAGCCAGCACGACGCCCTGCCCCTCCATCACCGCCGCCAGCGCGAGCGTCTTGCCGCCTGCGCCCGCACACAGATCGACGATCCGCTGGCCGCGCTGGGCCTTGGCGGCGAGCGTGACGATCTGGCTGCCGGCGTCCTGCACTTCGATCGCGCCGTGATTATAGGCGGGCAGGTTCTCGACATTGGTGCCAGTCGGCAGGCGAAGCCCGTCGGGCAGGCCGGGGATGGGTTCGGCGCCCTCGATCTCGATCGGCTCGTCAATCACGCGGTTGATCCGCACATCGAGCGACGCGCGATCGATCAACGCAGCGCATTCGGCCTCGTCCAGATCGGAGGCGTACAGCCGATCAACGATCCAGCGCGGCGCGATTCCGGTGGCGGCTGCGGTTTCCTTGGTTCCGATCGGCGCGGGACCATGGCCGACGCCGTCGAACGTAGCGGCGAGTTCAGGGTCGGTGGCGGCAACCGCCAGCATGGCGCTGCGGCCCGAGGCGGGACGCTCGCCCACCGCGCGGATCGCCGCGTAGACGAGCTCGCGCACCGCCCGGCGGTCCTTCGACCCGGCATAGCGGCGCGTGGCGAAATAGCGTGCGATCAACGTATCGGCGGCGGCGCCCGAATCGCGCGCAGCATCGATGATCTGATCGAGCAGTTCGATCGCGGCCTGGGTTCTAGCGGATGGGGTCATCGTGTTCTTTCCCCCTCTCCCGTAAAGGGAAAGGGTCGGGGAGAGGGGTAGTAGCGGAAGTTGGCGCCTGTAACTGCCCCGCTCCCCTGACGGGGAGAGAGAGAATTATCGCGTAGGATAGTTCGGCGCTTCGCGCGTGATATCGACGTCGTGGACGTGGCTTTCCTTGAGCCCTGCACCGGTAATCTGGACGAAGCGGGCACGTGCCTGCAGATCCTGCAGCGTGGCCGAGCCGGTATAGCCCATCGCCGCGCGGATGCCGCCGACGAGCTGATGGATCACGTCGCGCGCTGGCCCCTTGAAGGCGACCTGTCCTTCGATCCCCTCGGGCACCAGCTTCATCTGATCCTTGATATCGCCCTGAAAATAACGATCCGCCGACCCGCGGCCCATCGCGCCGACCGAGCCCATGCCGCGATACGATTTGTACGCGCGGCCCTGGAACAGGAAGGTTTCCCCCGGTGCTTCCTCGGTCCCGGCGAGCAGCGAACCGATCATGCACGCCGACGCCCCCGCCGCGAGCGCCTTGGCAAGATCGCCCGAAGTGCGCAGCCCCCCATCGGCGATGACCGGCACGCCGTGCTTCTGCCCGACCTCGGCACAGTCCATCACGGCAGTAAGCTGGGGCACGCCGACGCCCGCAACCACCCGCGTCGTACAGATCGACCCCGGCCCGATCCCGACCTTGATCCCGTCCGCACCCGCGTCGATCAACGCGCGCGTTGCCTCCGCCGTGGCGACATTGCCGGCGATGACCTGCACCGAATTGCTGAGCTTCTTCGCCCGCTCGACGGCGCGCGCGACGTCCTTATTGTGGCCGTGCGCGGTGTCGATCACGACCAGATCGAGCTCGGCATCGACCAGCGCCTCGGTCCGCGCAAAGCCCTTGTCGCCGACCGTGGTCGCGGCCGCCACGCGCAGGCGGCCAGCACCATCCTTGGTCGCATTGGGGTAGGTGACCGCCTTTTCGATGTCCTTTACGGTGATCAGGCCGACGCAGCGATAGGCCTCGTCGACAACGATCAGCTTTTCGATCCTGCGCTGATGAAGCAAGCGCCGCGCCTCCTCCTTCCCGACCCCGGCCGAGACTGTCGCCAGATTCTCGTGCGTCATCAGTTCCGACACCGGCTGATGCGGGTTTTCGGCGAAGCGCACGTCGCGATTGGTGAGGATCCCGACCAATTTGCCATCGGCCTCGACCACCGGAATCCCGCTGATCCGGTTGCGCAGCATCAACGCCTGCGCCTCGGCGAGCGTGGCGGAGGGGGCGATCGTGATCGGGTTGACGACCATGCCGCTTTCGAAGCGCTTTACCGCGCGGACGGCGGCGACCTGTTCGTCGATCTCGAGATTGCGATGCAGCACACCGATGCCGCCCAATTGCGCCATCACGATCGCCATGTCGGCCTCGGTCACGGTGTCCATGGCCGAGGAAAGGATCGGAATGTCGAGCGAAATCCCGCGCGTTACGCGCGTCGCGGTGTTTGTCTGGCTCGGTACGATGTCGCTTTCCGCCGGGACAAGCAGGACATCGTCGAATGTGAGGCCGAGGCGAATGTCCATGGGTGCCGTGTCCTGCTGGGGAGCGAGTCGTGGCGGTCCATGTAACCGCCGCTCCCCGGTGGCGCTAGGGGGTGGGCTTGGTGCGCGGTTGCGTGTCGCATTTTGCTATGACACCGTAACCGATCTGCTAAATATGAAGCGAGCGCCGCATCCCTGCGGTGGCAGTTCGAGGACTTTGTTTCCATGGGCTTTATTCTCGCCGGTCTGCTCGTCCTGCTTGTCCTGCTCTATCTCGCACTCGGCATGAAGGTGGTGCGGCAGGGATATCAGTATACCATTGAAAGATTTGGGAAGTTTACCGCCGTGGCGCAGCCGGGGCTGACCTTCATCGTGCCCTTGTTCGACCAGATCGGGCGCAAGGTGAACATGATGGAGCAAGTGCTCGACATTCCGGGGCAGGAGATCATCACCAAGGACAATGCGATGGTCGCGGTCGACGGGGTGGTGTTCTTCCAGGTGCTCGATGCGGCCAAGGCGGCATATGAGGTGAGCGATCTGTATCTGGCGATCATGCAGCTCACCACGACCAATTTGCGCACCGTGATGGGATCGATGGACCTCGACGAATTGCTGTCGAAGCGCGACGAAATCAACGGCCGATTGCTCGCCGTGATCGACAATGCGACCGAGGCATGGGGCGTCAAGGTCACCCGCGTCGAATTGAAGGACATCCGCCCGCCCGCCGACATCGTCAACGCAATGACGCGGCAAATGAAGGCGGAGCGCGAAAAGCGGGCGACGATCCTCGAATCCGAGGCCGCGCGGCAAAATGAGATCAACCGCGCGGAAGGGCTGAAACAGGCGCAGATCCTTGAGGCCGAGGGCCGCCGTGAAGCCGCCTTCCGCGATGCGGAGGCGCGCGAGCGCTCGGCCGAGGCCGAGGCCCAAGCGACCAAGGTGGTGTCCGACGCGATCAGCGGCGGCAGCGTGCAGGCGATCAACTATTTCATCGCGCAGAAGTATGTCGAGGCGATCGGCCTGTTCGCGACATCGCCCAACGCCAAGACGATCCTGTTCCCGGTCGAGGCGACGCAATTGATGGGGACGCTGGGCGGGATTAGCGAATTGGCAAAGGAAGCGTTTCGCGACGGTCCTGCCCCTACCCCGCCCGCGCCGACGCGTCCGCGTGGGCCGTTCGAGGGGGGTGGCACGCAATGAGCGCGTTCGGAATCGCCTGGAGTATCGGCGCGCTATGGCTGGCCGCGGCGCTCGTGTTACTCATGGCCGAGATGGTGCTGCCAGGGTTTTTCCTGATTTTTCTCGGCGTGGCGGCGGCGTTGACCGGGGTGTTCGCGCTCATCGTGCCGGGAGTACCAATCCTGCTGCAGGCGCTGATATTCGCCGTTCTAACCGGCGGCGCGGTCGCGATCGGATGGCGCTGGTATCGTGGGAGCGATCAGTCGTCGAGCGCCCCCCACCTCAACGACCGCGCTGCTCGGCTGATTGGTAAGCGCGTAGAAGTGTGCGACGCGATCGTGGGTGGCGAAGGCCGAGTAAAAGTCGGCGACGGTGCTTGGAACGCGACCGGGCCGGATGCCGGGGTCGGCACGAGCGTGCGGATCGTCGGCGCGACTGGGGGCGTCCTGCAGGTCGAACCCGCCTGACGCGCCCCTTGGCGTGCTTACTTCTTGCCGAAAAAGCCTTCGGCAAGCCCGCCGAGCTGGCCGAGTATGCCGCCCTGCTGTCCCAGCAGCGAGGCGAAATTGCCGAGCGCGCCTTCGCCGCCGATGTGCGCGATGATCTGCTGCAATGTTTCCGCCGACAGACCGGTACTGGCGGCTGCGGTCGAGACGGTGTCGGTCGGCGCGGTATGCGCCTGGGCAAGGGCTGCCACCGCCGATTCGATTTGTTCCGGGGTCAGGCCAACCTTGGCGGCGAGGTTCTTTACGTCGACATTTTCAGTGACTTGAGCGAGCAGTCCGTCGAGCAATCCCATCGTCTTATCCCCTTTGCGGTGAACACGCGCGGCGATGCTAGCACGGCACCGGAAAGGGCGCGAGGTCGGGCGGCACGAAGCCACGTCGCGCCGCGACCGAGAAGAGCAATTCGCGGCTGTAAAAGCGCAGCGGCCAGTCACGCTGCCCGGCCGGAGATTCGAGCAGCGCGTTGACGCAGGCGGCGGTCGGTTCGCTGCTATCGCGCCGAGCAAGATGCGCGCGGATACCGGCGACGAAGGCGCGGGTGATCGTGTCGTGATAGCCGCCCATGTCGCCATTCACGCCGCCGACGGATTCATTGTAGGTCGAAATGATCGTGGCGACGTCGCGGTCCACGTCGATATCGGGCCGATTCCGCAGCAGCCATGTCGTCGCGGCAAGGTGCGCCTCGTGCGTCCAGTCGGCGCGCGGCAAGGTATGTGCTAGCAGCCCCTCCCCGATCCGTACGATCGCGGCATCATCGGGGAAGAGGCGCGGGGCGGTCGGTCGATCGGGTTCGGACATTTTACGGTTTCCTCGGGATCGGATCTTTACGCCCGATCCCGAAGACGCCCGGGGTCAGGCAGTGGCGTGCACCTTGGGCGCGGATTGTCGCACGCCTTCATCGACATGGTCGGCGAATTGCGCGAAATTCTCCACGAATTGGTCGACCAGCTTCGCCGCGGTCGCGTCATAGGCCGCCTTGTCCGCCCAGGTTTCGCGCGGGTCGAGGATGGTCGGGTCGACGCCCGCCACCGACACCGGCACCTTGAAGCCGAAATTGGGATCGGTGCGGAATTCGGCGGCCTTCAGGCTGCCGTCGAGGGCGGCGTTGAGCAACGCGCGCGTCGCCTTGATCGGCATGCGGCTGCCGACGCCGTATTTCCCGCCGGTCCAGCCGGTGTTGACCAGCCAGCAATCGACCCCGCCCTTGGCGATCCGCTCTTTCAGCAGATTGCCATAAACGGACGGGTGCCGCGCCATGAACGGCGCGCCGAAGCAGGTCGAGAAGGTCGCGTCGGGTTCGGTCACGCCGATCTCGGTCCCTGCGACGCGCGCGGTATAGCCCGAGAGGAAATGGTACATCGCCTGTTCGGGCGTCAGCTTCGAGATCGGCGGAAGGATGCCGTACGCGTCCGCCGTCAGGAAGATCATGTTGCGCGGCACCGGGCCCATATTGTGCTCGGACGCATTGGGAATGAAGTCGATCGGATAGGCGCCGCGGCTGTTCTCGGCGAGGCTCGCATCGTCGAGATCGAGCACGCGCGTGACTTGATCCATCACGACATTCTCAAGGATCGTGCCGAAACGCTTGGTCGTAGCGAAAATTTCTGGCTCGGCGTCCGCCGAGAGTCGGATCATCTTCGCGTAGCAGCCGCCTTCGAAATTGAAGACCGCCGTGTCGGACCAGCCATGTTCGTCATCGCCGATCAGCGTGCGGCTGGCGTCGGCGCTGAGCGTCGTCTTGCCGGTGCCCGACAGGCCGAAGAAGACGGCGGTGTCGCCGTTCGAACCCATGTTGGCCGAGCAATGCATCGGCATCACGCCCGTCGGCGGGAGCAGATAGTTGAGCAGGCTGAACACCGACTTCTTCATTTCGCCGGCATATTTGGTGCCGCCGATGAGAATCAGTTTGTCGGTGAAGTTGACCGCGATGATCGTCTCGCTGCGGCAGCCGTGACGCGTCGGATCGGCGCGGAAGCTCGGCAGATCGATAATCGTGTAATCGGGCACGAAACCGCGCAGTTCGGATTCCGTCGGCCGCACCAGCATCGTGCGAATGAAGCTGTTGTGCCACGCCAGTTCGTTGACGACGCGCACGTTGACGCGGTGCTCGGGCTGTGACCCGCCGAACAGATCCTGCACGAACAAATCTTCTTTGTCCTTCAGCGCGGACAGGAAATCGGCCTTCAGGACAGCAAAATGCTCCGGCGACATCGCCTTGTTGGTCTTGCCCCACCATACGGTGCTCTCGGTTTCGGCATCGCGAACGATGAATTTATCCTGCGCCGAGCGGCCGGTGTGTGCGCCGGTTTCGACCACGAGCGGACCATCCGCCGACAGCTTCCCCTCGCCGCGTGAGATCGCCGCCTGGATCAAGCGCGCTGTCACGAGGTTCCAATGCAGATTGGCGCGGGTTTCGATGCCTTGCGTTTCAAGACCGGCGGCGGGGATTCGTTCGCTCACGGCAATGTCTCTCCTGGATTGTCGCGCGGGCCATTTCGCTCCGCATACGTATGCCGTGCGCATATCGAGCGGATGTCCCACGGTCAAACGCCGTCGTTCAGCTTCCATTGAGCACGCAGGCGTAATGGATTAGGCGATATTACGAACGATAAGGATTGCTCCGGCCGATGACGGCAACGATCGCTTTGGTCGACGATGACCGCAACATTCTCACCTCCGTTTCGATCGCGCTGCAGGCGGAGGGGTTCGTCACACGGCTCTATTCGGACGGCGAGACGGCGCTCAAGGCGTTGATCGATAATCCTCCCGACATCGCGATCCTGGACATCAAGATGCCGCGGATGGACGGGCTCGAACTGTTACGGCGCCTGCGCGAGAAGAGCATGGTGCCGGTGATCTTCCTCACGTCGAAGGACGACGAGCTCGACGAGGCGCTCGGGCTGGCAATGGGGGCGGACGACTATATCGCCAAGCCCTTCTCGCAACGGCTGCTGATCGCCCGCATCCGCGCGATCCTGCGGCGTACCGAGGTTTCCGCCGGCGGTGCCGGGGCGGACGAGGCGGCGGCCGAGACCGAATTGGTGCGCGGTCGGCTCGCGATGGATACGGCGCGGCACCGCGTCACCTGGGGCGGCGTGGCGGTGGTTCTGACCGTCACCGAGTTCCTGATTCTGGAAACGCTGGCGCAACGCCCCGGCATCGTGAAGACGCGAAACCAGTTGATGGACGCGGCCTATCATGACGACATCTATGTCGACGACCGCACGATCGACAGCCACATCAAACGCGTCCGCCGCAAGTTCCGGCAGATCGACCCGGCATTCGATGCCATAGAGACGTTATATGGAGCCGGGTATCGATTCTCCGAGGAATGACGGCGGCGGTGCTCTCGGCGGCGACGGCGTGGAGCGTGGCGACGAGGATGCCCGCGCGCTATCGCTACGCTGGTCGGCGCGCGTCTCGCTCACCCCGCGCATCCTGTTCGTCAACGTCTTTGCGCTCGGGCTGCTCGCGGGTGGCTTTTTCTATCTCGATTCCTACCGCAGCCGGATCGTCGATGGGCGGGTGACGCAATCGATCCGCGAGGCGCGGCTTATCGCCGAGGCGCTCGTTTCTGTGCCGGAAGCGCAACGCCCGGATCTTGCGCTGCGGCTGTCGCGGGACATGGGCGCGCGGGTGCGGGTGTATGATCCGGCGGGCAAGCCGCTGATCGACACGCGGCGGCTTGGCCTGCGCAATGTCGTGCTGCAGGACCCGGACAAGCAGGATTGGCGGCAAGCCTCGGCACGCTTCCTCGATGCGGTGATCGACACCGTCGTCGGCACGCCGCGTGCGCCGTTGTACCGCGAGCATGACGACGGGCGCGCTTGGCCCGACGTGCGCGCTGCGCACGATACGCCGACCGTGTCAGCGACGGTGTGGCGCGCGCCTGATCGTACCCCCGTCATCACCGCCGCCTCCCCCTTTCCCGGTGGTGGGGTCGTGATGACGACGATCAATGCGCGCGAAATCACGCAGACCGTGCGGCTGGAGCGCTTCCGCTTGGGAGTCGTGTTGCTGGTCGTGTCGATCGCCTCGGTGCTCTTGTCGCTCTTTCTCGCGCGAACGATCGTGCGACCGCTGCGCAAGCTCGCCCGCGCGGCGGTGCGCGTGCGGATGGGGCGTGCGCGCGAAGTGATCGTGCCGCGCTTGCCCGAACGCCGCGATGAGATCGGGATGCTCGCGCGTGCCCTGTCCGACATGAGCCTCGCTTTGCGCGCGCGGATCGATGCGATCGAGGCGTTCGCCGCGGATGTGACGCACGAGATGAAGAACCCGCTCGCCTCGCTTCGCTCCGCGGTCGAGGGGATGACGATGGTCAAGGATCCGGCGTTGCAAGCGCGGCTGCTGGCGATCGTGCGCGACGATGTGCAGCGGCTCGACCGACTGATCACCGACATTGCCGAGGCATCGCGGCTCGACGCGCAACTCAGCCGGACCAAGTTCGAACCGGTCGATCTCGGCGCGATGATCGCCGCGTTAATCGCCAGTCGCGAGGCACGCGGGGTCGAGCGCGGGGTGCGGCTGCAGTTCGTCCGGCGCACCGACATGCCGCTGATCGTGCCGGGCGAAGGCGCAAGGCTGGAGCGCGTGCTTGAAAATCTGATCGAAAATGCGATCTCCTTCTCGCCCGATGCAGGGCTGATCGTGCTGAGCGCGACGTGCGATCATGACGTCGTGGTCATTGGAATCGAGGATCAAGGCCCGGGCGTGCCAGAGGATGCGCGCGAACAGGTGTTCCGCCGTTTCCAGTCGCTGCGCCCCGAAGGCGAGGCGTTCGGGAAGCATTCGGGCCTCGGCCTCGCGATCGCGCGGACGATCGTCGAGGCGCATCAGGGAAGCATCGTGGCGACCGCGCGGACCGACGGCGCGGGCGGCGCGCGCTTCGTGATCCGCATACCGACTGCGGATGCGCGGTGACGCCGCTCCTGCTTCACGCCACGTCGGTGGCGATCGGGCGGCATTGCGTGTTGCTGATCGGTCCGTCGGGCGCGGGAAAGTCCGACCTCGCGCTGCGGCTGATCGATCGTGGTGCGATGTTGATCAGCGACGATCAGACCGTGCTGACGGTACTCGATGGTCGCCTGCGGGCAGCGGCACCTCAGACGATATCGGGTATGATCGAGGTGCGTGGGGTGGGCATTCTTGCGGTGGCGTCGGTCGCCGATATCCCGGTCGCTCTGGTGGTTACGCTCGGCGGGCCGGTGGAGCGAATGCCGCCGGAAGGCGTCATGCAGGAGATTGCAGGCATCCCCCTGCCCGTGGTCGCGCTTGCCGCGTTCGAAGCCTCGACGCCAATCAAGGTGGAATTGGCGCTCGCCCACGCTATTGAGGGCGTATGAAACGCGACCCCAAGGACATTCTGCTCGTCACCGGCATGTCGGGCGCCGGCAAATCGACCGTGTTGCGCACGCTCGAGGATCTCGGCTGGGAGGTGGTCGACAATCTCCCGCTCTTGTTGCTGGATCGCTTGCTCAGCGCGCCGCTGCCCGAGGGGGCGGCGCGATCGACCCAGCCGCTTGCGCTCGGCATCGGGGCACGGACCCGCGATTTCGATCCCGAGCGGATCGTCCAGCGGATCAAGCAATTGCGCGAGGAGCACGGCCATGACATCGGCACGCTGTTCCTCGATTGCGCGGGCGGCGAACTGGAGCGGCGCTATTCCGAGACGCGGCGGCGGCATCCGCTGGCGCTTGATCGACCGGCGTCGGACGGTATCGCGCGTGAACGCGAACTGCTCAGCCCGCTGCGGCGCTGGGCGAACCGGTTGATCGACACGACCGATCTGACCGCGAACGAGCTGGCGCAGCAGATCCGCGCGACCTTTTCGGGCGAGGGTCTGGGCAAGCCGACGCTATCGGTGACGTCCTTCGGCTTTTCGCGTGGCGTTCCGCGCAATGCCGATCTGGTGTTCGACATGCGCTTCCTGCGCAACCCACATTGGGTGCCGGATTTACGGCCCGGGACCGGGATGGACGCGGATGTCTCCGCGTACATCGCGGGCGACCCCGCCTATGAGGCGGCGGTGGGGCAGATCGAATCGCTGCTGTTGCTGTTGCTCCCGCGCTACAGGGCCGAGGGGAAATCGTATGTGACGGTGGCTTTCGGCTGTACCGGCGGGAGACACCGCTCGGTTCATGTCACCGAACGCGTTGCCGCACGGTTGCGCGACGCGGGATTTTCGCCCACGGTCTCGCACCGCGATCTCGCCGCCGCACCCCAGGACTCGCTGGAGGGGGTGCAGGACGAGACAACCGACAAGACAGATGACGATGGGGCGCAAGCTACATGATGTGGGCGGAACGATGATCGGGCTGGTTCTCGTGACGCATGGTCGGCTGGCCGACGAATTCGTCACCGCGATGGAGCACGTCGTCGGCAAGCAGGAACGCGTTGCGACGGTCAATATCGGCCCCGAGGACGATATGGAGGCGCGCCGCAACGACATTGCCGAAGCCATCGCGCGAGTCGATGACGGGCGCGGGGTGATCCTGCTGACCGATCTGTTCGGTGGCACGCCCTCCAACCTTGCCATATCGCTGATGCAGCGCGGGCGGATCGAAGTGATCGCGGGGATCAATTTGCCGATGCTGATCCGGCTCGAATCGGCGCGCAAGAAAATGAAAATCGTCGATGCCGTCGCCGCCGCGCGCGAGGCGGGCCGCAAATATATTTCGGTCGCGTCCGAGGTTCTTGGCGAGGCTGCCGCCTGATGTCGGTGTCGCGCTCAGTGCTGATCACCAACAAGCGTGGGCTGCACGCACGGGCGAGCGCGAAGTTCGTGACGCTGGCCGCCATACAGCCGTGCGAAGTGCAGGTCGAGAAGGAAGGCGCCGGATCGGTCACCGGCACCTCGATCATGGGCCTGATGATGCTCGGCGCGGCGATGGGCGATACGATCACGATCTCGGCCGAGGGCGAACATGCCGAGGCCGTCGTCGGTACGCTGAGCGAATTGGTCTTAGGCAAGTTTGGCGAGGACTAACAATCTCGCCCGATATCGTCATGCCAGCGTAGGCTGGCATCTCGTGGTTCCAGCGGGCTCCCCTACCCATTAAGCCTCCAGCTTTCGCTGGGGTGACGGATTGGGTAGAGCGACCCATGCCCCGCGAAATCACTGCCTACTCCAACCCCCTCATCAAGCGCATCCGCTCGCTCCGCGAGAAGCGCCACCGGCGCGACGAAGGGCTGTTCCTGGCCGAGGGCCTGCGCATCCTGACCGAGGCGCGTGAGGCGGGGCGGATTCCGCAATATCTGTTCTTCGCGCGTGACAGCGCGGCGCATCCGTTGGTGCTTGCGCTGGTGGAGGCGGTCGAGGCGGCGGGTGGTGAGGCGATCGAGACCGTACCCGACATCCTCTCCAAACTGTCGGGCAAGGACAATCCGCAAGCCGTAGTCGGCGTGTTCGCGGAGTTCACACGGACGCTCGACAGCCTCGACCGCACCAGCGCAACCATCTGGCTGGTCGCCGAGCGGCTGCGCGATCCCGGCAACCTCGGCACGATCCTGCGCACCGGCGACGCGGTTGGCGCGGGTGCGCTGATCCTGATCGGCGAATGCGTCGATCCCTTCTCGGTCGAGGCGGTGCGCGCGAGCATGGGGGCGCTGTTCACGGTGCCGGTGGTGCAGTGCGACTGGGCCGCGTTCTTACCGTGGTTGCGCGGTGGGGCGGGGCAATTGGTCGGACTCAGCCTGGATACCGACACGAACTACCGCGCCGCGCATTATGTCGCGCCGACCTTCCTGCTCACCGGAAACGAAGCGCAGGGGATGCCGGACGATTATGCCGCCGCGTGCGACCTGCTGGTCAAGATCCCGATGCTCGGCAAGGCCGACAGCCTGAACGCCGCCGTGGCGACGGCGGTGATGGCGTATGAAGTGCTTTCGCGGCGGTAGCGAATCGGGATAGGATCGCACGCGTCGATCCTCTTTTAGGAGAAAACCCATGCCCCCGCCCAGCCCCTGGCAGCACAGCCGCAGCGCCGGAATTGCCGACGATATCGACTTCGAGATCAAGGGCCAGGAGCTGCAATTCGTCGAGATCGAGCTCGATCCCGGCGAGAGCGCGGTGGCGGAGGCAGGTGCATTCGTCTGGAAGGATGCTAGCATCGGCATGACCACCGTCTTCGGCGACGGCAGCGACGCGCAGGGCGGCGGGTTCATGGGCAAATTGCTTGGCGCGGGCAAGCGGTTGGTGACGGGCGAGAGCCTGTTCACCACGGTCTTCACGCACAATGGCAGCGGCAAGGCGCGCGTCGCATTCTCCGCGCCGACGCCGGGTGCGATCCTGCCGCTTCGGCTCGGCGATTATGGCGGCACGCTGATCTGCCAAAAGGATGCGTTCCTCGCGGCGGCCAAAGGCGTGTCGATTGGCATCCAGTTTCAACGCCGCGTGATGACCGGGCTGTTCGGCGGCGAAGGCTTTATCATGCAGCGGCTCGACGGCGATGGTTGGGTCTTCGTCCAGATGGGCGGCACCGTGGTCGAGCGCGAACTGAAGGCAGGCGAAGAGCTGCACGTCGATACCGGCTGCCTTGCCGCCTATACGCCGAGCGTCGAGTTCGATCTCGTCGCGGCGGGGGGCGTGCGCAGCATGGTGTTCGGCGGCGAAGGCGTGTTTTTCGCGCGGCTGACCGGCCCGGGGCATGTGTGGATCCAGTCGCTCCCCTTCTCGCGGCTGGCTGGGCGCATCGTCGCGACGGCGGGCGGCGCGGGGCAGAATCGCGGTGAGGGATCGGTGCTTGGCGGGATTGGAGATTTGATCGGCGGGAATCGGTAGGGCTATTCGTCGAGCATCGCCTCGACGAAGCCGTGGGGATCGCCGGTGAATTCGCGCATGATGCGGTAATGCTCGGTTTCCTCGAGCATGACCGGTTCAAGCCCATACTTTCCCATGCGCAATAGACTCGCATTGGGTAGCGCCATCAGGATCGGCGCGTGCGTGGCGACGATAACCTGGCTCTGACCGCCCTGCTGCATCCGCCGCAGCAGCTTGAGGAAATCGAACTGGCGGTTGGGGGAAAGCGCCGATTCGGGTTCGTCGAACAGGAAGATGCCGGGTCGGTCGCAGCGTTCCTCGAAGAAACGCATGAAGCCCTCGCCGTGCGAATGCGACAGAAAATCCGCACTGGGCGAACCCGCTTCGTCGAGATAGCGCGCGACCGAAAAGAAGCTTTCGGCGCGGAAAAACCAGCCTTGGCCGACTTTCGGTAGCCAGCTTGCGCGCAGCGCATCGGCGAGACGTCCGCCGCCGACCTCGGCCGCGCGCGAATGATCGATTGCACGATAGCCCGGCCCGCCGCCGCCTTCGTCGAAACCGGCGAGGACCGCGATACCCTCGATCAACGTCGATTTGCCGACGCCGTTTTCGCCGACGATGATGGTCACGGGAGAATCGAAGCCGAGATCGAATTCGTCCCGGAACAGCGGCAAGCAAAAGGGATAGGTGCGCCGATCGACCTCCGCTGCCGGGTCGAGCCAGACGCGCTTGAGATAGGGCGGCGGCAGCGCCGTATGGCGTTGCTTTGCCATGCTATTCCGCAGCTTCCTGCGTCGGCGCTTCGATCAGCGGCACGGCCTCGCCGTAGCGCGCGAGCGCCTCAACCGGGGGCACGTCTTCGATCTCGCGCGCGCCGGTTTCGATATTCAGATCGCGGAACTTGCGCGCGGTGACCAGCGCACGGCTCTCAAAAGATGAGACGAAGCTGTTGTAATTGTTGACCGCGCTGGTCAGCCCGCCGCCGACCTTGCGCAGATCGCCCGCCGCCTTGGCGAGGCGATCGTACAATTCCTTGCCGAGCTCGCCGATCTGGCGTGCTTCCTTGGCGAGCTTCTCCTGACGCCATACCGCCGCAACGGTGCGCGCGATCGCGACGAGATTGGTCGGCGTTGCCAGCAGCACGCGCTTTTCGAAAGCGTAGTTCCACAAATCATGATCATGTTCGAGCGCGGCGGCGAGGAAGTGTTCGCCGGGGACGAACATGATGACGTAATCGGGCGCATCGGCGAACTGGCTCCAATAGGCTTTGTTTCCCAGCCCATTGATGTGCGCGCGCATCGAGGCGGCGTGTGCGGCGAGGCCGACGGTCCGCTCGGCATCGTCGACCGCGCCGAACGCATCCTGATAGGCGTTGAGCGACACCTTGGCGTCGATGATGAGGCTGCGCCCGCCAGGGATCGTCACGATCGCATCCGGGCGCAGCCGCGCGCCCTCTTCGGCGACCGCGACGGATACTTCGGTCTGGAAATCGGTATGCTCGGCAAGGCCGCAGCTTTCGAGCACATTCTTCAATTGCTGCTCGCCCCAGCGGCCGCGTGATTTGGGGGCGTTGCGGAGCGAATTGACGAGCTTCGCCGCCTCGCTCGACACCTTCTCTTGGCCGATCCGCATGGCCTCGATCTGGCCCTTCAATTCGCTGAACGCACCCTTGCGCTCGCTTTCGACGGCGGTGACGGCCTGCTCGTATTTCAGCAGGCGATCACTGACCGGCTGGAGCATCGATTTGAGGTTCTGCCCTGCGGTTTCCTCGGACTGGCGGAAGCGTTCGTCGGCGCGCTTGAGGAAGCTTTCCTGCGCGTCGCTCAGCAATTTGTTCGAAACCTCGGCGAATTGCGTGGCGAGCAATTCCTTGGCGTGGAGCAATTCGGCGATCCGCGCCTCCTGCGTTTCGCGCACCATTTTCAGCCGCGCCTCGTCGGTTTCGCGCAGTTCGGCGAGGCGTGCTTCGAAGTTTGCGGCGTGGGTGCTCAGCTCGATCGTCTTCAGCCGCGCGACGTCGCGTTCGTCGCGGACGCTGGCGAGATCGTAGCGGAGTTGTTCGGCGGCCTTGGCGCGTTCTTCGGCACCGGCGAGATCGACGATCGCACGCTTGAAATCGACTTCGCGCGCGGCGGCATCGGCGCGTGCCTGCGCCACGCCGCGCCCCCCGAGGAACCAGCCGACGCCCAAGCCGATCAGGAGCGCGGCGATCGTGAGGAGGGAAATCGTCGATCCGGTCATTACACGCCTCGTTGGAACATTGCGGGAACTTGTAGCGGGCGGGATTGTGTTGCGCCAGCCCTTGGCTAGGACTGTCGCCATGCTCACCGATATCGAAATCTCGCGCGCCGCAACTTTGCAACCGATCGGCGCCATCGCCGCCATCGCTGGGATCCCGCCAGAAGCGGTCGAGCCGTATGGACATTTCAAAGCGAAGATCGACCTCGCCGCCCTTCCCGCCGCCACCGCGCAGGGCAAGCTCATCCTCGTCACCGCGATCAACCCCACCCCTGCCGGGGAAGGCAAATCGACCACCTCGGTGGGCCTCGCCGATGCGCTCAACCGCACCGGGCGCAAGACGATGCTGGCTTTGCGTGAACCGAGCCTCGGCCCGTGCTTCGGTACCAAGGGCGGCGCGACCGGTGGGGGCTATGCGCAAGTGGTGCCGATGGAGGACATCAACCTCCATTTCACCGGCGATTTCCATGCGATCACCAGCGCACACAATCTGCTCGCGGCGATGATCGACAACCATGTCCACTGGGGCAATGCGCTCGACATCGATGTGCGGCGGATCGTGTGGCGGCGCGTGATGGACATGAACGACCGGGCACTCCGCGACATTGCCCAGTCGCTCGGCGGCCCGGCGAACGGTTTTCCGCGCGAGAGTGGGTTCGACATCACCGTCGCCTCCGAAGTGATGGCGATCCTGTGCCTGGCGAGCGATCTGCATGATCTGGAGGCGCGGCTCGGGCGGATCGTCGTCGCCTATACGCGGGGCAAGCAGCCGGTGACGGCGCGCGACCTCAAGGCCCATGGCGCGATGGCGGTGCTGCTGGCGCAAGCGATCAAGCCCAACCTCGTCCAGACGTTGGAGGGCACGCCCGCCTTCGTCCACGGCGGACCGTTCGCCAATATCGCGCATGGCTGCAATTCGGTGATCGCGACGCGCGCGGCCTTGGGGCTGGCCGATTATGTGGTGACCGAAGCCGGGTTCGGCGCGGACCTTGGCGCGGAGAAGTTTTTCGACATCAAATGCCGTCAGGCCGGGTTGAAACCCGCCGCCGCAGTGATCGTCGCAACGGTGCGCGCGCTGAAGATGAATGGCGGCGTCGCCAAGGCCGATCTGCGCGAGGCGGATACCGAGGCGGTGCGGCGTGGTGGCGTCAACCTTGCGCGGCATATCGAGAATGTGCGGAGTTTCGGCGTGGGCGTCGTGGTGGCGATCAACCGTTTCGATGGCGATACGCCGGAGGAAATCGCGGTGATCCGAGAGATTGCGGCGGCGCAGGGGTGCGAAGCGGTGTTGTGCTCGCATTGGGCCGATGGCGGCGCGGGCGCGGTGGAACTGGCCGAGAAGGTCGCGGCGCTGGCGGATGCGCCGTCGCAATTCGCGCCGCTTTATGCCGACGATCTGTCGTTGTTCGACAAGATCAACACCGTCGCGACGCGCATCTATCGCGCCGAGGAAGCCGTGGCCGATCCTTCGGTGCTGGCGCAGCTCGCGCGGTTCGAGGCGGCGGGGTTCGGGCATTTGCCGGTGTGCATGGCGAAGACGCAGTACAGCTTCTCGACCGACCCGGCCAAGCTCGGCGCGCCGACGGGGCATGTCGTGCCGGTGCGCGAGGTGCGCCTCAGCGCGGGCGCGGGGTTCGTGGTGGCGATCTGCGGGGAGATTATGACGATGCCGGGGCTACCGAGGGTGCCGGCGGCGGAAGGGATACGGTTTGGGGCTGGGGGTGAGATCGAGGGGTTGTTCTGATGCCGAGCCAATCAAATCATACGAAGCTCTGCGTCGCACTTGTGGCTTTCATTTGGACAAGCGGCTGCTCAAAGTCAGACGAGCTCGCTCACGCATGCACCCCGCCACTCGCAAGCTGGGGTAAGCCCCACCTGCACATTGGTCCCGGCGGTCTCATGTTTCGCGTATCGCTCGATCACGAAGGCGTTCTCTACATGTCTGGCAAACGGTCAGACTTGAAGAGCTTTGAAAGCGAAATGGCGAAAGTGCATCGCATTGGTCCGCCCGAGCCAGTGGTTATTCTTGAGACCGAGATGGGCGCGCCATGCGAGGCGCTCGACGCAGTTCGAGCGATCATGGATCGGAAACTTGCGTGCGCTCACGATGGTCATTGCGACGAAGGGGTTCAGACCATCTGGGACAAGCTTCCCTATACCGGCGCTGGCGTCCCGTAGCGCTCAACCCGCCTTACGCATCTTCGTCAGTTTCTTCATCAGCATGTCGCGCTTGAGCTTCGAGATGTGGTCGATGAACAGCACGCCGTTCAGATGGTCGATCTCGTGCTGAAGCGCGGTGGCGAGCAGGCCGTCGAAATCGCCCTCATGCGCCTCGCCTTGCTCGTCGAGCCAGCGCGCGCGGCAGGCGGCGGGGCGTTCGACCTCGGCATATTGCTCGGGGATCGAAAGGCAGCCTTCGCTGTAGAAATTGGTTTCCTCGCTGACCGAAATCAGCTCCGGGTTGATATAGACGAGCGGCGTGCGGACGGCCTTGGCCTCTTCGCCCTCCCCCACCGTCTCCTGCAGATCGATCACGACGATGCGCTGCTCGATCGCGACTTGCGTCGCGGCGAGGCCGATGCCGCGTGCGTCGTACATCGTGTCGAACATGTCGGCGACGATCTTCCGCACCGAATCATCGACCGTTTCGACGGGCTTGGCGACGGCGCGGAGGCCGGGGTGCGGGACTTCGAGGATTTCTAGAACAGCCATGTTCGCGAGCTAGGAAAGGTCGTGGCGTGCGTCAAGTTTTAGAAGAAGGGTTCACGCGAAGGCGCAAAGAGAAGGAAAGGCCGCAAAGAGAAGAAAGGTTGGTTCACGCAGAGGCACTGAGGGCGCAGAGGTTGTTCGGATGCAAGGATCGCCCGCGTCAGCGGGCAGCTGAAGCACCGCTTTTGACGTTTTTTTGAGGGCCGCTGCGCGGCAGGCCCACCCTCTTCGCGCCCTTCCCTTCTCTTCGCGCCTTCGCGTGAAACCCTTCTTCCTTTTGCTCCGCGCCTCCGCGCGAACAAACCCTTTTTAACTCACCGGGCGCCGCGCGCGCAGCGCCTGCGCTAAAGTCCCCTCATCGAGATAATCGAGCTCACCCCCGACCGGCAGACCATGCGCAAGCTGGGTAATCCGCACCGGAAAGCGCTCGATCCGTTCGGCGATGTAATGCGCGGTAGTCTGCCCCTCCAGCGTGGCGTTCATCGCCAGCACGACCTCGTCGATCCCGCCCTCGGATATGCGCCGCACCAGCGAATCGATCGCGAGATCCTCGGGCCGCACGCCCTCCAGCGCCGAAAGCTTTCCGCCGAGCACGTGGAAGCGCCCCGGAAACAGCCGCGAGCGATCCAGCGCCCACAGATCGGCCACCTCCTCCACCACGCACAGCGCGCGCGCGTCGCGGCGCGGATCGGCGCAGACCCCACACGGGTTGGTCGTGTCGATATTTCCGCAAATCGAGCATGTTGAGAGGCGTTCCTCGACCGCCATCAGCGCATTGAGCAACGGCCCCAGCGCCGCCTCGCGCTTCTTGAGCAAATGCAGCACCGCACGCCGCGCCGAACGGGGTCCAAGCCCCGGGAGCCGGGCCAGCGCCGTCGTGAGCGCTTCGATTTCGGGAGAGGCCATGGCGGAACAGATAGGGGGTTGCGTTGCGCCTGCGCAAGCGGCCAGAGCATGTCGCCATGCGGATCATTTTCATGGGAACACCCGACTTTTCGGTGCCGGTATTGCAAGCGCTGGTCGATGCCGGGCATGCCGTCGTGGCGTCGTACAGCCAGCCGCCACGGCGCGCCGGGCGCGGGAAGGCGCTGACACCCTCCCCGGTTCAGGCGCGCGCCGAGGCGTTGGGGATTGCCGTGCGCACGCCGGTGTCGCTCCGCGATACCGATGCTCAGGCGGACTTTGCAAGCTTCGGAGCGGATGTCGCGGTGGTGGCGGCGTACGGCCTGATCCTGCCGCGCGCCGTGCTGGATGCGCCGGTGCGCGGGTGCCTCAACGTCCACGCCTCGCTGCTGCCGCGCTGGCGGGGTGCCGCGCCGATCCAGCGGGCGGTTCTGGCGGGGGATGCCGAGACGGGCGTTTGCATCATGCAGATGGAAGCCGGACTCGATACCGGGCCGGTACTGCTGCGGGAGGCAACGGCTGTTGGCGGCAAGACGGCTGGGGTTTTGACCGGCGAGCTGAGCGCGATGGGCGCGCGATTGATGGTCCGGGTGTTGGCCGATTTCGACGGTTTTCCGCCTTGTGAGCAACCCGAAGAGGGCGTGACCTATGCCGCGAAGATCGACAAGGCCGAGGCCCTGCTGGATTTCTCGCAGGACGCCGAAGCGGTCGAGCGACAAGTGCGCGCGTTCAATCCGGTGCCTGGGGCGTTCTTCGAGGTGGCGGGCGAGCGGGTGAAGGTGCTTGCGGCTCAAACCTTCCCCGGCGAAGGCCGGGGTCCAGATGTAAGCGACCCGCAACTGGGCCCCGGCCTTCGCCGGGGAAGCGTGATCGATGATGTGCTGACGATTATGTGCGGCACTGGCGCGATCCGCCCGACGCTGCTGCAGCGCGCAGGGCGCGGCGTCATGACCGCCGCCGAGTTGCTGCGTGGCTTCCCCATCCCCGCTGGAACCCAGCTTTGACGCGCTTTGCGCTGACGGTGGAATATGATGGCCGCCCGTTTGTCGGATGGCAGCGTCAGGACAATGGCCCGAGCGTGCAGGCCGCGATCGAGCGCGCCGTCCACGCGATCACGACCGAAACCGCGCAGGTTCATGCCGCCGGGCGGACCGATGCCGGGGTGCATGCGCTAGGGATGCGCGCGCACGTCGATATCGCGCGCGAGATCGCGCCGTTCCGGTTGATGGAAGCGCTCAACGCCAAGCTGCGGCCCGATCCGGTGGCAATCGTCGGGTGCGAGATCGCGGCCGACGACTGGCATGCGCGCTTCTCCTGCCTGGCGCGACATTATGAATATCGCATCGTCGTGCGCCGCGCGCCGCTGACGTTCGAGCGCGGGCTGGCGTGGCGGGTGGCGCTGCCGCTTGACGCGGTGGCTATGGCAGAGGGCGCCAAGCGACTGATCGGGCGGCATGACTTCACCACTTTCCGATCGGCGCATTGCCAGGCCGACAGCCCTTTGCGCACGCTCGACCGGCTCGATGTGGTGCGCGATGGCGACCGGATCAGCGTGTTCGCTTCGGCGCGGTCGTTCCTGCATCATCAAGTGCGGTCGATGGTCGGGTGCCTGTCGCTGGTCGGCCTTGGCAAATGGTCGCCCGACGACATGGCGGCGGCACTCGCCGCGCGCGACCGGGCTGCGCTGGGGCTTAATGCGCCGTCGGACGGGCTGTATTTTCTGCGGGCGGATTACCCTTAGAGGTTTTGGCCCTAACGGCTGAAGCGTGCCGCCAGTTCGACATGCGTAGACCAGCGAAATTGGCCGACCGGTTGCACCCAATCGAGCGCATAACCAGCCTTGCACAAAATATCCGCATCGCGCGCGAAACTGCTCGGATTGCACGAGACATAGGCGATGACTGGTACTTTCGATCCGGCCAATTGCGCGACCTGTTCCTTTGCGCCAGCGCGCGGCGGATCGAGGATGATCGCCTGAAAGCGATCACATTCCGCGGCCGTCAACGGGCGGCGGAACAGGTCGCGGTGCTCGGCGAAAACGGTGCGGCCTGCGCGCGACGCTCCGGACTGCAGCGCGAGGATCGCGTCCCGCCCGGCCTCTGCCGCATAGACCTTGCCCGGCAGCGAAAGCGCGAAGGTGCCGAGGCCCGAGAAAAGATCGGCGCAGAGCGTCGCGCCGCTGATCGCCTCGCGCACGGCAGTAACCAACGCGCCCTCGCCCTCGCGCGTGGCTTGCAGGAACGATCCGGCCGGGAACGGCACCGCCACGCCGCCAAGCGTGATCGTCGTGCCTTCGGGCTCCCAGCGCGTCTCCGGGCCGATTCCGTCATCGATCGCCAGCCGGGCAATGCCGTTAGCCCCGCAGAAGGCGGTGATCGCCTCGACCGCGGCCAGGCTATCGGTGATCTTTCCCTCGATCAGCACATCGACCCCCTGGTCGAGTTCCGTGAGGTGCAGCCGCGCCCGGCCCTTTAACACTCGCGCGAACAGTTTGCGGAGCGGCGCGATCAGCGCGAACAGGCCCGGCGTCAGGATCCAGCATTCCCGCAGATCGACGATCGCGTGGCTCGCGCCTTCGCTGAAGCCGAGCGTGACGGTGCCGCCCTTGGACTCGGCGTGTAGCGCGGCGCGGCGACGAGTGCGCGGCGGGGAGAGCGCGGGCGAGCGGATCGGCGCGGTCAGCCCCTGCGCGGCGAGTGCTCCCGAAATACGGTCGGTGAGGAAGGCCGAATAGCTCTCGTCGTCGAGATGCTGAAGCTGGCACCCGCCACAGTTCGGAAAGTGGCGGCATGGCGGCGTCTGGTGATGCGGGCCCGGAAGAACGGTGTTGTCGGGGCTCAGCGTGTCCCCCGGCGCCGCGAAGGCCGCGTGGCGTCCGTCAGCGGTCACCCCCTCCCCGCGCGCGGCGACGCGGACGATCAGATCGGTCATAATGCGGCTCGTACCTTCGAAAGTTCGCGCGCGAGGTCGTCGGCGATGAACGCCCCGCCGAGGCGACGCGCGGCCTCGGCGTGCATCCAGACGGCGGCTTCGGCCGCCCCAAGGACGGAGCCGAACAGCATAGCGCCGACCACCCCGGCCAGCACGTCGCCGGTGCCGGCGGTGGACAACCATGCGCTGCTCGCCAATGCGACATTGGTGTGGCCGTTTGGGTGGGCAATGACGGTATCGGGCCCCTTGAACACTAATGTCGCGCCGCAATGCCGGGCGGCGGCGCGTGCGGCTTCAATTTTGGATCCGCTCCAGTCGCCGAACAGCGCCTTGAACTCGCCTGCGTGCGGCGTGAGGATCACGCGCCGGTCACGGTCCTGCACGGTCGCGCGGCGGCGGAATATTTCGAAATGGCGCTCCTCCAGCAGATGGAGCGCGTCGCCATCGATGACGATCGGTCGGTCACAGGCGATGGCGGCGTCGAGTTTCTCGACGGCGCGATCGTCCCGTCCCAAACCGGGGCCGATCACGATCGCGACCTTGGGTTTACCCGCGATGGCCTGGGTCAGCGTCTCGACCGACCAATCGCGGCGCACGATGGCATGCGGCATATCAGCCACCGGATCGGCGAGCAGCAGGCCATAGCCAGCGCCCGACCGCATCGCGGACTGGACCGCCAGCGCAGCGGCACCCGGCATAACGCCACCGATCACCACCACCATGCCGCGCGTGTATTTGTGCGCCCAGGCCTGTGGGGCGAGCAAATGCGGACGCGCGATCGTCTCGTCCGGGCTGACATGCTCGCGCGGCGATCCGATCTCGTCGAGACCCAGGCCGATATCGATCAGCCGGACTGCCCCGCACAAACTGGCCGAGGGTTGCAGGACGTGCGCTGGCTTGAGCGCGCCGAGTGCGAGGGTCAGGCTGTATTCGGGGAGTTGTAGCGGGTTGAGCTCCGCACCCGTATCGGTGTCTACACCGCTGGGGAGATCGACCGCGACGGATAGGTGCGCGCACTGGACCAGCGCGTCGATGGTACGTGCAACGTCATCATCGAGCGGGCGGGACAGGCCAGTGCCGAACACCGCATCCACCACCACCGGCGCGAGGACATGTTCGTCCGGCAGGGCGTCGGGAAAGGGCTCGACCGCCTCGCCCCATGCCGCCCGCGCAGCCATCGCGGCCTCGGTCTTCGGCGTGCCCAACGCCGCGACCCGAACCTCCACCCCATTGGCGCGTAACAACCGCGCCGCGACATAGCCGTCACCGCCATTATTGCCCGGCCCGCACAGCACCAGCACCCGGCTTCCCGCCGCCAGCCGACGCACGGCCTCCGCCGCGCCACCGCCTGCGCGCTCCATCAGGCTTTCGACGCTCGCACCGTCGGCAATCGCGCGCGCTTCCGCCGCGCGCATCCGAGCGGCGGTCAGGATCGGTTGGCCCTCGATCGGCTTCACGACGCTTTCGCAGGCTTGCCCTTGACCGTGGCGGGCAGGCGGTAGCGGTCTCCGCCCAGCGCTACTTCGATCTCGCCCGTGCCGATGACGGTGACCGTCACACGCTCCGCGCCATCGGCAGCGACCACGCCGCGCCCGTCCTTGGTGACCAGCAAGCGGTGGAACGCGCCGTCGGGATGGCGCACCGTTAGGATCAGCCCGGCATCGCTATCGGCGCGGTCGATCGTGCAGGTGCGCGCGAAATCGGCCGATCCGCGCTGCGCGCAGACGATCTTGCCACTATCATCCTGCGTCTTGCGCTGCTCCGCTTCAACCTTGGCGAGCATCGCCGTATCGGTGCGCTGTTCGCCGCACGCGGCCAAGGCCAGCAGCAGGACTGCGCTAGATATCCGCATAGACATGAGTTTCGGCCGCTGCTCCCGGGTGCGTGACCGCCCCCTTATAGGCGGGGCCGACCGTCTGGGAATAGCGCCACAATGCGCCCGACTGGTAATCGTTGGTGCGTCGGACCCAGGCGGCGCGGCGTGCGGCGAGAATTGCCTCGGGAACATCGAGGTCAATCGTGCCGACCTCGGCATCGATCCGGATCGTGTCGCCATCCACGATCAGCGCGATCGGCCCGCCATCGGCTGCCTCGGGCCCGACATGGCCGATGCAGAAGCCGCGCGTCGCACCCGAAAAGCGCCCGTCGGTGATGAGCGCGACCTTCTCGCCAAGGCCGAGGCCGTAGAGCGCCGCGGTGGTCGAGAGCATCTCGCGCATGCCAGGCCCGCCCTTTGGCCCTTCGTAGCGGATCACGATCACTTCGCCCTCGTTGATCGACCGCGCCTCGACCGCGGCGAAGCAATCCTCCTCGCAATCAAACACGCGCGCCGGGCCGGTGAATTGCAGCCGGTGCATCCCCGCGACCTTGACGATCGCGCCATCGGGCGCGAGCGACCCGCGCAGGCCCACCACGCCGCCGGTCGGGCTGATCGGTGTCTTCACGTCGTAAATGACCTTCTGATCGGGGTTCCAAGTGACCTGATCGATATTTTCGCCGAGCGTCTTGCCGGTGACGGTCAGGCAATTGCCGTCGAGGAAGCCGCCGCCCAGCATCGTCTTCATCAGCATGTAGACGCCGCCCGCCTCATACATGTCCTTCGCGACATATTGCCCACCGGGTTTGAGATCGGCGATGTAAGGCGTTGATTTGAAAGCATCTGCTACGTCGAACAGGTCGAACTCGATGCCCGCCTCGCTCGCCATTGCGGGCAGATGCAGCGCAGCATTGGTCGATCCGCCGGTGGCCGCGACGACGCGCGCGGCGTTGATGAAGGCCGCGCGCGTGCAAATGTCGCGCGGGCGGATGTTGCGTTCGAGCAACTCCATCACCTGATACCCTGCTGCGACAGCAATCTGTTCACGCGTCGAATAGGGTGCGGGCACCATGTTGCTGTTCGGCAAGGACAAACCGATCGCTTCGCCGACGCATGCCATAGTATTGGCGGTAAACTGCCCGCCGCACGCACCGTGGCCGGGACACGCGACTTTTTCCATCTCGTGCAATTCGCTGATCGGGCACGTTCCCGCCGCAAAGCGCCCGACCATTTCGAACACATCGACGACGGTGATGTCCTTATCCTCGAACCGGCCCGGCAGGATCGATCCGCCATAGACGAAGATGCTCGGGATATTGAGCCGTAGCATCGACATCATCATGCCGGGCAGCGATTTGTCGCAACCCGCAAAGCCGACCAGCGCATCGTAGCAATGCCCGCGCACCGACAGCTCGACCGAATCGGCGATCACTTCGCGGCTGACGAGCGAGGATTTCATCCCCTGATGCCCCATCGCGATGCCGTCGGTGACGGTGATCGTGTTGAAGCGGCGCGGCATGCCGCCATTCTGGATCACGCCCGCCCGTGCGGCATCGGCCTGCACGTCGAGCAGCGTGTTGCACGGCGCGCTGTCGTTGCCGGCGCTGGCGAGCGCAACGAACGGCCGGCCGATCTCCTCCTCGGTCAGGCCCATCGCATAATAATAGCTGCGATGCGGGGCGCGTTCGGGGCCGACCGACACGTGGCGGCTGGGCAAGCGGGATTTGTCGAAGCGATTGGTCATGGCGACAGCCTATGTCGCCAAAGCGCGATTCGGCGCAAGTCTGTTGCGATATTGCGTGAAATCGGGGTCGTATTTAGGTGTGGGGACGACGAAGTTTCCCTCGTCGTCCCGCAGTTTGGATGGCGCGCGGGGGGACCGTGGACCATCGACGAGCGCTCCGCTGGGGGCGGCGGACTCGTTCGGGTCCGAACACAGCAAGAGCGGGGCCAATGGCGGATTTCCGGCGTTTTCACACGAACACGCCGACATCGCATCCCGCAGCGGGACGCAAAAGTGTTACGCGAGTCGCGTTTCGAGACACCACCAACCGGGTTGCGTCGCGCGAATGCGCGCGGCGGCGGCGACACGATCCGGCACGTTGGCATACAGTGCGAAGCATGTCGCGCCCGAGCCCGACATCCGCGCGAGGATCGGCGCACCTTCCCCCAGCAGCGTCAGTACATCATCGATCACGGGTGCGAGGCGGCGCGCGGGCGCTTCCAGATCGTTGCGCCCGGCAAGCGCGAGCGACAAGGCATCGCCATCGGGCATTGCGCCACGATCGACCCCATCCCATGCCTTGAATACCGCGGCGGTCGATACCGCGACGCCAGGATTGACCAGCAGCGTGGCCATCCCGGTTGGGCCATCCAGGGGATAGAGCCGTTCGCCCCGCCCTTCCCCCAGCGCGGTGCGCCCGAGCAGACAGGCCGGAATATCCGATCCGAGCGTGGCGGCGATCTCGAACAGCCGTGGGTCGTCGATCGGAACGGCGTTCGCCTTGGCCAGCGCGCGGAGCGCCGCCGCCGCATCGGCCGAGCCGCCGCCGATGCCCGAGGCGACAGGGAGGTGTTTGTCGAGGGTGAAGGCACCGGTTTCGGGCTTGTCGAACGCCACCGCAAAGGCACGCGCGGCGCGGAGGATGAGGTTGTCACCCTCCCCGCTAAGCCCTGCGGCGAACGGTCCAGTTACGGCAAGCGACAGTGGCCCCGGCGCGAGCGTCACCGTGTCGCCGTCGCGCACGAAGGCGAACAGCGTTTCGAGCTCGTGATAACCGTCGGCGCGGCGCGCACGGACGTGAAGCGCGAGGTTGATCTTGGCTGGGGCGGGTTCGGTGATCATGCTGCTCTGACGTCCCAACGCACCACCCCGGCGAAGGCCGGGGCCCAATAGCGGGCGGGTTGATGGCGAGGACAGCGCTTCATTACGGCAACCTTCGCAACTGGGCCCCGGCCTTCGCCGGAGAAGGATTGATGGCGAGGAGCGCCGCGGCGAAGCCGCGTCGTCGGACGGGGCTGCTAGCCCCGCCGGCCGGACGCGCCTTGAGGCTTGGCGCAGCTTCGCTGCACCTTTGCCCGGCGCGTCACATATTCGGGTAATTCGGCCCGCCGCCGCCCTCGGGCACCACCCAATTGATGTTCTGCGTCGGGTCCTTGATGTCGCACGTCTTGCAGTGGACGCAGTTCTGCGCGTTGATCACGAACTTAGGATCACCCGTTTCCTCGCCGACGATTTCGTACACGCCCGCCGGACAATAGCGCTGCGCCGGTTCGTCATACATCGGCAGATTGTATTTTACCGGAATGTCCGGGTCCTTCAGCGTCAGATGGACCGGCTGATCCTCCTCATGATTGGTGTTCGAAATGAACACCGAGGAGAGGCGGTCGAAGGTCAGCACGCCGTCGGGCTTGGGATACTCGATCTTGCGCGCCTGATCCTTGCGCCACAGGCTTTCATGGTCGGGATGGTGCTTCATCGTGAAGGGCATCTTCAGCCCGAAATATTCGAGCCACATGACGATGCCCGACAGCATCGTGCCCAGTACCTCGCCGAATTGCTTGACCAGCGGCACGACGTTGCGGACGATCGAAAGCTCTTTGTACAGCCAAGACGCCTCGAACGCCTTGGGATAGGCGGTGAGTTCGTCATGCTGGCGCTGCGACAGGATCGCGTCGGCGGCGGCCTCTGCCGCCATGATGCCCGATTTCATTGCGCCATGCGTGCCCTTCAGGCGCGGCACATTGAGGAACCCGGCCGAACAGCCGATCAGCGCCCCGCCGGGGAACACCAGCTTCGGAATGGATTGCAGCCCACCGTCGTTGATCGCGCGCGCGCCGTAGGACACGCGCTTGCCGCCCTTGAGGATCGACGCGATTTCCGGATGCGTCTTCCAACGCTGCATTTCGTGGAACGGCGACAGATGCGGGTTCGAGTAATTGAGCCACGTCACGAAGCCAAGGCTGACCTGACCATTGGCCTGATGGTACAGCCACGATCCGCCATTCGCATCGTCGCCGAGCGGCCAGCCTTGCGTGTGGATGACGCGGCCCGGGCTGTGCAGCGCGGGATCGATGTCCCACAATTCCTTGATGCCGATGCCGTAGACCTGCGGTTGCGCATCCTTGGCGAGATCGAAGGTGCGGATCAGTTGCTTGCTCAAATGCCCGCGCACACCCTCCCCGAGGAAGGTGTATTTGGCGTGAATTTCCAGTCCCGGCGTGTAATCCGGCTTGTGCGTCCCGTCGCGCGCCACGCCCATGTCCCCGGTCGCAACGCCTTTGACCGAGCCATCGTCATTGTAGAGAATCTCGGCCGCGGCAAAGCCCGGGAAAATCTCTACGCCCAGCTCTTCAGCCTGCGTCGCGAGCCAGCGACACAAATTACCCAAGCTGCCGGTGTAAGTGCCCTTATTGTGCATGAACGGAGGCATGATGAAATGCGGCAGGGTGAATTTGCGCTTCGCCGTCAGGACCCAGTGCAGATTCTCGGTGACCGGCACCTCGGCGAGCGGACAGCCCTTCTCGCGCCAGTCGGGGATCAGTTCGTCGAGCGATTTCGGATCGATCACCGCGCCCGACAGGATATGCGCGCCGACTTCGGAACCCTTTTCAAGCACGCAGACCGACAGCTCGGCGTCCTTCTCGGCCGCCAATTGTTTCAGCCGGATCGCCGCCGACAGGCCCGCCGGGCCAGCTCCCACGATGACCACATCATAGGGCATGGATTCACGCTGGTTCTCACCGCCAGATTCAGTGCTGCTCACGTCTCGTCTCCACCGGGGACGCCGCGTGCGCATACTCGTCGCGTGCGCGGCACGTCCTGTCCATCTGCGCGTGCCAGCGAATTGACCTTCGCGTCAACATGCTAGCTTAAGAGAGATATGGGGGCTGATCAGAATTTCGACTGGCAATTGGCGGCCGCGAGCGCGCTCGAATGGTGGCGCGACGCCGGCGTCGACACGCTGGTGGATGAAGGGCCGCGCGACTGGACCGCTGCACCCCCAGCACCTCCGGAGCCACCCAAACGCCGCAGCGGCGCGCAAGCCGTAACGGAAGTCGTCGTCGCGGCCTTGCCCGAGACGCTCGCCGAATTCACCGCATGGCGCTCCGGCCCCGATGCGCCCGAAGCGGGATGGTCAGGCACGCCGATCGCGGCGAGCGGGGATCCCAGCGCGGATATCATGATTCTGGTTGATCTGCCCGACCGCGACGACAGCGATTCGGGCGGGTTGCTCAGCGGTCCGGCGGGGCGATTGTTCGACCGGATGTTTGCCGCGATCGGTCAAAGCCGCGAGTCGGTCTACCTCGCGCCGATGTGCAGCGTACGCCCACTGTCGGGCCGAATTGCGCCGGAAATCGAAGCGCGACTGGTCGAGGTCGCACGCCATCACGTGGCGTTGGTTTCACCCAAGCGCTTGCTCGTGCTGGGAAATGCGCCGAGCCGTGCGTTGACCGGGGTGGATGTGGCGCGGGCACGCGGAAGTTTACACGCGATTAACCTAGACTGTCGGAAGACCATAGCGACGGTCGATGTGGTGGCCAGTTTCCATCCGCGCCTGTTGCTCGAACGGCCCGCCGAAAAGGCCCGTGCCTGGAAGGACTTACAGATGCTGATCGCAGGATTGCGCGCATGAAGCTGACAATCGCCGGTGTGGCTGCTTTGGCCCTTGCCCTACCGGTCGCCGCGCATGCCGCAGGCGAACCGCCCGCCTCGGTTCAGGCCGCCCCACGCGACATCATCCCGCCGCAGCTCGATCCCGAACAGCGCGCCGGATATCGCGCGATCTTTTCGAACATCCGCGAGCAGAAATGGCAGGACGCGCAATTGCAGCTTACCGCGCTCAAGCCCGGTCCGCTGCATGCGATCGCGCTAGCCGAGATCCTGACCGCCAAGGGATCGCCCAAGGCCGAGCTCGATCCGCTCGCCAAGTTGCTCGCCGAGGCGCCCGAATTGCCGCAGGCACGCCAGATTTTCACGATGGCGGCCTCGCGCGGCGGCGTCGGCCTGCCCCCATTGCCCGAGGCGCGCGCGCTAACCTGGATCGACGGTGCCCCGGCGCGCAAGCGTGCCAAGAGTATCGGCAATGGCGACATGATCGCGGTCGAACTGGCGCTGAAGATGCAGCCGTTCATCAAGGCCGACAGTGGCAGCGACGCGCAAGGCTTGCTCGAATCGACGCAGGGGCTTTCGCCTGAATCGATCACCGAATGGCAACGCAAAATCGCGTGGATGTATTTCCTCGCCGGCGACGACAATAATGCGCGGGCGATGGCGGCAAAGGCGGCGAGCGGATCAAGCGACTTCGCGGTCGAGGCGGTGTGGGTCGGCGCACTGGCGGCGTGGCGGCAGCACGACTGTTCGGCGGCCGGCACGGCGTTCGAAACGGTGGCCGCACGCGCACGCGACACCGATCTGCGCGCGGCGGGCCTGTATTGGGCGGCGCGTGCCGACATGCAGTGTGCACGGCCCGACCGGGTCGAGGGCCGCCTCAAGACCGCAGCGCAATATCGCGAGACGTTCTACGGACTGCTGTCGCGTCAGGCGCTCGGCATCAAGGATGCGGCCACGCGCCCGTCCGCCGCGTCGATCACGGGCGACTGGCTGACACTGTCGCGCCGTCCCAACGTCCGCGTTGCGGCGGCACTTGCCGAAATCGGCGAGAATGCGCTGGCCGACGAAGTGGTCAAGCAACAGGCGCGGATCGGCGATCCGTCGGAATATCCCGCTTTGGTGCGGCTGACGTCAGCACTCGATCTGCCGAGCACCGTGGTGTGGCTGTCACATAACGGCCCGGTCGGCGCGACACCGCCGGTCGAATCGCGCTTCCCCGCGCCGAACTGGACTCCCGATGGCGGCTGGCGCGTCGATAAGGCATTGGTATTCGCCCACACGCTACAGGAATCGCGCTTCCGCACCGATGTGGTGAGCCCGGCCGGCGCGTTCGGCCTGATGCAGGTGATGCCGCGCGCCGCGACCGACATTGCGCGCAAGCAAGGCCGCAGCTTCGATCGCAGCGCGCTCGCCCGGCCCGGCACCAACTTCGAGGTCGGCCAAAGCTATCTTGAGCAGCTCCGCGACCAGCATTGCACCGACGGCCTGCTGCCCAAGGTGATCGCCGCGTACAATGCCGGACCGGGCCCGGTCGAGGCATGGAATGCGGTCGCGCGCGATGGCGGCGATCCTTTGCTCTACATCGAATCGATTCCGTATTGGGAAACGCGCGGCTACGTCACCACGGTGCTGCGCAATTACTGGATGTACGAAGCGCAGACCGGCAAACCTGCGTCGGTCAGCCGGGCGGCGCTGTCGCAAGGTTTGTGGCCGCGCTTTCCGGGTCTGCCGGGGGCGACATCGGTCCGGCTCACGGCGCATCCACGCGGACAATCGCTCGCCAGTGTGAACTGATTACGGTGCCGATCGACCAAAGTGCCGTTTTGCTGCCGGTGCGGATCGCGGTGCTGACTGTGTCCGACACGCGCGGGCTGGCCGAGGATCGTTCGGGCGACACGCTGGTCGCACGGCTAACCGACGCGGGCCACGTTCTGGCGGCGCGCGAGATCGTTCGCGACGACGTGGCGTTGATCGTCGGCACGCTGCACCGCTGGATCGACGATCCAGAGGTGGATTGCATCATCACCACCGGCGGCACCGGCGTAACCGGCCGCGACGTAACGCCCGAAGCGATCGAGCAGGTCGCCGACAAGCTGATCCCCGGCTTCGGCGAACTGTTTCGCTGGCTCAGCTTCCAGACGATCGGCACGTCCACCGTCCAGTCGCGCGCCTGCGCCTGCGTGACGCGCGGCACCTATATCTTTGCGCTTCCCGGATCGACCGGCGCAGTGAAGGATGGCTGGGACGGCATCTTGGCGAGCCAACTCGACAGCCGCCACAAGCCCTGCAACTTCGTCGAACTAATGCCGCGCTTGCGGGAGCGGTAAGCATGCCCACGCCGGTGCCGCAGACCGGCCGACGCTGGATCACCGGCTGCGCGATGGTCCTCGGTGCGCTTGCCCTATTTGGCGCGGGGATCCTGCTGGGCCGTCAGAATGGAGGCGCCGACCGACCCACAGAACCGTCACGCGCGGCCTCCCGCCCGTCGGCCAAAGCCCTCGTCCGCAACGTCTTTTCGCCGACCGTCGTAGCCGACCCGTATGTCCTGGACGAGCAGCGCAAAGTGGCCGACGCGCTCGACCGGTCGTGTCGGCTACAAAACGACCATTGCGACACCGCCCGAAAGGCGCGCGCCTATCTCGACTCGCGCAGGTAGACGCCGCGATCAACCATCGGCCTGCATCACGGCCAATTCATGCCCCGCGACATCACGAAAATGGAAGCGCCGCCCGCCTGGGAAAGCGAAGATCGGTACGGTGATTTCGCCACCTGCGGCGCGAACCTTCGCTTCGACCGCCTCGAGATCGTCGACGTCGATCACCGGGAGCAGCTGTGCAGTCCACTGCGTCGCGTCGCCATTGATGCCCATGTCGGTGTCGCCGCTCGTCGTGGCGCTATAGTCGGGGCCGAAATCGGTAAAGTCCCAACCAAAAGCCAGGGCGTAAAACGCCCGCGTTCCGGGCACGTCGCGTACCGGAAGCTCGACATAGTTGAAACGCGCCATCGTTATCCTCCCCTAATGTTCTTGGTCCGTTCTTATTGTTGCGCTAGTGTTTGTCAATGGCCGACAAACGTCCCCAACGCGGCGCGACGCTCAATCGTGCGAGCGACCGCTTCAAGCTGCCCGAACGCGCGGCGGATGGCGACTGGCTCGACGATCAGGGCGTGATCGACGGTGAGCCACTGCGCCTGCGCACCACCGTCACGGTCGAGCGCGCGCGCACGATCATCAGTCGCAACACATCCCCTGACATCGGATTCGATCGTTCGATCAACCCGTATCGCGGGTGCGAGCATGGCTGCATCTATTGCTTCGCGCGGCCCAGCCACGCGTTTCATGATCTCTCGCCGGGGCTCGATTTCGAGAGCACGCTGTTCGCCAAGCCGGATGCCGCCGCCTTGCTACGCACCGAACTGGCGAAGCCGGGGTATAGCGCGCTACCGATCGCGTTCGGCACCAACACCGATCCGTATCAGCCGATCGAGGCCGACTGGCGCATCACGCGCGGCTGCATCGAAGTCCTCAGCGAGACCAACCATCCGCTGACGATCACGACGAAATCCGATCGTGTCGTGCAGGATATCGACTTGCTTGCACCAATGGCGGCGAAGGGGCTGGCGGCGGTAGCAATGTCGATCACCTCGCTCGATCCGCGGATCGCGATGACGCTGGAGCCGCGAGCCCCTGCGCCGGAGAAGCGGCTGGCGGCGGTGCGGAAGCTGGTGGCGGCGGGCATTCCGACGCATGTGTCGATCGCGCCGGTGATCCCGGCGATTACCGATCACGAAATCGAACATCTGGTCGAACGGGCGGCGGAGGCGGGGGCGCGGTCGGTGTCCTTCATTCCGGTACGCCTGCCATGGGAAGTGGCGCCGCTATTCCGTGCCTGGCTGGACGAACATTTTCCCGACCGTGCGGCAAAGGTTATGGCGATCATCGCCTCGGTCCGCGACGGTCGCGACAATGATCCCGGTTTCTTCACCCGCATGCGCGGCAGCGGGCCATGGGCCGATTTGCTCCGCACGCGTTTTCACATCGCGTGCCGCAAACATGGCTTGAATCAGGAACGCATCACGCTGCGCAGCGATCTGTTCCGGCCACCGGCGGGTCCCCAAGGCGAATTGTTTCTCTGAAGCCCGGTCTTATTTGCACCGCAGGATTCGGCGTCCGGCCGCAAGGTTGCTAGGGCATCGGCATGAGCCGCATGAGAACCGCCCTGACGCCGCGCGCGGATCTCGAACGCTTGATCGACGCGCAGGGATATCTGACGATCCGTGCGACACCCAATGCGGCGGCGAACGAAGTTCGCTTGCCTGCCCCAGGAGCGGCGGGCGGGGTGAACCTGCGCACCACCGCGACGCCCGAAGACGGCAAGGCCAATGACGCGGTGCTGGCGTTGTTGGCGAAGGCGCTGGGCTGCCCGCGCTCGGCGCTTACGATCGTGCGGGGGGCGACCGCGCGCAACAAGGTCATTCACGTCGCGCGCTGAACGCGCCGGTGACGCTCCCGCCCGCACACAACCGGGCCGCCTATTTACGCGCGGAACATCGCGATTTCGGGGAGCGCGGGGACGAAACCATAAATTGCGACGAGCTGATCCAGCACCGCTTCGAACAACGGCTCGTCGAACGCGCAACCGGCGTGGTAATCGTCGGACCAGACGATACGGGCGCGGCGCGCTGGTTGTCCCGGCAACGTCAGCATGACGACCGAGTGCGGCGCCAGCGCCTGATAGGTTTCCAGCCGTGCACCTGCGATCGACAGGTCGGATACGCGACAAACGGACCGTATCCCGTCGTCGCCGACCCGCCCCGGCATTTGCACTTCCGATCGCGCGACACCGCGCCGGGCACCCGCCTTCACTGCGCTTGGGACCAGCGAAATCTGCACCGAGAACATCAAATCACTCCGACTTTATGCCGGTCGGGATAGGGCGTGATCGGTTAACGGGGCGGTGACCGAACGATCATCAATTAGTATCAGGCGGTCAGCACATGATCCTTGAAGCGGGCGCGCAGCTCAGTCTTGAGCAGCTTGCCGGTCGCCGTGTGCGGCAGTTCGTCGACGAAGACGATCTCGTCGGGCAACCACCATTTCGCGACATGCTGGGTCAGGTGCGCGGTGATATCCGCCGGCGTGACCGCGCTGTCGGGCTTGCGTACGACGATCAGGATCGGCCGCTCATCCCATTTGGGGTGATAGATTCCGATCGCCGCCGCCTCCGCCACACCGGGACAGCCGATTGCGGCATTCTCGAGGTCGACCGAGGAAATCCATTCGCCGCCCGATTTGATCACGTCCTTCGCTCGGTCGGTGATCTGCATCGTGCCGTCGGTGTGGAGAACCGCCACGTCACCCGTGTCGAACCATTGGTCGGCATCGACCGCATCGGCATCGCCACGGAAATAGCGTTTGACGACCCACGGCCCGCGCACCTGCAGCCGCCCCGAGCTCGTTCCGTCGCGGGGCAGTACGACATTCTCGTCGTTCACGACCTGTAGCTCGATCCCGAACGGAATTTGTCCCTGCTTGCCGACATGGTCGAGCTTGGCGTCGTGGCTCATTTCCTCCCATTCTGGCGGCGGGAAGCCGGCGGTGCCGATCGGTGAGGTTTCGGTCATGCCCCACAGATGCTTGACCGTGACGCCCATCCCCATGATCCGCTCGATCATCGCGCGCGGTGCTGCGGACCCACCGATCGTCACCTGCTCGAGGAAACGCGGCGCTTCGCCGGTCGCGTCGATATGGCCGAACATCGCCAGCCAAACCGTCGGCACGCCGGCGGTGTGCGTGACCTTTTCCTGGTTCATCAGGCGGCACAGTACCGCCGCATCGTTGACCTGCGCATAGACGCATTTCGCGCCCGACAGCGCGCAGGCGAAGGGCAGCCCCCAGGATGCGGCGTGGAACATCGGCACCACGGGCAGCACCACCGCACTCGGGCTGAGATTGAAGATCCACGGCGCGACTTCGGCCATCGCGTGGATCACGGTGGAGCGGTGCTCGTACAACACGCCCTTCGGGTTGCCGGTCGTGCCGCTGGTGTAACACAGCATGCAGGGGTCACGTTCTGGCCCCTCGACCCAGGCATAATCGCCGGTTTCAGCAGCGATCACCTCTTCGAACTGACCGTCATCGAAACAAATATAATGATCGATGCTGCTCCACTGCGGCTTTAGTCGATCGACCAGCGGCTGGAATTGCTTGTCGTACAGCAGAACGCGGTCTTCGGCATGGTTGGCGATATAGACGAGCTGCTCGTCAAACAGACGCGGGTTGATCGTGTGGATCACCCCGCCCATCCCGATCGCGCCGTACCATGCGACGAGGTGGCGGGCATGGTTCATCGCCAGCGTCGCCACCCGATCACCCGGCTTCAGCCCAAGCTTTTCAAGCGTCTGCGCCAATTTCTTCGCATCGCGTGCGATCCCGGCCCAATCGGTGCGGGTCTCGGTTCCATCGGCCCAATAGGTAACGATTTCGCGTTTGCCATGTTCACGCGCGGCGTGATCCAGCAAACGCGGCACCCGCAATTCGAAATCCTGCATTCCGCCGAGCATTGTCACTCCCTCGCCATGTGGTGGCGGGGCGACTTACCCCACCAGTGCCAGCCGCGCTTCGGCGGTTCTCAGCACTACGTTCGAAACACCCTGCAAGTCTTCGATCCGCGCGGCAAGTTCTCCGTCGAGGAGAAAGTCCCGTCCGAGCAAGATTCGGGCGGTCTTGCCGGGCGCGATCGGCACCGTCGCCCACACTTCACCGCGTGCTCCCCGCGTATCGGCCAGCATCGCGGCGAGCGCTGCCATGGCGGCGGGCGTCCCTACGCTGAGCTCGACACAGAAACGCGCATTGCTGGCGAGCGCTTCGAACGGCTGGATCCGCTTGACCGTCACGCGCGGCGTTTCCTCGCCCGGGCGCCGGTCGAGTTCGACCGTGACCAGGCCACACCCGCCGTTGCGCGCCGCTTCTTCCAGGTCGGCAGCGACCGCATCGTCGAAACATGTCGCGACAAACTGGCCCGATTGATCGGACAGCGTCGCCATCAGATAGCGTTTCCCGCGCGCCGAGGTCCGCCACTTCGCATCCTCGACCAGCGCCGCCATCGTCGCCCCGGCGCGGCTGCCATCGTCGGGAATGTTCAACTCGCCGAGCGTCGCGTAACTGCGCGCGCCGTGCAGCTTGGCGAGATGGCTGTGGCGGTCGACCGGGTGCGCGGAGAAATAGAAGCCGAACGCCTCGCGCTCCTGCTCCATCCGCTGCGCCATCGTCCACGGTGCCGATTTCGGCAGCTTGATCGGCGGCTCGGCCGCCTCGGGCGTACCGAACAGGCCACCCTGCCCGCTCGTTTTCTGCTCGGTGATCCGCGCCGCGGTCGCCAGGATCGTCTCGGCGCAGCCGAAGATCCCGGCGCGATTGTCATCGAGCGCATCGAACGCCCCCGCCGCCGCCAGCGTTTCGAGCTGGCGCTTGTTCATCATGCGCGGATCGACCCGACGCGCGAGATCGTCGATCGAGCTGAAGTGCCCATGGTCATCGCGCTCCGCGACGAGCTTTTCCATCGCCCCCTCACCCACCGATTTCAGCGCAGCGAGCGCGTAGCGCACCGCGAGGCCGTCGGCGGATTCCTCGACCGAAAAGTCCGCGCCGCTCCGGTTGAGATCGGGTGCGAGGATCGTGACGCCAAGCCGCCGCATGTCGTCGACGAAGACGCCGAGCTTGTCGGTAAGGCCGGAATCGAAGCACATCGATGCGGCATAGAATTCGTGCGGATGGTGCGCCTTCAACCACGCCGTCTGATACGCCAGCAACGCATAGGCGGCGGCGTGCGATTTGTTGAAACCGTAGCCGGCGAATTTGTCGATCAAATCGAACAACTCGTTGGCCTTGGCCTCGGCAATGCCGTTGACCGTCTTGCAGCCCTCGACGAACCCGGCGCGTTGCGCGTCCATCTCGGACTTGACCTTCTTGCCCATCGCGCGGCGCAGCAAATCGGCGCCGCCCAGGCTGAATCCGGCCAGCACCTGCGCCGCCTGCATCACCTGTTCCTGATAGACGAACACGCCGTAGGTTTCAGACAATATCCCTTCGAGTAGGGGATGCGGATAGGTAATGTCCTCCTGCCCGTTCTTACGCCTGCCGAACATCGGGATATTGTCCATCGGGCCCGGGCGGTAGAGCGAAACGAGCGCGATGATATCGCCGAAATTGCTCGGCCGGACGGCGGCCAGCGTGCGCCGCATCCCCTCCGATTCGAGCTGGAACACGCCGACCGTGTCGCCCTTTTGCAGGAGCTTGTAGACGCCCTCATCATCCCATTCGAGCGCGTCCAGATCGATCACCACGCCGCGGCTGGCGAGCAGATCGAGCGCTTTTTTGAGCACCGACAGCGTCTTCAGCCCGAGAAAATCGAACTTCACCAGCCCCGCGCCCTCGACATATTTCATGTCGAATTGCGTGACGGGCATATCTGAACGCGGATCGCGGTAGAGCGGGACCAGATCGGCGAGCGGACGATCGCCGATCACCACACCCGCCGCGTGGGTCGAGCTGTGGCGCGGCAAGCCTTCCAGCTTCATCGCCAAGTCGAGCAGATGCCGCACGCCGCTATTGGTCTTATATTCGCTGTGCAGTTCGGACACGCCATCGATCGCGCGTTTCAGCGTCCATGGGTCGGTCGGATGGTTCGGGATCAGCTTGGCAAGCCGGTCGATCTGGCCATAGCCCATCTGCAGCACGCGGCCGGTGTCCTTGAGCACTGCGCGCGCTTTCAGTTTCCCGAAGGTGATGATCTGCGCGACCTGGTCGGTGCCATATTTCGCCTGCACGTAGCGAATGACTTCGCCGCGCCTGGTTTCGCAGAAATCGATATCGAAATCGGGCATCGACACGCGTTCGGGGTTGAGGAAGCGTTCGAACAGCAGCCCCAATTTCATCGGGTCGAGATCGGTGATCGTCAACGACCAGGCGACGACCGAGCCTGCGCCGGAGCCACGGCCCGGGCCGACCGGAATGTCATGATCCTTCGCCCATTTAATGAAATCGGCGACGATCAGGAAGTAGCCGGGGAAGCCCATCTGGATGATGACGTCGAGTTCGAAATCGAGGCGGGTACGGTAGGCATCGAATCCATCGCGGATTGCCCCGTCTACCGAAGTGGCCCCACTTTCCGTTCGTGCTGAGCTTGTCGAAGCATTGCTCGCCACATGCGCGCGGTCGGCTTGCTGCACCGGCCCTTCGACAAGCTCAGGGCGAACGGAGGTTGGGATCACGAAACGGTTCAATTCTTTGATCCGCTTGATGCGCGCCTCCAACCCCGCATGCGCATCCGCCCGCAGCTTCGCCGCCTCCGCCGTCGGATCGCCCGCCAAGCTCGGCAGGATCGGCGCGCGCTTGGGTGCTGCGACGCCGCAGCGCTGCGCGACGATCAGCGTATTTGCGATCGCCTCGGGCAAATCCGCGAACAGATCGCGCATCGTCTTGGCCGGTTTCATCCACGCATCGGGGGAACTGCGCGGGCGGTCCTCGGTGGCGATGTAGGTCGAGCTGGCAATGCACAGCAAAGCATCATGCGCCTCGCTGAAATCCTCCTCGGCGAAGCAGCACGGGTTGGTCGCGACCAGCGGCAGATCGCGCGCATAAGCGAGGTCGAGCAGCGCCCCCTCGGCCTTGCCTTCGATCTCATCGAGCCGCCGCGTAAGCTCGATATAAAGCCGGTCGGGGAACAACGCCTGCAACCGATCGGCATAAGCCTGCGCCCGATCAGGCTGATCCTCGGCAAACAACCGCGCGAGGCCCCCTTCCCTACCTGCGGTCAGGGCGATCAGGCCGTCGGTGCGCCCGGCAAGCGAAGCGAAATCGACATGCGGCGCAAGATCGAGTGGGCGACTGAGATGCGCCATCGACACGAGCGCGCACAGATTTTGATACCCCGCCTCATCCTGCGCATAGAGCGCAATCCAGTCGAGCACCGGGGTCGCGGTCTCGGGCATATCGGGCCGGCACACGCCCAGCATCGTGCCGATCACCGGCTGCACCCCTGCCGCGCGCGCCGCGTCCGAAAACGCCATCGCGGCGTACAGCCCATTGCGATCGGTCAGCGCGGCAGCGGGGAAACCGAGCTCCTGCGCGCGCTTGGCGATGGCCTTGGGCTCGATCGCGCCATCGAGCATGGTGTAGGACGAGAAGATGCGGAGGGGCACGAAGCCGGAATGGGGCATCGCGGTACTATGGGGCGTGTGTCGAATTCAGGGAAGCCGGTGACTCACAAAATGCGGTGGATATCGTCAACCCCGCGGTAAGAAGAGCGCTCCCGTGGAGACGAAACTATAGCAGCTTCGCGATATCCGCCGTGATGTCCTCTGGCTTGGTCGTCGGCGCGTACCGCTCGACCACTTTCCCGTCCTTGCCGACCAGGAATTTAGTGAAGTTCCACTTGATCCCTTCGGTGCCGAGGAAACCGGGGGCCTGCTTCTTCAACTCCACGAACAGCGGGTCGGCGTTCGATCCGTTGACATCGACCTTTGCGAACATCGGGAAGGTCACGTCGTAGGTAAGCGAGCAGAAATTGGCGATTTCGGCGGCATCGCCCGGTTCCTGCGCACCGAACTGGTTACACGGAAAGCCGAGCACTTCGAACGGTTGCCCGGCGAAATTGCGGTGCAACGCCTCCAGCCCCTCATATTGGGGGGTAAAGCCGCATTTCGAGGCGGTGTTGACGATCAGCAGGACCTTGCCCGCATAAGCGGACAGATCGGCAGGCGTGCCATCGGCGGCCTTTACGGTCAGATCGGTAATCGCGGTCATTGTCCGTCCCCCTCATGGCGCGACAGCAGGAAATGCAGGTTCTGCCGCACGCCCGGCCATTCGCTGGCGATGATCGAATAGACCACAAGATCGCGGACGCGGCCATCCATCACTTGATGGCTGCGCAACACGCCGTCGCGCTTGGCGCCGAGCCGTTCGATCGCGGCTTGCGAGCGTTTGTTGAACCAGTCGGTACGGATCTGCACGACATTGCAGCCCATCGCCTCGAAAGCGTGGGTCAGCAGCAGCAGCTTGGCCTCGGTGTTCACGCCGCTGCGCTGCACCGATTTGGCGTAGAACGTCCCGCCGATCTCGAGCCGCTTGTGCGGTGTGCTCATCCGCATGTAGCGGGTGAGGCCGACAAGCTTGCCGTCGGGCGTCTCGACCGCAAACGGCATCGCCCGCCCGAAATCGCGCTCCTTGAAGGTGGCGGCCATGAAGGCGTCGGGGTCGTTGAGACCCGCGACGTTGGTGAAAAATAGGTCGGTCAACCCGCCCTCCGCCGCCGCCGCGATCAGCGCATCTCGATCGGCGTGGACGAGCGGGCGGAGCGCGACGTGCTGCCCGACGAGCGTGGGTTGATGATCCCACGCGGTCAAGCCAACCGCCCTTCGTGCAACCGCACGACGCGGTCCATCTTCAGCGCCATGCGTTCGTTGTGCGTCGCGATCAGTGCGGCCGAGCCTTCGCCGCGGACCAAGCGGAGGAACTCGGCCAACACCACGTCGGCGGTCGCCTCGTCGAGGTTGCCGGTGGGTTCGTCCGCCAGCACCAGTGCCGGCCGGTTGGCGAGCGCGCGGGCGACCGCGACGCGTTGTTGTTCGCCACCCGAAAGCTGGCTCGGGCGGTGGGTCAGGCGGTGGCCGAGGCCGAGCGCCGTGAGCAACTCGCCCGCGCGTTCGCTCGCCTGCGCGCGCGTGGCGTCGCGGATCAGCATCGGCAGCTCGACATTCTCGCTCGCGTTGAAATCGGGCAGCAGGTGGTGGAATTGATAGACGAAGCCGAGCTTGTCACGGCGCACCCGTGTGCGACCATCGGCGTTTAGCCGTGCGGCTTCCTCGCCGGCGATCTTGATCGATCCGCCGAACCCGCCTTCGAGGAGCCCGACTGCTTGCAACAGCGTCGATTTGCCCGAGCCCGACGGGCCAAGCAACGCGACGATCTCGCCGGGGCCGACATGCAGGTCGAGTCCGCGCAGCACTTCGATCGTTTCGCCGCCTTGGCTGAAGCTGCGCGTCAAGCCGGTGACGTCGAGGACGGAATTAGTCATAACGCAGCACCTGAACCGGATCAGTGCTCGCCGCCTTAAACGCGGGGTAGAGCGTCGCGAGGAAGGTCAGCAGCAGCGCGATCAGGACGATCGCGACCACTTCGACCGGATTGGTCTTGGACGGCAACTCGCTCAGGAAGCGCACTTGCGGGTCCCAAATGTTCTGGCCGCTGATCCGCTGGACAAGATCGACCACGCCCTGCCGGAAGGTCAGCGCGATGGCGGCGAGGATCAGCCCGAGCACGATGCCGAGCGATCCGATCGTCGTGCCGACAGTCATGAAGATGCGCAGCAAGCCATTCCGCGACGCGCCCATCGTCCGCAGGATCGCGATGTCACGGGTCTTGGCGCGCACCAGCATGATCAGCGAAGATGCGATGTTGAACGCCGCGACCAGGATGATCAGGCTGAGCAGGCAGAACATCACGACGCGCTCGACGCTCAACGCCTCGAACAATTGCGCGTTCATCATGCGCCAGTCCTGCACGACGCCGCGATTGCCGATCTTGTCGGACAGCGGGGCCAGAATCTGGCCGACGCGGTCAGGGTCAGTGGTCTGTAGCTCGATCATCCCGACCGAATCGCCGAGCATCAGCAGCGTCTGCGCGTCCTCCATCGGCATAATGAGGTAGATCTTATCATAGTCCGACACGCCAATCGTGAAGATCGCGCCGACCGTATATTGAACAATGCGGGGGACGGTGCCGAACGGCGTCGTCTGGCCTTGCGGGCTGATCAGCGAAATCTGGCTACCGACGACAGCGCCGAGCGCATCGGCGAGGCCCGATCCGATTGCGATCCGCCCGCTGCCCGGCGTCAGCGACGCGAGCGAACCCATCACCACCTTGCTGCCGATCGTCTTGTTGGTGCGGATGTCGGCGACGCGCATCCCGCGCAGCAACACGCCTTCGACGCGGCCGTTATAGGTGGTCATGAGGGGCTGCTCGATCAGCGGGGTCGCGCTGGTCACCCCTTTGGTGGCCTCGGCCAGCTTGGCTATGTCGCGCCAATCGCGCATCTGGCCGCCATACGCCTGCACCACGGCATGGCCGTTGAGCCCGACGATCTTGTCGAACAATTCGGCGCGGAAGCCGTTCATCACGCTCATCGTGACGACCAATGCGAAGACGCCGAGCGTCACCGCACCAAGGCTGAAGGCAGCGACGATCAGGATGAACGCCTCGCCCTTACCGGGCAAAAGATAGCGCCGGGCGATCATGCGTTCGTAGCGGGACAGGATCATGCCCCGCGCCTTAAGGTTCAAACCCGATCGCGGCAATGCCCGTCATCACCTGCCGGGTGGCAGCTGCGTGGTGCGCAATCGTTGCTGGCGTGTTGCGCAATCGCCACAGCAGCGCCGCAATCGGTTCGCCCCGGCCATATTCCCGATGACAAGCGGCGCAAGCGCACTTAACACTTTTGTCACTGACACACAGGCAACGGCCGTGGTTCGGGGAATGCTTTCAGCGCCGCCTGTTAGGCTGGATGCGGAAGCGAAATTGGGGGCTGACGAGCGATCGTCACGCAGGCGTCCGGGTCGGAAACGACCCGGACGTTTGCATTTGGGCGAAGGAGCGCACGCTGTGCGCCGGTCTGCGCAGCAGATCGCCCAAACCGGACGGCAAACGCGCCAGCGATCCGGCCGACGGCGGCTTTGCAGACCGGTGCTTCCCGCCGACCAAAACAGACGCCGGCAAAGCCGTCGTCGATCGGGCGACGTGTCGCCCGTCGGCCGATCGAGGCGACGCGCGGTGCGCGGTGCGCACCGGCGCGGACGTCGCCTCGATCAAAAGTTCTTCGAAAGCGTCACCCCGTAGGTCCGCGGATCACCCGGCTGCCCAACGATCAACCCGGTGCTGCCCGACTGGGTCGATAGCAGCTCGAAATACTCCTGATCGAAGGCGTTGCGGACCCAGCCGAAGACATTGAAGTCCTTCTTCCGATAGCCGGCTCGAAAATTCGAAAGCGCATAGCCATCGATCCACGTATAAGCCGACGGCGACGGGTTGGACGAGAAGCTGGTGCGATAGCTGCCGTCATAGCCGACATAGATTTGTCCGTCCTTGCCGCCAACGGGCAGGCTATATTCGCCGCCATAGGACAGGGACCATTTAGAAATGCCCGGCAGACGCTGGCCGGAAATGTCGCAGACGACCGGACTGAGCGCGCCGGGCACTCCGGCGGGGCCGGGCGTACCGGTCGTGACGGTCCCGCCCGAAAGCTCGGGCGGGCACGGCGCGTTGGTGAAGCGCTTGTAGATCGCGTCGGTATAGGCTCCGTTGAAGTAGAGATTTACCCGCTTGCTCGGGCGGAAACTCGAGTCGAACTCGAACCCGCGCGAGCGGACCTTGCCGGCATTGGCGAGATAGCCCCGGATCACGGTCAATTGGCCGTTGTTCACGGTCGCCTGATAATCGCCGATCTCGGTCCAGAATGCCGCCACGTTGAGGGTCAAGCGACGATCGAGAAATTGCGTTTTCAGGCCCAGTTCGAAGGCATCGACCTTCTCGGGCTTCACGGTCTGCGTGGTCAGGTCGACCGCCGTGCCCGCTGCATTCAGCGGCAAGCCGGACAGATTGATCCCGCCCGATTTGAAGCTCTTCGCATAGGTCGCAAAGCCATGAACGTCGGGCGTAAAATCATAGGATAAGGTGATATCGCCAGAGACGTTCCACGCGCTGAAGCGGGGCGAATAGCTCTGCGGGGCAAGCGTCGCCGCCTGATCCGCATTCAACGTCGTGCTGCCGCTGCCCGTGGTGACGACCGAGACATATGAACCGCTCTTTTTGTCATAATTGACGCGCAAGCCCGGCTGGACGTGGAAATTCGAGAACGCCTCCCAATTCAGCTTCCCGAACACGGCAAAGCTCGTGTTGTCGAAGCGGATCGTGTTGGTCGAGGTCAGGCCGTTCAGAACCGCAGGGTTAGTAGCGTTGCAGGGGAGTGTCGCGGCGGCGATGCAGTTGGGGTTCAGCAGATAGCGGCTCGCCGCCGGGCCCTGTATTTGCGACCCCTGCGTGTTGATGCGTTGGTTGAAGAAGAAGGCACCGACCGTATAATCGAGCCGGTTTTTGCCGGCCGAGGCCAGCCGAACCTCCTGCGAATATTGCCGCTGCTGCGACGGATTCTGCGACACGGTCGTGATCGGCAACCCAATGAAATCGCGATCATTGGCCGGCTGCCAATCCCAATAGCGCCACGCACTGACCGAGGTCAGCGTGGCAGGCCCCAGATCCCAATTGGCGACGAGCGAGGCACCGCCAATTTCCTGACGCGAGTTGATCTTGGCATCGAGATCGATCACGCGGTCGAACGGGTTCAGGCTTGGCGGGGTGTAGCCGAAAGCCGCCGCCAAGGCCGGGTATTGGCGGTTGAGCGGCCGCTGCGTCGTGCCGACACGCGCATAATATTGCACGCAGCACAGCGGGTTCTGCACGTTGAAGTCGCCCGACAGTGTCAGATCAAGGGCATCGGTTGCTTTCCACAACAATTGCCCGCGAAAGCCCAGATTGCGCTGGCGATGCAGGTCGGTGTTGCTCGCGATGTCGTAGATCGTCCCATGACGTGTGGTCGCCGAACTCGACAGCCGCACCGCGAGCGTGTCGGTGATCGGGCCGGAGACCGACGCCTTCGCCTGAACAAAATCGTGATTTCCGTACGTCACCTCACCGCGCGCTTCGGCCGTGAAGCTCGGTGCCCGGGTGGTGATGTTGAGAGCGCCCGAGGTGGTATTCTTGCCGTACAAGGTTCCCTGCGGCCCGCGCAGCACCTCGACGCGATCGACGTCTACGAAATCGAACGTCGAAGCGCCGATGCGGCCGATATAGACGCCGTCGACATAAAAGCCCACGCCTTGCTCGATCCCATCATTGGTGAGACCGAACGGCGCGCCGAGACCGCGAATGTTGATCGCCGAATTGCGCGGGTTGCTCGAATAGAATTGCAGGGACGGAATCTGCTGCTGCACGCGATTGACGTTGAAAGCACCGCTGTCAGACAGGGATTTGCCGCTGAGCACGGACAGTGAGATCGGTACGGTCTGCTGCGTCTCCGCACGTCGGCGCGCCGTAACCACGATATCGCCGGAAGTCGGCGCGCCGGGCGTCGCCTGCGCCTCCGCAGCGGCCGGGGTAGGATCCGCCGCCGGTGGGTCCGACGGTGCCGGAACACCGGCGAGCGTGGTGGAAGCAAGCAGAAGTCCAGACAGGTGCGCGAGCATGACAATCCCCTTGGTCGGGGCCATCCCCCCGGAGTAACCTATAATGCCTACCATTTCGGGGGATTATCACCGTGAGGGATTCTTTAGGACGCAAAAGCCGGACTTTAGGCCTGCGGAAATCTGCCATTTCACCTCTTGAACCAACGATGAAACGAACCAGATTTGCGCTGTGCGGCGCCAAAACGGGCTGCACCGGGCGGGTCGCACACAGGTGGGCCGCCGCCCGCAGAAGCAAACTCGCTTGTGTTGAGGAGACTATCAATGCGTCAGTTCGATTTGACCCCCTATCGCCGCTCGACCGTGGGGTTCGACCGGTTGTTCGATATGCTTGAGGCCAATGCCCGGCAGGCCAGTGCCGACAATTACCCGCCGTTTAACCTTGAGCGACTCGATGGCGACCATTTCCGCATCACGCTCGCGGTCGCTGGTTTTTCCCGCGACGAGATCGAGATCGTCGCGCAGCAGAACCTGTTGCAGGTGAAGGGCCGCAAGGATGCAAGCGAAGGAAACGCCGCGTCGTTCCTGCACATCGGCATCGCCAATCGCAGCTTCGAGCGCCGCTTCGAACTCGCCGATTTCGTGCGGGTCGAGGATGCGCGGCTGAATGACGGATTACTCGTGATCGACCTGATCCGCGAAGTGCCCGAGGCAATGAAGCCGAAGACAATCGCGATCAAAACCGGCGCACCGCTCGTCGCGGTCGACGATACGCCGGGCGAAGCGCAGGCAGCGTGAGAATATCGTAAACGGGGCGCCCGGAGCGATCTGGGCGCCCTATTGGTAAAACATGCGTAAACTGAAGATTTAGTTCTGTTTGTCATCGATCGCGTTGTTGATGATCGATTCGACCGCGGCTTCCCCAAGTCGTCGCGCGGTTTCCAGCGCCGCTCGTGGGGTCAACAAGACGTCGACATCGGCAGGCCCCTGAACGTGGACGGCATTGTCGCCTGCTTCCACCTGGCTCGCTTCATCCTGGACCCGCTTTTCATCCACGAGGTACGCCCTGTTTTGATCGACAGGAATGTCCCACATTTCGCATAGCTGCACAAACGGATCATTCCGTTTGTTCTTCGAGACTTGCCTAAAACAGGAAAATCAGACCAGCCGAGATTGTCTGACCGCCGCGCCGATAAAGCTAGCAAAGAGCGGGTGCGGGTCAAACGGCTTGCTCTTCAGTTCGGGATGGAATTGCACGCCGACGAACCAGGGATGATCGGGACGTTCGACGATTTCGGGGAGCATACCGTCGGGGGACATGCCGCTGAACACCAGCCCACCCCTTTCCAGCGCCTCGCGATACGCGGTGTTGACCTCATAGCGGTGGCGGTGGCGCTCGGAAATGTCGGTGCCGCCGTAGATGCTGGATACGACCGAATTTCCGTCCAGCGTGGCAGGATAAGCGCCGAGCCGCATCGTCCCGCCGAGATCCCCTCCAGCCTCGCGGGTTTGGACGCCCTCGGCGGTCATCCATTCGGTGATCATGCCAACCACCGGCTCCTCCGTCGGGCCAAATTCGGTCGACGATGCGTCCGCAATTCCCGCCAGGTCGCGTGCGCCTTCGACGCAGGCCATCTGCATTCCGAAGCAAATGCCGAAATACGGAATGTCACGTTCGCGCGCGAAGCGCACGCTGGCGATCTTGCCCTCCGCACCCCGCTCGCCGAACGCGCCGGGCACGAGGATTGCGTGCAGCGGCTCAAGCCGCGCGGCGATGTCCGCGTCATCGGCCTCGAACAGCTCGGCGTCGATCCACTCGATATTGACCTTCACCTTGTTGGCGATGCCACCGTGCACCAGCGCTTCGTTGAGCGACTTATAGGCATCCTGCAGGCCGACATACTTGCCGACGACGCCGATCGTGACCTCGCCCTCGGGGTTGGTCACCCGGTCCATGATATCGGTCCAGCGTGAAAGATCGGGAGCGCTGCCGGGCAGGATGCCGAACGCATTGAGGACGGCATCGTCGAGGCCCTCCTCGTGATATTGCACCGGCACCGCGTAGATGCTCTTTGCATCGAGCGCAGGAATAACCGCTTCCTTGGGCACGTTGCAGAACAACGCGATCTTGGCGCGGTCGCTGTCGGGCAAAGGCTGTTCGCACCTGCATACCAGCACGTCGGGCTGCACGCCCAGCGCCGCGAGTTCGCGCACGGAATGCTGCGTCGGCTTGGTCTTCAATTCGCCAGCGGCAGCGATGTAGGGCACCAGCGTGACGTGAATGCTGACCGAATTGCCGCGGCCGAGATCATTGCGAAGCTGCCGGATCGCCTCGATGAAGGGGAGCGATTCGATGTCGCCGACCGTCCCGCCGATCTCGCATAGCACAAAATCGAGATCTTCGGTTTCGGCCTGGGCAAATTCCTTTATCGCGTCGGTCACGTGCGGAATCACCTGCACCGTGGCGCCCAGGTAATCACCGCGCCGCTCACGCGTGATGATCTGTTGGTAGATTCGCCCCGAAGTGACATTGTCCGACTGCCGCGATGCGACGCCGGTAAAGCGCTCGTAATGGCCGAGATCGAGATCGGTCTCCGCGCCGTCATCGGTCACATAGACTTCGCCGTGCTGATAGGGCGACATCGTCCCAGGATCGACGTTAAGGTACGGATCGAACTTGCGAATTCGGACGCGATAGCCGCGCGCTTGCAGCAATGCCGCGAGGCTCGCCGCCATGAGACCCTTGCCGAGCGAGGAAACCACGCCGCCGGTGATAAAAATGAACCGCGCCATGGGAGCAAAGGCCTAGCGTCAAGCGGGGTGGCACGGCAAGCGTGCGACTCCGTCTATTGTGGAAAACTACGCGGCTATCTGAGCCGCGCGCGAGTTACTGAGCGAGCGGCACCGAACCATTGTCGGCCGGCGGGGCGGCCTGATTCTGCAACGCGCTTCGTGCGCCGGCCGAGAATGGCGCGGCATTGGGGTCCCCTGCCGGGGCCGCCGGCAGGACCGGTGCGGTCGCGCGAGCGCCGCGCGCAAGCGACGTGTCGATCTTGGTGCTGCGTCCCTGCGCGGCCAGCACCGCCAGCACGATGCTGAGAAGGATGAACGACGCGCCGAGAATCGAGGTGGCACGCGTTAGGAAATCGGCAGCGCCGCGTGCCGACATCAGGCCCGCGGGGCTCCCGCCCATGCCAAGCCCGCCGCCTTCGGACTTTTGGACGAGAATGACGCCGACGAGTGCAGCCGCGATCACGGCATGGACGACGAGGAGAAACTGAAAAAGAAACATGAAGCGGGCTGAATCCTTGATGCTGCGTACAGCGAAGCCGGGCACATAGGCGAGGTGCCGCGTGCGATCAACCGCCGCAACGACCGGATGGGTTAATCGACATTTCGCCACCGTATTGAAACCCGACGGCATTCGGCGCGTTAAGGCGTCAGGAATGTCCCCGATTGTGGGGATTTACCGAGTTATTTACGGACACTAACCGTGGCTTTAACCTCCGATCACGCCCTTACCGAATGGATGCGAACTCTCGTGGATTATGTCCGTTCGGGTGAACCCGACCTGACCAACCGTCAAATGGCCCTGCTTCTCGTCGTGTATCTAAAACCGGGTCCGCACACGGTGCGCGGATTGGCGGCGATGCTCAACGTATCGAAGCCGGTCGTCACGCGCGCCTTGAACAGGCTCGGCACCCTGGGCTATCTGCGCCGTCAACGCGACGATAATGACAAGCGCAACATCTTCGTCGCACGTACCGCCGAGGGGGCAGAGTTTCTTGACGACTTCGGACAGTTCATCGGCGACAGCACGCCACAACCAACCAACGGACGCAGCGCACCCGCTCGCGTCGTCCGCAGCGCCTCCGCGTAACAGCTTCGCGCTGCGCGGCGCGTCGGTGCGACTCGATCCATTGCACAATGCGGTGCGGCGCGATCTGGCGGACATTCGGCTCGCGGATCAGGTTTTTGCGCCGCATTACGCGGCTTCGGTGCCGCGCATCGTGGTGGCGGCCACGCCCTTGCGCCAGGGCACGGATTTGCAATCGGGCGATCTGGCCGAGCTTGCGGTGGGCGACGTTTTCGAGGTGCTCGAGTTTGTGAAGGGACGCGCCTGGGGTCGGTCGCCGGCGCACAATCTGGTCGGCTATGTAGACGCCGATGCCCTTTCCTGGCCAAGCGCATGAGCGTATCGCTTTTCATCGACGGGGCCGCCGGAACGACTGGCCTTGAGATTCGCGAACGGATGGCGGGACGTAGCGACGTCACGCTGATCGAACTCGACGATGCGCGGCGCAAGGACTCCACCGCGCGGGCAGAAGCGCTCAACGACAGCGACTTCGTCATTTTGTGCCTGCCCGACGATGCCGCGCGAGAAGCCGTCGCGCTGATCGCCAACGACCGGACCCGGGTGATCGACGCATCGACCGCGCACCGCACGGCGGATGGCTGGACGTATGGTTTTCCAGAACTGGAACCGTTCCAGACAGCGGCCATCACGGACGCGAAACGCGTAAGCAACCCCGGTTGCTATCCGACTGGCTTCCTGGCCTTGATCCGGCCGTTGGTGCGCGCCGGTCTCGTGCCTGTCGACTGGGCAGTCTGCGTCAATGCCGTGTCGGGATATTCGGGCGGCGGCAAGGCGATGATCGCCGACTTCGAAGGCGTGAACCCGCCCCCAGCCGCGCACGCCTATGCGCTCGGCCTGGTCCACAAGCATGTGCCGGAAATGCAGAAGCATTCGCGGCTCGCGCACCCGCCGATCTTTATGCCGTCGGTTGCCAACACGTATCGCGGGATGATCGTCGAAATCGGCCTTCCGCTGCACATGTTCACGCGACGCCCGACGCTGCACGTGTGCGAGGCGGTACTGCGCGAGGCCTATGCCGACAGCAAAGTGATCCGCATCGCATCGGGAGCAGATGCCGTCGTGCAGATCGAGGATGACGCCGGGACCGACCGGCTGACGCTGCGCGTGTGCGGCAATGCCGATACCGGCCAGGCGCGCCTGATCGCGACGCTCGACAACCTCGGCAAGGGCGCGGCGGGCGCGGCGGTTCAGAACTTCAATATCATGGCCGGACTCGATCCCGTCGCAGGTTTGACGCTTTAGGGTCGAAACCTACGTATTCACCTTGGCGGCACGCGTCTGCCTGATTAGGGAAACCCTTCCCCAGGAGGTCGCCTCGCAATGCATGTCCGCACGCCCGTCGCCAAGCTGTTGCTCTTCGGCGCGACCGGAGACCTTGCCCAGCGCATGCTGCTGCCGTCGCTCTATGGCCTGCACGCCGATGGATTGTTGCCCGATGGGCTAACGATCACGGGCACCGCGCGGTCCGAACATAGCGATGCAAGTTATCGCAAGTTCGCGAAGGCCGCGCTGGACGAGTTCCTGCCGGCCGACCGCAAGGACGAGAAGGCGACCAAGAGCTTTCTGGAACGCGTCCAGTACCAAGCGCTCGATGCAACCGATCTCGCGCACTACCAGCAGTTGGCGGAGAAGGTGGGCGACGTTTCGGGCGGCCTGGCGATCTTCCTGTCGACGGCGCCGTCATTGTTCGAAGCGGTGATTCGCGGCCTCGATTCGGCGGGGCTTGCTGGGGAGACGGTGCGGATCGGTCTGGAAAAGCCGCTCGGCTACGATCTAGCGTCGAGCAAGGAAATCAACGACACTGTCGCCTCAGCCTTTTCGGAGGACCGCACCTTCAGGATCGACCATTATCTCGGCAAGGAAACCGTCCAGAACATCCTCGCCTTGCGCTTCGGCAACAGTTTCTTCGAGCCGGTGTGGAATGCGCGCGGCATCGACAATATCCAGATCACGATTTCGGAAACGGTCGGGCTGGAAGAGCGCGCGGCTTATTATGACGGCGCGGGTGCTTTGCGCGACATGGTCGCCAATCATATGCTCCAGCTGCTCGCGTTGATCGCGATGGAACCCCCTGCCAGCTTCGACGGCACCGCGATCCGCGACGAGAAAGCCAAGGTGTTCCGCTCGCTTCGCGCAATCGAACCTGCGGACGCGCCGCTGATGTCGGTGACGGGGCAGTACGCCGCGGGCGCGAGCGGCGGCGAGATCGTCAAGGGCTATATCGACGAACTCGGCAAGCCATCGACCACCGAGACCTTTGTCGCGATCAAGGCGCATGTCGACAATTGGCGCTGGCAGGGCGTGCCGTTCTACCTGCGTACCGGCAAGCGCATGACCACGCGGCGCAGCGAAATCGCGATCCAGTTCAAGCCGGTGCCGCATTCGATGTTCTCGAACCGGGGCGGCCTGCTCCAGCCCAACGTCTTAGTCATCCGCTTGCAGCCCGAGGAATATGTCCAGATGCTGATGATGGCCAAGGAGCCGGGGCTCGACCGCGACGGTATCCGCTTGCGCGAAGTGCCGCTGAACCTCAGCCTCGACGCTGAATTTGCCGGACGCCCGCGCCGTATCGCCTATGAGCGGCTGCTGCTCGATCTGATCGAGGGCGACCAAACGCTGTTCGTGCGGCGCGACGAGGTCGAGGCGCAATGGAGCTGGATCGACGCAATCCGGGCCGGCTGGGTGGCGAACGACATGAAGCCCAAGAATTACGCCTCGGGCAGTTGGGGTCCAAGCGCCGCGATTGCGCTAACCGAGCGTGACGGGGTTACCTGGCAGGACGATTGATTTCGTGCCGCCCGAATTTTACAGATTTTGGAGAGTGTGATGAGCGACGACGACCACGAAATCGAATGGTGGGATTATGAGGATGCCGAGGAGATGGCCGAGGCTGTCGCGGGCGACATCGGTTTCATCATCGACAGCGCGATCGATGCGCGCGGTGCGGCGGTGATCGCGCTGTCGGGTGGCAAGACGCCGATCCCGATCTATGCGAAGCTTGCCGCCGCCAAGCATGACTGGAAGCGCGTCACGATCGTGCCGGTGGACGAGCGCATCGTGCCGCTGGGTGATCCGCTGTCGAACGTGACGATGATCGCCAAGGCGTTTCTGCCAAAGGGCGCGCGGGTCATGCCGATCGTTCCCAACGCGACCGCCGATTACAAAGCCGCAGGGCGCTCGGCCGATGCGCTGATGCAGGATCTGCACTGGCCGCTCGACCTGTGCCTGCTCGGCGTCGGCGCGGACGGGCACACCGGATCGATCTTCCCCGGCCCCGATTATGACGAGGCACTGGCCGGCCCGAAGGAGCGGCGTGCGCTGGGCGTGATGCCCGATCCGATGCCGAAGGACGCGCCCGTCGCGCGTGTGACGCTCAGCCGCGAAGCGATGATTTCCGCGCGCGCGCTGATCATTGCGGTGACCGGTGACGCGAAGAAGAAGGTGATCGAGGACGCGATCAAGCAGGGTCCGTCGTCGAAATACCCGATCGGACGCGTGCTCGCGGATGTGGAACTGCCGGTGGATATCCACTGGGCGGCGGAATGATGCAAACCCCGTTCGCCCTGAGCCTGTCGAAGGACCCGTGCCACGCGAACAGGCCCGGTTTGCTGCACGCTGTGCTTCGACAAGCTCAGCACGAACGGAGTTAGGGCTATGACCACCCTTCACCCCGAAATCGCCGCCGTCACCGACCGGATCATCGCCCGGTCGAAGCCCACCCGTGATGCGTATCTCGGGCTGATCGCGCGCGCGCGCGACACGCATATCGCGCGGCCGGCGATGGGCTGCGCCAACGCCGCGCACGCTTATGCCGGGACCGAGGAAGACCGCGCGACGCTGGTCACGGGTCAGGCGATGAACATCGGCATCGTCACGTCTTACAACGACATGCTCTCGGCGCACGCGCCCTATTACCGCTATCCCGAACAGATGAAGGTGTGGGCGCGCGAGGCCGGGGCGACCGCGCAAGTCGCGGGCGGCGTGCCGGCAATGTGCGACGGCGTGACGCAGGGCTATGCGGGGATGGAATTGTCGCTGTTCAGCCGCGACACGATCGCCCTGTCGACCGCGATCGCGCTCAGCCACGGCACGTTCGAGGGTGCCGCCTTGCTCGGCATTTGCGACAAGATCGTGCCGGGCCTGCTGATGGGCGCTTTGCGCTTCGGCCATTTGCCGATGGTGTTCATCCCGGCAGGACCGATGCCCTCGGGCCTCGCCAACAAGGCCAAGGTCGCGGTGCGCGAAGCGTTTGCGGAGGGAAAAGTCGGTCGCGACGCGCTGCTTGAGGCCGAGATCGGCGCTTATCATTCCAAGGGCACCTGCACCTTCTACGGCACCGCCAATTCCAATCAGATGATGATGGAGATGATGGGGCTGCACATGCCCGGCGCGGCGTTCATCAATCCCGGCACCAAGCTGCGCCAGGAATTGACACGGGCAGCGGTGCATCGTTTGCCGCAGATCGGATGGAGCGGTGATTCGTACCGTCCGCTCGGGCTGTGCGTGGATGAGAAGGCGATCGTGAATGCCGCGATCGGGCTGCTCGCAACTGGCGGATCGACCAACCATCTACTGCACTTGCCCGCTATCGCGGCGTGCGCGGGCATCGTGATCGACTGGGAGGATTTCGACCGCCTCTCCAAGGCGATCCCGCTCGTCGCGCGGGTCTATCCCAACGGGTCGGCCGATGTGAACGGGTTCGAGGGTGCGGGCGGGATGGCGTTCGTGATCCGAGAACTGGCCGATGCCGGGCTGCTCCACCGCGATTTGCTGACCGTCGCGGGCGAAGACATGACCGATTATGGACGCAAGCCGGTGCTGGATAACGCAGAGGCGCTTGCCTGGACCGATCCGGGTGCGAGCGGCGATGACTCGATCCTGCGCGCGCCAGCGACACCGTTCGCCCCCGAAGGCGGCTTTCGGATCCTTGCCGGCAACTTGGGCCGCGCCTGCATCAAGGTATCCGCGGTCGAGCGGGATCGCTGGACGATCGAAGCACCCGCGCGTGTCTTCGAGGATCAAGCGGCAGTGCTAGCCGCATTCCAAGCGGGCGAACTCGACCGCGACGTCGTCGTCGTGGTGCGGTTCCAAGGACCGCGCGCCAATGGCATGCCCGAATTGCACAAGCTCACGCCCGCGCTCGGCGTGCTGCAGAACCGCGGCTTCCGCGTCGCGCTGGTCACCGACGGGCGCATGTCGGGCGCGAGCGGCAAGGTTCCCGCGGCGATCCATTGCTCGCCCGAGGCATTAGGCGACGGGCCGCTGTCGCGCGTGCGCGACGGCGACGTGATCCGGCTGGATGCCGACGCAGGCGAGTTGTTCGCGCGCGTGGACCCGGCGGAATGGGCGGCACGCATCCCCGCCACCGCACCGCCCGAAGCCGAGGGCATGGGCCGCGAGTTGTTCGGCCTGTTCCGCGCGAACGCCAATGAGGCCGAGCGCGGGGCCTCACCGCTGCTGACGGGAATGGGCTGGTGAGCGCAATGCAGTTGGTGAGCGTAGATCTTGGCGGCACCCACGCGCGCTTTGCGCTGGCCGAGGTAGCCGAGGGCCGCGTCGTGTCGCTTGGCGAGCCTGCCACCCTCAAGACTGCCGAATTCGCCAGCCTGCAAACCGCGTGGCAGGCATTCGAGCAGCAGGTCGGCAGCCCCCTGCCCCGCGCCGCAGCGATCGGCATCGCGTCGCCGATCGGCGGCGAGTTGATCAAGATGACCAACAATTCTTGGATCATCCGCCCGGCGCTGATCTCGGAACGGCTCAATGTCGATACGTACGTCCTGATCAACGATTTCGGCGCGATCGGCCATGCGGTCGCGCAAGTCGCGCCCGAGCATTTCACGCACGTGTGTGGCCCGGACGTGGCACTGCCGGAAAGCGGCGCAATCACCGTCTGTGGCCCCGGCACCGGCCTTGGCGTAGCACAGGTGTTGCGCGCGAAGGACGGCTATCACGTCATCGAGACCGAAGGCGGGCATCAGGATTTCGCGCCGCTCGACGGGATCGAGGATGCGCTGCTCAAGCGGCTGCGTAAGACCTTCACGCGCGTCTCGATGGAGCGCGTCGTGGCAGGGCCGGGGATCGTCGCGATCTACCAGACGCTCGCCGAAATCGAAGGCCGCGCGATCCAGCAAATCGACGACAAGGCGATCTGGACGCTGGCGCTGGAAGGCGGCGACAGCCTCGCGCTCGCCGCGCTCGACCGTTTCTGCCTCGCGCTGGGGGCAGTGGCGGGCGATCTGGCGCTGGCGCATGGTCCGACCGCTGTCGTCATCGCCGGTGGCCTCGGCTTGCGGCTCAAGGACCGGTTGCTGCAATCCGGCTTCGAACAGCGCTTCACCGCCAAAGGCCGGTTCCAGGGGCTGATGAAATCGGTTCCGGTTAAGATCATCACCCACCCGCAGCCCGGCCTGTTCGGCGCGGCGGCAGCCTTTGCACAGGAACATGCCCAATGAGTATCGAAACCGTGATGCGCACCAGTGCGGTCATCCCCGTGCTCGTGATCGACGATGCCGCGACCGCGCGACCGTTGGCCGAGGCGCTGGTCGCGGGTGGCCTGAAGGTGCTCGAAGTGACGCTGCGCACCCCCGCCGCGCTCGACGCGATCCGCGAGATGAAGAAGGTCGCGGGCGCGATCGTCGGCGCGGGCACGGTCGTGAACCCCGATCAGTTCGCGCAGGCAATGGACGCCGGTGCCGAGTTCATCGTTTCACCCGGGCTGGCCGAGCGGATTGCGCAGCCGATCATCGCCAGCGGCGTGCCGTTCCTTCCCGGCATCGCCAACGCCGCCGACATCATGCTGGGGCTCGATCTCGGCCTGACCCACTTCAAATTCTTCCCGGCCGAGGCGAATGGCGGGCTGAAGGCGCTGAAAGCCCTCGCCGCGCCGTTCTACCAATGCCGCTTCTGCCCGACCGGCGGCATCACCGAAGCGAGCGCGGCCGAGTGGCTGGGGTTCGCGCCTGTGCTGTGCGTAGGTGGAAGCTGGGTGACGCCCAAGGACGCGAGCATGGCCGAGGTGGAAGCCATCGCGCGGGCGGCGAACGCGTTGCGGGTAAACTAGCGAGGCAACCGCCAAGCGAATTTGCGCGATTGTTGCGAAGCTATGGGCTTGCCGAGCCGGTCGAACGCCGGAGTGTATCGCGCCCGAAGCGTCATGGCTTTGCAAGTCGCTTCATCCAGTAAGGGATGACCACTAGATACCACGATCTTGCAATCGGATACACGACCGTCTGTACCGATTGTCCAACTCGCCGTGACATCCCCTTCCTCCCCCGCGCGAAGCGATTCCGCAGGGTAGTCGCTGTCGCTAATCCAAACCGTGGTTTTCGATTGGGTGTTCTGGCCCCAGGCTGGGACGGTGCAGATCGGTACAAGAAGAGCGCATGCGATTGACAACTTGACCATGGTACGTGTCCTTTCCGCTCGATATTTCTTCGGCGTCAGATCCCCTTCTCCGCCCGATACGCGCGCCACTTCGCGACATTCGCGTTATGCTGTTCCAGCGTATCGGCGAACACATGTCCGCCCGACCCATCCGCCACGAAATACAGCGCGCTGGTCTTGGCGGGATTGAGCACCGCATCGATGCTCGCGCGGCCAGGATTGCAGATCGGGCCCTTGGGCAGGCCGACCATCGCATAGGTGTTGTAGCCATTGACCTCGCTCACCCACAGCCCCGGAATGCGGCGGCCAAGCGGGCGACCTGCGGTGTGGGGATACAGAATCGTCGGGTCGGCTTGCAGCTTCATCCCTTGCTTCAGCCGGTTGGAATAGACTCCGGCGACCATCGTGCGTTCGCTTGGCTTGCCGGTTTCCTTCTCGACGATCGAGGCGAGGATCAGCGCTTGCTCAGGGCTGGTCACCGCGATCCCTGGCTTGCGTGCGGCCCAGGCCTTGGCGAGATAACGCGTCATCACACTTTGCATCCGCTGGACCATGAACTCCCGCGTGTCGCCGCGCTGGAAGGCGTAACTGTCGGGCAGGATGCTGCCCTCGGCCGCGACGGTAATCGTGCCGGTCAGGCCGCTGGTCTTGTCGATCGCGTCCTTGACCTGAACTGAGGCCCAGCCTTCGGGAATCGTGACGAAGCGCTGGATCGTCTTGGTGCCTTGCAGCACCTTCAGGATATCGGCCTGACTGAGATGCGCCGGGATGCGATATTCGCCCGCCTTGATCGGCGCGTCGGATCCAAAGACCTTCGCGAACATGCGGAAATTGCTCGCCGAGGAGATCGCCCCGGCCTTTTCGAGTTGAACCGATGCGCTGGCCAAGCTGCTGCCAGGCGCGATCTGGACACTGATCGGCCGCGCCAGCGGACCGCGACCGCCCCACATCTGGACGACGAAGAACACCCCCGCGATCGCCGCGAGCGCCAGGATCAGACCAAGGCAGCCGAACTTGCGCATCTCAGAATCCCGTTCGTACTGAGCTTGTCGAAGCACTGCCCTCCACGATGACCGGCGTCGCAGCTGGAAAGCAGCCCTTCGACAGGCTCGAGGCGAACGGATCGGGGTTCACGCTTACATCGCCTTCATGACGAGGCTGGCGTTGGTGCCGCCAAAGCCGAAGGAATTGTTGAGCACGGCCTTCACGCTGCGCTTCTTCGCGACGTGCGGCACGAGGTCGACGCCCGCGCAATTGTCGCTTGGGTTGTCCAGATTGAGCGTCGGCGGCACGATCTGGTCGCGCATCGCCAGGATGCAGAAGATGCTCTCGACCGCGCCGGCACCGCCGAGCAAATGCCCGATCGCTGACTTGGTTGAGCTCATTGACATCGTTGCGATATTGTCCCCGAACAGGCGACGCACTGCGTTCAGTTCAAGCTCGTCGCCCAGCGGCGTCGAAGTGCCGTGCGCGTTGACATAGTCGATGTCGGAAAGTTGCAGCCCGGACTTGCGCATCGCCATTTCCATCGACCGGAACGCGCCGGAGCCTTCCGGGTGTGGCGCGGTGACGTGATACGCATCGCCCGAAAGGCCATAGCCGATTACCTCGGCGTAGATCTTCGCGCCACGCGCCTTGGCATGCTCATATTCCTCGAGGCAGACGACGCCAGCGCCCTCGCCCATCACGAAGCCGTCGCGATCCTTGTCGTACGGGCGGCTGCCACGTTCGGGCGTGTCGTTGAAATTGGTCGAGAGCGCGCGCGCCTGGGCAAAGCCGGCGATACCCAGCGGACAGATCGCGCCTTCGGACCCTCCCGCGAGCATCACGTCGGCGTCATCCATCGCGATCATCCGCGCGGCATCACCAATCGAATGCGCGCCCGTCGAGCAGGCCGTCACCACTGCATGGTTCGGTCCCATCAGACCATATTTAATCTGCACCTGACCGGTGATCAAATTGATCAAACGACCATGCACGAAATGCGGCGAGACGCGGCTCGGACCCTTTTCGTGCAGCACGATCGATTCGGACGCGATCCCTGGAAGTCCGCCGATACCGGCGCCGATCGAGCACCCTGCGCGATATTTCTGCTCCTGTGTCATGTCGAGGAGCCCGGCGTCTTCCAGCGCCTGCCCAGCCGCATCGATGCCAAAGATGATGAACGGATCGACCTGACGCTGAACCTTGTGGTCCACGCGCTTGTTCGGATCGAAGCCATAAGGGTGATCGGCCGGCTTCACTTCGCACGCGATCCGACACTTATAGTCGGTCGCGTCGAAGCGCGTGATCGGGCCAGCGCCCGACTTCGAGGCGAGAAGATTCGCCCAAGCTGTCTCCACATCGGCACCCAGCGGCGTCACAAGCCCCAATCCGGTTACGACAACACGCCGCATGGCGATCTCCGATCCTGTAAGTCTTCAATGAAAGTCGGGTAAAACGGGAACGGCCCCCTGCCCCCGGTCTTTGCCTGGGACGGGGAGCCGTTCTGAGTGTTCGACTGCTCGGCTATGCCAGCGGCCCAACCAAAAGCGGAATGCTCAGCTCTTGTGCTCGTCGATGAAGGTGATTGCGTCCTTCACGGTCGTGATCTTCTCGGCGGCATCGTCGGGGATCTCGACTTCGAATTCCTCTTCGAACGCCATCACCAGCTCGACGATGTCGAGGCTGTCTGCGCCCAGATCGTCGATGAAGCTCGCGTCCTCGGTCACCTTGTCGGCTTCTACGCCGAGATGCTCGACGACGATTTTCTTAACGCGGTCTGCGGTCTCGCTCATTGTATCGTCCCTCTGAATATGGGGGTTTTTGGAATTCCTGAACGCACGTAGAACGCGCGTGGTGCGGGCGCAAGAGGCTGGCGGCTCTGGCGGGTGTTGCAAATGGTACGGCTATTTGCCGGCATAAGCCTTTTCGGCATTCGCCTGACCAACGCGCGTGTAGATCGCCATGTTGAAGGCCTTGCCCAGCGCTTGAATCTCCTCGGGCTTCATCGTTGCGACTGGCACGCCGGACTTTTCGAGATGGGCAAAGGCCGCACGGTTGAGCTCGGGGGTAACCTTGCCGGTCGCATAGGTGGCAGTTGCTTCGGCGGTCAGCGCCGAAACGTAATTGGCCAATGTCGGTTCGGTCAGTCCGAAGCGCATGCCCTGCTCGATCGCAGCGTCGTGCAGCACGCGCATCGCGAAATACTGCATCGCCGCGTCCTCGCGCGGTTTCGACCAGCCGTACGAGCGGCGGCACCCTTGGACGACCTGCCCGACCGTCATCATGCTCGCCTTGCCGCTCTTGCTGGTCGGCGCGAACCCCGATTGCACCAGTTCGACCAGATCGGCGCGCGGCAATCGCTCGGTGCGCGACAGGATGCAGCCGACCGGAGGCAGATTCTCGAAGGCCGCATTGGCCGGAGCGGCCCCGGCCACCGCGGCGACCAGCGCCAGAGGTATTACGATACGCATAATTTGAAAGTCTCCCGGTCTTGATCTCGAACATCTACGCGATGATCAGATCATCGCCATCCCGCCATTGACGTGCAAGGTCTGGCCGGTGACGTAGCCGGCTTCGCGGCTCGCGAGATAGACCACCGCTGCACCGATGTCAGCGCCCTCGCCCATTTTGCCCATCGGGATGCGCGCGTTGAGCGCATCCTTTTGCGCATCGGGCAATCCGTCGGTCATCGGCGAGGCAATAAAGCCGGGCGCGACGCAATTGACGGTGATTCCGCGACTGGCGAGTTCCTGCGCCAGTGCCTTGGACATCGCGGTCAAAGCGCCTTTGGACGCAGCATAATTGGCTTGGCCCGGGTTGCCCGTGGTGCCGACGACCGATGTGATTGAGACGATCCGCCCGAAGCGCGCCTTCATCATCGGCCGCGCGGCCGCGCGAGCAAGGCGGAACGCGGCTTCGAGGTTTACGCGGATCACCGCATCCCATTCCTCGTCCTTCATCCGCATGACGAGATTGTCGCGCGTGATGCCGCCATTGTTGACGAGGATATCGAGCTTACCACCGAGGGCTTCGACAGCGGCCGGCACGAGCGCATCGACCGCCGCGCCATCGGAGAGGTCGCACGGCAACGCGACATGATCGCCGCCCAGGCTGTCGCGAAACGCCTCAAGCTTTGCGACATTCGAACCGGAAACAGCTAGCCGCGCTCCCTGCGCTGCCAGCGCGTGTGCGATCGCCGAACCGATCCCTCCCGAAGCGCCGGTCACCAGCGCGGTCATGCCTGTCAGATCGAACATTCTCTTCTCCTGTTCGCCACCTCAGCAAAAGCTGAAGAATCACGCCGTAACGGCGCGCGGTACGATCGCCGACCCCCGGCTTTCGACAAGTTACGCGGTGTTAAAGGGTTTTAACCAATGCCTCGACATCGTCCATCGTTACCACGCTGGTCCCTGCAGCATCTGGCGCGATGCGCTTGACCATCGGGGTCAGCACCTTTCCGCCGAATTCGACGAAGCGATCGACACCAGCCGCGTGCATCGCCAACACCGATTCGCGCCAACGCACCATGCCAGTGACCTGCTCGACCAGAAGGCGCCGGATCGTGTCCGCATCAGCGACCGGTGCCGCCGTGACATTGGCGAAAAGCGGCACCAGGGGTGCGGCAATCCGCGCCTCATCCAACGCCTTTTCCATTGCATCCGCGGCCGGCTGCATCAGCGGGCAGTGGAACGGGGCGGAGACTTGCAGCAGCATCGCGCGCTTGGCCCCCATGTCCTTGGCAATCGCGACCGCGCGTTCAATTGCGCCGCGATCGCCCGACAAGACGACTTGCGACGGATCATTGTCATTGGCGACGGTGCACGTTTCGCCTTTGGCTGCCGCCTCGGCGATCGCGCGCGCCTTGTCGAGATCGGCACCAAGCAACACGGCCATAGCGCCAAGGCCGACCGGCACGGCCGCCTGCATCGCAAGCCCACGATGCTTCAGCAGCCGCGCCGTCGTCGCCAGATCGATCGCACCCGCCGCGCACAAAGCGGTATATTCGCCGAGCGAATGGCCCGCGACATAGGCCGCCTTGTCGGCCAGACGAACGCCGCCTTCCTGTTCCAGCACGCGGAGCGTTGCGATCGCGTTCGCCATGATCGCGGGCTGCGCATTCTCGGTCAGTTCAAGCGCATCCGTCGGACCCTCGGTCATCAGGCGGAAAAGGTTCTGGCCGAGCGCATCATCGACCTCCTGAAACACAGCGCGCGCGGCCGGGCTTGCGGCGGCGAGCGCTTGACCCATGCCGACCGACTGACTCCCTTGCCCTGGAAAAATGAACGCTCGCATCCGCTGAAACTCCTTCGGCGCGGCGGTTAGGCGCGCGCGGTGCGTGCCGTCAACCTGCCCTCCCAACCTGAACCGGACCGATGCGGCCGGGACACTTTGTGACGCATTAGGGTTTCGGCCGGTACGGGTGTGCGACAACCGCACCCCAGATAGGATGCGACGCCGGGAGCATGGCGCCGTTAGGTAAGGAATTGAACCATGAAGAAACTTTTCATTGCATTGCTCGCGACCGCTGCCGTCGCCAGCCCGATCGCCGCGGAAGCGCAGCAGAATCGCAACGACCGCCAGACGACGGTCATCCGCCAGCAGCCAAACGGCCGTACCGTCGTCACCAAGCGGACCGTCACGCGCCCCAACCATTATCGCAAGTGGAACAAGGGCCAGCGCTTCGACCGCCGCTATGCGCAGAATTACCAGGAAATCCGCGATTGGCGGCAGTATCGCGGGCGTCGACTCTATGCCCCGCCGCGCGGCTATCGCTGGGTTCGTTCGGGCAATGACGCGGTACTGATCGCGGTTACGGGTGGCCTGATCGGCGCAGTGTTGGGCGGCGCGTTCAGATAAGACGGCCCGATCCGGGCGGCAGGCTTGCCTTCTGTCCGGATTTCGCTAAGGAAGCAGCCATCGGGGTGGAAGGCGCACGCTTTCCGCCCCGGTCGCTATTTCAGCGGAAGACGATAGCCGGAGGGGCGTTTCGCATGGTGCGGGCGTCAGCGATCGGCCAAGAATGAGAGAAAGCAACATGGCTCTATACGAGCACGTGTTCCTTGCGCGCCAGGATCTGGCACAGGCGCAAGTGGACGCACTGGCCGAAATGGCCGCCGGAATCATCAACGGCAATGACGGCCGCGTCGTCAAGACCGAGAATTGGGGCCTGCGCAGCCTCGCCTACAAAATCGCGAAGAACCGCAAGGCGCACTACGTGATGCTTGAGATCGATGCCCCGGGCAGCGTGATCGCAGAGCTGGAGCGCCAGGTTCAGATCAACGAAGACATCATTCGCTACATGACCGTCAAGATCGACGCTTCGGAAGAAGGCCCGAGCGTCATGATGCGCAAGTCGGACCGCGACCGTGAGCGTCGTGGCGACCGCGAAGGTGGCCGTCCTGACCGTGGCGACCGCCCCGATCGTGGTGACCGCGAAGACCGCCCGCGTCGCAGCTTTGACGGCGAATAAGGAGCTATAGACCATGGCACGCCCATTTTTCCGCCGTCGCAAGTCCTGCCCTTTCTCGGCCAAGGATGCCCCCCGGATCGACTATAAGGACGTCCGTCTGCTGCAGGGCTTCGTGTCCGAGCGTGGCAAGATCGTCCCGAGCCGCATCACTTCGGTGAGCGGCAAGAAGCAGCGCGAACTCGCCCAGGCGATCAAGCGTTCGCGCCATCTGGGCTTGCTGCCCTACATCGTTAAGTAAGGAGCGCACCCCATGGATATCATCCTGCTGGAGCGCGTCGAGAAGCTCGGTAACATTGGCGATGTCGTCAAGGTGAAGGACGGGTTCGCCCGCAACTTCCTGCTGCCGAACAAGAAGGCGCTTCGCTCCAACGAAGCCAACCGCAAGGTCTTCGAAAAGAACCGCGAGAAGATCGTGGCCGACAATGCCGAGCGTCGCGGTGAAGCCGAGACCGAAGCAAAGACGATCGACGGCATCACGCTGACGCTGATCCGCCAGTCGTCCAACACCGGCCAGCTTTACGGTTCGGTCGCGGTGCGCGATCTGATCGACGCGCTTGAGGCCGATGGCCACAAGCTGCCGAAGTCGGCAATCGCGCTCAACAAGCCGATCAAGGCGATCGGCCTGTACGACGTAAAGGTTGCTTTGCATCCCGAAGTCACCGTCACGATCAAGGTCAACGTCGCACGTTCGCCCGAAGAGGCGAAAATGCAGGCCGATGGCGTCAACGTCATGGAAGCGATGTTCGAAAAGGACGAAGCCGGCTTCGTCGAGGCGTACGATCCCAATGCAGAGCCGGGCGCGACTGCTGAAGTCAGCGGCGACGACACCCAGGCCGAGGCACAGCCCGAAGCCTGAGCGTTACCGCTCGCTATAACGTAAAAGGGCCGCCCGGAGTGATCCGGGCGGCCCTTTTCGTGTGTCGCCGCCCCGAGATTTGGGGGGGCTGGAGCGGAGAGGGGTTACCCCGTCACAACGCACGCACTCACCAAAGCCGCGAACGGGATGAGAGCGAGGAAAACGGGAAGAACCTTGGTCATTGGGGCGTCACTTTGTGCTGGGGGTCTGAAAACCAGAACCGTCCACCTTCAAATGCGTATGCGCCCAAATGGTTTCAATACGATGAGTCGTTTTATTTTAGCGGCGAATCGTTGAAAGCGTGCGCTTGGTTTAATCAGCCTGAAAGACTTACCGGCGTCCGAACAGCTTTTCGATATCGCCATGCGCCAGCTTCACCCAGGTCGGGCGACCGTGGTTGCACTGGCCCGAATGCGGCGTGACCTCCATTTCGCGGAGCAGCGCGTTCATCTCGGCGACCGACAGCACCCGCCCGGCGCGGACCGAACCGTGGCACGCCATCGTCGCGGCGACATGGTCGAGGCGTTCTTTCAAGCTCAACGCTTCGTCGAAGGCGGCGAGTTCGTCGGCGAGATCGGTGACGAGACCGATCACGTCGCCCTGCCCCAACATCGCGGGCACGCCGCGCACCAACATCGCGCGCGGGCCGAAGCGGTCGAGGTCGAGCCCGAACTCGCTCAGCTCCGCCGCGCGCGCTTCCAGCCGGTCGCATGCCGGTTCGTCGAGTTCGATCACTTCGGGGAGCAACAGCGCTTGCGACGCCACGCCACCGTTCGCCATCGCCTTGCGCATCCGCTCCAGTACGAGCCGTTCGTGCGCGGCGTGCTGGTCGACCAGGATCAGCCCGTCGGGGCTTTCGGCGACGATATAGGTCTTGGCGACCTGTCCGCGTGCGACGCCGAGCGGGTAATCAGTGGTTTCGGGGGGCGGCGCATAGGCGGGTTCAGCGCGCGCTTGCGGCGGTGGGGTGAAGAAGGTGCGACGTTCGTTGAGCGCGTATGGATTGGTCGAGCGGGGTGTTTCCCACTCCCTCTCTCCCCGGCCCTCTCCCCATAAGGCGGGAGAGGGAGACGGTGTAGCCGCTTCCAGCGGTTCGCTACTCCACGCCGCCATCGCCTCTTTCGGTGCGTGCTGCGACCGGTGCCCGGCCTCATCGAGCGCGCGCCGCAAACCACTGACGATCAGCCCGCGCACCAGCGCCGGATCCCGAAAGCGGACCTCGGTCTTGGCCGGATGCACGTTCACATCGACCGCATCGGGCGGCACGTCGAGGAACAGCGCGACCACCGCATGGCGATCACGCGGCATCATCTCCGCATAGGCACCGCGAATCGCGCCGATCAGCAGGCGGTCCTTCACCGGGCGACCATTGACGAACAGATATTGGTGATCCGCCACGCCGCGGTTGAAGGTCGGCAGGCCCGCAATCCCGCCCAGCCCGATGCCTTCGCGCACGAAATCCACCCCGACGCCATTGTCCACCAGCCCGCGGTCGGTCAGCGCCGCGACCCGGTCGGGCAAGCTTTCGCCGCCCGTCACGCCGAGCGAGCGCCGCCCGTCATGCTCGACCGAGAATCCGATATCGGGCCGCGCCATGGCGAGACGCTTGACGACATCGATACACGCGGCGAATTCGCTGCGGGGTGAGCGCAGGAACTTGCGCCGCGCCGGCACGCGTTCGAACAGCGCCTCGACCCGGACCCGCGTACCGGGGGGAATCGCGGCAGGCCCTTCCGACACCAAGACGCCATTATCGACCACCCGCGTCCAACCCTCGCTCCCGCGTGGCCGACTCTCCAAGGTCATCCGCGCGACACTCGCAATCGAGGGTAACGCTTCGCCGCGAAATCCGAGCGTTGCGACGTTTTCGATGAATTCGTCGGGCAGCTTCGATGTGGCATGCCGCTCCAGCGCGAGCGCCATGTCGGACGGCGTCATGCCGGACCCGTCGTCGGTCACCTCGACAAGATCGGTGCCACCTCCGCCAAGGCGTATCGCGATGCGGGTCGCGCCTGCATCGATCGCGTTTTCGACCAGTTCCTTCAACGCGCTGGCGGGCCGTTCGACCACTTCACCGGCTGCGATGCGATTGACGAGATGTTCGGGCAGGCGGCGTATTGACATAGGTTTTTCTCTAGCCCAAGCGACGGCATCCCGCGACCCGCATTCAACCGAATATCAGAGCGTGGCTATCCCGCCCTGAACGCCCCGGATGTAAGCGACAACGGTAATTGTGCGACCTGTCGGCATCTCTCAAGTCCGACGTGAAACGGAACGATCCATGGGCTTTTTCTCGAATCTCTTCCGTTTTTCATCCCATGACATGGCGATCGATCTCGGAACTGCGAACACTGTCGTATATCTGCGCGGCAAGGGCATTGTGCTCAACGAACCTTCCGTGGTCGCAATCGAAACGATCGACGGCGTGAAGCGCGTCAAAGCGGTCGGCGATGACGCAAAGCTGATGATGGGCAAGACCCCCGACAGCATCCAGGCGATCCGTCCGCTTCGCGACGGCGTTATCGCCGACATCGATGTCGCCGAGGACATGATCAAGTACTTCATTCGCAAGGTGAATGACGGCAAGAAGCCGATGCCGTGGGCGCATCCCCAAATCGTGATCTGCGTGCCATCCGGCTCGACCAGTGTCGAGCGCCGCGCGATCCGCGATGCCGCATCGAATGCGGGCGCGAGCCAGGTGTGGCTGATCGAAGAACCGATGGCAGCCGCGATCGGTGCGGACATGCCGGTGACCGAGCCGATCGGTTCGATGGTGGTCGATATCGGCGGTGGCACGACCGAAGTCGCCGTGCTGTCCTTGCGCGGCGTCGCCTATTCTACCTCGGTCCGGGTTGGCGGCGACAAGATGGACGAGGCGATCGTCTCTTACGTCCGTCGCAACCACAACCTCCTGATCGGTGATGCCACGGCAGAGCGGATCAAGCAGGAAGTCGGCGTCGCAAAGCCGCCGGCGGACGGCATCGGCCTGACGATCAACGTCAAGGGCCGGGATCTGGTCAACGGCGTACCCAAGGAAATCCAGATCAACCAGGGCCAGATCGCCGAGGCGCTGAGCGAGCCGGTCGGTCAGATCGTCGAGGGCGTCCGCATCGCACTTGAGAATACCGCGCCAGAATTGGCGGCGGACATCGTCGATCAGGGCATCGTGCTCACCGGCGGCGGCGCGTTGCTCAAGGGAATTGACGAGGTGCTGCGCGACGAGACTGGCTTGCCTGTCACGATCGCCGACGATCCCCTCACCTGCGTCGCGCTCGGCACCGGGCGAGCGCTCGAGGATCCGGTGTTCCGCGGCGTCCTGCACAGCGCGTAGTCAATACGGTGCGGCGCGCACCGATCTGAAACGTGGATCGCGCGGAACCACGGGTTCCCCCTACTCACGCCGCTCTACATCGCGTACAGCGGACAGACGTTTTTTTGGCGGCCCTCGGGCTTTAGGATGGGGGTAGAATGGCGCCGCCTCGCACTCGGCGCCCGGGTTTTTCGCGGCGGGCGCAATACAGCCTCTTTTTGGGATATGTCATCGCGGTGGCGGGCGCGCTCGTCAGCGCGGTCCTGCTCGCGCTTTCGACACTCGATCCGCCCGCCTTTGCCGCGCTGCGCGCGAGCGTCGGCGAGGTGACGACGCCGATCTCTTCGGGCATTTCGGGCGTTGGACGCTGGTTCGGGTCGATCCCCGGCGGCATCGGAGAGTATCTCGCGGTGCGCGATCAGAACAAGGTCTTGCGCAAGCAACTCGCCGATCAACATGCGCTGTTCATGCGGGCACGGACCTTGTCTTACGACAATCGCCGCTTGGTGACGTTGCTGCGCGTGCGGGAACGCATCGCGGAACCGGTGGTTACGGCGCGGCTGGTAAGCTCCTCGGCCTCCAGCACGCGGCGCTTCGGCGTGCTCAACGCCGGATCTTGGCAGGGGGTGGAGCCGGGGCAGCCGGTACGCGGCCCGGAGGGTCTGATCGGGCGCATTCTCGAAACCGGGCCGAACAGCGCGCGCGTGCTGTTATTGACCGACCCCGAAAGCGTGGTGCCGGTGCGCCGCACGCGCGATGGCATGCCGGCGCTCGCCACCGGGCGCGGCGACGGGCTGATGGACGTCAAGTCGGTTGCCTTCGCGACGACCGATTTCGGGCCGGGCGATGTGTTCGTCACGTCCGGGATCGGCGGGATCTATGCGCCCAACGTGCCGGTAGCGCGGATCATCCGACGTGGTCGCGACGCAGCGATCGGCCGCAGCTTCGCGCAGCCGGACACGGTCGATTACGCGATCGTGCAACGCGCTTTTCTGCCATCGCCCGCGCCGTCCCCTGCTCCTGATCTTGCCCCTGCCGCTGCGCCGCCGGTAATGCCCCCGGCCGGCAGGCCCGCGCAATGAGGACGGTGCGCGGCCGTTTCGACGAGGCGCCCGACCGTAGCTTCGCGCGCTTCGTGCCCGCCCTGACCGTCTTGTCCGGATCGGCGCTCACGCTATGGCCGATCATTGCGAGCGTGCAAATTCTGCCGCCCTTCGGCTTGTTGATGCTGCTCGGATGGCGATTGACGCGGACCGAAAGTTTGCGCGTCTGGGCACCGCTCCCGCTCGGCCTTTTCGACGATCTTGTCAGCGGGCAGCCTTTGGGCAGTGCGATGCTGTTTTGGACGCTCTGCTTTTTCATGATCGACTTGATCGACCAACGCGTCGTCTATCGCGATTTCTGGCAGGATTGGCTGATTGCCGCCGGGTCGATCGGCTTTTGCCTGATCCTCGGACGCCTCGTCACCACGCCGATCTATGCGCATGTCGATACGGTGCTCCTGTTCCAGTTTGCGATATCGGTCCTGCTGTTCCCGCTCGCCGCCCGGCTTTGCGCGATGCTTGTCGGCGCTGAGGATGACACATGAACAGCCCGCTGTTCGGTCAATCCCAGCGCTTGGTGACCGAAGCATCGCAAAGCTACAGCTTCTCGCGGCGCACGTTCGCGCTCGGCGCGGCCCAGGCGGTATTCGGGCTGGCGCTCGCGGGGCGGATGGGCTGGCTCGCGATCGTTCAGAATGAACAATACACGCTCAAATCCGAAAGCAACCGCGTCAACATGACGCTGGTGCCGCCACGGCGCGGCTGGATCGTCGATCGCAACGGCGCGCCGATCGCCAATAACCGGACCGATTTCCGTGTCGATATCATCCCCGATCGGCTCGAGAATAAGGAGGAGGTACTCGGCCTGCTGCGCGACATTCTCAAGCTACCGCCCGAGGAAATGGAGCGCATCGCCACCGATTTGAAGCATGCGGCGGGGTTCCAGCCAGTGCAGGTCGCCGAAAATCTCGATTGGGAGCGCTTCGCCGCCGTCAGCGTGCGCATCCCGGAACTGCCGGGCGTCGCCCCCACCCGCGGTTTCTCCCGCAGTTACCCGGCCGGTGCCGCGGTCGCGCATCTCACCGGCTATGTCGGCGCGGCGTCGGCCGAGCAATTCAAGCAGACGCGCGACCCACTGATGGTCACGCCTGGTTTCAAGCTCGGTAAGGATGGGCTCGAAAAGACACTCGAAGCAACCCTGCGAGGGGTCGCAGGGCAAAAGCGCGTCGAGGTCACCGCGCGGGGCAAGCTCGTCGCCGAGCTCGCGACTAAGCCCGACGAACCTGGCAAGAACGCCCGGCTTACGATCGACATCGGCTTGCAGGATTATGCGGCGCGACGGCTCGGTACGCAATCGGGATCGGTCGTGGTGATGGATTGCCACACCGGCGAGATGCTCGCGATGGTATCGATGCCGGCATACGATCCGAACAGCTTCTCCGACGGGATCAGCCATCTCGAATGGAAAATGCTGTCGGATAACGACCATATCCCGCTGATGAACAAGGTTCTGCAGGGCCTCTATCCGCCCGGCTCGACGGTCAAGCCGATGAACGCGCTCGCCTTGCTCGAAGCGGGGGTGAGCCCGGACCAGCGCGTTAATTGCACCGGCGCGCTGCGCGTCGGCACGGGTGTCTTCCACTGCCACAAGCGGAACGGGCACGGCGCGCTCGATATGAAGACGGCAGTGATGCAAAGCTGCGACATCTACTTCTACGAAATGGTCCGCCGGCTGGGTTACGATAACATCGCGCCCACCGCGCGATCGCTCGGATTGGGTCAGAAATTCGAATTGCCGTTCGGGTCGCAACGCTTCGGCACCATGCCGGACACTGCCTGGAAATTGCGCAAGTACAAGACCGGCTGGACCGTCGCGGATTCGCTCAACGCTTCGATCGGCCAAGGCTATGTCCTGGCCAATCCGTTGCAACTTGCGGTCATGGCAGCCCGTCTTGCCTCAGGGCGCGCGGTGCAGCCGAGCATTCTGGCCGACCATGTCCACCGCAATCCGCCGCCGCTTTCGGTGTCGCCGGACCATCTGCAGCTCGTCCGGAACGCCATGTACGGGGTGGTGAACGAAGGCGGCACAGGTGGGGCGGCGCGGCTTCTCGTTCCCGGCGTAACGCTCGCCGCCAAGACCGGCACCGCGCAAGTCCGCCGCATTTCGATGGCGGAACGTGGGTCCGGCGTGCTCAAGAACGCCGCTTTGCCCTTTAAACTGCGCGATCACGCGCTGTTCGTCTGCTTCGCGCCGGCCGATGCGCCGCGCTATGCCGCCGCCGTCGTGCTGGAGCATGGCGGGCACACCGTCCGTAACCTCGACACCCCGCTGATCGGTCGCGACATCATGACCTATCTGTTCGACAAGGAACGCGCGCTCGCATCGCTCGCCGAGGCCGAACCGACCTGGGGTGGCGATATCAAGACGCGCATGGCGGCCGAGAGCGCCGCGTACCGCGCGGCCGCCGGCGCACCACCGCTCGCCGTCGGTGCGCAGACCGAGCTCAACGCCACCGCGCCGACCGACGCCCCCGCCGTGCGCGCCGCCACCGCGGCAGACGTTGCTGCGTCCGAAGCGCTCGCCAATACCGCCGCCCCGGGCAATACCGTTGCCGAGGATGGAACGACCGAAAGCGATCCGCGATGAGCACCCGCCCCGCCAATGGGCTAGCCTTCGTGCCAGCGCCGCTGGCTCAGCTCCCGTGGAAAATCCTCCTGCTGGTTCTCGCGATCGGCTGCTTCGATCTGCTCGTGCTCTATTCTGCGGCGGGGGGAAATATTCGACCCTGGGCGTTGTCGCAGGGTGTTCGCTTCTTCATCTTGCTGGCGGGTGCAATCGTGCTCTCGCGTGTGCGAGAGGACATGTGGGGCAAGATCGCCCTGCCCGCCTACGGCGTCCTGTGCGTGATGCTGGTGCTGGTTGAGTTGGTCGGTGCGGTGCGCGGCGGCGGGCAACGCTGGCTCGATGTCGGATTCATCCGCTTGCAGCCGTCCGAGCTGATGAAACCGTGCATCGTGCTCGCCTGCGCCAAATTCTACGACATGCTCCCCCCCAATGAAACGCGCCGCTTCGGGGCGATTTGGCCCGCGGCACTCCTCATCATGCTGCCGGCCGCGCTGGTGATGAAGCAGCCCGACCTTGGAACTGCGCTGATGATCACGATCGGCGGCGTGACCGTGATGTTCCTGGCGGGCGTGCCGCTGCGCCTGTTCATTGCCGGTGCTCTCGCGCTGGGCGCGGCGATCCCGCTTGCGATCAATTTCGTCCTCCACGACTATCAGAAGAACCGCATCCTCGTGTTCCTCGATCCCGAGAGCGATCCGCTCGGCACCGGCTATCACATCAGCCAGTCGAAGATCGCGATCGGATCGGGCGGCATTTTCGGCAAGGGCTTCCTGAACGGTACGCAAAGCCACCTCGATTACCTGCCCGAAGGTCATACTGATTTCGCGCTCGCCACGATGATGGAGGAATGGGGCCTGGTCGGCGGCGTGCTGTTGATCCTGGCCTTCTTCGTGATCGTGCAATGGGGGCTGGCCGCGGCATTGCAGGCACAATCGCGCTTCGCAAAGCTGACCGCAGCGGGGCTTGCCGCGACGATTTTCTATTATGTGTCGATCAACATGGCGATGGTGATGGGCATGGCGCCGGTGGTTGGCGTGCCGCTGCCGTTGATCAGCAACGGTGGATCGAGCCAGATGACCTTCATGCTGTGCCTCGGCATCCTGATGTCGATCGACCGCGGCAACCGCAAGACGCCCGGCTGGTAAGGCACGGGATACGTCGAATTCGTACCGCAATGCAAAAAAAGGGTTTGCATCGGGCGACGACGCTGCTAACCGACCGCCTCCCGAAGCGGTCGCGCCACCACGCGCCTCGTCAGACTGCAGGGTTCGGACGCATAGCTCAGTTGGTAGAGCAGCTGACTCTTAATCAGCGGGTCCTTGGTTCGAGCCCAAGTGCGTCCACCATGTTTTCAATGACGCTGGCACAACCTGACATTGTCATTCGGACAACCTATGGTGTCATTCGGCGGATTTCTGCCATTTCTTCGGCGCTAGGGATATGAAAATTCTACCGCAATTAACCACCCTGGGGCAGTTCCGAATGCCCCTCCGGCGCTGGCTGAAGCGGAGTTGCACGATCCCCAACTGCCAAAAGGCCAATAACGCTTTCCCGGTCCATCTCGATTATAGCCGGGTCATACCAACTCTGAACGCAATGACGCTGCCGCAACCAACGCATTTGCAGGAGTTAAAGGGCATCGTCCTCGCCTCCTACCGCCGAGCCTGGCCCTTCCCCACGCTCCTGAAGAACCGATGCCTTGGACAGAAGCAGGCGGGCATCAACATCTACGGCCCAGATATCATCGGCGAAAGTACCGGCATCCAGTGCAAGCGCCACGACACTTTCTCGCTCGGCGTGGTCAAGGCAGAGATCGGCAACGCCGGCAAATTGAAGGGGCATCTGTCCACGCTCCGCATCGTCACGACGGCTGACCACGATGCGAAATTACATTAGGAAGTCCGCATCCTTTCCGACGCCCGCGTCGCGGCCGGCCTTCACAGTCGGTCTGCTATTCTGGAGGAGGTCGTGGCCGACCTGCACCTCAACACCGCGATCCGCACGACGTTCTACCCGCAAATTCACGGGTCCCCGCCCGGTGGTGCCGCGCACCCGACCGCGTCATCGACGGACGGGAAGCTCTTCCCCTCGGCCGCGTCAGGACCCACGCCCGCGAGCGCCTTCGCTGCCTCAGTCATCCTCACCTGATCCTGGAACCATGCTTCGTAATGAGCTTTCAGACGCTTCAGCGTCGATGGCATTCCCGGCAGCCTCACCGGCTTCGCTTCCGGGGCAAGCAGCATGCGGGCGGCGTTCAGGCGTTCCACGAGGAGCCATACCCGGACATGCTCCTGAGCGACAAAGTTGCTGGAGCCTTGCAGGGGATTTTCCCGCCAGACCTTCTCAACGAGCACGTCCATCACCGCATGGTTGGACCTGCCGATCATGAGGTCGATCGCCAACACGTCCGCATCGTCGCCTTGGTAGAACCCGGCCGGGCGCGCCGCCGTCGCCTCCTCCACCTCCAGGGCCCGGGCGCGAAACTCCCCATCGGTCGGCTTCAGCACGGTGTTCGCCGCCTCGGCGAAGGCGACCGCCACGGCGACCCGCTGGCTAAAGGTCAGACCGGGCAAAACATGACCCGGATCGTCGTCAAAACGGGACGCCGCGAGCCAAGACGGAAAATTGGTCTCCCTCGCGCTGCGCCAACACCAGTTGCTCAGCAGATGCCCGACGTCGCGCATCCCGCCCACCGCGTAAACGGCTCCGAAGCCGACACGCTTGTTCCAGTCCCGCGACGGAGGCCGATACAGCCGTCCGGCCTCGTCCCTCACCTCGCGGAACTTCGCGTAAGACCGCGCCAGGATCCGCTCATGCTGCGGATACCCGAGATCGAAAGGAGGCCTCTTCACAGGACGATACTCCCCGCTACGCCCGGAGCGCCCCAAGGACGCGAAGCTCCGAGACGACGTGGAATGCCGCCGGAAGGCCCGCGATCGCGCCCGATCCGCTTCGGCCGCGCCATCATGCAGCACTCTTCTGAAACCGTCGGGCGATCGCCGGCGGCCATGGCTGCTCCGTCAGCCCGAACGCCGCCTCCCACGGTCCGGCCGTGAAGCCGATCAGCCGATCGACCCCATCGGTCCGCGAGATGGACACCACCTTTCCGACGGTCCCCCAGTAGACGTCGATGCACTGGTCCGGGGTCTCGGGCGGTTTCAGTCCGGCGACCGTCGACGCGTGGAGATCGTCCCCGCGCAGGACGGGCGCGGGACGGGTGAACCGCGTGTCGACCAGAGCCGTCCAGCCCTGGCCGGAGTCGACCGTCCACACGCGGTTCGTCCGGTCCTGATCGGCGGCGCCCAGCTGGAGCTCCTCCCAACGGCCATGGGTCGGCGAGATCGCGAGGACAGCCTCGCGAACGACGCGGGCGCGCTCGAGGCGCGTCATCGGCCGACCAGCCTCCATCTCCCTGGACTTCTTCATTCTCTCTCCTCCTCGTTGTTCGACGATGTCGCAGCCGGCACCGGCCCGCCGTGTCAGCCGGAACCCGGGGATGTCGTCAGGGTATGCGGAAATCATCGCCGTCATCGACGAAGGCCGGATTGCGGCCTCCGGCCCATCCGTGGCGGAGGTCCAGCTCTTTCAGCCGCCTGCGGATCGTCGAGATGGAAGGCGGCAACAGTTCCGTCCGGCCCGCGGAGACCCGTTTCGGGTTGAGGCGGCCGAGCTCGTGGCGCGTGCGGACCTCGAGCCGGTCAGCGACGATCAGCGGCGTCCTGACCCCGAGCCAGAGGTATTGATCCTCGACGATCGCATCGACGATGCTGCGCCCATCCTCGCCGCGCACCCACGCGTCGGGCTGCCGGGAGACCGCGCGGGGAAAGAAGGCGCCATCAGCGCGATCGAACATGAGCCGCAGGTCGTCGACGTAGTGCTTGGCGACGAAGTGGGCGAGCGTGAGCGGCGCCGACTGCGGGAGCGTGACCGGATCCTCGATGAAGAGTAGACCCTTGGGGAGACCAATCGCCTCGTGGTCGGGAAGCGACGCCCAGCCGTCCACGTCGAGCAAGTCTCGAAGGCGCGGCGATGCGTTCATCAGGTAGCAGCGGCCGGCGCCGATTCGCGGATCCGCCATGATCTCCGCGTTACCGATGCAGTTGTCGCGCATCAGCTCGAGCGCCAGATGGAGACCCTCGAAAAGATCCTCCGGCGGCATTGCAAACGGGTCGAAAGCGGCAGCGCTCCGATAGTCCTTGTGCCTGGGTTCCATCTCTAGTCTCCCCTGAGCGCCGCGAGTCGCCGCGACGCGGTTCGAAGTCATTCCGGTCCTAGCCGGTCATTCGTTCAACAAATCTGAAGCGTCCTTCGCGCGGCCCGCGCCGCCGGTTCGGCATCAGGCGCCCCATGGCAATTTCAGGGGCTCCTGGCCGGTCGCGAAGACCAGCGTCGAGAACCCGGTGCCATGGCGGGAGTAGTCGATCCGGTCGACGGTCCAGCCCTGGCCGCAGAACAACGGATGGTCGACGAGCCGATGCACGGGGCTTCCGATGCAATCGTCGGCGAGCGTCCCGGCGCGGCGACCATCGATCCTCAGCAAGCCGAGGCCGTGCACGCTGGTCAGCAGAAACGGGCCGACGTCCATCACGACCTCCAGGGAATCGCCGTGCACTCGGACTTTTGGCAGTCCAGCCGGGCGACCCGACGCCCATCGGACCGCGAGGCCTGCGCCGGAGCGGTGGACGGTCGGATCCACGGACCGGTCCGGACGCAGCCACGGACCGGGTGCACCGACTTCGGGGGGAACCCGGTCCCGATCGACCGCGGTCGCACGGGCGTGTCGGAGCTCGTGCGCCGTTCCGACGGGCCAGGGCCATCCGGCGGGCGGCCGCAGGCGTCCGACGACCTCGTCGAGCCGCAATTGCTCCAGCTCCAGCGCGCGGAGGAGGATGGGCGAGACCAGACGCACCGTCGACCGGAGATACGAGCGATACGCCCGCAGGATCCGCACGTCAGCGAGCCGTCGGATCGCGCCGACCTGGGATCGCGCGCGCTCCAGCGCAACACGGCCGGAGGCGTCAGCGGCGGACCCGTCGCCGGGATCCTGACGGTCATCGATGGCGCTCGAACCTCGTCATGCGGACGAAGTCCGGGCCGAGCGCCTTCGGGTTCGCCTCGGCGGAATAGACGTGGCCGGCGAGCCAGAACTCCTCCTGCATCCGGTCGGCGTCCGAAACCTCGCGCCACCACAGCTTGCGCTCGGCGTCCCAGCGGTAGCCGCGCAGACGCAGCAGATCCTTGACCTCGAACGCGGCGCCGCGCGCGCGGAGGACCCACGAATTCGCGTCTGCCCGCTCGACCAGAGCCGCAAGCGCGGTGCGGCCGTCGGCGAGACGGTGCCCTAGCAGCGCGATCACCCCGTCGACGTCCTCGCCGGCGCGGTGGCCGTCGTGGAACCAGCCGGCCTGGCCGAGCAGCCAACCGAGCGCCCGCCCGTCGAACCCCGAGCCGCGCCAGTCGATCTCGTTGCAGCTGCAGGCCCAGGCCAGGCCCGCGGCGTCAGGCAGACGGCGCTCGACGAACTTCCTGTCGAAAGCGGCGTTGTGCGCCACGATCACGGTTGCGCTCCGGAGAAGACGCACCGCCGCATCATCGTCGATGGACTGGTTCTCCAAGACGGAATCCGTCAGCCCGGTCAGCCTGGCGATCTCCAGCGGGATCGGGCGGCCCGGATCCTCAAGCCAAGCGTAGCTACGGTCGATCGCCACGATCACACCGTCGCGGTCGTAGCGGAACCGGCGGAGAGCCAACTCGATGATCCGGTCTCTGGCGTGGTCGATCCCCGTCGTCTCCACGTCGATGGAAACGCCGATGAAGGGAGCGTCGGACGTTCCGAGGCCTGTATGTCCCTCCTTCAGTTCAAGACGCCGAAGCACCCGGTACTCGGGGTGACCTTCGAGCGCTTCGGCAAACCGCGACAGGCCGGCTGCTCCGGCATCGGGAGCCGAAGCGTCGCCGCTGTCGCGCCGCAAGGGGTGGCCCTCGGAATCGTGTCGGACGGCGCGAACCCGGTCTGGTTGTGCGACGATCCCGCGGGCTCGCGGTCCGACTGACTTTTCATTGTCGTTCATGTCGATCTCCTGGGCGCACGCGGGCCGCCTCGCCCGGGCGGACGATGCGGCAGCGGCGTGGATGTTGGAGCGGCGGGTTCTCGGGGGGGGCGCCCGTCGGGCCGGATCAGGGCTCAGGCGGCGAAGCGCTGTTCCAGGTTGAGGTCGAGGCCGGCGGCGAGCGGGCTGTCGGGTTCGGCGGCGATGAGCAGCAGCAGGTCACGGATGGCCGGCGAGACCATCACCTCTGCGAAGGTGGTGGTCGGATCGAAGCCCATGGTCACCTCCGCGACCGACGCCGGACCGGTGCCGTAGCGCCAGGCGAGGCGCTGCGCCGCTTCGATCGCGTCGGTGCAGATCGACGCATGAAACGCCTGCAGCGTCGTCGCTCCATCCTCGTGGACGAGCGTCGCGGTGAAGAGGCGCCTCGTGCCGCTCCCGAAAGGACGCCCACCACGGCCCGCGGCACTGCCGTTCCATTCCCGATCCGCGCCGCTGTCCGGGTCGGATGCATCCGCGCCCTCCTCGTCGTCCGACCCGAACGTCCCGTCGTCGTCCGGATCGGCGTCTGCGCCGCCGTCATCATCGTCGTCGTCCGGACCGTCCTCGACGAGAACGTCGATGAAGCCGGGTTCGGCATCCAGGCCGATCGAGAGCCCGTGCAGCAGAAGCGCACGCATGAAGTTCTCGCGGCCGAGCACCGCGTCGATCGCGGTGCCGCCGCCGAACAGCCGGCGCGGCGCGAGCAGCCAGGTCATCGGGTCGTGCTCCTCTCCGTCCCGCTGGAACCGCGCTCCGGTCTCGGCCGCGATCAGCGCAAGGCGGGTGAGACCGCGGCGCGTCGTGGGCATCGCGCGGTCGGACGCGGTGTCATGGTCGAGCGGGTCCTCGTAGTTCCTCATTATGGAGGGCGCCTCCAGGTTGCTGCTCCGGCGCGTCGGCATGAGTGCGGTCATCGTCATACTCCCTTCCCGGCCGTCTCCCGGGTCCCGATGGGGGTGCCGGCGGCCGTGGCCAGGATATAAGGAACGACAATTATAGTTCAACGGTTCCAGAACTGTGACGTAGGTTGTGTCCGTCCCATTCTGAATCACTTCGCTCGATCGCGGAGAATTCGGTTCCACGACGTCCTTGAGGTTAACGGCGCTTCGACTATTCTAAAGGGATGGAAAAGACTTCGGCGATGTCCGTGATGAGCGCGCTGGCGCAACCGACCCGTCTCGCGGTATTCTCGATGCTCGCAGCATCCGGTCCGGAAGGCCTCACCGCCGGCGAACTGGCAGAGCGGACCGGTACGCCCGGCAACACGATGTCCGCGCACCTCCTCATCCTGTCGCGGGCCAACCTGGCATCGTCCAGGCGTGCCGGACGCAACATCTTCTATGCGGCGGAGCCGGACGCCGTCCGGCAACTCGCGAAGTTCCTCGGACAGGTCGCGGATGGGAAGTCGCAGCATCGCTGACGGCCGCTAGCGGTTGGATCTGCAGCCATGCCGTCAATGCAAGCGTCGAGCAGTAGAAGTCGATTGGCATGCCCTTGCCAATGGAGACTCGCGACAGTTCCGCCACCCCCCGCCGTCTACGTCGCGAACCGATCTCTTATGTAGGCATGCGTCTCGCTTGGCCCGAACTCCTGGGTCGAGTTGCCTGCGCGCACGAAGAACCGTTCGGTGACGACACCCGCACGATCCGACGTGGACACGAACGCCGCAGAGCTCGAGCGGTCCATGTCGATGCGACATATCTCGACGCCTTCGTGCAGCGGAAAGCCGATCCGGATCCTGGACGCACGAAACGCCGTTCCGAAGTGCTTTATTAGCAGATTGGTTAGATGGAGCTCGAGCTTGTCGCGTCCTCCCCCGCCAAGCGTGGCGTAGTCGCGGTCCAGACCGGCCACCGTGCCGTCGTCCGCGACGCCGATCAGCAAGATGCCCCCGGAATGGTTCGCGAAGCCGGCGAGCGTCTTGACGACCACTTCCTCCAGCTTTCGGTTCACCTCGCTGCGCGCGATGTCCCAGCGGAGCGTCTCCTTGAATTCAAGGCGTTCGCCCTCCCCGCCCAGAATCAACGTCGACAATGGGCTCTTCGGACGTTCGGCCGCCTCCACCGACGGGGCCGCGGCACCGGTCACGAGCATTCCGTTGCGCCGGGCCAATCGTTCGCCGCCAACTGCACCTTCGATCACCCCGTTAAGCAGGTCCCGTAGCTGCCCGCTCGTGGATTTGAAGCCGACCGCCCGCGCTGCCGCCTGGATCACCTGGTCGTCCGTCGCACCGTAGTTCGCACGGACCACGGCCAGGATGGCCATCTCCAGTTCGGCCGGCGGAAGGCTGTCCGACTTCTTGAGCGACGGCGATCGCACGTCGGTTCGATCCCGCACCTTCGGCGACTTGCCGGGGATGGAGAGGAAGTCGCCCTCCTCGACAAGCCGTCCTTCGCGGACTGAGACGTCGATCGCCTTCTCGACCGCATCCTGGATGCGACCGCCGGCGCGCTTGAGGCCCCAGGCGTCACGGAGCCTATTGACCACCTCGAAGACATGCACCGGGCCCTCGATCCTCACGACCTGCTCCGCAAGCGCAGAAAGCGCCCCGCGTGGAGCGTCGTGAAGCTCGCACAGCAGATGCCGTGGACGCTCGATCAAAGCCTCCTCGTATATCGCCGTGGCTGGCGCCGCCTCGGTCGGCGCGAGGCCCACCTCGGTGAAACCCTCCCGCTCCACGGTGACGATCTCGACGCCCACGGTGCGCCGCTGCGAGCTGCCGGCCGCCTCGGCATCGTGCTCCGCCTTCGCCGCTTCGATTCGCGCCAACAGGAGTTCCATCTGCTCGTTCGGGCGCTGGAACCAGTCGGTGCTCCAGATGCGGTGGATCGTCCAGCCATGGCTCTCGAGCACCGACTGACGCAGACGGTCACGCTCCCGCGCCGAGCGCGCATCGTGGTAGGACGCTCCATCGCACTCGATGCCGAGGAGATAGCGCCCCGGACGCTCAGCGTCCGAGACGGCGAGATCGATGAAGAACCCGGCCAGGCCGACCTGACGGTGAACCTGATACCCTCGGGCATGCAATGTCCTGGCAACCTGCTCCTCGAACACGCTGTCGTGGTCGCGGCCAGTGCTTTCTGCCATCGTCATGCGCCCGGTCCTGGCGAAGTGCAGGAACAGCTTGAACGCAAGCACACCCTTGCGGGTCGCGGCGAAGTCGGAGTCGATGTCCTCGTCCGACATCGAGCCGAACACGTCGCAACGCTGCTTGGCACGGCTTATCAGCACATTCAGTCGCCGCTCGCCGCCATCGGTGCCAAGCGGACCAAACCGCATCGGCACCCTGCCCCCCGGCACGGTGGGGCCATAGCCGACCGAGATGAAGATGACGTCCCGCTCGTCGCCCTGCACGTTTTCCAGGTTCTTCACGAAGAATGGCTCGGATGGGTGCGACTGAAAGAAGCTCTCTACCTCCGGAGGCAGACCACGACGGATCACCTCGAGCTGATCCAGCACCGCCCGGCGCTGCGCGGCCGAGAAGGCCGCGACGCCGAGCGAGAGGTCGGGATGATCCCTGGCATGCGCCACGATCGCCTGGGCGACGATCTTCGCCTCGACCATGTTCGTCCTGGTCCCGCCCGCATCGAAGACGCCTTGCGGGATACGGTGGAAGCGAAGGCCCATCCCGGCATCGGCGGTGTAGGGGCTAGGCACGATGAACAGCTTGTTCTCGTAGAACTGCCGGTTGCTGACGGCGATCAGGGACTGGTGCTTGCTGCGATAGTGCCAGCGCAGCATCCGCATCGGGAGCCCGCGCGCCGTGAACAGCCCGAGAATGCTCTCGATGTCCGCGACCCGCGTGCCGGAGTCCTCGTCGTCGTCGGAGCCGCCACCCGTCATCTTGGAAAAGAAGGCGGTCGGCGGGAGCTGCTTGGGGTCGCCCACGACCACGACCTGCTTCGCCCGTGCGACAGCGCCGAGCGCATCGACCGGCTGGATCTGGCTCGCCTCGTCCATGACGAGCAAATCGAACTCGAAGATCCCAGGCGCCAGGAACTGCGCGACCGAGAGCGGGCTCATCATGAAGACCGGCTTAAGCGCCTGCACCGCCGGAGCAGCCCTCTCCATGAGCCGCCGGATCGGCATGTGGCCACGTCGGCGCGCTATCTCGGCGCGTAGAACTCCGAGAGGACCCACCGATCCGCCGTCCCGGGCGGGAACCCCGTCGTGGTGCGCACGGACGACCTCGAAGCTCGCGGACGCGATGCGCTGCCGGTCCATATCGGCGAACTCGCGCGCCAGCCGACCATGAAGGGTGCCATCGAAGGTGCCCAGTGCGGGATCGCGCCTGATCTGGTCTGCGTATACGGCCTCGTAATAGGCCATCTCGAACGCCGACACCGCGCCGTCCGTGCCAAGGCGCCCATCGGCCAGCCGGCCGACGAGATCGTCGCAGCCCAGAGCAGACGCACGCTCTGCCCGGTCACGATAGGCGGTCCACTGGAACAGCCTCTCACCCGAACCGTGCCATTGCCGCAGATGGGCATTCAGGACGGACAGTTCGACCATGTCGAACCGTGATACGTCGAGAGCTGCCGGAAGATCGAGCCGGAGCTGCTCGGCGACCGTGTCAAGGTCTCGGGCAATTGCCGCTGCGTCCGCCGCGAGCCGATCCGCCGACGCTGCAAGCGCCGCACGGTCGGCGATCCGGCTGGCAAGCAGACGGATGTCGCCGTTCCCGATCAGCCAATCGGCCGCCGCCCTTAAGGCCTCCCAATCCGTCCGTGCCCCCTGCCAGGCACCGCCGAATGCGCCGTGCCCCAGATCTGCCCGCTCATCGAGGATCGCGTTCCGCTGCTGCTGCTCGATGAGATCCGCCAAGCGTCGACGCCGGATCTCAAGATCCGCTGCGACATCTGCGAAGGCGACCGTGGTCGCCGTGTCGGCCGCGTGGACCCGCGCCACAACCGCCATCAGAGAGGAGATGTCGGCTCGGTCCGGCGAAAGCGCCTCGCCGAACGCCACCGTCCGCGTATCACCCAGCGCCGCCCACAGATCGGCGGCCAGTAGCGCCGCCTGACCAAGCTGATCGGAGGTCCGCTCGGCTCGCGTTCCGACCTCCACGCGGTCAGGCCGGTTGGCGGCGATCATGCGGGGTTCGGGGCCCAGGGCGTGCAGCGACCGCATCCATGCCACTACGGTCGTCAACGGAGCGCTGGCCGAACGGACGCCACGCCACGTCGCTCCGAACGCCGCGCGGGCGAACACCTCCTCGTTCTCGATGCTCAACTTCGCCGCCTGTCCCCTAGCCAGAGCGTCCAGGAGCATCAGGGTGCCATCAAGCGTGGACGCGGGAGAGGTGAGAATGGACCGCACGAGCCTGTTCGCGCGCCGCCATTCACCGCTCAGAATGCGCAGGAATCCCGTGCCGTGCGACGCGAGCGTCGCGCGAGCCGGAGCAAGGTCCATCGACCAGGCGCCATCGGTCAAATTGCCCGAGACCGCACTGAGCGCCTGCTCATAAGCCGCCACCGCTTCAGCGACGTCGGAGGCCCGCTCGACGCCGCCCTCCCATACGTCTGCAGCAAAGGCGGCAGCGTCGCCTTCCGGAGCGACGGCAACGCGCTCGGCGATCGAGGCGAGCCGTCGGACCCCTTCGATGGAAGTAGGGGCATCCCGACCCATCGCCCGCGAAAGGCCGCCCGCCTCGGCCATGAGGCGTGGCAATAAGGACGACAACGTTGCGACGCGCACGAAATCCTCGGGCGCGAAGCCTGCGGGCAGCTCTGCCAATGCGGCCGCCGCCTCGATGAGATCAGCCCCCCAACCGGCATCGGCGACCACAGACGTGAGGGCGTCTGCAAGGTCAGCGTGCCGCTGTCCGACGGCGAGCAACGCAACGATCGCGGCGCTAGCGTCCGCCCAGGTCGCACTCGACATGGCGGCGGCATCGATCGCCGGCGCGCCTGCGATGCGCGACGCGAGCGCGGCTAGATCGCCGATGCCATCGATCGAGCGCACGGGCGGACGCTCGAGCTCGGACGCGATCGCCGCCTGCGCTTCGTCAAACGCCGAAACCTTCTCGATGATCGCAGAGAGCCGGTCCTGAAGGCGCTCAACCTCGGTCGGAAGAATCGAAGAAAGGCCGACCCCGCGCCATGGGTGATCGGCAGGGCGGCCGACGACCCTGATACGTTCGGCGAGGTCGCTGACCACCGCGTGCCGCTCAGCGAAATCATCCCCTGTCCAAGTCTCGGGCGATACGAGCGCCAGATCCCCCGGCCGCTCGCCATCGAGCTTCAGCCGCGTGAGCTGGCCGATCACCTGATAAGGGGTCAGCCCGGACGCGGGATGCGTGTCGTGCATGCGTCGCGCATGATCGTTGAGGCGATCGCGAGCCTCCGTCAACCGGACGTGCAGGCTCCCGGGATCCTGACGTCTTGGCGCGCCTAGCTCCCAGGTCCGTCGCAGTTCCTCCAGCACCGCCTTCTTGTTCGCCTTGTTGCTATGCAACTCCAGGCAGGCGTCCCCAACACCGGTCGCGTCGAGGCGGCGCTTCACGACCTCTAGGGCCGCCATCTTCTCGGCGACGAAGAGAACGGTCTTTCCGTCGGCGACCGCCGAGGCGATGATGTTGGCGATCGTCTGGCTCTTGCCCGTGCCTGGCGGGCCCTGGATGACCATGTCGCGCCCGCGCCGGACCTCGTGCACCACCAGCGCCTGCGAGCTGTCGCTGTCCACGATATGGAGCATGTCGGACGGCGAGATGAAGGGGTCGATGTTGGCATCTTCGGGGATCATGCCCTCGCTGCCACCGAAACCGTCCGAAAGGAGTCCGCGCACGAGCGCCCGGTCGGTGATCTTCCCCCCGTTCGGCCAGGTTTGCGGGTCGAGATCCCGATACATCAGGAACTTGGCGAAGGAGAAGAACCCGAGCACGATGACGTCGGGCTGGACCTCCCAACCAGGCTTCGCGGAGACGGCTTCCGCCACCTCGCCGAAGTAGACTGCGGGATCGAACCCGTCGCTAGCCTCGAACGCGGGCAGTCGAATGCCGTGCACCCTGTCGAGGAACGCCTCCAGCGACAGATTGGAGGCGTAGTCCTCCTGGCGCATGCGCAGCTTGAACTTCTCGCCCGCGTTCCCGCGCTCGAGCTGCACAGGGACCAGAACGAGAGGTGCGAAGCGAACGTTCGCCGCATTGCCGGGATCGATCCACTTCAAGGCGCCGATCGCGAGGTACAGGATGTTGACGCCCTGCTCCTCCTCGAGCGTGCGCGCGTCGAAGTAGAGTTCAAGCAGGCGCTTCTGCAGCCCCTTCGGCGTTAGCCGGGTCTGCAGCCTAGTGTCGGAATGACGTGAGAAGACGCCCCGGTCGTCCGCGACGTCGTCCTCGGGCTGCGCGAGGTCGGCGATCTCGTCGGCGTCCTCCGCGGTTTCCTGATCCTCAGCCGCGTCGCCGGACGCCGCCGCCTTTCCGGCGAGGAAGGTCAAGGGCTTGGCCTCCTGGACCAGGATACGGAACACCTCACGCCCTACCTCGTCGACGATCTCGACGGCCTTTGCCCCCTTGGACGAGCGCGGCATGTTGAGCAGGCGGTTGCGCGCCGACAGGTCGAGCAGTTCGGTGCGCGCACGGTCCAGCTTCTCGTCGATGGGAAGGTCGCTCTGGAAGACGGAAACCGGCGCGTCTCCGTCCTCGATAATCGGGCTGCTTGCCAACGTTCCAATCCCCCTAGATTCGGTATCGCCAAATAGGCGACAAAGCGGACGCCAAGTCCAGCCATCCATAACCAGACCAACCACTCTTCTTGTTGTTATCCATGGATCAATCGGACGTAGCTAACGTTATCGTTTAGTCACTAGCAAGCCTACATATGCCGATCAGCGGCCGTTTCGCCACTCATCCTCCTCCGAATGGCGACCTCGATCGGCGCGGCTTGCGCGCAATTTGCCGGGCTAGGCCGGCGCTCAGGGAAGCGAGCGTCGTCGCGTCGCGCAGCCGACACACCTCAGGCTCTGACGCGGGGCACGTCCGCGAGATCCGTCGTCCAGGCCGGCGACCGCATTTCAGACCGCACCCGCCATTCCCGGCTGAAACCCCGGGACGCTGTCACCGCCGTCCAGCTTCCAAACCGGCCGTTGATTTCGTCGAGCGCAGACATCAGCCGATCCCGCCTACCCATGTCCGCTTCGAACAGCGTCCGAGGTCGCTTATCCTGGGGCAGCAGATCGTCGAGCATGATCCCCGCCTTCGTGTAGGCGTAACCGTCGCGCCATGCCTTGGTGGCACCGCGCCGGGCTGCCGCGATCAATTCCAGGCTGTCGTTCGTCATCGGATGTAGCGTCATCATCCGCGATCCGCCATATTGGGGTCGGTCGGGCCTATGACGGTTCGTGTGGAAGAACGTCGTCAATCGGGCGGCGACGAGCCCGTGGGCCCGCAGCTTCTCACCAGCCCGGAGGGCGTATTGGGACAGCGCGCCCATCATCTGCTCGAAGTCCGTAACCGGCGTCCCGAACGACCGCGTCACCGCCATGCCCTTGCGACGTGGTTCGACGGCCTCGACGGCATTAGACGGGACCCCGCGAAGTTCCGCCACCAAACGCTCGAGGACGACGGTTCCCATACCTCGCGCCTGCTTCATCGGCATGTCTCGAAGGGCAGCGGCGGTATGGATCCCCAGATCGGCGAGCTTGCGCCCGGTAGCTCCGCCAATCCCCCAAACGTCGCCGACCGCGAACGTATGCATCACACCCTGGCGCGTGCCCTCGTCGCGCAGGTCGGCGACACCGCCGAAGCGCGGATCCTTCTTGGCGGCAGCGTTCGCCAGCTTCGCCAGGGTCTTGGTGTGGGCGATCCCGACGCACGTCGGGATCGTCGTCCACAGCTGGACCTGCGCCCGCATCGCATGCGCATGCGCGACGAGATCCCGCCGCTCGAACCCAGCCAGATCGATGAACGTCTCGTCGATCGAGTAAATCTCGAAATCGCGTGCGAAGGGCTCGCATGCCGCGATCACCCGCCGCTGCATGTCGCCATAAAGTGCGTAGTTGGAGGAGCGGACCTTGATCCCGTGTTCGCGCACTTTGTCGCGCAGGTGATGAATGGGATCCCCCATCTTGATCCCGAGCGCCTTGGCCTCGGCCGATCGCGCTATGGCGCAACCATCGTTGTTCGATAGAACGATGACCGGCACTCCAACGAGGCTGGGATCGAACGCGCGCTCGCAGCTGACGTAGTAATTGTTGCAGTCGATCAGCGCGATCGGGGCGGTCATGCCACTTTGCGCGCGACGCCGACGACGACGCCCCAGATCTCGACATACTCGTCGACCAGAATTTCCGGAAATCCATCTGCTTCCGGCACCAGCCAATGCCGCCCATCGACCCAGCGCAGCCGCTTCAGGGTGCGGTCGCCGTGCACCAGCGCGACGACGATCGCGCCAGCCTTCGGCTTCCTGGCCCGGTTCACGACTATCAGGTCGCCGTCGTTGATCCCCGCCCCAGCCATGGACCGCCCATCGACACGCATGATGTAGCTGGCGGCCGGGTGCTCCACGAGCCAAGCGCCGAGGTCGATGGGGTCCTGCATGTCGTCCTGCGCCGGCGACGGGAAACCGGCAGGCGTGTCGCACAGGAAGAATGGAACCTCCTGCGGCACGAGATCGAATGGAATCTCGTGCAGTCTCAGCGCCGAATCCGCCCGCAGACTCTGATCATTCCGCATCGCCGTCCTTCTCGCCCCCCCTCGAATCACCGTGCCCGGCGGATAGCTTGTAGCTAGGCCCAACCGTCGGCCGACCGCAAGAACATTACAGGAACGTTGTGGCGGATTCGCGCGGACGTCGCGCACGCATCAATCGACGGGGATCACATGTCCGCCTTGGACGTCGACGGTCCTCGGGCGCTGATCGTGGTAAGGCGACGAGACCGAGGTGACCGCTGACGTTGGCGTCCAACAGCGCCAGGTCTTCCAAGGCGCGCCCCCGTTTTGAGCCACTCGGTAGCCGCGCCCGTCGACCTCCGCATCTGCGACTCGCGGAGCAGCGATCGCATTGGTCACGCCTCCATGAACTTTGCGAACGGCTCTCGGTAGTCAGGATGCCAGCGTGAAAGCGCAGGCCGGTTCGCGACGATGTCGTCCATCGACCAGCGCATACGCTTCTCATCCGTTGCGCGATCGACATCGTTGTCCGGGCACAGGATGTAGAAGTCTCCTCGCGCGACGCTCTCGAGCATGAAGTCCGCGACCTGCTTAGCGGTCCACGCTCCGTCCGGTTTCTCGGTCCGGTTCGTCATGCCCGTGAAGGTGAAGCCAGGAATCAGAAGATGCGCCGAGACGCGCCCGCCGGTAGCGTCGCAAAGTTCGTGGGCGAGAGACTCCGAGTAGCTTCGCACCCCTGCCTTGGAGAGGTTGTATGCGGCGTTGCCCGGTGGATTGGTGATCCCCTGCTTGGATCCCGTATTGATCACGATCGCAGGCGCGTCGCCGGCCAGCATGGCGGGAATGAAGGCCTGGACGCCGTGCAGAACGCCCATCAGATTGATCCCGAGCAAGCCCTCCCAATCCGAGCCGTTCTCCCATGTCTTCCCGGGATTTCCGCCGATGGCCGCATTGTTGACCAAGACCGAGACATCGCCCCAAGCCGCGAAGACCCGGTCCCGCAACCGCTCGACTGCCGCGAACGACGCGACATCGGTTGGAACGATCAGAACCTCGCCTAGCGAGGACAGCTCACGAGCAGCCTTGTCGAGTTTGTCCGTATCCACGTCCGCTATCGCGACTCTCATGCCAAGACCGAGAAGCCGGGACGCGACCGCACAACCGATGCCGCTCGCGGCGCCAGTCACCACGGCGACGGCTTTCGGGGCGAAAGCGGGATGACAAAGGTTTCCATCCATCGGCTTGGCATCCTGTCCGGTTCTTCAGGTAAACGAAAGCGGCTGCGCGCGGCGGTCGCGTCCGCGCAGAAGCGTCTATCGCGGCTGTTCCTCATCTCATAGTGCACCCGTTCACTTTGCGGGGCGGCGGACATCGGCGGATCGGTCGGGCGCGCGACCAGTGACGGCAGTCAGCATGCGGCGGCGCAACGATCATCAAGCAGGAGAGACGATGAAGACCGGGAGATCGAAAAAATGCCTGACGTCACCAAGATTCTGACCGCGATGGGTCAGGGGACTCGCCTCGACGTGCTGATCACCCTGTCGGTGGCGCCCAATACCACCCGGACATCGGGAGAGCTCGCCCGCTCCCTCAACGTGCCGCTGAACAGCATGTCGACCCACCTCGCAGTCCTGCTGAACGCGGGGCTAGTCGAGGCGAAGCGGTCGGGACGCAACATCCTATATCGGCTGAATGCGACGGGCATCGATGCCGTCCTCGATGGGCTTGCGGAGCGCCTCGGAACGACAAGGCGAAAATCGGAAGCCCTCCATTCTGGAGAGGTCCATTTCTCGATCGCTGCACCCCCAGAAGCTACCGGACCCGACTTGGATAACAGCCAATCGTCGTCACCCGCCCTCTACTGCGCCACCACCAAAACAGGTCGCTTTCAAGCGGTTGGGGATTATGGCCTCAACAGTCGCAAGTGGGCGGTCGGCGCGGACGTCCGCGTGACGGCGGTCTCGATCTATGGACGGCGCGGGAATCAAGAGCGGCCCGAGCAGGTAGATACCGAAATAGCGCATACGACGTGGCTAACCCATTTACACGCCGCCGCTGAACGACGGTGGATGAGCATGAGTCCGCCATGCCTCGAGGAAAGCAGGGAATCCTTGCGCGCGATATGTTCGCTGTTGACGGTGGAGGTGTCGAAGGGGTGCTCCACAGCGCCCGCGTGATGAGGGCCGAGGATCAGACCGTGAGGTTGGCCAACGTCGCGTCGTCGAGCGTGCCGCACAACCCGGGAACCTCGGCGAGCTGCCGCAGGCTGTCGAACCGCCCCCCGCTCTTCACGATAGCGGACGATCTCGAAGACTTGCCCGCGCAGGCCCTCGGCCGCATCGAGCTCCGCCTGCCCCGCTTCATTAACGTTAAACATCGCAATCCCTCTCAGTTCGGCGATCCGACAATAGGCTCGGCCTACCTCAGTCCGAACGCCCGGTGCCGCAATCGGAGCCATGGGACGCGCCGCAAATCCGGATGTGAAAACGTCTGAACTTCAAGTCCGGCGATGCGGCTACGCCGAACGTAACGTCACGCGGGTCATTTCCGACGGTCGACCAAGACGCAGGGCGAATCCCGGCCACAACCCCGTTCCGTTGCTGACATAGAGCGTCATCCCGTCGACGTCGTAAAGTCCGGATACGAACCCGCCATTGCCGTTCGCGACAAGCCGGTCGAGACCCACGACCATGCCTCCATGGGTATGGCCCGAAAGCTGAAGCGCGACACCGTGTGCGGAGGCCGCTTTTGCACGTCGTGGCTGATGGTCGAGCAGGATGACAGGAGCGTCGGCCGGCGCGCCCGTCAACGCCGCTGCCAGATCCGGTCCCGGCTGCCCGTGTCCGGGTGCGGAAAGATCGGTCACGCCGGCAAGAACGATCCGAGCACGTCCGCGCGTCACTATCGTGTGCGCGTTCGGCAGCATGCGCATCCCAAGCCCGGAAAGGCGCCGCATCCAAGCGGCGTAATCGAATAAGTATTCATGGTTGCCGGGTATCGCATACACGCCGTCGGGAGCGCGCAGACGCTCGAGCGGCTGCACGTCGGCACGGCGCATCGCCACCGACCCGTCGATGAAGTCGCCTGTGACAACGACGACGTCCACCTCCGACGCGTTGGCGCGGTCAACCACCGTATCCGCCCAACTCACCGGGAACAGCCTGCTGATGTGGAGATCGGTGAGCTGAAGCAGCCGATAGCCGTCGAATTCCCTCGGCAACCCGCGGATCTCGACCTCGATGTCCATCACCGGAGGGACGCGCGTCGCGTTGGCGACACCTAACGCTGCCAGGGTGACTGCTGCACCCGCGATCGCGTAGCGTAGGAAGTCCGGCGTTCCGAAGCCTCCTCCCGTCGTCAGGATGACCGCAAGCGTGCCCAGATCGAGCACGATCTGCAGCACCGCGAGGAACGCGATGGCCCCGAAGCCCCAGTTGAACAGGACGACGGCGGCCCGTGGGAACTCCGGAGCGAAGACCGATCCGGACGACAGCCTGCTCCAGAGATGAAACTGCGATGTGAACAGGATCAGCAGAGCGATGGCGCCTTTGCCCCACAGCGGCAGCGATAGCTGCAGTAGCCAGCGGACGATCACGAAAATGCTTGGGATGGCGAAGATCAAATGAAAAATGGCAGCCCCCGACCTGCGTGGCCTGTTTGAGCCACTGGCTATTCGGCATTCGGTATCTGCCCGGCAAGGCGGGACCGCAACCGTGACGAAACGACCCTAGTGCCGAGCTTACGTTTTTAGGCGAGATCAACCCCTGCCAAGAGCTGCCAAATACTTCGTAGCGAGCCTGACGAACCGCGTTCGGGATGCTCTCGAAACCCGGCAGGATCGCAGCGGCCAACTACTGACTGAGACCACTGTGACGAAGGCGTCAGCTTACGACACGGCCGACGTGCGATGATCAACGACCGGAAACTTCGACCTTCTCGTTATCCAGCCGTGCAAGCGCCGACGACCTATCATCAAAGACCTGGGCGTACCCGTGGCGCCCGCCGGGACAGGGCGAGCTTCAGACGGCGAAGCACGCAACAATGCGCTTGCAAAGGCGTAAGTGCTTCCCAAAGTCGGCGTCATCCGAATGACACAGTTAGAGGCTGGTCCGGATATTGGCCTGACGAAGGAGTCGCCTCTACTGGAACGAGAAGACACCGAGGGCAGCATGTGGTCGCGGCGGCCACCGATCTCTCGCGATTTCATCATGTTAGCCGAAGGTCTTTTGCAGTTCTCAAAGTTCTTCGCCGATTTTTCTCTATGGGGGTAAAATGTATTGCTCGGCTCAAGTAATCGTTGCGTAAAATCCATAACATGCCAAGCTAGCATTGCATGGGGATATGGCCCATTACTAGACTGCGGGGACGCCAGCCATGGTGCCGCCCCGCTGATGACGACATGAGTGGGCGATGGGGGCAGCTGTCGCGTCGAGGAAGCGAAAAGGGGGGGATATGCGGCACATATGGCTGATTGCATGTTTGCTGACAGCAAGCCCGGTCGTGGCACATGCAGCGGAGCGAGTTCGCATCGACTATGCCTTGCCTGCGGTCACCGTTACTGCGGGGGTCACCCAACGTATCACCAAATGTCCCTTGCCCGCGGCGGCGCAGGTGTCGCTCAAAGACAACGATCCACTTCTCCAGATCGAGTTCGCGTATAAGGTTGTGCTGGCCGGCAAGGCGTCGCCACGCCGGATCATTTCACTCGATGCGGAGAGCGGTTTTCTCGTCGATCGCGAAACCAAGGTTCATTTCAACGACGATTGGTATCTGAAGGATTTCAACGGGAAGACGACGGGACAGGGTGGCCCTCTCCTAATCTCTTTGATCAAGGCCGGGGCCGCCGTTGCGGCGATGACCGCGAACCCTATCGCCGGACTCGGGGTTGCCGCGGCGATCAAACCGCTCGGCGCAGTCGCGGAAGGCCGCGACAGGAAATCCAGGCAACCGCATTATTATGCGACGAATTGGTATCTCGAATGCACGTCCAGAGTGACCAAGGCGCTTGCCGAACTCGATCAGCGCAGGCACGAGGTAAATGCCCTTGAGGCTCGCATCATCACTGGCGACGCATCGACCGCGACCCAGGAGTTGCTCGTTTTGCGGCGTTCGCAGGTTGGCGAACTCGAAGCAGCACTTACCATCAACGCGACGCTGAAGGACGGTTTGACTCCGGTTTACGACGCCAATGCCGCCATCCCCAATCTAATCGCCCGGATCGGCGCGCCGAACATCACCGACTGGTTCGTGATGATGCCGCTGGAGCGTGAAGTTGAGACGCTCGATCAGGCCAAAGTTCAGAATAAACGCGAGGTCGCAGCGGTGTTGGCGGACGGCAAGCGCTATCCCGGAAAATTCGGATACGAGGTCAGCGTCGCACCCGATGCGCTGATCGCGGGCTGGTTTGGCTGCAAACCCCAGACGCATGCGTCCGCCTGTGCCGCAGAGGTCACGAGAAGCGGTGTGCTGGTAACCCGTGACATGACCTACGTTCGGCCCATACCAGCAGCGGTAAAGCTGCGACCTTGCGCCGATGCAACCGCGTGCACCACGGACAGGAGCTGGACCGATGCGAAGCAAGCGTCGGGCAGTGCAGACGTGAAGTTACCCCAGCTCTCACGGCACTTCGCGATGCGGACCGGCGGAAGCATCTTCGGCGGCAGGACGGTCGGAGCCGAATTCGGGTCGATGGGCGAGCCGACGATGCTCCAATACAACATCGGAAGCTCGGGCAAGGATGTCGCGGGCGTTCTCGATGCGAGCGTCGCGGCCGCGCAGACCGTGCGCGACGCAGACGCCGCGGCGACCAAGCGTAGGCTCGACGAGGTCAAGAACGCCAAGGATCTTCAAGCGCTACTCGATGAAATGAACGCTCCTGCCAGCTAGGGACGCCGTGCTCGAGCGCTTCGCTCCTTGGTTCTCGAGCTATCAAATCGGATAAGTCCAACACAACGACGCGACGGGGAGTGGCCATGACGGAAATCCAAGAAAAGCATCTGAAGTCGATCATTGCAGATGTCGGCAAGGGCGACGATGCGCTGACGGAGGAGTTGCTCGGGACGCTTTCCGGAACGCATTTGCCGGGTTTCCAGGACAGAATGCTATCGATCATCTCGGATCCGTCGATGCCGCTCTTCGACGAGCATGATGCAATGCATCCGGATGCCGTGATCGCGGCGGAATCGATCGTCAGGGCACTCGGCCGACCGGTCTTCATCATTGCCGACAATAAGGTCACCGAGGAATTTTCGGGACCGTCGAGCGATGTTTGGAAGGATCGGATCAGCGAGGCACGCGACCGCCTCAACGCCGTCATACCTTCGGTCGGCCGGATCGAGGTCAACAATCATCCCGATTTCAGCTGGGTCGGCACTGGCTGGTTGATCGACAGCGACATCATCGTGACCAACCGCCATGTCGCTGTGGAGTTCGGACGTCGTGACAATGCCCGTTTCGTATTCCGCACCGGCCTGAACAATGCGCCGATGGTGTCTCGGATCGACTTCCTAGAAGAATATCAAAGAGCTGCAGCCGCTGAGTTCTCGATCGCCGACATCCTGTGGATCGCGCCGACCGACGGTCCCGACGTCGCCTTTCTGCGCGTAAGCCGCCAGAACGGCCAGCATGCGCTGGCGCCTCCACTTCTGCTGGCGAGCGAGATCAACCCGGATGATTTCGTCGCTACGATCGGCTATCCAGCACGCGATACCCGCATCCCTGATCAGGGACTCGTCAAAAAGCTCTTCGGCGACGTCTATGACAAGAAACGGCTCGCGCCGGGGTCGATCATGTCCACAGGCGAACTCGAACTCGAGCATGACTGCTCGACGCTTGGCGGCAATTCGGGATCGGTGATCGTCTCGCTCAGAACCGGCGAGGCGATCGGGCTGCATTTTGCCGGATTGTTCAAGGAGGCCAACTACGCTGTGCCAGCTTCAAGGCTCGCCGCCCTGCTGGCAGATGCCAAGCGCGGACTTCTCGACACGCCGCCACGCCTCATAGCCACCCAGGCCCCGGTCACCTCTTCGCCCGGCGCCTTTGCGGGAAAAGCGGGAACCGGCAGCATCATGCGCGTCACCGTCAATGTGCCGATCGAGATCACGGTGCGTATCGTCGACGAGCTGAACCCTTCACTTTCGGTCATACAAGGAGATCCTGTCACTCCGGCCGCTGCCGGCATCAAATCCGCAGTGGCGCTTGCGAGCGCCGAGCTGCAATCCGATCCTGACATATTTGACGTTCGCGCAGGCTATCGATTCAAGGGTGGCTGGATCACCAACGAAGAAGTCGTAGTCGTCGAGCTGCGCGAGAAGCTGACTCCTTCGGCGCTCGCGGCGGAGAACCGGCGGCCGATCCCCCTCTCGTTCCTCGGGGTCGGGGTCGACGTTCGCACTGCTCCCCTCCCCGATCAGCTAACAGCCCTCGGGATCGATCCAATGGTGACCGAAGCACTCGCGCGCCCTGGTCAATACCGGGAGCCGCCGAACCTTAGCCTCGACCGCGTGCAGACGAGAATGAAGGCAATTTTCCACGTAAGCCCAGATTCCGGGTTTCCCAATCTCAAAGCCTTCATCGGGAGGGTCGAGCGCAAGTTGACCGCGACCATGTACGAATGGGAGCCCAATCATATCAGCGATGCTATAGTAGCGGCGATCGACGACGATACTAAAACGCTGAAAATGGTCACGCAGCGGAAGGGAACGGTCTCGGCCATCGAGGCGCTCCGGGATCGGCTCGGGGATCGCTTCGAACACGTCTGGGCGTCGGCCGGTGCCGGCGGCATAGTGCCGAGCGCCTATCACATTAAGGTCGCGAGCCGCGACGGCAAGGAGTTCTGGCTGTCGAGCGGGAACTGGAAGGATTCCAACCAGGCGGATATCGACCCGGCTGGAGATCATTCCGCCGATCCCGCCGCTCTCCAGCAGCACAACCGCGAATGGCACGCGATCATTGCCCAGCCCGACCTCGCACGGATGTTCCAGAAGTATATCGAATGGGATTTCGATGAAGCTAAGCGGCTGCCGGTCGCCGTCGCGCCCGCCAACGAACTGCCCGACCTCTTCGTCCCAGTAGGCGCCTTCTTCGAAGAGGCGCTTCGACGGCCCGCGCGCTATTTCGAACCGCTAACGCTCAATCGCGAGATTGACGTCCAACCGCTGCTGACCCCGGATCGCGACACGCGCGGCAACCGCCTGTTCTTGGCGCAGGCGACGAAGACCATCGCGGACGCCACCACGAGCATCCTGCTGCAGAACCAGTCGTTCAACATGCTCGGCGAGAACGCCGACGAGTTCGATACCTTCTTCGCGACCCTTCTCGCGAGACAGAAGGCGGGACTCGACGTCCGGATCATCTTCCGCGACGGACGCGAGTTCGGAACCGCGAGCGGAGTTAAGCAACAGCCGCTGCTCGAACGGCTCAAGAAGTTCGGCTTCGACATGGACCGGGTGAAGCTGCAGCTGCGCTGCCACACCAAAGGCATCATCGTCGACGGCGAGGTGTTGCTATTCGGAAGCCACAATCTCACCAATGAAGGCACTCTCTACAATCGCGATGCGAGCCTGCTGATCCGAGATCGCGAAATCGCTCAATACTATGCGGCCGTCTTCGAATATGACTGGGCCAATCAGGCCAGACAGAACGCGGATGAAGCGATTGGCGGGGTGCGCGTGGCCGGACGTGACGAGCCTACACCTACTGGTTACCGGCGTGTCCCGCGCACGGACGTAGCAGAAGCGATTGGCTGACGACTAGTTACCGGAACTCCGTGCGTCTACGTGCGACGGGCCGTTCTCACGGTCTAAACACGCCGACGTTTCCTCGGCCTACCTCGTCCTCGCGGCGACTTCGTGACGCGTCGGAGACCTGCTGACCTGCGGTCCAATAATCGTCCCTTGATCAATTCATCGCGCAAGGCGAATAAGGCAGTGGAAACAACAGGCGCCCGCCTGGCATTCTCACCTATGAGGCTGCTAACACACCGCTGGTCGGCGTGACGCTTTGGCGCGATAAGTTATATGGCGAAATAGAGACGCGGCCAGGAAGAAACTGCCAGATGGTCGACAGCCAAGCCGACTTCGCCAATGATCCCAGCCCCAAGGCTCAACTGGCCTGGTGGTTCTGGTTCGCCTATCTTGGTCGCCAAGATGGTGACACGGCACATGTTTATGGATGCGCGGCCGAGACCGATAAAGCGGCGGGTTTTCATAGCTCGAGAACGGTCAAGCTGCCATCTACGGCGCGGCTGGAGATCCGCCAATACGTCGTCACCGCGGACGCTGCCCGGGAGGTTCTCGACCTATTGGAACAAGGCGTCATCGACCTTTCGGCGCTCGATGAGGAAGCGCCGGGCACTGGCGTGCTAGCGGCGCGCGCCATCCTCGCACGCGGCTTCGGCAACGATGCGACGCGCATGCGTGCCTATACCGGCGATGCCAGACCCGGGGAGATATTCCCTGATCCGCAGGAAATCGCAGCGGTCCTACGTGAACTCCACGAGGAGCTAAATCTGGATTTCAGAAAGAGCTTCATAAATCATATCGGCGGCTTTGACGTGATCGACGCCCCTATCGCGTTCGACAACGAAAACCGCTTCGTCGTCGCGGCGCTCAGCGCCAATGCGAATGAAGGGACGGACGCCGTTTTGATCGCGCGCCGGGGAAGCACGGATTGCGCACTCTCGGCGCATATCATCGTCAGCGACGCCAGCAACGACGTAATGCTCAACCGGCTCGTGCCGCTCCCGATCGGTGTCGCGGAACTGAACCTCCCCGTCCCGCGGTCGATCTATGGACTCAAAGTGTCGATCTTCGACACAGATGGTGACGTCCTCCACGAGGTCGATCAGCAGTATTTCAGATCGATCCATTCCGTGATGAACGTCGTGACGTCCACGGTCCAGATCGACGACAAGCTGACGCAACGAGCGAAGGGCAAAGGCCGCGCTAAGGCGGCACAAGCGTCAGGCGCGGCGCGGGTGACGCGCCAACAATCCATCTTCGCCGCCGACCACGCCCCGGTAGCGGACCGTCTTACGGCGATGTCGACCTATCTGGCCGCCATGCTAGATGGCCACTCGCGCGACCGATGGTTTGCGCGGACGTTCGACGATGAGCTCGACGTCATAGCTCACTTCAACTGGTTGCTGGGCGATCCGGATATCGAGGCTGCCTTCATTGTCGATCCGTTCATCAATGGCGAGTCCGTGATGCGACTGCTGCGGCTGAATTGCACGGGCCTCACCCTCTCTGTGGTAATGAGTTGGAGCGGAACGGACGCCGATACCGGGGATCCGCTCGATGAGAAGCAGTCGCGCGCTCGCCTGGACCAGCTCCGGCAGACGCTTGACCAGGCCGGCCCTTTCATGGGGCCAGCGGTGACGGTGCTCAACGTGACCGACCAGCAGGGCAAGCAGGCATTCCACGACCGCTATTTCATGACCCGGTCGAGGACGGGCGATGTCGCAGTCTACCTGCTGTCCAATAGCCTGAACGGATTGGCCAAGAACTGGCCGTTTTGCATGAGCGAATTGACTGGAGCGGCGAAGAGCAAGGTCGCTCGATACATTACTGGGCTCAACAATGGTAGGGATATCGCCGATGACGAGCCGCTTCGCACGACCTTCGCCTGGCCGCCGCAAGGCGCTTAGCCGGGTTGAGGACGTCCCGGGCGGTCGGCAAGCGCTCGAATGGCTGTTGGAAACCAGCGACCTCAAGCGTCGGCCTTCGGGGACGATGCTGAACCGCTTATTGCCCCAAAGTCCCCGCGGATTTTTCTGGCAGGTAGGTTCGAACGAGCTCGAAAACTTGGTCAAGGAAACAATCCGCTCCAATCCCCGTCCACCGCCTCATCTCGGAACGATCCTGTGCGGGCTGGGAGAACTCGCAGCGCGCTGCCACGCTGACATTCGGACGCCCATCGCGCGATGGCTATCGCGCCACCGACGCCTGATCAATCTGCAGGATGTCCTGCACGAGGCGGCAACGGCGCGTGCGCCACGGCCGCGCCCGATAAGTGGGCGGGATCGGCAGCGGACCGCCCTCGGCATCGGCACGGTCGCCTACATCTTGTCGCAGAACTCGCTCACGCCGGAACTCTGGGCCACATCCGGCAAGCTGAAAGCGGGCAGAATCAGATTATCGTCGATGCGCCACGGGCTGACGTTCGTCGCGCGGCTGGCGCTGATGATCAATTCACAAACGCTAATGTGCTGGACCAGAACGACCGCCGATCAGGGCGACCGCTGGGCCGTGATCGCAATGCTCGAGGAGCAGGTCCTCTGGTCGGGAAATGACGCTGAACGCATAGCCGGAGCGCTGCTCGATGCGCGCGACCCGCTCTGCACGGCGCTTGCTGCGCGCCTCTTGGTTGATCCTCCGATTCTCGGATCCGTTCCGCCGCTTGCTACGAGTTGGAACCGGCTCGTAGCGGCGGGCGTGTCCCAGGAAGATGCGTGCTGGCTGTGTTCGCCAGCAATCACTGTCATCGACCAGCGGGCGCGTGAAGGTGCGGCGCGCTTCGACCAGCTACAGAAACGTCGAATGGCGCTCGGCGAGGATCGATTAGATCGGTCTGCGCTCAGCGCCGAAATCGCGCGGATCGAAGACCAGCTCGTCGTCGCGCGCGCGCAGCAGGCGGAGAATGACGCGGCGAGAACAGGCTCTCGGCCCGCCGTAGCAGATATGCTGCGGCGATCCGTCATAAGCCCCGAGAAGTGGCAGCTGATCCTGGAGGAACTGCCGCATACCCCCGCCGAGCGACACGCTCTCGCCGACGCCGTGGGCAAGGGCGAGGCGCGCCGGCAGCTGCTTTCGAGGATCGTCAGCGACCTGAGGGTAGCGATCGGAACTGAGACAGACCAGGACTTCGCCGACCATTTCCTGTTGGAGCAGCGCAAATTCCAGGAGATCTCGTCGGGCGCAGCGCTCGCCACTGTCGCGCTGGCAACCGACGCAAACAAGAACATTGGCAAAGCCACCTCTCAGGCGATTTTTGGGCTGGTCGGTGCGGCGCAGAAGGCTCTGGCCGAACCATTCCTTCGGACTAGACGCTTCACACGCTGGCGCTCGGCTCTCAGCCGGCATGCCTGCGCCGTGGCGTTCGCTTTCGCGGTCGCGGAAGCCGTGCCGGAGGAGCGGCGGGCCCAGATATCGCGGCTGGTGGCGACAGCGCTCGACCATGCGCGGGAGATCTTGAGACAGACACCCGAGCCATTCGTCGCCGATGAATGGTGGTTTCAGCACCTTTGCATCTGCACCGTCCGGTGGCTGCAGATAGAGAACCGTCATGACGAGATCGAAGCGATGGCCAAAGACATCGGCCTTCCAGCCTGGGCGCGCTCACTTGCAATTTGGTCTAATCCGGCAATCGCCTCCAGGCACACGCCACTCGCACTTACCCTGTTCGGCAAGGCCAATGCCCGCTGGCCGGGAGAGACCGCCACGTTGGCTCAGAGCGTGCGGGCGGTTGCGGCGCTGGACTTGGCTGTAGGCTGTTGCGGCACAGAGGCTGTCATTGATGGACTAACTCCGATCTGGCGCGAGATCATTGTCTCGTGGGGAACGGCCGTGGACACGGGGTGGTCGGTGATGGCTGAGCGGCTGATCGGTGCGGTTCGTGGAGACGAGCCTGCGCGTTCACAAGTGCTGGCGGATGGGAGGTTCGATCGCTCTTGCTGCCGGTCGACGATAGGGAGTTCGGGCGGACCGGCGACGGGATGAAGCGCACGGGAAGGCATCCTGTGGAGGCCGGGAGGCTGACGCACCAGCTGCGACCACCTGAGGCCAAGCGCCAAGCCGACTAGATCTCGCATCTACTTTTCGGCCTCAGCAAATCGAGGGTATCTCGTTGATCGCTTGATGCCGCCGATGCGCGGCTACATGGTTCGGGAAGGCGAAAGATCTCCGACACCGCCACCGTCCGCCTCTATCATCTGAGTGAAGAGGACGCCGCCGCAGTGACCCTGTTCTACGGAACGATAAGTGAGGCGAGCGCCGTGGCACAACAGCATCCGCAGGAGGTCTAGGCAGGCCTCTGGCCGGCGACCGAGAACGACGTCGTGGCCTTCCGCGATCTGGAAACACGCTGACCGGCCTTTCCTACAGGCGTCGCCTCGGCATATGATCGGGAATGGACGACGAACCCCGATGGCGCCAGACGGCCAGAGCGCTCGAGTATTGGGCGATAGCAGCGTTGGTCGCTGGATCGATGATCTACGGTCTGGCCATCGCCGCCAAGGATGTCATCGCGAGCATCCTCTAGTCATCTGGAACTGAAGTAAATCACATTGTATGAGGCGTTTTCCGAGAGGGAGGCGTTGATGGCTAACGCATTTTCGAAGGGTCGTCCGATTGAGCCGTTGGTGGTGACGGCGGAGGAGCGTGCGTATCTTGAGCGGCAGGTGCGGCGGCACCGGGTATCGCGCTCGCTTTCGGAACGATGCCGGATTATTCTGCGCTGCGCCGAGGGCTTGCAAAGCAAGGTCGTGGCGAGCGAGCTTGGCGTGCACGAACATACGGTGGGCAAGTGGCGTCGGCGCTTCTTGGCCGATCGTATTGACGGGCTGCTCGACGAAGCGCGCCCTGGCAGGCCGCGCACGATCGGCGACGATCAGGTGGCTGCCGTGATCGAGCGGACGCTGCGCACGACACCAACCGATGCGACACACTGGTCGATCCGGTCGATGGCGGCAGAGACGGGCTTTTCGCATACGACGATCCGCCGGATGTGGAACGCCTTCGGATTGCAGCCGCACCGTAGCCAGACCTTCAAGCTGTCGAGCGACCCGCTGTTCGTTGACAAGGTGCGCGATATCGTCGGGCTTTACCTTTCACCGCCAACCCGCGCGATCGTCCTCAGCGTCGATGAGAAGAGCCAGATCCAGGCGCTCGACCGCGAGCAGCCGGTTCTGCCCATGATGCCCGGCATCCCCGAGCGCCGGACCCACAGCTATGTGCGCCACGGAGAAGGCAATGATCGTATCAAATCTCGGAGATGGCGGCACACAGGTTTGACCCTAGCCACCAACCACTAGTGCCGAGAAGGGCGTCACCGGCGGTGGCGCCCTTTTCATTTGTAGATGACAAGTCGGTTTTCGGTGGTGACGCGACCGGCGATGTCAGATTGACCCCGCCCCTGGGCCCTCGACGGATCGGCGGATGAACAGGTCCGGACATCGATCAATCAAAGCGAAGATGGCCTCGATCGCACGTCCCGGGCTAGCCGCGATCCCAACGGCATCCGCTGCGGGCAGTAATGCCAAGACCGATCTCACGTCTTGGCTTTCGAGAAGCGTTGATCTTCCACACCCCGCGCTGAGGACGTAGGCCGGTAGGTATCGGAATAGCGCCAGCAGATGTGCGCTCCGTAGCCAGACGGCCTCCCGCTCGCCATCCTCCAAGATGGACGCCGCGAAGGAATCCACATCGACCGGAACCTTGAGACGTGAAAATTCCTCACGCCAAGACTTCGTGCGAGGAAAGCCGAGCGTGGCATAATGCAAACGCGGATCCTCCATCACCCGCCGACGAGACGACGCCGCGCCGGCCGGATTGACGCGGACCTTCTTTGCTCCGTGCATCAGCCGCGCACGGATGAACATCCGTGTCGTTTCCGCATGGATATCGTCGCCGATCCCGTCCGTCTCCTCAAACAGCCCGCCCCAGCGAAGATAGTCCGAGAGCTTGAACGCGCAAATCTTATCGTCAACAACGACGTCATCTTGATCCACGGCCTCCCAGTCCTCCATCGCGGCATCCACCACGCGCTCAGCTAGGATGTAGGTCGGATGGATGGCGGCAAATTCGGCGGGCCTGCCAGCCGCGCCTTCTAGCACCGCGTTCTCCACCTGATCGGAGGCTGCCTCCATCGCCGGAACATATCCGGGCCGGTATACCGTGTCGGCGTCGGCCTGCAGAACAAGAGCCTGATTTTCCGCGGTGCCAGATCGTCGGACGAGGTCGACCACCTCCTGGACACCGCGTCGGCGCGCCGGGACGAATCCGCGTCGCCGTTCCTCGACGATGTGGACTTGGCCAGGAAATTCCCGAGCAAGATTCGCTAGGACGTCTAACGTGCCATCGGTTGAACCATTGTCAACAGCGATCAGACTAAGGTCCGACATGCGGCCTACGTTTGGCGCGAGCAACGATCGTGCCGCGTCTCCTGCAAAGGCAGCCTCGTCAAGGCAGGGCATGACTACGAACGAGCGCATGTTGCAGTCTTCAGCGCCATCGCAAGTGAGGCGGCGCAGCGCCGCGAGCAAGGAATGTGGGAATTCAGGGCTAGTCCGTGAAGGTATCCGCCTGGATCAATCAGCTTGTAGAGCCCAACGAACCTGCCGCCGGCGACAACATCATGCCAGCGATCAATACCCTCGTCTCCAACTCTCGCCGCCGCTCGGCGGCAGCATGGCGGATAGCCGAGAAGCAATCCTAGCGCCGCCGTGTGTCGACCGGGCCGACGGTCGACACGGAGCGCCATTCGGGCCAATGCGGGTCGGCGCGCGAGGACGACGTAGCCATCCCAATCCGAAGCCGCGAAATATCCGTTGATGCGGGCCCAACGGCGCAATTCGAAACTCCGTTGCCCTGCGAAAAGCCTTATGGCCGGGCGCACGCCAAAGCGGATCTGGTCAACATCCGTTGTCGCCGAGGCAGGCAACCAGCGAGGCGCCCTGGCACTCATCTCGTCTCCCGAGACCGCCTCAGAATGAGCTGCCTGATGTCGGGTGGCGACACGTCCACGAAGCCCGCCGCTTCCGCAGCGATGCGGGACGCTGGATTAGACTTGCGCATGTGAAGGAAGATCGTCGGGTGCTGGCTGGCGTCGGCTGCGAGACGGTAGCCGATCCTTCCGATGCCACGTCCCTGAACGGTCCGGAGGAGATATATCTGGAGCGAGGCGTGCCGACCGATTGGCGGTTCGTCGATGACGTTGACGAAGACCTCACCAGCGCGAACGCCATCGAGCTGAATCTCCCAATATTCGCCCTGCGGGCCGTCACCCTTCGACTTTCTGCCAGGCCGCGTCACAAGCGAAATCTGCCTATCATCCACTTTCGGCCCCTGGATGTGCCTCGGAGACTTTGGCTTTGGAGTTGGACGCGCGGGCTTCCGCCGCCGCGATCCCGGCGAGGGACCCACGCTACTCATAGAGTTCCGGCAGCGCTGACCGTAGCCGCGCGTCCGCTGGCCGCCACATCTCGGCGGGGAAGAAGCCGGGCGAATAGGCAACCACAGCGTCAACAATCCGATCGACGACGCCCGCCTGCCGAAGCGCGGCTGCAACCGCGTCAATGCGTGCGAGGACCTCGGTGATTGGAGGATCAAGCCTCGGAAAACGGTCAGGCCAGTCGCCATCGCCGTCGTATCGATTGTTAAAATAGTCCATGTCCACGTGAAGAAGGATGGGTCCCGGTCCGATGTCCTCCAACCACGCCGACAGGTCGTCGGTCGCTCTAAAGCGCCCCGGGCCAGGAGACGACGCCTGCAAGAGATTTATGGCGGGGCGTTCGCTTCCTGGCGCAAGCAGATCGTCCACCACCGTCGGGCGCTCGATCGCGTGGTCGACCGTTTCTGAAATCTTAGGAGCCTGACCAAGATGCCGGACGTCGCAACTGGCGAACTCCCACAGAAACGGGGTCATGAAGCTGCCCATACCGACAGCTCCGCTTTCGCAGGCCGACCGCACGGATGACGGATCACGGACATCAAAAAGCCGCCCCGTGATTAGGTCCCGAAACCCGTCGTCGTCGACAACCAGACGCGGCGAGCCAAGGTCGCGGTGGTCGTCGATGTGCAGAATCGTGATGGGATCATTGGCAGCTGGCTTGGCCCGGTCAGCCCATTCGCTCCAGCTGGGAAGCGTCCAGGTGTCGTAAAGAGCGGTGAGGACGCGGCCACTGCGACATCGAGCCATCGCCATGCTTGAAAGAGAGATTCTACCCCAGTCCGCCAGAACCTCTTGGATACGGGTGTCGACGTGCCGCTCGGGCGCATTGGGCCATGCAAGCTCAAGACGCCACCCCGAGCCATCAAGCGAGGCCTCAGCATCCTTGTCGCAGAAATAGTCGCGCAACCGACCGTGGCGAGCGTGCAGTTCCAGCGGTAGCGCTTCAAGAGGCACCCGGAGCGTCACGCCGCTATTGGAAGCCTGCGCTCCCTGCTGGCAAGGACGTCGACCAGGGCACGACCCGCTGCGGTCAATTGGCTGTGCCTCAGGGTCTCGAAGGCCTGCTCAAGGTTGCGCTCGGTATCCTCGAGCTGTGCGACGGCGCGGTTGTGCAGACGCGAAGGCCCGCGATCACGCACGTGTTCCCAAAAACGCCGGAGCTCCACGAAGACAAAGGCCGCATGCAGCAGGCCCGACGCCGGCCGGAGCTCCTCACGCCATGGAGACACCACGAGCGCGCCCGGGACGGTCGTCGGGTGACGGCGCTCAAATAGGTAGAGCTTCTGATGGCGGTATTCATGCACAAGGGAATCCGCGAGATCGAACACGTCGACGAGACCGCTCCCTTGCCTGATCGAGACGTAGAGCGCGCCCGGCACGGAGTCGTCGCTGAACGAGACGATCTTGTCAGGGTGCGCTGTCGGATCCCTCACGAACTGGACTGCAGAACATATCGCCTGCAACTCCTCAGCCAGCGCTGGCCGCCATTCATCAATGATCCGGAGCGCTTGCAGGACCAGCGCGCGACCGCGCTGCGCGACGGACTCGTCCTCAAACACGATGGTGGCCCCGAAAGGCTTACGCAGCCACGGGTCATCTAGCGCGACCTCAAGCGACCCGACCGTCGGGACAGCAGCGGCCGAATGCTCAAGGTATTCGTCGTCAATCTCGATCGCTTGCCCAGCCACGTCGCAAATGATCCGTCCTTCGCCTCGGCCACGCACCGCGCGCTGCCACGCCACGGTGCCCGCCCGACCGGCGATCCTTCGAATTTGATCGACAGGCGGTCCGATGCAAAGGTCAGCAAGAATGTCGAGGGCCGCCCGGAGCCCGTCGGAATCATCCGCCAGGGCTTCCTCACGAAGGTCGGAGACGACATTACGGCTGGTCTCCGCCATCTCGAACTCGCCAAGGTCGAAGGCCGGGACGGCATCGTCGGATTTCGAGGGTCCGACAAGACCTTCGTGCAGACGCTTCCGGACGTGAGCGACCAGCGCCTTCATCTCCGCACAATAGACGGTCGGATTGTCGAAGCCACCATTGCCGAAGCGGTGGGGTAATGATCCCCCGCCACAGACGTCGACGATGTCGCAGTCGCGGCAGGCCTCGCACAATCCAGACCGTGTAAGCATGCGGCGATGAGCCGCGAGCGCAGTGGACGACGCGACCTGCTCGATCGAGGTATCCATCACCGATCCGACCAGTCGCGTCGCACCGGCACCCGCTACCTTGAGGACGTCGAGATCGTGCCAAGTCCCGTCGGTCTCGAGCGTGACGAGGCTCACGTCACCGAACCCAAATGCATCCGTCCCCGAAGGAAGACCGGCGATCACATCCAAAAGGGCCTCAAAAGTGCGCACCCTCAATTCAGGATAGCTATAGAACCAAGCATCGAACGCCTCGATCAGCCATCGCTCATAGAGCCCGGGGTCCACAAGCCGGCCTGGTGGCAGATGATCGTGATGCGAGTCGGGCAGAAGAAAATCGAGCTGCGGAACCCCGTGCGCCGCGAAGAACGAGAGAAGCGTCTCCGGTTTAACCGATGCGTCGATGACCGCAATGACCCCTGAAAAGACCGAGGGCCGGAGCTTGAGCCGTTCCAGCGCTGCTTCGACGCGATCATAGCTGGACCGACCCTTGCGCGTCTTGCGATGCAGGTCATGCGCACCACGCGGACCATCCATGCTCAGAGAAACCGCGATGCGTTCGGACTCAAAAGCATCGAGCGCCGCATCCGTCAGGATCAAGCCGTTGGTCTGCATGCCAACGTCTAGTTCTACTCGGGGGCCGACGGCTGCCCGAAGTGTTCGCGTAAAGTCCACGATGCGCGCATGGCCGACGAGCAAAGGCTCGCCGCCGTGGTAGATGACGGTAACCCGATCAATCTCTGCAGCAGCCGTGTATTCGGCGATGCGCCGCGCGAATGCCGCTTGGCATTCGTCGGAAAGTAGACGCGGCATAGTGCGCCAGCTCTGGTCGGCGTGATGATACACGTAGCAATAATCACAATCGAGATTACACCTCGACGCGATCTTTACGAGGAAAGATGTGATCCTCGCTCCGGGCATGACCCAATCCTATGAACGACTGTGACGGTGGTGCATCCGGTCGTAGCTCGTGATGACATCGCTTGCAGGCGTGCCGGTGACGACGCGATCGCGAAGCCGCTGAAGGGCGGGGTTTGCAGAACGGGAAGCTATCACCGCGGAGCGGGTGGAAGCAGCGTTCCGGTCGATCACTTCGGACATGATGTGTTCTCCTTATCTTCCTGGCGGTCTAACCGTTCACATTCGATAATTCAACCGCCATGTCGTGACCGAAACGGGTTGTGCGGTTGAGGCTGAGTTCCACGAGTGTCGCCACCAGGCATGATGCAGCGTGGATGCCGAGAACAACATTTTCAGCTCTTTCCCTGTTTTTCCTGCGTGCCGTCCCTCATATGCGTGGCGTGCGATACGCAGGTATAATGGCGGGCAAAAGCATTAAGGACGACCCTCGGGCTCAATCAGTCAACTATGTGACTCCCGGGAGACGCTCGATGCCGAACGCGATTGAATTTGAACAGGCGGCAATCCGTAAAGCACGTTTCGATCGGCGGACCAAAAGTGTTGTCCGCAGGGCTCGAGACAACCCGCTGAGCGCTGAACAGGAAGGCTTGATTGACCAGAAAGGTCTCAGCACGGTATTTAACGCAGCCACCGATCCCATCCTTCCAACGGCGCCACTTTTCACAGCTGCCATAGATCGACTAGCGGTGCACTCCAGCTACAACGCTTCGGTCACAACCGAGCTCGATGGCATGTCGAATGAGATGGGACCGGAACTCGCCGCGATACGCGCGGAAATCGCGCCATATTGAACCGGTGCCCGGCGCTCCCAGTGGGAAGTTCTGACGGTCCAGATCTCGACGCATGCGGTACCGCGCATCGCGATCGACGTCGGCATCCATGACCGCGCGGCTTGAAGCGGTTGACGCAGGCAATGTTCAGAGCCGGCGTGAGCGACGGTGGGATCGTAAATGTGGTCTCGGCTCGTAATTACGACGGTCGCGACAGATGAGCATCGTCATAATGCTCATAGTCGCGCTCGCCTTCGTTCTTATCGGGAGCGCCATAATCATCGCACTCGCGCGCGCGACGGACGAACGGAAGATATACGCGTTCCGCATGGTTGGCGTTATGGCGCTCGCACTCGGTGTCGTGCTGATCATCTCGGCAAGTGCGATGTGGCGCTGGGCCACGACCGCGTGATCAACGCGATCCCGTCAGGCCTGCGATGAGCATACACGCCCCCTACGGCCTCCCAGATCACACCGGTTGGATCCAACACCCTAACCTTCAACATGTCGCACCCCAAGCGCGGCGGGACGCCTCCATTCTCGCTGAGCGACTTCAAGTTCCAGCTGTCGGGCGGCTCGCCCAATGTGAAGCCGCAGGTTGCGAGGACCCTTTCCGTGGGTTTCATAATCGAACCAGCGTTCGCGCACGGCCTGCGCATCTCGCTCGACTACAAACGTTTACGAACCTCTCGAGAAATCAGCGACTACTCCGTCCTCGACCCGTCCTACATAGTGGCTCACGAGGACCAGCTTCCGGGTCGGGTCGTCAGGGCGTCGCCAAGCGCCGCGGACATCGCCAAGGGATACACCGTCGGCAGAATCACTTTCATCGACTCCACATACCTTTCCGTTGGACGGTCAAGCCTCGAGGTCGTAGATACCGCTGTCGATTACAGCCTGGCGTCCCCTATCGGCGGCTTTCGAGTCTTCGCCATCCCCTACATCTCGCATCACCTCGATCCCTCGCGACGTGACCACAAGTCTCCCGAGTATCTTGCGCTCAATCCGCGCGGCAAAGGGCTGGTGATCTTCTCGGCCTGTTCCCATGCCGGGATCGTGAACGTGCTTCATGCCGCGCGGCGCGACATGCCGGATGTTCCGATCCATGCCGTCATCGGCGGCTACCATCTGTCGGGCGCTAACGAAGCCATCATCGGCAAGACCGTCGCCGACTTCGCTCAGTTCGACGTGGACCTGATACTACCCGGCCACTGCACTGGATGGCGCGCCGTGAATGCATTCGAGCGCGCCTATGGCGCGAAGGTGGTGCCGATCGCCGTTGGTATGAAGATCGCCATCTAGGTCCTCCGGCATTCCGAGTTAATCCGCGGAGCAGCTATCCCAACGCCAGATCTCGAGCGCCGGGTTGATCCGGCGACGAGGGTTTCGGGAGCACGTACGCCGCGACCGGCCACGTTACGCTTCCCGAGGGGTCAGACACCCTCGCTCCCTATCGGAAGCCCCAGGAGCGATTGGCCATCCTTAGGCAGATAAGCCGCAACGTAGACCAGCGTCTTGATCCGGGCCGGTTCAGCCTCCGCTTCGGCGGAGATCGGGAACCCGGCGAAGCTGTGGCCGACGAGAACGACTTTGCCCTTCTCCTGGTCCACCATGGCCGAAACGGCCTTCTGGTAGAGGGCGAGGCTCACCTTTTCGGGTGCGACCGGATTTCCGGGCCGGCCCGGCAGATTGACCGTGCGAACACGGAAGCCATCCTTCTCGAGGCCGGCTTCGACCTGCCCCCAGATTCCGGCCGTCTCCCAGGCGCCATGGACGAGCACCACCGTGGGCTTCGTCTGCGCAAAAGCCGGCGCTGCCGCGGTGATCGTCAGAAGCAGAACGGATGCGATCGATTTCATCTTCATCGAAGTCTTCCAAGGCTACCCCGGGACACACAGCGTGCCCGGTTGTCGTCTTTGAAATAATCCAGCTGGAGCGCGCTTCACATTATACACTGATGCAGTCGGTCGCGGGTGTTCTGCGGGCAATGCCAAGCCCTCCCCCGCGGTGGTCAGACGATATCCGTGCCCGCGGAAACCCTGTCCGTAACCCCGCTGACCGAGCGCACGCGGTCAGCTAGCGCTGGTCGATCTCTTCGGCCTGGGTCTAGGCTTCGCTATGGGTTTGCCGTCCGCGACAGCCAGACCGTTCCGACCTGCGGCCCTGATGGCCGAAGTACCGGTCTCGGCCGTGCTGTCCGTCACTGCGAAGACGATGGTGTTGTATGGGGCGATGTTGCCGTCGGCGTCCACGAGCGCCATCGTGCTCGGATCTAGAGCCCACCGGTCCCACCTCCACATGTTCTCCCCGGGGACCTGCACGACCACGTAGGATCCCTTCCGCAGGCGCGCCGACGTGCGGGACCCACTGAAATCCAGACCCAGCTCAAATTCCTGAACCTGCTTGTTCCACTCGCGCCGAATGAGATTCTGGGTGACGCCACCAGCGAGCGCGACGAGCTGCGGCAACGCCGGTTGCACGGTGCCCATCAGCTTGAGCCCCTCCTTGAACAGAGAACTCTGCAGCACGTCGATGATCGCCTGATCGCCCTCGTTGCTTAGAAGGACGGTGCGGACCTTGAAGGAGAGACCGTCTCCGGGAACCGTCAGACCAGTGAAGATCGGCAGCCCACTTATCGCTGCCGACTCCTTGTCGCCCACCTTGAGCACCGTTGCGAACCGCAGGTCCTGGGCTTCTGCACCGGCCTGATCCCGACCCTCGAAATCGATCAGCACCTTATGTTTGCCAATTATCCCGGGATATGCAGCCACGCGGAATCCATCGAGCGTTACCTTGATCTGCCGACCGACGAGCGACGGGTCAGCCACGGACCGGATCGCCGGCGTGACCGGGATCAGACCATCATCGTTACGTCCTGCCTCGATGAAGCCGTAGACGTGCGTCGAGTAGTTCCAAGGCCTGTCGAACAACGCTAGACCCTGGCCCCGGGCACCCGCCTCAAGTAGCTCCCGCGCCCCATCGATGTCGCCAAGGTGCTCGAGAAAGGCGGCGACAACCGTCTCGCTCTGATGGCAGAGGCTCAGCTGCTCGTCGAATTCGGTCATGTTCTCGTCCTACTGCGGCTGCGGAGGCGATCGCGGATCGTGTCACGGATATCGCCCCTTATCGTATCGGCGACCTCGATGGTTACCGCGAGCGCATAGGGCACCATCAACTTCGTCATCCCGGGCATGTTGCAGTTGGCCTGCACGTTGATGACGAAATCTCCCCTCTCATCCATAGGGACAGCCTTCCTGTTTCCCTCATAGACCGCGTGGATCAACGTGCCGCGACGCGCGAAACCGACGGCGGGCTGGAAGCCCACGCGCTTCATCCCCTGCCAGAGCTGCGTCTTGCCGCTATCGTCGATCATATTGAGACCAATCGTCCGGTATTGCGAACTATTGGGCGTAACCGGCGTGAGCCACGCCAGCGTGACGACCACCTTCCTGAATTCGGTCGACGCAAAGAACTCGTCCGGCAGTGGAACACGCCACTCGTGGCGACCCTTGATCCCGATCGAATCCTCGCCGAGAAGCGTGACACGATGCGGACCCCCGAGCGAAATCCGGCTCTCGTCGATCGGCCCGTAGCCGATCGCCCGCGAGACTGCCTCCTTCCGTCTGGGCAGCGAACCCGCCGACGAGTGTATCGAGGCCATGTCCCGTCCCAGCTCTCCCCAGCTTGCCCCATGACCGATGAGCGCCTTCAGCACGGACGCCGCCGTTGGCCTGGTATACCATGGTCCTCCCGCGTTGATCGGAGAGTCGTCGAGAACGTCCCCGATGAGCAGTCCAGTCCGGGTTGCAAGCGCGGCGGCGTTGCTAGTGCCGGCCGACAGACGGGTCATCGTCAGGTCGCCATGATTGGGGTCCGGCGTTGCAACGCTCTGACCAAACCTCGCAGGATGCTCTCGACCGTGGACCCGCAGGATCTGGCCCTCGGTCGGATGTGCGACCTGGCGGCCACCTGGAAGCATCACGTCAGGCTTCACCGATCGATTGAACCCATGACCAAGCCCTGACGCCAGGTTGGGCGCTTTGAAATCCACAAACGGATCGGTCGCATTCCCAGTCAGCCTATGCGGCGATCCGTCGCTATGCGCGGCCGCCACGGTGAGGCCGTTCACCGACTCGGCAGGCGAAAACAACGTCCGTTGTGCCTTGGCCGCGTCTATTGCCCGCAGGATCTCGCCACGCCGATGCTCAGGCGTCGCCAAGCGCATGTCCGCGCCAGTCGGGTAGCCGGGCACCTCAAACGTGTCACGGATGTTGCCCGCGCTGACGACGAAAAGGACCTTATACTTCCACGCCAAATGATCGAGCAGCCGGGCCCATGGGCTGACCGTCCCCGCGAACCCGAAGGCCTCGTCGCAGATCGAGTGGTTGATTATCACGACGTCGGGTCCGCTGGCAGGTTGCCCCCCTGTCCCCTCCTTCAACTCGATCACCGCGCGATGAATGATGCCGAGCGCGAGCTTGTCACGAGGCGGCGCTTCGAAGCCGCCGTCGGGCAGGAGGACAGGCACCACCTTCAAGCGGCGGTCCAGTGGCCCATCGTCGTGATGGAGGTCCCCGCGAAGTATGAGCGACGACATGGCGGTGCCGTGCACCCGCTTGCTCAGCGGGGCAAGCGTGTCAGCCACGTCAAGCTCTATGACGTCGAGCCGGTTGCGCAGCTTCACGTGATTGGAGACAGGCCAACCGTCAATAAGCGCTCCAATCGAGGCGCGGACGGGGTCCTCCGGGCCCTTGCCATCGTCCAGATCCTCGTCGGTGACGAGGTCCTCAAGACTAAACCGGAAGCCGCTCTGCGGCCGGATCGACATGATGTCGTCATCCAGCGCCAACGGTCCCGAACGCTCGACGATCGCGTCCACCGCTGCGCCTGGAAGATGCACGAGCGCCGAATGATACAGGATTTCGTCGATCCGTAGCTCATCCAGAATGGCTCCTCCCAGTCTTTCGACCGTGTCGCGGAGTTCACCAACGGCACGAGCGCGGGTCAGCGCGTCGCCCCGATACCAGAGATCGACTTCGACCCGCAGGTCGTCTCCCGCGTGGCGGCTCTGTTCGAGCTTCAGGCGCTGCCGGGCGGCCTCGCCGATGCGGTCCTCCGGGCCCCAGGGACGAATGTCGTGTAAAAGTCCAAAAAGCCCCCACCAGTCACCATGGCCATCCGGTGGAGACTTGTTGGCCTTGAAGAGGTCCCACAGGTTGCGCAGGCTCCGGAACGTCTCCCGCGTCGGCATGCCCAGATACAGCGCCCCGCCCGACTCCTCGTTTGCAATCGCGAGATCATCCTCGCCACCATCCCGATCGTCGAGCAGGAAGTCGAAATCGTCCTCATCAAGTTGGTCGGTATCGTTCTCCTCCCCGTCCTCGTCAGGCAGTCCAAGACCAGGATCGAAATACGAGCGGACCCCGCGGAGGATCGCAACCTCTTCGGCCAACCATTCCAACCCGATCTTCCTCGCGGCGTTCACGAATCGCTTCGGTGACCCTATGATCTCGATCACGAGAGCCCGCTCCGGGGCCAACGACGAAGGATTGTCGAGCACCTGGATGTCGTCGCGATCGAGAATATTCGCGAAGTCGCGATCGATCCGGCTAAGCCGCGCTGCCTGCGTTTCAGGAGCGACCGTATAACGGCGGCGCTTGTCTTGACGACCGTTTATTCTAGCAAGACCGTCGTCAGGTGTCCGAGTGAGCGGTAGGATCTGGTTCTTGTCGGCCATTCTCAATCGCTACCCCTGCCTTCGGACCGAACCGCTTCTTCCACACCTTTAACTGCTGCGCGACGACGACGTTCGGCAGCCCGTTCGACAGAACGATCTTGCGCTTGACGTCCAGCAGGAACTCCTCCGCCTCTGCGTAGCTGCCGCCTTCCAGACCACGGGCAAGTGCCGCCGGATCGACACCGAGCGCTCGGCGATCCGCACCGACGTGCTCAAGCCAACGCCGGAGATCCGCGCGAGACGGCATCGGCAGTTCCAGTCGAAGCTGGAAACGACGCCAGACCGCGCGATCAAGCAGCTCGGGATGGTTCGAGGCGCACACGATGACCGTGTAAGACGGCAGGTCGTCCATCTGCAGCAGCAGCGACGACACCACGCGCTTGATTTCGCCGGTCTCGTGCACGTCGCCACGCTCCTTGCCGAGAGCGTCGAACTCGTCGAGGAAGAGCACACATGGCGTCGCGCGCGCGAAATCGAACACCCTGCGTAGCCGGGCAGCCGTCTCACCGAGATAGCTGTCGATCACGGCATCATAGCGAATGGTGAAGAATGGCACGCCGAGATCGAATGCGATCGCCTCCGCCAGTGTCGTCTTGCCGTTTCCGGGCGGTCCCGCGAGCATGACCCGGTGGCGCGGATCGAGCGAATTCGCACGGAGCAGATCGGCGCGACTCTGCTCTTCGATCAAATCCCTTACCTGCCCCTCCACCTCGGGTGGCAAGGTCAGGTCCTCGAGGCTTCGGCGAGCGGGCCGCTCGATCAGCAGGTCGCGGACCTTATCGGGAAGAACGCTGCCGCCGACAGCGCGCGGAGCCTGCCGCGGGCGAGGTGCCACTGCGCCGAGCGCCTTGGCGAGACGATCAGCAAGCGTGTGATGCTGCTTGCCGCGTGCCTCTGCGACCAGCGCCGCGACGGTGCGCTCGAGCTTCACATGATCGTTCTGTGCGCCGGCCTCCGCCAGCTGAACTACGAGGTCCGCTCTGCTCATCTGTCACCGCAATCGGCCGAATCCTCTCGATTCAACCGCCTTCTCGTTGTGGGCCGCTCCGGGTCCGCTCGTCAAGATCAAGCAGATGAACCAAGTGTAACAGATATCCGCGCAGTTTAGTAACACTTTCTCGATCGAGATGAGCGACTGTCTCGCCGTCGGATCCGTAGACGTCAGCTCTTCCAGGTGGAGGCATCTGTGTAAGCATGCGACGCATCAGCGCTGGCCTCGGAGTGCTGCGCCCGGTGCGATAGCGCCAGAGATCCTGTCGCGAAATACTCAGTTTGCGCGCTACCGCGGTGTAGCCGCCGACCGCCTTTGCCAGACGTTCCAGCCCGGCCGCCACATCGTTGTCCTCTGCCATGCCCAGGAGTTGGACGGTCCGAGCCGAAATGGCAAGCGAAAGGTGTTACTCTGTAACGTTATATGTAACGTTTAAGTCTTGCGTATTGCACGAATCCCGGCGGGGCGACGCACTGCGGCTGGCAAATCGCTGGCCTGATCCGCAAAAAGACCGGAGCTCCGCAGCACCGGGGAAACCTAAGCGTGGTGCCACGCCGCTTGGCTCCATCTGCGCTCACCATCGGCTTCCGCGCCGCACCAAGGGCGCGGCCGCCGGAGCTCCATGCCGACGTCAGAGGCACCCACAAATGATCCGAAGCGCGGCTTCAGGCCGTGGGAGTTTCATTGCGATGGAAGATTCTGATGAGAAAACAGCATGCAAGACATCGATCTGACGGGCGTGGACCCGCGCCGCTGGCCGGAGATCCGTCGCCGCGTCGCCGCGATGACTGCCGACACCGTAATCGGACGCGGCGACGGCCCAAGGCATAGCGAGCGAGAGGATCGGCGCACGCGTTGGCGTCCTCGCAAAAAGTTAGATCGGGCCTGGCCGTCGACTCCGACCGCGGAATGTCATTCCGCAGCGGGATCCGCACTTTGATCACCGCGGCCGCCCCCGCGAAACGCCACGGTGACTACTGCGAGCACCTTGCCGGCGAAAGCGTCGCGTCGGGGGCAAGGCCGCACGCGCCGAACCACTCTTGGCCGCTCATGATCTCACCCACCTCAAGCCTCCCATTGGAAGAGAAAACATATGCAGAAGGACATCGATCTGTCCGGAGTGGACCCAGCGCGCTGGCCTGAGATCCGTCGGCGCGTGGGCATTCTCGATGAATTCGTGGCAGTCCACCGCCCTCCCCTGGAGGTCCGGGCGGCATTCGCCAGTCGGATGGGTCTTTCGGTCTCACAGTTCCTTATGCTGGCACGCGTTTGGCGCACGACGCGGGACGCATCGGCAATCCCGGGCGCGCGCTCGAGGAACGCCGTCGCGACGACGAGGCGCCTGCCCGCCCGGCCGCTCGAGGTCGTGCGGGAAACCATCGACGCACTCGGACCCACGGCGCGACGGAGGATCGTGCTCGCAGAGGTCGCCAGGCGGTGCGCGGCCGAGAGCGTAGCGACGCCATCGGACAGCACGGTCGACAATCTACTCGCAGACGCCCGGGCGAACATGGTGTCGACCCCCGACGTCGCCGCCGAGACGCTCATCGACGAGTGCGCCGTCAAATTGCCAGTCGCTCAAGGTGCCGAGATCATCATGCCACGCCTGTTGATCGCGATCGCTCTGCCAAGCCGCGTCATCATGGCCACCCGGGTAAGCTGCGATCCGGACATCCCGCCGTCCTTCCCGGATTTGCTGACGCAACTCGACGCCATTGGTGCGGCAATCCCGCCGATCCGGGCACCGCACTACAACGACGACCAGTCCGGTCCCGATCAATCGGGCAATCCAGCGGACGACCGACCCTCACTCAGGCGCGTGCTCGGCAATCGGCTCGGGAACCTCCAGATAGTGCACCGCGCGTCGATGGCGAGGCCGGGGACGGCGCTCGTCGCATCTCGTCACGCTTCCGCCATCACGACCGCCGACGCGGTGGCGGCGATCGGCGCGGCCGTATCGGCGCACAATGCGCGACTGGTCGTCAGCGGCGGTCAGAGAATAGAGCCGACCGCGCCCCGTCCCTAGGCATCAGCGAGGAACTTCAGGATGCGTAGCGTGTCCGGCGCGGGCCGCGCGGAACCCTCGGCCACGCTGGCCGCCATCACCGCGGCGTTGTGCTTCGCAACGCCCAGCTCAATCGCAGTAGTCGCATCGGCGTCATTGTACTTCAGGCCGCTGTCGGAGACTGCGTCGCTCTCCGTCCGCGCCCGAAAGAGCCTCAAGCCGCCCACAGCGTCGCCAGCGACGATCTTGAGATACCGGCCGAACCGGCGACCAGTCCCGACGATTCCGAAGAACGGTCCGGTCCCTCCTGCCTCATATCTCGCGCGCAGAGACATCAAGGCGTCGCCGTCGGCACCCGCGACGACATCGATGCGTTGCGTCCCGTCGGCCCAAGGCCAAGCCGCGGCCTCCGGCGCGGAGATCCGCCGCAGAGCATCACGCGAGGCTCGTGCATAAGCTGAGCGGCTGTCGCCCACCTCGCCGACGCTAAATCCTAAAATCAGTCGCGACGTGCGGTCGACGACCGCAAACATGATATGGTGTCGGCCATCCGGTCGCAGCAGCTCGCAGGCCGACGCGTCGAGGCCGGGTCGGAGGCCGACGAGCTGCTCGGCGCGCTGCCGGCGCCGCTCGCGCTCCACCATCGTGCGCAGCGTGTTCACATGGGGCAGGTCCGCACCCACGAGACGTGGATCAGCGGCAAGCTGCGCGACCAGCCGCGAGACCTTCGCTTCCCTGCCGCCCGACGCCACCACCCCGGGCAGGATCGACTGAATGGTGTTCACTACATCGCCGTCCAGCCGCGATCCCCGCCGCCCCGGCCGCTTCGCGAAGGTGCCGAGCGAATGCAGCGTCGACGATGCCTTCCACGCGGCCGCGATCTCATAGAAGCGGCTGACCGCGACTTTGGCCTCCCGCGCCGCCTCCGCCGCAGTCAGCTCGCCAGGTTCGTCGACCCAGCGGCGCAGAACAGAGATTCGCGCGAGCGTCGCCAGCCGCCTGTCCGTGGGCATGCCCGCCCACAGTTCGAGCTCCTGCTCATCGGGCGCCCGCCCGAGCGCAGCGCGAAGCGCGCCATCGGGATCAAGTCTGTCCTCCGCAGCGGAGCGGATGTCCGTTTGACCAATGCGGTTCCGTCTAGCCATCCGAAATCGCTACAGCGCTCACGTAAAAAATACAACAATAATGCAGAATAGGGGTTGCACCCGTAGCTTTTACAGCATACTTCCGTAATCCGCCCGGAGCGATTCTCCGGTTTGAGGTCGGGAGCGTCGTGATGAGCCAATACAATCGGGAACACCGCAGAAATGGTGAACCAGATCGTCGTTTCGCCGCAGCGCGCCACTCCCCAACGCTCGCCTGGTTGCACGGCAGAGCCTCCAAGATCACGCTTGGGGATACGTTCGGCAGCCGATCCGTGAAACCGATCGCCATCCCCCTCCCGAGCCGCCGAATCGCGCGGTGGCAGCTGGACGTCCCCGACATATGACCCGCCGCCGCGCAAATCGCGCGGCATCCAGTCCGATCAGAACCGGACACCGAACCAACCGAGACCGCACGCGGTCGGCGGATCGCCGACGCGTGCCTTGGATACAGGAAAGACCACCATGAGTGACAATAACGACATTCCCATCCGTCTGGACCGCGTTCCGGCGTCGGAGGCGCGGAAACGAGCTGCCGCGCGGCGCCGGGCGGCGAAAGCGCCGTGGTCGCGTGCGCGACACACCCCGCGGGTCCAGCGCGGCTACGGCAACGTGGTCTGCATTCGTGACTGGGTGCTGCGCGCGGCGGAAGAGGGGCATTCGCACGCCGATGACCCCCTGGCCAAGGCAAGGATCGAGCGCTGGATGATGCGGCTCTCGTGCCGCAGTCCCGGCGACCGCTTCCCCTCCTGAACCCGGGCCCGTCCCGGAAACCTCCCCCGGGACGGGCCGCCAACACGTGGCTGGAGCAAAAGACCATGAGCAACACGACCGCAACCGCAGACGACATCCCGACCGGCGTCATCAGGATCAGACACCCGATTGAGTGCCGCCCCTACCGCCCCGAGCCCGGACCCGCCTGGTCGCCCAGCCGGCACCGGCGCGGCAGCGACACCCGCGACCCGCGCGACGCTGGCAGGCCCCGCCCGGTCGATCCGCCGACGCGTCACGCTGCCAAGCTCGTCGCCGCCCGCGACCTCGGCGCCGTTCGCATCAACTTCCGCTACGCATCGTTCATGTCGATGACGGCCGCGCACAGCGAGAAGGCCGGACGCGACCAGTATTTCGAAGGTCCGCACGAAACCTACGGCTTCCGCTGGGACGAAGTGAATCCGAAACGCCTCGACCTGCAGTATCAGGCGCTCCGAATCGAGTGGGTATCGCTTGCCGGAAAGGCCCGGCACATGACCCTCGACTGGGGCGTGGAGACCGAGAACCACCAAGTCGTCTTCGGCGAGGACAAGGCGAGCGAGGACTATTTCGATGACCCCGACCTCGTCGAGCGGCTCGAGTTCGCGCAGGCGCTGCTCGAAGACCACGGCGCGTCGCTTGAGCGCCGGGTCAAGGGAGGCCTGAGGAACCGCATCGAGCGCCGCGTCGTGAAGGACATCTTCGACGCCCGCCGGACCGAGTTCGAGGAGGTCGACGCCGCCCGCGTCCGCCGCCACGTCCGCGACGTAGGCGGCTCCGCCCGGCTGATCGACGTGCTCGACATCATCGGCAAGCATGACGCCCTGTCGCTCGACACCGCCCGCGCCATGATGCACCGCCGAGTGATCTCCATGCCGATCTCGGCACCGCCAATGGCCGACACGCCGGTCACGCTCCCGCCCGTCGCGGTGAAGGGAGCGCTGCGAGCGTTCCTCGCCGCGTTCGTGCCGCCCGAGGCATAGTCCGATGTTCATCCCGTTCTGGTGCCCCGAAGGGCACATCCTGAAATACCGCAACCGCCTGATGCGCTTCGAGGAGGCGCTGGGCGGTGGCATCCTCCGCTTCCGCTACATCGACGGGGACGAGGAGGTCGTCCTCGTGCCGAATGGTAAGGGCGGCGCGATGGGGCTGCCCACAATCGAGTGGATGATCGCCGCTTTCCGCGGCGGCGTCGTCGTGGACCCCCAATACCAAGCCGATACCACCCTTCGGCGCGAGAACGTCCTGCACCTCGACCGCCCGGCGTGCGATTCGATCGATCCTCTGACGGGCTGGCGCTACGACTGGGCTGATGCGGCCCTGAGGGACAAGATCGTCAAGACCGACGCCGCCGCCGGGCTGTGGATCGCAAAGAACAACCACGGCGGCAGGAAGCCGCACCCCAGGTCGCTCCTGCGCTGGATGGCCGAACTCAGAAAGCACGGCTTTCGCATCGGCGCGCTGGTCAGCACGGCTGGCCGCGCAAAGGGCCACAGCCAGCTCCCGGACATCGAGGACCGGCTCGTACACAAGTGGGCGATGCGCTACTGGCGCCCCGGCACGCTGAACGGCCGACTAGCGGACAAGGACGCCGCCGCCGCCGGGCTCTACGGCGACTGGCAGGCGCTCAGGGACTTGGGCGTGCCGTTCCTGAGCGAGCAGGAGCCGTCCTACGAGACGGTCCGCGAGCGCATCAACAGCCTCGAGTGCTACTCGACTCACGCGTCGCGCTACGGCCGTCCGGCCGCCGACCGCATGTTCTCGCCCGCCGGCGAGCCGGTCGAGGTCGACCTCCCCTTCGAGCGCATCTTCATGGACGGCGTCGAGTGGGAGCACAGCGTCCACTACCTCGAGCGCCTCAAGATCCCGATCGGCAAGATGAAGTCGACGATCGCGATGGACGCCTTCTCGCAATACATCTTCCCGCACCCCACCTTCGCCGGCGCCTTCCGCCCCCAGTTCGGCCTCGCCGCGCTGCGCGCCGTCATGATGCCGCCCGACCTCACCCCCGAGGAGATCGCCGAGGACCCCAAGGCCGCGATGATCTACGGGCTGCCGTCCGACGTGATGTATGACCGCGACCGGACGATGATCTCGCCGCGCATGGTGCCCGGCGCAATCAAGATCTTCGCGACCGCGGAGCTCGCCGAGGCCTACCACAGCGACGCCAAGGCGAAGCTCGAAAACTACCACAAGTTCGTGAAGCGGACGCTGTCGGCCATCCCCGGACGCATCCTCGGCCCGCGCGCCAAGCACGACACCGGCTACGACCCGATCAGGAACACCCGGGTCACGCGCGCGCAATACGCAGACGCGGTGGAACAGTGCCGGCGCCTTTGGAACAGCAAGCCCAAGAAGTCGCTCGGCAACAGGTCGCCGATGGACATCATGAAGGACTTTGTCGCCAGCGGGCATGCTCGCTTGACCGACCCCAAGGAGGTCATGCGCACCTTCGCCAGCGTGCCGAAGAAGCCCTGCATCCTAACGGACGACGGCCTGATCTACGACAACGTGCACTATCGCTTCAACCGCGAGGGGACTGCCAAGGCCCTCAGCTCGAACTATCACAACACACCGTTCGCGAAGCGTATCAAGGCGAGCGCGAGGATCGAGGTTCGGCTGCGCGTCTGGGACGACGACATCGACATGATCGAGGTCTACGACGAGGAGAACAAGGAATACTTCCCGATGTGGTCGACCGACCCCGGCTACGCCGGGGGGCTGAACCGCTGGGAACACGAGATCTACCAGAAGGAGCTGCGCGCCGGTGGGCGCGGAGCCATCACGAACCGTGAGCGCCTGCGCAGAAAGGCGGTCCACCTCGACAACCTGCAGAGGACGCTCTCCGGCAAATCCTTCCGCGAGCGCGAGAAACCGATCGAGCTCCTCGAGGCCGAGGAGCGCCGCCTCTCCGGCAAGCGCGCCTTGAACCCAGCCTGCGCCCAGGTGCCGGAGCTACACATCCCGACCCACATCGACGGCGCCGCGCGCGACGACATCCCCATGCCTCCACCTCAGAACCGCGATGAGGAGATGGATCCCGACAGGGCCGAGGGGTCCGCCGACCTCCGTTCCGATCCCGCGAAGGTCATCGCCGAGGAGCTCGGCGACGCCGACGCCATGGTCGAGCCCTCTTGGACTTTCGGCGGCGACATCAATGACGAAGACGCGGAGGAGGAGTGACCATGACGACCTACAAGAAACCGAAACGCACCACTGGCCTCGCCAAGCCCGATCCCAGCGACCTGTTCGCGCAGGCGCGGGCCGAGTTCGCCGAGGACATCGTGAACAACATGTGGGTCGACACTGCGCGGCAACGTGCGATCCTGAACAAAGTCCGCCGCTACATGCGCAACGCGGCGAAGAAGCGCCGGGGCACGCCTCTCGGCGGCCGACGTCTCAGCCAGTTCAGCCAGGCCGGAAAGAGCGCCATCGCCGAGCGGCTGATCGCCGAACTCGAGGAGGAGGCGATCGCCGCCGGCAGGGAGCCGAACAAGCACCGCGTGGTCCACATCACGATCTCCTCGCGCATGACGTTGAAGATGCTCTTCATGGCCATCCTCAACCGCCTCGCGGATGACTTCCTGGACGAGCCGGGCTCCCGCGCGCTCGCGATCGGCAAGAAAGGCGCCGACGACATCCGCGGCAAGTCCAACGACAACGTCATGGTGCTGGAGCAGCGCATCGAGGAGTGGGTCCGCCGGCTCGGCGTCGAGCTGATCGTCATCGACGAGGTCCAGATCCTCGTCACCAAGCGCGATCGCAACCTCGCCGACCTCGACTACGGCCGCGCCTATCTCACCGAGGACGCGTTCGAAGTCACCAAGAAGCTCCAGTCGTTCATCGACCGCGGCGTCGTGCCGATGCTCTTCATCGGTGACGAGACTTCGGAGGACTTCTTCAAGCTCAACGGCCAGTTCGCCGCCCGGCTCGGGGACCCGCTCAAGCTGTTGCCGCTCGACGTGTCGAAGTCCGCCGACCGACAGCAGTTCATGAAGTTCTGCGCGGACTACGACGAGGAGGTGGTCAAGCGGGGGGCGGTGCCGATTCCGACTTGCCTCGACCAGCCCGCAGTCCTGACCGGCCTCATCAAGGCCTCCGGAGGACACATCGGCCGAGCGGCACGCATCATCCAGCAGGCTCTGCCCGCCGCCGTCGAGCGCGGGGCCGCGACGATGGAGGCCTACGACCTCAGCAACGCCGTGCGGGACTACGCCATGGACCTAGGCTGGGTCGACCACGACCCGTTCTCGGTCGTGCCGGCATCGCCGGCCGCGCCCGCGCCGGCGGTCCCGCCGGGCACCGGTGAGCCGGACTCGCTAGCGGACGGCCCGAAGGGATCCCTGCCGGTGGCAGAGCCGGAGCCCGTCGGTGCGGCATGAGCTGATGAGCGGCCGCCGCCTCCGGTTCCCGCTGGAGGTGGGCGCCCGCGAAAGCATCCCGGGCGTGGTCGCGCGCGGCGTCCGTCAGCACGTCCTGGTGCGGACGGCGCCCGTGCTGGAGGCCGCCGGCGTCGACATCCGGCACCTCGGGCTCAGCCAGATCGCCACGCCCGAGGAACTCGAGCGGCTCGCGTTCGTCGCGCGCTGCCCGGCGAACGAGCTCGTCCGGCGCGCCGGCGTGCGGCTGGTCGAGCGCGGCGACGAGAAGTCCTACGACGCCGCCTTCGGCAGGCTCATCATCCCGCGAGCCTACCTCGAGTTCAACCGCCGCCGGATCGGCCCCGGCACCCTCGCCGGCGAGGGCTACCACCGGGCCAGCTGGATGAACCTGCTCGTCCCCTACTGCCCGGAGAGCCTCGAACGGCTCGTGGACCGCTGCGACCACTGCGACACGCCGCTCGGGTGGTTCCACTCGCACGGCATCGGGTATTGCGATCGCTGCGCCCTCCAGGTTGGTCCGTCGACCGAGGCGCCGCTACCCGAACCCCTCGCCGACGACTACCGGCTGTTCGCTTCTCTATCCTCGCCGGACACCCGCGGCGTTGAGGCCGCCTGCATGCTGATGCCCGCGACGCTCGACGACATCTCGCCCGGCTCGCTCGTCCGGCTGGCGTTGCTCCTCGGCGGCCTCATGCAGCCGACCTACGTCCCAACCCTGTCGCGCCACGGCGTCACGAGGTTGCCCACACCGACACTCGCGGCTGTCGTCACCACCGGCACTGCGGCGCTGCGCTCCTGGCCGGACGGTTTCCGCACGTGGGTCACCCGGCAGGCCGAGGAGCTGAGCGACTCGCCCGCCGACCTCGAGACGCTACGCGCCCGGATGAAGCGGCTCGCCGACCGCAACGCGGAGGCCGAGGATGTCGTGCGTACCGTCACCGACGCCATGCCCGACCTCCACCGGCACGCCGCGCACGGCTTCGCCGTCAACCACCCCTACTACCTCTACAAGCCCGTCCAGAACATGCTCGGCCTCTCCTCCCCGAGCATGGACGTCCTGAAGAAATGGTCCGGCATCATCTTCCGCAAACTCAACACCGGCCGCAAGGAGCAGGGGCAGTTCGACGTCGCCCAGATCGACGCCCTGGTGCCGGTGTTCAGGGATTCCCTGCGCGTCGGCGGCTGCGCCGAGTCCATGGCGCTGCCGCACTACGCGGTGGAGCAGCTCTGCGCGGCGGGCCTCCTCGAATGGGAGAACCATCCCGTCCTGCTCGGCACCGCCACGACGATGAAGGTCCGCGGCGTCAGCCTGCGCCGCCTCGCCGCCGAGCTGGCGGGCAAGGCGCGCGGCGTAGACGACAGTACCGAGGCTTGGCCGGCCGACCTCGTCAGTCTGGCGTCGGCCAGCCGAAGGATCGGGGGCCGGTTAAAGCCCTGGGCCTCGATCATCGGCGCCCTGTGCGCCGGGAGTGTCCCCTTCTGGATGGACGGGCGGGTGCCGACCACGACGTCGATCCAGGTCCGGGCGAAAGACCTCGCCCGGTTCGACGCGGTCGTGGACGCCGACGCGCCGCCCGGCTTCGCCGTCGCGCACGCGGTCAGCCAGAGGGACGCCGCCGAGATCCTGAACATCGCCCCGAAATACATGCCGGAACTCGGCCTGGCCCTCGACTTCCCCTTCTTGCGTAAGGGACAGATGCTCGTCGCGGAACGCGCGGCGGTGGTCGCCGCGGTCGCGCGGGTGGCTTGGAGCGCCGAGATCGCGCTGCACATGGGCCTGCATCACCGCAGCGTCGAAGACGAACTATCCGCGCGCGGTATCAACGCGTTGCCTTCAGGATGGCCGCGCGAGCGGCTGATCCTGGAAGGGATACTTCCACACGCGCCGACATTCTAACTTAATGGGGCCGAACCTCGGCGCTCGCCCGACAGCGCTACGGCAACGCCTGGTGCAGCTCGCTTCAAGGACGGGATAACCTTCAGAATGAGGGTGAAGATTGAGGATCGTCGAGCGACGGAAAATCCAAGATCGCGAAACACAGTTCGGTCGTACGCGCTCACGGATCGATATGTCACGACTGCGCTGGCTTCGACGACCTAGCGCGCGCACTGCGCTAGCCTAGTCGCGCAATATGCGTTCGACACGTCAGACTAAAGGTCGCGTCGTGATGCAAAATGCCTCCGCGGCGGGATTCGGTCCGGCCGTCGAGCATGTTGACGCCAATTTTGACATGCCGCTCGGCGCAATCGGCGGATCCACGGCAAACAGGCTGATCTCCGCGTGCAGCTCGTCTGGTGGTCGTGCGGTTACCAAAATAGGGCTAGCTGCTCACGCGGCGCGTCTAGGCCGATCGCGTCGTAGAGGACGGGAGCGAACCCACCTGCGGGGGTGTGCCTCTTCGGAACGAGCGATCCGCAGCCCGACAGTTATCGCAGTTGTCTCCGTAGCGCGGCGCTTCAACCCCCGCTAATATGTCTGCATGTTCAATCTCATCGTGAAATCAGGCGAATGGGCGGACCGCCGCGACACGCTGGGCGCCGACCGCATCTTTGAGAGCACTGAACGGCCCATCGCGCTTCGATATAAGGCCGGTGACGAACCGGATTTTGAGCAGCTCCGTTCGCTGCCATGTCTCTTCATGGTTGAAGGGACAGGCGACCAGATCGCCCGCGTGGGTGAGCTCATCGGCGGCCGGGTGCGTGGCGGTCAGGCGACGCTCGAATACCGGTTCGATGATCGAATGCCACTCATCCGCAACAGCGACGTTTACGCAAACCGTGACGCGTTCGGGATCGATGACGCCTTCGAGTTCTCTCGCAACCACTGGGCGATCAAGGAGATCGACCTGTTCCAGTCCCTTCTGCGCTTAGGTTCGCGAGCGCGTCAGCGGCCGCAGGTGTTCCGCTTAGACGATATCGAGAGGGTCGATCCAAACTTGATTTCGGTGATGATGCCATTCTCCACCGGCTTCAATGCGATCTACCGGGCTATCGGTAGAAGCGCGGAGGCCGCCGGGTTCCGCTGCCAACGCGCCGATGAGATCTGGGAACGGGCGGAAGTGATCGCCGACGTCGTGGCGCTGATCGATCGCTCGAGCGTGGTGATTTGCGACTGCACCGGTCGCAACGCCAACGTCTTCTACGAAATGGGCATAGCGCACACGTTGGGTCGGGAGGTCATCCCGATCACGCAGAACGAGGCGGACATCCCCTTCGACATCCGACACATCCGGCACATTCAATATTTACCGAACACCGAAGGCAGGCGTCGGCTGGCAGTGGACCTGCGGCAGCGGCTGGAATTCTTGAGAAGAAAATAGGCTTCGTTGCAGCCCAAGGCGGATGGCCATCGGGATCTGTTCCGCTGGTGAGCTCGGTCGATCGTCACCTTTTAAGCTCGCAACCTACCCTAAGACATTCGGGCTACGGTCCCAATCCCGGAACACGGTCCCGAGAGGGTCTTGCAGAAACTGACTAAATCAGCTCGCAAAAACGGCAGCAAACCAACGAATGACATAATAAGGTTGTGCCAGCGAATGACTTAGAGAGTGGTTGGGGCTGTCGGCGCCGGAGCTGGCAATCACATAGCAATCACGGCGCCATGCGATAATCGATGGCCGACGCCGAATCCGGTTGCGACCAGCTTTGGCGACAGTCACGTGTCTACCATTCACGGATCCAAGCCTCACCGGCGTCGATCATCTCGGAGATTGGATCGCCGGGCAGGTCAGCGCCACGGTCGCGACCTGTGCCGACATGCTCAACGCACTCGAAAAACCGATCCCGGATGCGGAGTGCTTCCTTGGGCGGCCACCATTGCTCTAGCTTTTCGACCAGGGCAGGAAAATCTTCGGTCGCTTCCGGACCGCAGAACAGGGTCGACGCCAGCTCCACCAGCGGGCGATCGGCCGACGCTAACACATATTGCCGGTTCGTGCTGTCCCGAAGTCCTGACAGCCTCCCGAATTCGCTAAGATATGTCACGTCCCACGCGGCATTGCGGACGCCGAGTATCGCCTTCTCCCTATCCTCCGCCTTAAGTGATTTGAACATTTTCGCGCTGGCAGCGCGAGGTCCGAAGTATCGCGCCGCATACATGAACGCCGGCGCGGCAAGGATGAAATCATTGATCATCCAGTCGAGCAGCCCCAATACAGAATCGAGACGGCTCCCGCCGAGAAGGGAAAGTTGGGCGGTCTTGAGCGTCGCGATGTAGTTACGGTTCCACCGGTTGAGCGCCGTTGACAGCTCAAGCATTTCGACCGGCGCGACCTCGCCCAGGTCGACGGTGGTCGCACGGCGCATCGCCACGTCGATCCATTTTTTCGCGGCACCTCGATCGGCCGCCCGAAACCAGCTCAGTTCCCCCTGCGCCGCGAGGTCACCCTTACGATGCGCAAGCTCGTGGAAGGCGAGCCCGGGTTCGATGTCGAGGTTCATAGTCTGCGCGAAGGCCATCAGATTGATTGCCACCTCGGTCGGATGGTCCCATCGCCGCGGGGCGCCCTCGCTGGCGAGCTGCGCCATGCGCGAGGCGAGATTCCGGTCCACGACCAGCACCGTCTCCAGACCTTCGACTTGATCCGCGTAGAAGAGAGCACCGAGATCCAGAAGGCCAACCGACGGCGGAACGAATCCCGGCACGAGGCAGCCGAGCGACATCAGGCGGGCACCGATCTTCTCCGCCTCCTCGAACGGAAAGTCGGGCTCGAGGAAGACGATGAACTCATCCACGCCGACGCCGCCCTTCCAGGTCATCCATCACCGCGAATGCCCGGTCGGTGCGCGCGACCCGAGCGGGATCGCGGAATGGTGGTATCTCGTAGCTGCCAAGCCGAGGTGGGATCGGCAGCCGTAGCTCGACGAATGAAAGATCGAGAGCGATCGAGGACGGCGCCTCGCCACTGCCTTGCCGCGTCCGCACTTGATCACCGTTATCCTCGACCACCTCTTCTCTAAATAGGACCCGCTCGGTCTTTCGCAGCGACCTCCAGCGCGTTCCGCAGAACACGAGTTCCTCACGAGCCGTATCCGGCGCGACCAGCATCACCGCGTGGGCCGCTTCCCACTGTAGGTCGTTGATCAACCGCACGTCGGCGGCGTCGGTCACTCTAACTGCACCTCGGCCGTTAGCTGATACATAATAGGCCGCCGGGTCGTAGCCGAACAGGGCGAGGCGCGGACCAAGTGGTAGAAACAGCTGGAGGCCGACGTTCGCATAGCCGGTGACGTTGATATGCTGCCCCTCGAACAGCCGATTATGGAGGACGACCGGCGCATCGGATGAGACGAAGGCAACCTCGCTCTCATTAACGACGACTACGAACGCGAGATCGGCAAGGAGGTTGGCGCCGATGGTGGCATAGCTCACGATCTCCGAAACGGCGTTGGTCCGCGTGATCCGAACCTTGTCGAGATGTTCGAGGATGAAATCGTTGCCCTCAAGCTCAGCCTTCCTGCGCAGCACCGCCTTCAAAGCCTTGACTGACCCTTCGTTGTGCTGCTCGGCGGCGGTCATCGTCCGGCAATGCTGAATCCCGAGGAAGAAGATCAGTCGCTCGTGGTCCTCGCTGCCGGACGCGGGAAGCGTGCGGTATTCGATCGCATCCTTGAATAGCTTGGCCGCGTGCCCCTCAATTGTCCCGAACGCTCGCTCGGCTGAAGGGTCTTTTCCATAGAAATAGTCACGACAAGCCTGGCCACGGATTGGAGCCTGCGGTATAAACTTTCCGGTCCGGATGACGAACACGCCAACCCGTGTCGCATCTTCCGAGAACAGCCGCATATACATCTGCGGAACGTAGTGGTGGCTCTTGTTTTCTGGCATCCCAACCCGGAGTTAGAGCATAGAATTTGATGTCGGTCAGGCCAAGGACCGCGCGACCATTCGCGAACGTCGCGCGGCAAACTACCGCCTCTTCCGCATCAAGCTAACGACCAGCGCGAAGTCGTGTGAGTTGCAACAATAATCGATAGGCCGAGCCCCGCTAAGACTCGGGTGACCGGATTTCAGAAATAGCTCGGCAAGCTGACTGTTAGCGAATGCCGTCCGAGCGGCGGCCTCCAGCCGACCTCGTAATTCGGTGAGCTCACGCTCCGCCGCGATCCTCTGCCGGCGCACCTGCCCATCTCGATCGAGCTGATGCTGAACCCGCCGCATGGCTTCGTCACTCTCGCCAGCGAAATCGATGAATGTGGTCCGCGCATCTTTGACTCGCTGTTCCAACCAGGCGGGAGCTTCGTCCTGAAGGATTTCGCGTGCCTGTGCCTGGATCCAGTCGATGCGCTCGGTTTTGGCCCTTTGCAACGCTGCAGCCTGTTTCGCATCTTCAACCGCGATCAGGTCGATATTACGCTGACGGATCGCTTCGAGCGGTAACCCGCATAAATCATTGACCACCTTGGGAAGATAGCCCGACACCATCGAATGCAGCTTGGACAAGCGCGAAGTCAGTAACTGATAGGCATCGCCGCCGGTCTCGACCAGCTGCGCCGCCGTTATGCGATCGATGCGGTAACTGTTCGCCCAGCTCGGATACGCAGCCTCACAGTCCTTGATCTCTGCATCACGCAGAAGGCGCGTCACGATTCCGCGCAGCTCAACACGCCGATGAAGCAGATGTTGAAGATCTCGTTCTATGAAGAATTTCTGATCCTCCCGACTCCAGAATACGGCCTGCCCCATGCCCGAAAGCGTGGCGAGATAACCCCATATCGCGCTGTGCGGGCTTCCGTAGGATTCGCTACTAAATCCGGCCTCGCTCAGCCGTTTGAGCGGATATTTGGAAAGGTCGGTGCGAATCATCCATTCAGGGAGCCGAGACGATAGGTCTCGCTCGTTGGGGAAATCACCCTTCACCTCGAGGTCTCTGCCGCCCGGCGAGTAAGTCTCACTCGGCTTGATCACATAGACGTATAGCGCCTGAACCTGCCAGATACGGTCAGAGACGGTGAACCAGTGCCCACCATCGGCCTGGAGGCCGATAAGCGCTTCTAGCCCGCTCCGACGCACCGCAGCTGTAGCCTCGTCATTCCAATCCGCGGGCGGCTTTCCGCGCCGTGCGCGTAAAATATGCCCTTTGAGCTTTGCGCCCCGCTCGGATCTTTTCTCGGCAACCGCAGCGTCGAGCTTACGCTTCGCGGCTGCGGCCTTGCGATGATGGATCCAGCTTCGCGGCGAGCGGTGTAGGATCGCCGCGTCCAGTTCAGCGGTATCCATCGTTCCAGGCTTCAACCCCGACAAGTCGATTTCGACCATAGAGATATTACGGCCCTGGACCTTTCCGCGCTTCTCCTCTCCAACCGCATGATGGACGAGGAACTCGACGGCAAGTTCGTTGCCATTGATCCGGACGAGTGCGTCAGGCTGGAACGTGTCGAGCTTGTGCTCGGGGAGAACCTCGTCGAATCGATAGATGCCGCCGGAGAAGACACATTCTTCGACGCCTTCATCCTCCAAGATAAGGTTCGGCAGTGTCAGCGTCTTGCTCGCCGCCAAGATTTCCTTCGCATAGCGATGCAGTGCGGTTTCTCCCGTGCATTGAGAGTCCGGCCGGTGCGCGAAATGCCGCCGCTTGTCGCGAGGTTGCCTGAGGGTCAGCGGTTCTTCGCAATCGAGGCAGCGGAACGGCCCGAGCCGCGGGCCCGAAACAGACGATACATGCCGCGCAACGCCGTCACCGCAGCGAGCGAAGGGGACTTTGAGATGTGCCTGGCCCGTTGGCTGCGGTCGCAGTCCTGCGGCGGCACATGGACGGCGCGGTGGAGTAGCAGGCGTGGGATTGGTGCGATCCACAAACATAGGCTCTACACCTTCGCATCCATCGGACACACGCGAGCCAGTCTCTTTCCGATATCGTCACCGCGAGCGACATCGATCGAGAACAGCTCGAGGCAATCCGCGCTGGAATTGACGGCATACTCGCCGATCAACCCTTCATCGCATCCAGCTTCGCTGTGATGCGGATAGAGCAGAGTCAGTTTGCTGCATCTGTAGAGGCGTCCATAGGCCATCATTTGATACACATCGGCCTGTGGATGCGGCGGTGACAAAGCAGGCCATCGGAACGCCGGCGGTGTGCTGAGCGTGGCGGAGTAAAATCCGGCCGTTGGTAAGGTTGCTTCTTTTGGGAGCGGCCGGGGATGTTTGCCGTGGAGAGCTATGCCGCCGTTCGGCGCTTCGTGTTCGTTGAGGGTCACAGCCGTCGGGAGGCAGCGCGGGTGTTCGGGCTGAACCGGGAGACGGTGGCCAAGATGTGCCGGTTCTCACTGCCGCCGGGATATACGCGCAAGGAGCCTGCAGCGAAGCCGAAGCTGGGGCCGCTGCTGCCGGTGATCGATGCGATCCTGGAAGCGGACCAGACAGCGCCGGTGAAGCAGCGGCATACGGCCAAGCGGATCTTCGAACGACTGCGCGACGAGCATGGCTTTGCCGGCGGATATACCGTGGTGAAGGACCATGTTCGGCTCTGCCGGGCACGAGGGCGCGAGACGTTCGTGCCGCTGTCACACCCGCCGGGTCATGCGCAGGTGGATTTTGGCGAGGCGGTCGGCGTGATCGGCGGCGTGCGTCAGAAGATCCACTTTATGTGCATGGACCTGCCGCAGTCGGATGCCTGCTTTGTGAAGGCCTATCCGCGCGAGACGACGGAGGCGTTCCTCGACGGGCATGTGTCGGCGTTCGCGTTCTTCGGCGGCGTGCCGCTGTCGATCCTGTACGACAACACGACGATCGCGGTGGCGAAGATCCTGGGCGACGGGAAGCGTGAACGCACGCGGGCCTTCACCGAGCTGTGCAGCCACTATCTGTTCCGCGATCGCTTCGCACGGCCGGCCAAGGGCAACGACAAGGGCAAGGTCGAAGGGCTGGTCAAGTTCTCGCGCGCCAACTTCATGGTGCCGGTCCCGCACGCTGCCAGCTTCGACGATCTGAACGCCATGTTGGAAGAGCGCTGCCGCGCTCGACAGCGCGATCGTGCCGGCCGCCATGCCGAGACGATCAGCGAGCGGCTGGTGGCCGATCGCACAGCGCTGCGGGCGCTGCCAGCGGTGCCGTTGGAGCCCTGCGAGAAGCGCAGCGGGCGGGTCTCGTCGATGGCGCTCGTGCGCTATCGGACCAACGACTACTCGGTGCCGACCGCCTACGGCTTCCAGGACGTGGTGGTGAAGGGCTTCGTCGCCGAGGTCGTGATCCTGTGCGGCGGCAAGGAGATCGCTCGCCACCAGCGGTGCTATGGCGAAGGCGTGTTCGTCGCCGACCCGCTCCACTATCTGGCGCTGATCGAAACCAAGCCCGGCGCGCTCGACCAAGCCGCGGCGTTGCAGGGCTGGGCGTTGCCGGACGTGTTCCAGCACCTGCGACACCTGCTCGAAGCGCGGATGGGCAACCGGGGCAAGCGTGAGTTTATCCAGGTGCTGCGCCTGCTGGAGGCGCTGCCGCTCGACATCGTCACGGGTGCCGTAACTCACGCGATCCAGATCGGCGCGGTCGGGTTCGATGCGATCAAGCTGATCGCGCTGGCGCGCATCGAGCAGCGACCTGCCAGGCTCGACCTGGCGGCGTATCCGCACCTGCCGCGAACGGCGGTGAAGACGACCTCGGCCGCCGATTATGCGGTGCTGGCGGCATGAGCGGCGCACCCGATACGATGCCGGTCGGCACGATGAGCGGCACGCCGCAGGTGCTGCTGGCCCATCACCTCAAGCAGTTGAAGCTGCCCACCGTGCTGCGCGAGTATGACAAGGTGGCCCGCGAGTGCGCGCGCGATGGCACCGACCACCCGCGCTATCTGTTGCGGCTTATCGAGCTCGAGTTGATCGATCGCGAACGGCGCACGATCGAGCGGCGCATCCGCGCGGCACGGTTCCCGGCGGTGAAGAGCTTCGACACGTTCGAGTTTACCGCGATCCCGAGCCTCAACAAGATGCTCGTCCTGGAGCTTGCCCGCTGTGAGTATGTCCTGCGGCGAGAGAACATCATCGCGCTGGGCAACAGCGGCACGGGCAAGACGCATGTCGCGCTCGCCCTCGGTCTGGCCGCCTGCCAGAAGGGCTTTACCGTGACGTTCACGACCGCCGCCGCGCTGGTCAGCCAGCTGCTGGAAGCGCGCGACGAACGGCGCCTGCTGAAGATGCAGCGCGACCTTGCAGCGGTGAAGCTGCTGATCATCGACGAGCTTGGCTATGTGCCGCTGTCGCCCACGGGCGCCGAGCTGCTGTTCGAGGTGTTCTCCCAAAGGTACGAGCGTGGCTCCACGATCGTCACCTCCAACCTGCCGTTCGAGGACTGGACCCAGGTGCTCGGCAGCGAGCGGCTCACCGGCGCGCTGCTCGACCGGCTCACTCACCACGTCAGCATCCTGACGATGAACGGCGACAGCTACCGGCTGAAGCAGTCCGCCGGCCGTCGACGCTCGGCCGCAAGGGCAGAGCAAAACCAGGGCACCGAGATCATCGACCCCGAAACCGGCGAGATCACCGACACCTGATCGACGACGACAACGATATGAAGAGGGCCCCGATCGGGGCCCTCTTCATATCGTCAGGCCCGCATCAACAATGGCCTGCTTTTACTCCGCCCCGCTGGCCTGGAATCCGACCGGCGTTGACAGTGCGACACGTTTCATTGCGCCCCCTTCATGGCGGTCCGGACGCCAGAGCGGCGGGCAGCGTCGATGAAAAAAGTAGCCGCTCGCCGATCCATTGGCGACGACTGATTGGTCCGAGTTGGACCTGCCCGACCGAAACACCGCGTGGCCACTGACTCAGATCTGGTCAGACTGGGTGGTATTGGCTATTGAGATCAAGCGTTCGCGAGCGTCTGCACGCCTTACGCCAACGTCCACATTTTGAAATGGCTACGGCCGCCATAGGCGAAGGACGCCGGACACAAAAAAACTCCCGTGGCTGATGCCTCGGGAGTGTCGGGGATGTTGGTTGCGGGGACAGGATTTGAACCTGTGACCTTCAGGTTATGAGCCTGACGAGCTACCGGGCTGCTCCACCCCGCGTCAACGGTATATCCGGGAGAGACGCAAACGCCTCCGACGAATCGGAGGCGCGCGGCCCTAACGGGCGAGACATTTGAATGGGTTCTGAGATAAAATCCGCGCTGTTCACCGGCTACAATGCCTGGCGACGACCTACTCTTCCAGCACTTAAGTGCTAGTACCATCGGCGCAGTCTGGTTTCACGGCCGAGTTCGGGATGGGATCGGGTGGGGCACAGACGCTATAGCCACCAAGCAATGAAGCCGGTGAACGGCGGGATTTGGGTCTCATGGCGCTCCCGGCAAAGGGAGCGCCTTAAAATCGATGCACGCATTACCATGTGTTACGTAGTTTTATCAGGCGTTGCTCTTAATCATCCGACACATCGTCTGATCAATGCTGGTTTACCCAGGATTGTCATTGATGGTGGGACTCTCAAGCGCGAATAGAGCAATTAGTATCGGTTAGCTCCATGGATTACTCCACTTCTACATCCGATCTATCAACGTCATGGTCTCTGACGGCTCTATGAAATCTTATCTCGAGGGAGGCTTCCCGCTTAGATGCTTTCAGCGGTTATCCCGTCCATACATAGCTACCCTGCTGCGCTCTTGGCAGAACGACAGGTACACCAGAGGTATGTTCAACCCGGTCCTCTCGTACTAGGGTCAACTCCTCTCAAATTTCGACGCCCACGGCAGATAGGGACCAAACTGTCTCGCGACGTTCTGAACCCAGCTCACGTACCACTTTAATTGGCGAACAGCCAAACCCTTGGGACCTGCTCCAGCCCCAGGATGTGATGAGCCGACATCGAGGTGCCAAACAACCCCGTCGATATGAGCTCTTGGGGGTTATCAGCCTGTTATCCCCGGCGTACCTTTTATCCGTTGAGCGATGGCCCTTCCACGAGGGACCACCGGATCACTATGACCGACTTTCGTCTCTGCTCGACTTGTCAGTCTCACAGTCAGGCGGGCTTATGCCATTGCACTCTAACAGACGGTTTCCAACCGTCCTGAGCCCACCATTGCGCGCCTCCGTTACTCTTTAGGAGGCGACCGCCCCAGTCAAACTACCCGCCACAGAGGGTCCCTGATCCAGTTTCATGGATCGAGGTTAGACATCAGAAAACAACAGGGTGGTATTTCACCTATGGCTCCACGTCAGCTGGCGCCGACGCTTCAAAGCCTCCCACCTATGCTACACAGTTCTTTCCTAATGCCACTCTGAAGCTGCAGTAAAGGTGCACGGGGTCTTTCCGTCTAACCGCGGGAACCCCGCATCTTCACGGGGAATTCAATTTCGCTGAGCATGTCCTGGAGACAGTGGGGAAGTCGTTACGCCATTCGTGCAGGTCGGAACTTACCCGACAAGGAATTTCGCTACCTTAGGACCGTTATAGTTACGGCCGCCGTTTACCTGGGCTTCATTTCAGAGCTTGCACCCCTCCACTTAACCTTCAGGCACCGGGCAGGCGTCAGGCCCTATACGTCGTCTTGAAGCCGACTTAGCAGAGCCCTGTGTTTTTGCTAAACAGTCGCTACCCCCTGGCCTGTGCCCCCCAACAGAGCTTGCGCTTAGTTGGG